>CAYVYS010000040.1:0-27061 GCA_964455815.1 uncultured Gammaproteobacteria bacterium
CGAGGTTTGTGGCCGAATTTGCCCACAAGATCGACTTTGCGAAGGTGCTTGCACATTGAATGATGGCTTTGGTGCGGTGACCATCGGCTCAATAGAAAAGTACATCACCGATGAAGCACTCAAGCAGGGTTGGCGGCCTGATATGTCACACGTCACCTGGACGGACAAGCGAGTGGCGATCGTCGGTGCCGGGCCTGCGGGGCTAGCATGCGCTGATATTCTCGTACGCAATGGCGTTAAACCAGTGGTATTCGATAAATACCCTGAAATCGGTGGTTTGCTCACTTTCGGGATTCCGCCATTTAAACTCGACAAAGAGGTGGTGAAAACGCGTCGCAATATTCTCGAAGAAATGGGTGTTGAGTTCGTACTGAACACTGAAATCGGTAATGATCTGCCATTTCAGCAGCTTATTGACGACTATGATGCAGTTTTCCTTGGCATGGGAACCTACACCTATATGAAAGGTGGCTTTGCCGGTGAAGATCTTCAAGGCGTGCACGAAGCACTACCATTTTTAGTCTCGAATATTAATCGCCTGATGGGCTTTGAGAAAAACGCTGCTGACTTTGTGGACATGCAAGGTAAAAAGGTGGTGGTCTTAGGTGGTGGTGACACTGCTATGGATTGCGTTCGTACCAGTGTTCGTCAAGGCGCGACTTCAGTGGAATGTGCCTATCGCCGCGATGAAGAAAATATGCCCGGCTCTATGCGTGAGGTGGCGAATGCCAAAGAAGAAGGCGTAGAATTTTTATGGAATCGTCAACCCATTGAATTGCTTGGGCAAGACGGCCAGGTGCAAGGCGTTAAACTGGCGACCACTCAACTAGGCGAGCCAGACGATCGAGGCCGACGTCGCCCAGAAGTTGTGCCTGGTTCTGAAGAGATAATCGAGGCCGACGCTGTGGTTATAGCCTTTGGCTTTAGACCCAGCCCTGCGCCATGGTTTAAAGACTTTGATATTGAAATCAATGACTGGGGCGGTGTGCAGGCGTCGAGTGATTTGGGCTTGAAGTTTCAAACCACCAACCCCAAAGTGTTTGCCGGTGGCGATATGGTGCGTGGCTCTGATCTGGTAGTGACGGCTGTATTTGAAGGCCGTGAAGCTGCGCAGGGTATTATCAACTACTTAAACCAGCACTAACTTATTAAGAATCCATGCTGGCCTTATCTTCTAGAATCAAGGCCAGCCATACCCCTAAGCGGGCAAGGCATTAACAGCGGCATCAGGCTAGCTAAGTTTCTGTAGCGCCAGCCGCCGATATTTGAGCAATAGTCTTTTCTGTGGCGAGATTATCGACCGCAAAAGATTTTCCCTGGACAGCATGCCATTGCCCATTGATATAGCTCGCTGTTTTTACAAGTTTGGGGTTTAGGTCGGTCATTTTATTGAATTTGAATCGCTGCCTGATTTGTCGATGTTGTCAAACAGAGAATGCTCGCAAATGTCTTTAGAATTTAGCGCGCGGAGCAGACTTGATCGTCGCAATGAATCAGCTATTATGCTCGCAATCTTGTCGCTCGCTTGGCGTATTTGATTTCGGCCGAGCGACTATAATTTATCAAATTTAGAATACGAAAAACCTATGTCAAAGATCACATTCATCGACTATCAAGGCAATTCAACAGAAGTGGAGGCCACTAACGGCGATTCCGTTATGGAGGCGGCAACCCAAAATGATGTGCCTGGCATCGAAGCAGACTGCGGCGGTGCTTGCGCCTGTGCAACCTGTCATGTTTATGTTGACCCTACTTGGTTAGACAAAGTCGGCAAACCTGGTGATCTTGAGGCTGAGATGTTAGATGTGGCTGACAATGTGACTGATCACTCTCGCTTGGCCTGCCAAATTCCAATGAGTGATGAATTAGATGGCTTAGTCGTCACCACGCCCGAAAGCCAATACTAATTATTTGCTGGTTAGCCCGAATTGATGCAAAGGCATGAATGACGTCTCATCAGGGGTTGTGATCGTTGGTGCCAGTCATGCGGCTGCCGAGGCGATCTCGACCTTACGCAAGGCTGATTGGCAAGGTTCAATTACCCTGATTGGCGATGAGCCAGAACTTCCTTATCAACGGCCACCGTTATCCAAAGCCTATTATCAAGGCCAGTTGGCGGTGGAAAAGCTGCTGATCAAAAATGCCGCGTTTTATGAGAAAGCCAAAGTGGATTTGCGGCTTGGTCAACGCGTGACGCACCTTGATCGCACTAAAAAACAGCTTGTGCTTGAAGACCAAAGCATTGTCGGCTATCAACACCTCATTTTGGCGACTGGAACACGAGCCCGCAGGCTCAATATACCTGGGGCTGATTTACCGCAAGTAAAGTATTTGCGAACCAAGGCAGATGTTGATGAGATTAAACGCGCCGCTAAGCCTGCAAGCAAACTATTAATCGTAGGCGCCGGATATATTGGCTTAGAGCTGGCGGCATCGGCCATCAAGCAAGGTATTCAAGTGACGGTGCTGGAAGCGCAAGAGCGAGTTCTGGCGCGGGTCACCAGCCCAGAAGTATCGGATTTTTTCCAGGCACTACATGCCCGTGAGGGCGTGGATATACGCTTGAATACTGCGCTTGAGAGCTTTGCGGTTGATGGTCAAAACTATGTCGCTCAGCTTGCTGATGGCGAACAGCTTGAATTTGATTGCGCGGTGGTCGGCATTGGCGTGGTGCCCAATGTCGAGCTTGCAGAAGAGGCGGGTTTACCTTGCGACAATGGAATCGTGGTTGACGAATATACCCGAACTATTGACGATACTATCTATGCGGTAGGCGATTGCTGTGCTCATCCTAATGCCTTATATAGCCAACAAATCAGATTAGAGTCAGTTCCCAATGCGGTTGCTCAGGCTAAAACGGCCGCCTTGACGATTTGTGGTCGTGAGCAAGTCTACAATCAGCTGCCGTGGTTCTGGTCAGATCAATACGATGTTAAATTGCAGACCGCAGGCTTATTGAATGGTTACGATGAAACACGGCTGACAGGTAGTATCGCCGAAGTTAAATTTTCGGTAGCTTACTATCGACAAGGCAAGTTGATTGCACTTGATGCTATCAACTCGCCGGCTGAATTCATGAAGGCCAAAAAGGCGATCTTACAATCACTGCACACCGACTCCAACTAAAACCAAAATGCCATATTGCAGACAAGCGTGTTCGCCAATTTGCTAAGAGCTATACTCCGCCCCCTATGACTACTTTAGAAAACGATTTATATCTGCGCGCATTACGTGGAGAAAAAATTGAACGTACTCCCATCTGGGTTATGCGCCAGGCTGGCCGATATTTACCAGAATATCGCGCTACTCGTGCGCAGGCTGGTGACTTTCTCACTCTTTGTAAAACACCTGAGCTAGCTTGCGAAGTTACCTTACAACCTATCGATCGCTTTGGTCTGGATGCCGCCATTCTTTTTTCTGACATCCTAACTATTCCTGATGCGATGGGCTTAGAACTCGTGCTAGAAGAAGGCGTGGGCCCGGTCTTTAACAAGCCGATTCGATCGGCTGCTGACATTCGCAAGCTTGCAGTGCCTGATATGCATGATGATTTAAATTACGTCATGCAAGCGGTTACAGTAATTCGCGATGCTTTAGCAGGAAGAGTGCCTTTGATTGGCTTTACCGGCAGCCCCTGGACACTCGCCAGTTATATGGTTGAAGGCAGTGGCAGTAAGGAATTTCGACGTATTAAAGGGCTGATGTTTGAATCTCCGAATGACGCCCATCAATTGCTGCAAGTTGTGACCAACTCCGTGATCGCGTATCTAGACGCGCAGGTACAGGCCGGAGCGCAATCTTTAATGGTTTTCGACACCTGGGGCGGCATGCTGTCGACTGAGAATTATCAACGCTTCTCGCTGGCGTATATGCAGCAAATAGTGTCAGCCTCAAAAGCCAAACATCCTGACACACCAATTGTGCTGTTTACTAAAGGTGGTGGGCAGTGGTTAGAGCTTATGGCTGCAACCGGCTGCGATGGCTTGGGGCTTGATTGGACAGTCGATATCGCCAGTGCGCGGCAACGCGTTGGTGGACAAGTAGTGCTGCAAGGCAATATGGACCCGGTAATAATGAACACAGGCGCTAGCCAAGTTCGCAACGAAGCTGCTAAAGTGTTAGCGGGGTATGGTCAACATTCTACAACAGATAAAGGCCATATATTTAATTTGGGTCACGGCATTCAGCCTTTTGCCAAGCCAGACAATATGGCGGCATTGGTGTCAGCCGTGCGTGAGGGTAGCCAACAGTATCATTAGGTATGATCAATTTTGGGCGGGTAGAAAAACAGATTTTTATTGGTAATGCGCCGCAAACTTCGGTGGATGTCGCTCGCCTTAAGCAAATGAAAATCAGTGCGGTGGTTTCATTACAAAGTGATGAAGATCTAAAGACTCATCGCATTGATTGGGCAAAGCTTACTAAGGCCTATGAATATAATGATATCCATGTCGAGAGATATCCGATCACTGATTTTGATGAAGATGATCTCGCCTTAAAACTACCGACACCAGTACGGTCTTTAAATAATCTTGTCAGCGTTGGTCACACCGCATATGTTCATTGCAATGCTGGGGTATGCCGCGCCCCGGCTACGGTGCTTGCGTATCTTTGTCACTATCGTGGTTTGGGCTTAAAGCCAGCTTTACAACTGATTCGACGCGAGCGACCGCAAGCCAACCCCTATACCAATGCAGTGAAAAAAGCTTTGCTTGTTCTCAAGAGTGCTACTAAATCTGACACTGCTTAATTAATCAGTTCTTGTTCCTTTAAAAACGCTAACACAATGTCGCGCACCAATGGCTGCGTAATCGCAGTTGGATGCAGGCCATCTTCCTGAATATAACCTGGCGTAGTCACAAATTCTTCGCGGTAAAAATCCAGTAAAGGTAAATCGTATGCAGCAGCCAAGTCGGTATAAACTGCTCGAAATTGGTCTATATAGCGTGGGCCATAACTCGCTGGCAGGGAAATACCACCTAGCACAATATCAATCTGAGCTGCTTTAACTTGCTGAATCATGGATTCCAGGTTTTCGCGTAAGTTTTTAATAGGCAGACCTTGTAATCCATCATTGGCACCGAGTTCGAGCAAAATAATGTCTGGTTTGAATTCATTCAAAGTCACTTGTAATCGATCGCGCCCGCGTGCCGATGTATCGCCAGAGATGCTGGCATTGCTGACACGGTGTTGCTCACCGAGCGAAAGCGCCAAAAGATGAACCCAGCCCTGCTCTAGATCCATGCCATAGGCAGCGCTTAGGCTATCTCCATAAACCAAAATATGTTTGCCATGAGCGAGCATAGGAGAGAAGCTAAAAGCGAATAAGATTAGCAGCGTGAACTTGATTTTCGTAGAATTAGGTATCATCTAGTTTCTACCGAGTTTGATAACACTATATTGACTCAGTCTTTAGTTTTTTTGGTTAATTTCTCTGGGGCTACTTTTGAGTTTTTTCGGGTGCCAAAGAACTACATCAATAAGTATTGTAATCGATAAAATTTCGCTCCTTGAGCCTTTATTCACTCATCTTCTAGGTTTTACTTTTCATGTCAGTTCCGATTATTCGCGCACACAACGTATCTAAGCGCGTGAGCACCGCCGATCAAACTCTCACTATTTTAGATGATGTGTCTATCGAGATAGCGCACGGTGAAAGTCTGGCGATTGTTGGGCCCTCTGGGGCTGGCAAATCCACCTTATTAGGTTTGCTCGCGGGTTTAGATACACCTACAAGCGGGGAGATATTTGTGGCTCAACACAATATCACCGACATGGGCGAAGAAGGCCGAGCTAGGGTGCGGGCAGAATTAGTCGGCTTTGTCTTTCAAACCTTTCAATTACTTGAAAGCCTGACTGCGATTGAGAACGTTGCTCTGCCGCTGGAACTTCAAGGTGAGCCTAAGGCTATACAGCGCGCTCGAGAATTTTTGTCTAAAGTTGGGCTGTCAGAACGTCTAAAGCACTATCCCAAACAACTTTCTGGTGGTGAGCAACAGCGAGTTGCGCTAGCGCGTGCATTTGCCTGTGACCCTAAAATCTTATTCGCTGATGAGCCGACCGGAAATCTTGATCGAGCTACTGGCGGCAAGGTTAGTGATCTTTTATTTGAGTTAAACGAGCAGACTGAAACGACTTTAATCTTAGTCACGCATGAACAACGGCTAGCGGACCGCTGTGAACGTCAACTAGTCATAGATAGTGGGCACTTGCTGGATTGATATGTTAATCACTGATCTTAAATTGCTGTGGCGAGACTGGCGAGGCGGCCAGCTGAGTTTAGTTATTTCCGCACTGGTTTTGGCGGTTACCGTAGTTACCGCAGTCAGCCTGTTTGCTGACCGGGTTGAGCGTGGTTTAAATGCACAGATATCAAGTTTTCTTGCTTCTGATCTAGCGGTACGCTCTGGCAATCCAGTCGATCAGCGTTTTTATGAGCAAGCAAATCAGCGCCAGTTGAATAGTGCCGAAACCGCCACTTTTCGTTCCATGGTATTCGCCGGGGAGAACAATCATTTAGCAGCAGTTAAAGTCGTTAGCCAAGACTACCCACTTAGAGGTGTCATTGAATTAAGTGCTGATTTGAATGGCAATGAACTTGAGCAGCGCAATCACGGCCCCGCTGCAGGCGAAGCCTGGGTTGAGGCTCGCTTATTCAATTTACTGGATATTGGCATCGGCGATGAGATCGACGTAGGTTACGTCAAACTGAAAGTCACGCGGCTGATTCTAAACGAGCCAGATCGAGGCACCGGTTTTGGTTCAGCTGGTGCAAGAGTGTTGATGAGCTGGGATGACTTAGCCCGCTCGCAGCTGGTGCGGCCCGGCAGTCGAATTCGTTATTCCTTATTACTGCAAGGAGAAACTGCTCAAATCCAAGCTTATAAGCAATGGTTCGACGCGCAAGATAATACCAATGATCAGCATCACTCTTTAATTACCCCAGAGAATGCCGAAGAGCAGCTATCTGAAGCTTTGCAGCGAGGGCGAAGCTTCTTACTGCTTAGCGGCACCATCGGTGTGCTATTAGCTGGTTTAGCGATGGCCTTAGCGAGCCAGCGCTATGCCAGCCGTTTGACTGATCAGGTTGCACTAATGAAAGCCTGGGGCTTGTCAGCTGCAGAAGTAAGGCGTAGTCAGTTTATTCGGTTAAGTGTTATCGCGATCGTCTCCACCGTTATTGGCATCATACTTGGCTGGGCAAGTCATACATTTTTATTGGAGTTGGCTAAAGGCTTGCTCGACATTGAGCTTCCTAATCCGGGTTGGCGACCTTTCGTGGTTGCAGCGCTCACCGGGTTGGTGTGTGTACTCGGATTTGCTTTACCGGCGTTGTGGCACCTACCTAGTATCGCACCACTTCGAGTATTGCGACGCGACCTGCCTAGCTCACTGCTTGGTGCCGGGCGTCGTTGGATAATTGGTATCTCAGCACTATTAGTTTTAGCTTATTGGTATAGTCAGAGCCTAATAACGGCAGTGCTATTTTTGGTTGCTCTGTTTGTGTTGTTTGCGCTTTGTACTTTGATTGCGCTGCAAGTATTGCGGCTGGTCAAGCAGTTTGGCAGTTGGCGGGGCAGTGTGGTTCGCCTTGGTTTAGCGAATCTCTGGCGGCGACGCAATCATACGCTTATTCAGCTCGTGGGTTTTTCAGCTACTTTGATGTTACTGCTGGTGGTCACGGGTATGCGAACTAGCTTGATCGCCGAGTGGCAAGCTCAGTTGCCTGATGATACTCCGAGTCATTTTCTATTTAATGTTGCCACATCTGAAGTAGACCCAATTAAAGCCTTGTTAGCCAAAGAAGGTGCCTCGACCACACAATGGTTTGCCATGGTTCGTGGCCGCTTAGTGAGCATCAATAACGAGGCGATTACGCCAGAGCGAATCGCTCGTTCAGATGGGTTACGCCGCGAAGTAAATTTTACTCAGTCGGCCGAGCTACCTACCTCTAACCAGGTTGTAGCAGGGCAGTGGTGGCAACAAGCGCCAGCACAGCTCGAATTTTCCATTGAAGAAGAAGTGGCTGGCGAAATCGGTGTTAAGGTTGGGGATCTGGTCGAGTTTAGTGTGGGCGGTATTAAATTTGATGCGCGCCTCGCCAGTATTCGGTCAGTGAACTGGCAAAGCATGAACCCCAATTTTTATATTGTGTTTTACCCTGGTGCGTTGGATAAGTTCGCTCCTAATTGGGTTACCGCTGTGCGCGCTAGTGAACGGTCCGTCACTGAGCAAGCTAAGTTATTGCGCCAGGCGAGTTTTGTACCCAAAGTGGTGCGTGAGTATCCCACCGCGGTGGTACTTGAGCTCAACGACGTTGTTGCGCGCATTCGCGATCTTATCGAGCGTGTTACTCAGGGGCTAGAGGTGATTTTATTATTAGTACTTGCCTGTGGCGCCATGGTGTTATTCGCCGCTATTGGTGTCAGTTATGACGAACGGCTACGCGAAAATGCCATTCTCCGTACTCTTGGCAGCTCGCGTAAGATGGTATTGGGCGCGCTAACGGTGGAATACGCGGGTCTTGGTGCCATTGCCGGTTTTATCGCCGGTTTGGGCGCTGAATTGATTTTGTATTTTGTGCAGGCTGAAGTTTTTGATCTCGACCCGCAATGGCATCTCTGGTTGTGGATATTCGGCATCGTCAGTGGCACGCTGGTGATAACTGTTCTTGGTCTATGGCGCAGCCGCGCGATTATCAGTGTGCCGCCATTAGAGTCATTGCGCCAGCTTGCGTAATCTATTGCTTGCTCTACACTGCGCCCTATGAAACATAGTTTTGGCGTTTGGACTCTGGTCGCCTTAGTGGTAGGCAATGCGGTAGGTGCAGGAATCTATACAACTTCAGGCTTCGCACTGAATGATCTTGGCTCACCGCAGTGGGTTGTGTTAGCGTGGTTCGTCGCCGGCTTAATCGCACTCATGGGCGCATTAAGCTACGCAATGCTAGTGCGTGATTTGACCGAATCTGGTGGCGAATACTTGTTCCTTTCAAGATCGATTCATCCTATTGCCGGATTCATCGCCGGATGGATTTCCTTGCTAGCTGGCTTTCCCGGCGCGATCGCGTTTTCAGCCACAGCATTCGAATTGTATGCACGTTCAGGCGTTAGTTCTCTGGCCGGATTGCCAAATGATTTGTTAGCGGTAAGTGTCATTCTGCTTGCTGGTGGCATTCATATTGTGCGTGTGCGCTTTGGTGCGCGCGTGCATGAGTGGATTGTGTTGCTGATGCTCATTATTTTGGTCGCCCTGATCGTGGTATCAGGCGCACTATTTTGGTCTCGACCTGAACTGCCGGTAGTTGATCAAGCTGAATTGATGCCTTTTAACCTACTGGCTTTTGCGAACTCATTGGTGTGGATTTCACTGAGTTATGCGGGTTTTAATGCTGCTGCCTATGTAGCCGGTGAAGTGCATGATGCCAAGCGTGTGGTGCCCAAAGGTATGATAGTAGGCACCTTGTTGACTATGGTTCTGTGTGTGGTTATTAATGTCATCATTGTTTATTCGGCCGCACCAGAAGTTTTGCGCAATCAGCCGGATGTGACCGCTCGTGCGGCCGAAGCGATTGGCGGCATCGGCGGGCGACGTATAGTGGAATTGGTAATTGCTGTTTCCTTACTCACCTCAATCACCGCTATGGTGCTGGCCGGCCCCAGGGTCTATGCCAAGATGGCTGACGACGGAGCATTGCCACGTCTGTTCCAAATGAAACAAGGCCAGCCACCAAGAGCATCTATTGTGCTGCAAGTTTTAACCGCGCTTATTTTGGTCTTGGTCGCTGATCTTCGTGGCTTAATTAATTACCTAGGCTTAACGCTTTCTCTGTGTTTAGCCTTGGCGGTAAGTAGTTTGTTTGTGCAACACTGGCGACATGGTCGTCGCCCAGAATCTGTTTGGTACCCTATTGCGCCTGTTATTTTTGTTGTGTGTACGGTTGGGTTTGCTGTTTTAACTGCTATTCGCGATCCCGTACAATTTTTGGCAGCACTACCAACATTAATTTTAGGCGCAGTTGTTTATCTCGGCTTACAAGCCTGGAGGAGGATGCGAAATGTTTAGAATATCGGCATTAGTTTGCTGTTTTTTTTTGAGTGGTTGTGTTGCTCTGTTGACGCCAAAAGTCGAGTCGAATTTTGCAGAACTAAAGTCCGGTGCTTATGTGCTGGATAAAAGCCATGCACGGTTATTATTCAAAATACGCCATCTCGGTTTGTCGACCTATGTTGGCCGTTTCAACGATTTTGATGCCAGCCTGGAATTCGATCCAGAGAATATGCAAGCCGCACAATTGACTGCGTTAATTGACATGACCTCCATCGACTTAAATGACCAAGGGCTGGTAGATACACTTAAAGGAGCGACCTGGCTGAATATCCGTAATTATCCGCAAGCGAAGTTTACTTCCACCGGCGTTAGACCACTTAACGACAGTGAGTTCGAATTCAGTGGAAAACTGGCGTGGCGAGGCCAACTCAAAGATATTCTAGTTAAGGCAAAATTTGAAGGTGGCGCTTTTGACGTGCTAACTCAAAGTTACAAACTTGGTTTTAGCGCGTCTACCGAGTTCAAACGCTCAGACTTTGGCATGGACGCCTTTATCCCTCTCGTAGGCGACGAGATTCAGATTGAAACCTTTGTGGAATTTAAAAGGAACTAGTTATTGAGTCTGGTATTCAATTCCAGTTCACGTTTGCGGAGCCTCAATTGACGACTGCGCAACACCACTAGCTGCTCTTGTAGATCAAGCAGCTCATCTTCCAGTTCACGTCGTTTTTGTGCTTCGGTCAGCTCCACCGGCGCGGGGCTTGTTGCCGGATTTTGCGCCGTTGAAGTTGCTGACGGCGCGTCACTTAGCGCTGTTAGCCGACGATCGCTCATCGCACATGCTCGCGCCGCTGCTACCGCTTTGATATCGGCACAATCGCGGCTGCTGCCCATCGCACACCAACTGCTGCCACGAGCTTCAATAAACCTTGGCTTATTGTGTTGACGACAGCGAATGTTGATTCGCTCCAAATTTTGATTGCTTGCACCAGTTTGTGCCACTGCCAGATCGGCATTAATAGACAATAAAGGAAGCAGGCCGCCCACCACTAAAATTTTAATCAAGCTATTCATCGTTGTTATCGCTGATTAACTAATCACTAACCACTCTGACTCTATTTTAGCAAATTCTAATCGTGCGCGCGCCTTTCTGAGTGCCGAACTCACAGATATTCACATTGACTGAGAACCGAACGCTAAAAGTATTGGTCGGTAATTCCTGAAACCAAAATGACGAGAATCATCAGTGGCGCAATAAAGCGAATCATAATCATCAAAAAGGCAGTTAGCTTTGGTGAATCTTTTTTTAGTTGCTGATTAATGACGGCTTTATCGAGTCGCCATCCGGTAAAGAACACGACGATCAAGGCCGATAAAGGTAGCAGAATGGGCGCAGTCAAACCGGTATCTAAAAAGTCCATAAATTCGGTGCTGTACAAAGAGCCGAGCCCGAAAATAATTGCCGCAACACCAATAATCACAGCTGCACGAGCTTTAGATAAACCAAACTGTTCATTTACATAGGCCGCAGCGGGTTCTAAAAATGCGACTGCCGTGGTGAGTGCGGCAAAAAATGCCATCGAGAAAAAAGCAGCACCGATCCACATACCTCCAGTAGTATCAACTAGGGCTGTCGGCAAGGTTTTGAAAAACAAACCAGCGCCTGCCTGAAAATCCAGGCCAAAAGTGAAAACGATGGGGAATATTGCAAAGCCAGCTATGAGTGCTACAGCAGTATCACAAACGCCGATAATTACTGCTGACTGTGGAATGTTGACATCGCGTGGTAAATAGCTGCCATAGGTAGCGATCATCGCCATGCCGATACCTAGCGAGAAGAATGCCTGGCCAAGAGCACTAACGGCGATCTGTGGTGAGATCTTTGAAAAATCCGGGCTGAACATAAAGTTGATCGCTTGCTGAGTTCCACCAGACGACCAGCCATTGATGATACTGGTGATACTTAAGAGCACCAACAATACAAAGAAAGTTGGCATCAATATTTTTGCCGCCATTTCGATGCCACGGTTGAGCCCTCGTGACACTAACCAGATAGTCAAAATACAAATCAATAAAAACCATGGCATCAGCGCGGTGGGGCTGGCGATCAGCGTGTCAAATTGGGCGGCAATCTCTACCGGTGTTTGTCCGGTGAAAGCACCCGTTAAGAATTTGGGTATGTAGGCAAGAACCCAAGCGGCAACCACCGCATAAAAACTTAATATCAGAAAACTACTAATTACGCCAAGCCAGATGCCAGCGCTCCAGGCAGTTGATACCTTGCTGCGAGTTGCTAATTCTTCGGCGCTTTTGATTGCGCTACTGGCTCGCCCAGCACGGCCTATGAGGAGCTCCGCCATGATGATAGGGATGCCAATCAAGGCGACGCATAACAAGTAAATTAAAATGAATGCCGCACCACCGTTAGAGCCTGCTTCAGCAGAAAAACGCCATAGATTACCCAAGCCGACCGCACTACCTATTGCGGCTAATATGAAGCCAAAACGTGAAGACCAATTCGCGGTTTGCGGTGTTGATGTTTGCATAAAGCGTTCTCCTTCGGCGTCAGTCGCAGATTTTTAGATGACGAATATTTCGTTAGTTGTTGTTCTTTTTAAGGCTTTTAGTCAGCTGATAGCCATTTTAATTCGACCTTTTCGCAGAGAGTTTAACCTGAAAATGCCGGTGACGCTCGCTCGGATTTCGTTTTGAATACCTTGAACTAAAACGCTTATCAGCACGATTAATTCTGTTGATTAGAAGTCGCGATTAATCCCATTGTAGTGAGTGCTGATACTCGCCGTTAAAAAGTTGGCACACTTTATGCTGGAGTAGACTTTATAAGATGTTTTAATGAACCCCATTTTGGCATTGGATCATGGCAACCACAAGCAAGCCGCTCTTAGTAGCCAACCTCAATCAGAATCAACAGTGTGATGAATTCATTCAGTCACTCTCTAATGAGAATTATTTGGTTGAATGCATCCATTCAGACCATCAAAGCTGGGCAAGTCGGGTCATGTCGTTGCCTGAAGTCGCCTTAGTGCTATTGGTTACAAAACTAGAGGCCGCCGATCTAAACCAAATTCAGAAAATTCAATCGTCAAGGCCGGTGCCAATAGTGGTGTTAGCTCAAGCTCATGATCTCACCGTCAGAGAGATCGTTGCGGTTGGCGTGCATGCTTATATTGCAGAGCCTGTAAGACCTGGCAAATTACCCTTAATAGTTGGGCTTGCCTGTGAGAGGTTCAATCAATGGCACGCTTTAAACAGTGAGCTCAAACTGAGTAATCAAAAGTTATCGGAACGCAAAATCATAGAAAAAGCCAAAGGCTTGCTAATGCAACAAAAGAGCATTAGTGAGCAAGAGGCTTATGATCATCTGCGGCGCACTGCAATGAATCAAGGGCAAACCGTGGCGCAACTTTCAAGTCGTATTGTGTCGGTAGTAGAGATCCTTGAATAGCATGGTCTTGGTGTTTATTGAACAAAGTGACTGCTTTGAACAATTCTGAGTCGCTGTTTATGTAAATGCACCGACTTAGTGCATTGAGGTTAGGCAAACATCATTGTGAGCACGAAAAAGTTGGCACGAAATCTGCTTTGACTAAGGCGAAAGGTTTTCTAAATAGATTTAGCATCGATAGAAAGCCTTTAATAAGTAACTAATTTTTGGGTTAGCCATAGCGCTACTCACCATCACTCAACATGGTTGGGTTGGATGCGAAACAGCAACGAAGTTGTTTTGTCATATGAAGCAAAGCTTGCTTCTGAAAAGACCGAGCATATCGCTCGAATTTAAATTTGACGAAAAAACTTTGAGGTTTTTATGTTTCGTAATTTTTCGAAAGTTGTTGGTGGTTTTCTACTCTCATTCTCTTTGCTAGCACAATCGCAAGTCGGCGAACCAGAAAAAGATGAATTGAAGTTTGGCTTTATCAAGCTTACCGACATGGCGCCGATTGCCATCGCTTATGAGAATGGCTATTTTGAAGACGAAGAGCTTTACGTCACGATCGAAGCGCAAGCCAACTGGAAGGTGCTGCTTGATGGCGTGATCGATGGTTCCCTAGATGGCGCCCATATGTTAGCGGGTCAGCCACTTGCTGCCACCATTGGTTATGGCACCAAGGCTCACATCGTGACACCGTTTTCGATGGACTTAAATGGCAACGGCATTACCGTCTCAAATGATATTTGGGCCAAGATGAAGGAATATGTGCCGGTAGAGAATGGCAAGCCTGTTCATCCGATTAAAGCCGACTATCTAAAGCCGGTAGTGGATTCCTTTAAGGCTGACGGGAAAGCTTTCAAAATGGGTATGGTATTTCCTGTCTCTACCCACAACTATGAATTACGCTATTGGTTAGCCGCTGGCGGCATCCACCCTGGTTATTATGCGCCGCACAAAGGTGATACCGCAGGCACTATTGATGCCGATGCTTTATTGTCAGTGACGCCGCCGCCACAAATGCCTGCCACCATGGAAGCAGGTACGATCTTTGGCTACTGCGTTGGTGAGCCCTGGAACCAGCAAGCGGTATTTAAAGGCATTGGCGTACCAGTGATTACCGATTACGAAATCTGGAAAAACAACCCAGAAAAAGTTTTTGGTATGACCAAAGAGTTTACCGAAAAGTATCCCAATACCACCGTACGCATTGTTAAAGCTTTACTAAGAGCCGCCAAGTGGTTGGACGAAAACAATAATGCGAATCGACGTGCTGCGGTAAAAATTCTATCGCAATCAAATTACGTTGGTGCTGACTACGATGTAATCGCTAATTCAATGACAGGCACCTTTGAATACGAAAAAGGCGATAAACGTTCGGTGCCCGATTTTAATGTTTTCTTTCGCTATAACGCGACCTACCCCTATTACTCAGATGCGATTTGGTATCTCACGCAGATGCGTCGTTGGGGGCAAATTTCAGAGCCGCAAAGCGACGATTGGTATAAAAATATTGCCGCTGATGTTTATAAGCCAGAAATCTATCAAATAGCGGCGCAAGAGCTTATCGCCGAAGGTTTAATGGATGCATCTGATTTCCCAGACTTCGAAACTGAAACCGGATTTAAACCTGAGCAAACTGAATTTATCGATGGTGTTTCTTATGACGGGCAGCAGCCGAATGCCTATTTAAAGAAATTCAAAATTGGCCTTAAGGAAGAAACGCTCTAAGCATATCGACTAAGACAATATTCACTAACCGAGATCCGACGATGACCGCGACAGTCAAACATTCACAGCAAAGTAAAATCGAGCAAGTCATACACGAACTAACTCGAGCGTTTTTCTCCGTGGATCTGCGGAACTTTATGTTGCCCATCCTAGGCGTGTTTGTCTTCATGCTGATTTGGAGTGGCGCTGCTAGTCGTATTGATACCTCTTTGGGTAAGTTCCCCGGCCCGGTGCAGGTTTATGAGCAATCGCAAAGCTTGTTAGACGAGCATCAGGCTGAACGACAAAAAGAGCTCGCTTTTTATGAACGCCAGGAAGTTCGTAATGCTAAGAAATTAGCTAAAAACCCAGATGCGACAATCAAACTTCGTAAATACACCGGCAAAGAAACTTACTTTGATCAAATAGCCACTAGCTTAAAAACCGTCATGTTCGGTTTTTTTATCGCATCGTTGATCGCCATTCCGTTAGGGCTGGCTTGTGGTTTGAGTGACTCGGTGTACAAGGCGGTTAATCCACTAATACAGGTTTTTAAACCAGTTTCGCCCCTGGCCTGGTTGCCGTTAATCACCATGGTGGTCTCGGCTCTTTATGTGTCAGATGACCCGATGTTTGAGAAGTCCTTTTTGAATTCGGCATTAACCGTCGCTTTATGCTGCCTCTGGCCAACCTTAATTAACACTGCGGTTGGGGTAGCGAACGTGGATAAAGATTTACTCAACGTGAGCCGAGTTATTAAGTTGCCAACGTTAAAGCACATTCAAAAGATAGTTTTCCCTGCATCAGTGCCGATGATTTTTACTGGTTTAAGGCTATCTCTTGCAACTGGTTGGATGGTGCTTATCGCAGCTGAAATGCTTTCGCAAAACCCAGGTCTGGGGAAATTTGTGTGGGATGAATTTCAGAACGGCTCATCGAATTCACTGGCAAGAATCATGGTGGCGGTGATCACCATTGGTTTGATTGGCTTTATTTTAGATCGTCTAATTCTTATGACACAAAAAGCCATAAGTTGGGACAAGCAAGCAGTTCTACGCTAAGGATTTAATCAGGAGCACAGCAATGACAACCACCATCGAAAAGTATCTTGAAATTTCAAGAGTTGGTATCGAGTTTCCCACGCCCACTGGGCCTTATGTCGCACTCAAAGACGTTGACTTTTTTATTCGTGAAGGCGAGTTCGCTGCAATTATTGGCCACTCTGGCTGCGGTAAATCCACGGTGTTAAACATCATCGCTGGTTTGCATCGCGCCACCACCGGCGGTGTAATCTTAGATGGGAAGGAAGTGAATGACCCCGGCCCGGATCGTGCGGTTGTCTTCCAAAGTCATGCCCTAATGCCATGGTTAAGTGTGTTTGACAATGTTGGTTTGGCGGTAGAGCAAGTCTTTAAAGGTCGAAAGTCTAAAGCTGAAACCAAGGAGTGGATCGAACACAACTTAAGCCTCGTTAAGATGGATCATGCCATGCACAAGATGCCGCATGAAATCTCAGGAGGCATGAAGCAGCGCGTTGGTATTGCTCGTTGCTTAGCCATGCAGCCTAAGGTGATGTTAATGGATGAACCCTTTGGCGCGCTGGATGCCTTGACTCGAGCGAACTTGCAAGACTCAGTGATGGAGATCCAGAAAGAACTAAATACCACCATTATTCTAATTACCCATGATGTTGACGAGGCGGTATTGATGTCTGACAAGATTGTGATGATGTCAAATGGCCCAGCCGCCAAAGTCGGGGAGCTATTGGAGATTGATTTACCTCGCCCGCGCGAGCGCGTCGAATTAGCTAAAGACGATCAATTTAATTACTACCGCCAGCAAGTCCTGTCGTTCTTGTATGAGAAGAAAGGCGTCGTTAATTTTGATTCAGCCAAACGAAAGGCAAAAGAAACCGTCGACGTTGCGCAAGTTACCGAAAAGGTGAGTTAAGGGCAGAAGTTATTCAAACGATTTTGAAAAATTAATTGGTGCGCTCAACGGCGAGCCACCGCTTTTTGCGAATTAGCCTCTAACGACGCAGTTAGATCGCCAAGGAACAAACTATATAAGCGGAGAGAACCATGAAGATTAAAAACATCTTTCTAATAATCATTGTAATCACCAGCGCTGCCAGTCAGGTAGTGGTAGCGAGTGACACCAAAAGTAACTATGGAACCGTCTATGGTGATCTGCGGTTACGTTTTGAAACCGTCAGCCAAGATAATCCATTACCAGACGCAGACGGCCTAACCCTGCGAACACAGCTTGGTTATAAATCACCAGAAGCAGGCGGTTTTTCCGCCGTTATCGAGGTCGAAAATTCGGTCAGTCTGGTGGATGATTTTGCTGTGCCGCCAACCGGAGATCGTGTTGGTGAGTTTTCGGTGATTGCGGACCCTGACCATACTGAAATAGACCAGGCATTCGTGCAATTCAAGTCAAAACAGCTTACAGCCAAGCTCGGGCGGCAAGTATTCACCTTAGATGGCCATCGATTTGTCGGTCATGTCGGCTGGCGTCAGGATCGACAAACCTTTGACGGAATTGTCGTTAACTACCAGCTACTTGATGGTTTTGAAATCAACGCGTCTTATATTGCGCAGCGCAATCGAATTTTTGCTGACGATGCGGATCTGGATAGCGAAGATAAGATTCTTAACTCCTCCTATAAGACTTCATTCGGCAAATTAGTCACCTATGCCTATTTTCTTGAAGTCGATAACGGCACTGATAATTCGCTTGACACCATCGGCGCAAGTTTTACCGGTAGTCAAAAAGTAGGAGAAACTAATTTTCTCTACACCGCTGAATACGCGTCGCAAGAATTGAATGATAGCGTTGATACAGACTATTTGTTCATCGAAGGTGGTCTATCGCAGTTTGGCATTACTGCCAAACTTGGTTACGAAGTGCTTGGCTCTGATCAAGGCCAGGGCGGGTTTCAAACCCCACTAGCAACTTTGCACAAGTTCAATGGTTGGGCAGACCTGTTTTTATCAACACCTGCACAAGGTTTAAAAGACACCTACTTTAGCTTGTCCGGAAAGCTAGCTGGAGGCAAATGGGTAGCCGTTTTTCACGACTTCTCATCAGATGTGGCACTGGAATCCACCTCAGACCTTGGTAGTGAAATCAATCTTCTTTACACCAAAAAGTTCTCAGATCAATTCTCCGCAGGCGTGAAGTATGCCGACTATTCAGCAGGCAGCGCCGTGTTCAATCGGGTCGATACTGAGCGGTTTTGGTTATGGGGCGGTTTTAAGTTTTAGCGAATCGGGATCAACTTATTATGAACAAGTCACAAGTAGTCGTTGTTGGCAATGGCATGGTGGGGCATCACTATGTCAAAACTTTAGCCGAGAGCGATGTTGACGCCGAGATCACCGTAATCGGTGGTGAACCACGACCGGCTTACGACCGTGTTCATTTATCTGAAGTGTTCGATGGCAAAGAGCCCAGCGATCTGTCATTAGTAACACGAGATGATTATCAACAGCTTGGTGTAAAAGCGCATTTCGGTGATTTTGTTAGCGAGATAAATCGCACCGACAAAACCGTTATCACTGAAGGCGGCCAGGTATTTGCCTATGATAAGTTGGTTCTGGCAACCGGGTCTTATCCTTTTATTCCACCGATCCCTGGTAATGACCTAGCGCATTGTCTGGCCTATCGAACCATCGATGACTTAGGTGAAATTAAAGCCTCAGCAGAAGGTCAAAAGGTAGGCGTTGTTGTCGGAGGTGGTTTACTTGGTCTGGAGTGCGCGAATGCACTCAAGAATCTGGGGCTGGAAGCGCATGTAGTAGAATTTGCGCCCGGTTTAATGGGCGTACAATTAGACGATGGCGGCAGTCAAATGTTGCGTCGCCAAATTGAAGCTCTGGATGTCACCGTTCATACCTCCAAAGCCACGCAGCGAATCGTCGCTGGCGATCAACATCGCCTAAAAATGGAGTTTGGTGACGAGACAGAATTAGAAACCGACATGATCGTTTTCTCTGCAGGTATACGACCCTATGATCAACTTGCTCGAGATGCTGATTTAAAAATTGGTGAACGCGGCGGTATCGTAATCGACTATCACTGTAAAACCTCTGATGAAAATATTTTTGCGATTGGTGAGTGCGCGGTACTTGGCAATTTCATCTATGGGCTAGTTGCCCCAGGTTATCGCATGGCTGAAGCCGCGGTATCACAATTAACTAAAGAGCAGCAAAGTTTTACCGGCGCCGACATGAGCACTAAGCTTAAATTGCTTGGCGTTGAGGTCGGCTCAGTTGGTGACTCCAAAGGACAGGCTGACGACAGCCTCGCCTTCGTTTTTAGTGATGAGCGCGACGCCGTTTACAAACGCCTAAATGTTACAGCCGATGGTAAACGAGTGTTAGGTGCTACGCTGGTAGGAGACACCAGCGACTACGACACAATATTGCAGTATTACTTAAACGAGATTGAATTACCTGAGTCACCAGAGAATTTAATTCTACCAGCCGTCGAAGGTGATGCACCTGCACTTGGTGCTGATGCCCTACCACTCACTGCCACCATTTGCTCCTGCCATAATGTTAGCAAAGGTGACATCGTTAGCGCGATCGACGGCGGTTGTGCGTCAGTGGCAGATATTAAGTCATGCACGCAAGCCGCGACTGGTTGCGGCGGTTGTGCTGCGCTACTAAAGAATGTCGTCGATGCCGAACTATCAGTGCGTGGCATCGAAGTCGACACCAGTTTGTGTGAACACTTCAAACAATCACGGCCAGAGCTCTTTACTATTATCCAGGCAACTGGCATTCGCGATTTTAAAACCCTGGTTGCTAAATATGGTGCTGGCGATGGCTGCGATATTTGTAAACCGGCAGTTGGTTCGATATTCGCGTCCTTATGGAACGAGCATGTTTTAGAGTCTGATTTGGTGCCACTACAGGATACCAACGACACCTTTATGGCTAATATGCAAAAAGACGGCACTTATTCAGTAGTGCCGCGTGTGCCCGGTGGTGAGATTCTGCCTGACCAGCTCATCGTACTAGGTGCAGTTGCCAAGAAATACAATTTGTATTGCAAGATCACTGGCGGGCAACGCGTTGACTTGTTCGGCGCACACCTCAATGACCTGCCGGATATATGGCAGGAGCTAATCGACGCTGGCATGGAAACCGGCCACGCTTATGCCAAATCATTACGCACCGTAAAATCATGTGTTGGCAGTACCTGGTGTCGCTACGGCGTGCAAGACTCAGTTGGTCAGGCGATTGATTTAGAGAATCGTTATAAAGGTTTGCGCTCGCCGCATAAACTAAAAATGGCGGTCTCAGGTTGTACGCGTGAATGTGCAGAAGCGCAAAGCAAAGATGTCGGTGTGATTGCTACTGAGCAAGGCTGGAATCTCTATGTGTGCGGCAATGGTGGCATGAAGCCAAGGCATGCTGACTTACTTGCGACTGATTTAGATACTGACACTTTGATTCGCACCATCGATCGATTCCTGATGTTCTATGTACGCACTGCTGATCGTTTACAGCGCACTTCGGTTTGGCTAGAGAACTTAGAAGGAGGCTTGGAATATCTCAAAGAGGTAATCCTTAATGACTCACTTAGTATTGGCGCTGAGCTAGAGCAGCAAATGCAGCACGTGGTAGAAACTTATCAATGTGAATGGCGCACCGCTATTAATGATCAGGAAAAACTTAAGCGCTTTCGGCAATTTGTGAATTCAGATAATGATGACCCAAACGTTGTTTTCGTCGAGGAGCGAGGTCAGTTACGGCCAGCCACTCAGATTGAAAAACGACGTAAGCAATTAAAAGCAGTGGTGTAAATATGAGTGTGACAATCTGCAATCGCAGCGATCTAGTTGCGAACTCTGGTGTTTGTGCCTTGATCGGTGAAGAGCAAATCGCACTTTTCTACCTACCGGAATCTGAGCAAAAAATCTTTGCACTATCCAATTGGGATCCAATCGGCGAAGCCAATGTGATGTCGCGCGGCATTCTGGGGTCGGTCGATGATCGCTCGGTGGTGGCATCGCCTTTATACAAGCAACATTTTTGTCTTAAGACCGGTGAGTGTCTCGAAGAGCAAGCACAGCTCAAGGTGTTTCCTGTGTCACTAAATGGCGAGCAGGTGGTACTAGCAGCGCAATGACATTTCAAACCAGCGCGGCGCAAACCACCGCGACCACATGCCCTTATTGCGGTGTTGGCTGTGGTTTGATCGCGAGCAAAAATGCCAATGGCGAGATTTCTGTTCAGGCCGATCCCGCACACCCGGCTAACCTTGGCCGCTATTGCAGTAAAGGGGCCGCGCTTGGTGAAACACTCAACCCTCGTTTTGCCCCCGAGCGGCTGACCACGCCAACGATCGCTGGCGAGCCAACCAGTTGGCAGACGGCAAACTATACAATCGCAGAACGGATTCGATCTGTTAAAGAGCAATACGGCGCTAATGCCATTGCTTTTTATTTGTCTGGCCAGCTTTTAACCGAAGATTACTATGTTGCCAATAAGCTAATGAAAGGCTTTATTGGTTCGGCTAACGTCGACACCAATTCCAGGCTATGTATGTCATCTGCAGTGGCCGCTTATAAACGTGCGTTTGGTTCTGATACAGTGCCTTGCGATTATCGCGATTTGGAGGTTGCTGATTTAATCGTTTTAGTTGGTTCTAACGCGGCCTGGACCCATCCGGTTTTATACCAACGCATGTTGGCTGCTAAAGAAGCGCGGCCAGAATTAAAAATCGTGTTAATCGACCCACGCGAAACACCAACCGCGCAATTGGCTGATTTGCATTTAAAGATCAAGCCGAGCAGTGATGGTTTTGTGTTTCAGGGTTTAATGCGGCACCTGATCTCAACAGGAACCATTAACCAGGATTACATCGATTCTTATACCGAAAATTTTCCACAAATAATCGCTGCCTGCGGCCAGCTTAGCCAGGCCGAGATTCTCGATGCCACTGACGTATCGGCAGAAGAGTTAGATCGATTCTATCGCTGGTTTGCACAAACCGACAAAGTGGTCAGTTTTTACTCGCAAGGCATCAACCAATCGGCGACCGGCACAGATAAAGCCACTGCGATAATTAATTGCCATCTTGCCACCGGTCGCCTGGGCTACGCTGGTGCTGGACCGTTTTCTATCACTGGCCAGCCCAATGCCATGGGCGGGCGCGAGGTCGGCGGCCTAGCGAATATGCTGGCTGCCCATATGGATTTTAATGATCAAGATCGGGATACGGTGCAGCGCTTTTGGCAGGCACCTGGTATCGCTACACAGCCAGGTTTAAAAGCAGTAGATTTATTTAAGGCCATACATCAAGGCGAGATCAAGTTCATCTGGATCATGGCAACTAATCCAGTTGTTAGCATGCCGGATTCGAATTTTGTTCGCGCGGCTCTGGAGAAATGCGAAACCGTGGTGGTTTCAGATGTGACTCACACCGATACCACCGCCTATGCGGATATTGTATTGCCTGCCTTAGCCTGGGGCGAAAAGGATGGCACAGTGACAAATTCGGAACGTTGTATTTCAAGGCAACGGGCTTTCTTGCCGCCACCGGCAGATGCTAAAGCCGATTGGCAGGCTCTAAGCGGTGTGGCTAGTGAATTAGGGTACCAGGAACAGTTTGATTATCAGTCATCATATGAGGTGTTCTTAGAACACGCTCGTCTCTCAGACTTTGAAAATAATGGTCAACGTGATTTTGATATCGGCGCACTAATCAAGCTTGACTATAACGACTATCAAAACCTGCAACCAAGCCAATGGCCTTTGCGAAAGGCTGATGGTTTGAATGAACCTAATTCAGCGCGATTATTTTCTGACGGGCGCTTTTATACCAACAGCGGCAAAGCGCAATTTATAGCCACCTCACCGACACTGGCAAAAGCGGTGAATCAAATCAGGCAGGACAATGAGTTTGTTTTAAATAGTGGGCGCTCGCGCGATCAGTGGCACACTATGACGCGCACGGGCTATGCGCCAAGTTTAACGCAACATGGCCTAATGCCCGAGCTAAGCATTCATCCTGGTGATGCTAAGCGGCTCGATTTGTCAGAGCGAAGTGTTGTCAGGCTGGAGTCTGAATTTGGTCAACTCTTAGTACAGTTAAAAATCAGTCAACAGACTAGAGAAGGGGATTTGTTTGCGCCCATGCATTGGTCGCAACAGTTCGCCAAACATGGTTTGGTGAACGCCCTGGCTGAATCGATTGTTGACCCTGTGTCTGGTCAACCAGAGCTGAAAGCCGTCAAGGTTCGATTAAGCAAGGTTGAAGGGTTGGTGTGGCAGCGAATAATCAGTAAGCAAGGGCTAAGGTGTCATCCTGAGTTTGAATTTTGGAGCACACAATTCGCTTCCAATGCATGGGTAACTACCTTGGCGACCGAGCCGGCAAATGAGAAACAAAACTTGCTTTGTTTGTTGAATAAGCTGGCTTGTTCTACAACCTTAAGCGTTCGCCAGTCATTTTATAATCCACTCAAGGCGCTAAGCACTCAAATCATTGATGATGACGCAGGAATATTTGCGATAGCAAGCCAAACAAATACCGCAGAGAATTTGCCAAGTTCACGTTGGTTGAGTCAGTCATTCTTAGCCGACGATGCGGCAAAAATTATTCGTGGAGAGCAAGGTGAGTTTGCTGATTTGGTTTGTGCTTGTTTTTCAACTACCAATAAAGAAGTTAAAGGGTTGATTAAAGCAGGCGCTAATGACCTTGCCACTCTCGCTGCCAAGGCCGGCTGCGGCTCAAAATGCGGTAGCTGCCGCCCGGAACTGAATGATTTAATTTGTAAAAGCCTTTAGCCAAATAAAAAGCCTTTAGCCGGATAAAAAGCCTTTGGCTTATGAGAGGCCTTTGGCTTTTTAAATACAAGCCAAAATATCTTGCTCTAATCTCTGTGTTAATCTACTCGCTGACGACGGAGTAAAGTATGAGCAAACATCAATTATTTGCCGATAAATCGGATCTGTATGCGGCCGCGCGCCCGCGTTACCCACGTGTGTTATTTGAGTATCTCAAGGAGATTTGTCAGTCCACGGAATCGGCCTGGGATTGCGCTTGCGGGAATGGGCAGGTAGCCATCAATCTCGTCGAAATATTTGCTCACGTTAAGGCGAGTGATGTTAGCCAGGAACAGATCAGCGAGGCCTTTAAACATGATCAAATTGACTATCTAGTTAGCCAGGCAGAGTCTACCCCGTTTGCGAATAATGCCTTTGATTGCGTCTGCGTCGCTCAGGCTTTGCACTGGTTTGAACATGAGTTGTTTTGGCAGGAGCTTGATCGCGTCCTCAAGCCCGGCGGCGTTTTTGCGTATTGGGGTTATAACTTCCCAATAATCTCGCAGGAGATTGATGCGGTATTAGATCAGTATTTATATCCTGTGATTGATCCATATTGGGCTAAAGAGAACAAGCTGATTTGGAACAACTACGCTGATATCAATGTGCCTTATCCTCAGTTGCCATCGCCGGATTTTAAAATGTCGGTTGACTTAACACGAAACCAGTTTGTCGACTTCGTTCATAGTTGGTCGGCAGTGCGACGCGGTATTGAGCGAGAGGGCGATACGTTTTTTGCAGAGTTTCAGCAGCAACTATCTTCATTATGGGCACCATCTGAATCACGCTCAATTGAGTTGCGATTTTGCTTTTTTGCGTATCGAAAATAGTTTATTCAACGCTCGGCTTGTATCAGCCGCAGTAGATCTGCAGTAGCACGAGCGTCATTCAGTGCACGGTGATGGCCGTTTAGATCAATATCAAAATGAGCAGTCAGTGAACCCAGGCTATAGGAAGACAGCCCCGGAAAAGTTTTACGAGCCATGCGCACCGTACAACAGCGAGGCCGATAAAAACGGCGGCCAATTGATTCAAAGGCGCTCTGGATAAACCCATAATCAAAACCCACATTGTGCGCGACAAAAATACTATCGGCTAATTCTGTTTCTATGGTGTCGGCGAGTTCAGTGAAAGTTGGCGCATTAGCCACCATGGCGTTATCAATGCCGGTTAAGCGTGTGATGTGATTGGGGATGAATCGCTTGGGATTAACGAGCGTGCTCCACTCTCGAATGACTTTACCATCTTGCAATGTAACCACCGCAATTTCGGTAATTGCATTGCCACCTTTACGCCCGCCAGTTGTTTCGATATCGACAACGGCATAAGTTTGATTAGGGTTGATAGCCCATTTAACCTGAGTAATTTCTACCGCTATGTCGGCGTGCTTCAATCGCCCAATTGCAACCACTTGATTAGAGCGCAATTGGTCGCCAGGCGATTTAATTTCTTCAAAACGAAACTGATCAGCATGGATGACAACAAGGTCAGGGTAACCATCTTTAGCAAAGCGAAAACGTTTGGCCATGTCGCGCAGCACCTCGCTTAGGCGCTCTGCATTATGGCATCTCAACACAGCGCTTATAGCGTCAAGCATTCCTGCGCGCCAACGAAACAAGCCATTGCTTTGCCCATAAAATTGACTGGCTCGCTTAGTGAGGGTTTTGCTAAGTTGTCTAGGGTCAGTAAAGCGGTCTAATTCGGCTTCGATTTCGAGCTTAAACTCTTCATAAAAATTGACTTGTTGTAGTCGCTTCGGCAAACGATCAAATTCATTATGCTGAGCATGTTCGCTACCCCATAAAACTGGCCACAGAGTTAAGCCAAACAAGACACGCCAGAATTGATTCTCACAAAAAAAGGCCTCATCTCCTTGTTGTTGATAATACTCAATAGCGCCTTGTTCAACAGAGTTTATATACACCTCATCTAAGTTAAGCTGCCGCTCACTCTGGCGAAGCATGTCAGTGTAAATAGAGGTGCGCTTGCCCTGATATTTTCGCGCATAAAAGTCCGCCACGAAAATCTGTGAACTCGGTGCTAGAGATTGTTGTTGCAAGCGTTCAAGTTCGATCTTGAGCTGGTCTTTGTTCTGAATTTTATATTGTTGACGGATGCGGGCTTCCAAAGCATTAGGGTGTTCACTTTGCCGCCATAACTCAATCGCTTTTTCTGGGTTAATCGTTAGGCTAAGTTCGCCAAGCCTAAATAGAAGTAGATCTCGACATTCTTGCGCAGACTCACCAATAGCATGATGTGATAAAACTTGCTTACTAAGGTTTTCAATTTGATCAAATTTCTTTGCTTTTATTTGTCGTTGTAGACAATGCAATTCAAAACAAGATTGAGCGGCGTCAAGCGACTCAAAACGCGCTCGAAGTTTACTCGGTGTTTTGGTTCGCAGAACACCAAGATCTCGCATAACAAACTTTTGGAATTGATTATTTAAGTTTCCAAAAAACAAAAAGAACAAGTAATCAATCAAGCTTTGCTTACGGCGCACGACTCGATTGGCAGCGTTACTTTGAAGCTCGTTAAAACTCAACTGCTCTTGAGCTACGCCTACCAATTCTGATTTGAGAGCAGAGCTAGAACACTTGAATTGCGCTTGGCAGAGTAACTGAACCAACTCAGCTTTAGTCAACTGCTCAAGCAATTCAGGCCAGTCTTGAGCTTGTGGGCGACTTAAAAAGCCAGCAGCGAAACATTCATCAAGCGCATTTTCAAGGTTGTGGATTTCCTGATAAGCAAGGCTTTGCTGCTTGATGATTCTCGGTTTGCGCGCCAAGCACCGAATTAGCAAACACTGAGCATCCTTACTTAGTTGCTCAAATGCGGTTAGGTAATCAAGGGCTTCCCGAGTAAGCAGATTGGTGCTATACGTTTTAAGACAGTCAAATAGCTCATTCGCATGACTCAGATAGTATTTTTCAGGAAGTTCCGGCTGCATGCATAAATACTATAAATATATACAGTTTATTTAAACAAAACCAAAATATCAAAC
>CAYVYS010000041.1:0-26529 GCA_964455815.1 uncultured Gammaproteobacteria bacterium
GCAATGAGCCAGTTAATGCACGCTTTGATATTAATACCGGCCCTGGTGGTAATGTCCGCAATAAACTAAGTGCAGATAAATCCGAGAGAGACAGCTATGCCATTTCAAACAAACTTGAATTTTGGTTAGGCAAAGGCGATGCCCAAGTCGAGTTTCGCACCATGAGTGGCACTATTGAACTCGATAAATAAAAAAAGAGCGTGGCGAAAGACTCACCACGCTCTAAATCGAAGGACAAATGAAAAGCAAAAAATAGAGTGGAGACGTTTTTGAAGTGAATCACTCTATGTGTTTTATTTAAAAGCATAAAGCGTGCCAACTTCTTTTTAGTGCTTGAAAGTTCAGGTGCAGCGACTTTTTAACCTGGCGATTCGGGATTTAGCGAAAAAAATGGTGCAAAAATTTTATGTTTGCACCGAAACAGTGAATCAGTTTAGATGATGAGTACTACTTATAAAAAGTTTTGAGTGAACTTAAGCGCACTGATGGCATAGTAATGCTAAGTGGTAGTTCGAATTTCTATCCATTAACAAGGAGGCAAGTTTGCGAAACGTTTTCATTTTTATTATTGAGCTGTATCAGCGATTCATTTCGCCGAGAAAAAGCTTTCGTTGTGCCTATCATGCGTACTGGGGAGGAGCGACCTGCTCTGGCTACAGTAAAAAAGCTTTTTCTAGATTTGGAATTCTACGTGGAATTTGCTTAACAATACGAGGATTCAAAGCATGTTCAGCTACTTTACAATTAGCTCAAGATGAGACCTCTGAAGATGAAAACACCAGAAATGAGCAACAAAAAGACAGAGATAAGTGTTTAATTTCTTATCACCTAAGTGAGCTGGCTTGTTGTTCCTTTTTAAGTATATTTGGATGACCCACAACCTAAGTGCTATTCAAATTTGCTGGCTTAATAACTCTAACGGTGTTAGCTCACCAATAGTTTGCCAATTTCGATTTTTTGCCTGCTCGAAAATTGCAGCCCAACGATCACTTGAATAAGGATGACTGCGCAGCGCTTCGATCGTAATTTTGCTGGCGATACTCTTAGCTTCTAAATCTTTAAAACGCTTAAACAGCTCTTTAGCTCCTTGTATGTGGCCGTATTCAGTATTCAGTGCCTGCGCAGCTAAAGAGTCAGCTGCCAGCTCCTGCTTTCGTGAATACTGCATAAACGTCACTTGAGCTGAGCTATTAAACAGCCATTGGCCGGCGCTGCTTCCTGAGAATCCACCAACAAATCCAGCGAAGGCTGACAGGCTGATGCCTTTGCCCATTGCAGCGATGGGATGCCGCAATTTGATGTGTGCAATTTCATGTGCCATAACGGCGGCGAGTTCGTCTTCACTCTCGAGTTTTTCTACTAGGCCTTCAAAAAACACAATATTGCCGCCCAAGGTTGCAAAGGCATTAACAGTATCGGTTTTTTGGTAGTACAAACGAAGTTCTATCTCATCAGGCAAATCCATATGTTTTGCTAGCCTGTCAGCCAGCGCTTGCAACTGTGATGAGCGTGACACTGTGTCCGCATCCAGAAAGTCCAAATGAGAAATCATCGATTGCTCGTAGCTAAAAGGCACATATTTAACCAGCGATTCAGCGAGCCAGCTAAGCACGATGGCGATAATGAAACAGACGACTCCAACGCCGATCACTAGTTGGACAAACTCTTTTAAGGGATGCTCTGGTGAGATGTTAACCGAGGTATCAACTTGTGGGTTGTCGTATTGCACGCTTAACGTTTGACTGCTGTCCCATAGGCCAGCACTTCCACGGAGCCCAGACTTTGTTCGGCTCCTTTAGAGATCGAGGCGGTTTCATAACGTACATTGAAAATATGATTGGCGCCCCGCGCTTGCGCGCCTTCTTTCATACGTAATATTGCTTCACGTCGTCCACGATCAAGTAAGGTTTCATAAGAGCGTAATCGACCACCAACTAGTTTACGCAAACCCGCTACAAAACGCTTGAAGTAGTCTACTGAAATCACCACGCTTCCCTGGACCATATGGCTATCAGCGCCGGTATCGCTCGCTGCAAGCTTGGTGTCGAAAATCAAAATGTGTTGCAGTTGAGCTTCGCGTTGCTCAATGGATTTATAGTGCCGTTTCTCAAGCGTGGAACCGACCCAGTAACCCAATACCAACAAGCCCAGAATAAGTAGAATTTCCATAACTAGTTGCTAACAACGACGGCGGTACCATAGGCAAATAACTCTGCCGCACCTTGCGCCACTGAAGAAGTGGCAAAGCGCACATTCAGAACCGCGTTAGCGCCAATACTCTCTGCCTGTTTGATCATGCGTTGCGTCGCTTCATCGCGTGCTTCGCTCATTAATTCCGTATAGCCCACCAGTTCACCGCCAACAATATTTTTAAAACCAGCCATAATGTCGCGCCCAACATGCTTAGCACGCACAGTGCTGCCCTGAACTAAACCGAGTTGCTTAACAATCTCCCGACCTGGGACTGTTTCCATATTTGATATCAGCATAATATTCCCCGTATTGAATTAGATAAATGATGGGGGCTATATGTATATTTTACAAGCTTAGTAATTCTTATGTATTCTTAAACGACGATACAATAAGTTTGATTATAAAGATCAAAAATGGAGGTTTGCCATCACACTCATTCAATTATTAGCCGTATCTATTCGAGTGTTTGCGATTTTTTTGTTCGTTTATGTATTGGACTTAACGGTAAGAGCTCTTTCATTTTCGACTGATATTAGCAGCCTTGACTTAAGTTATTTGGTTTTACCCATCAGCTATTTATTAGTCGCTCTGTTACTCTGGTTTTTTCCATTCACTGCTGTTGCTACTTTAGTTCGAGGGTTTAGGCTTCAAGACACGCCCGAAAAGAAATTCAAAGAATCAGAAATCGCAGACACCCTTTTTATATTACTTGGACTTTACCTTATCTTTCACGTTGTATCTGATGCCGCTTATTGGGGTTTGATTGTTCAATATAATAATTCGATTGATCCGAACGCAACACTTTCCGTTGAAGAAAAAGCATCAATCGGGGCGACGGTAATCGAAGGTATATTAGCGCTAGCTTTGATTCTTAAGAGAAAAGGTATCATGACAGCTCTTAGAAATTTGAGAAAATAGCCACTCTAAGAAAATCATTATCAGTGAAAGCAACAACGACCTCTTCATTAGAATTACTTATCGCGAATTTTCAACTACCCAGCGAATATCTAGCAGATATCAGTAGCTATTTCCTGCCGCTAGCGAGAAACCTTGCAGAAACAATAGACAAAGACGAACAAACTATTTTCGGGCTTCAGGGTTGCCAAGGTAGTGGCAAAAGCACTTTGGTGGCGTTTTTGTCAGTCCTGTTCGCCGAGGAATTTGGGCTTGAGAATTGTGTGGTGTCTTTGGATGATTTCTACCTGAATCAGCGCGAACGTAATCTATTGGCGCAAGAGGTGCATCCTTTGCTTGCAACCAGAGGTGTGCCTGGCACGCATGATATTGATCTTTTAAGCTGTGTGATTGACAAGTTCTTATCAAAGCAATCCTTAACACTGCCGAAGTTTGATAAAGCAACGGACAATCCATGCCCGCCAGACGATTGGACGAGCTTAGCTAAGCCGCCACCTTTGATGATTCTCGAAGGGTGGTGTTTAGGAATTCCTGCCCAGGAAACTCATCAACTTGCTAATGCCATTAATTGCTTAGAAGAAAAAGAAGACCAAGATGGCCGTTGGCGCCAATATGTGAATCAGCAAATAGCGCAGAACTATCAGCCAGTTTACGATCAGATCTACTCTCTTTGTGTGCTCCAAGCGCCTGGCTTTGAGTGTGTCTATCAATGGCGACTGCGCCAGGAGCAACAGCTATTGAGTCAGAACTTAAGCAGTAGCCACAAATCACATGCTCAGACATTAGCCATCATGTCTGAGCCTGAGCTAAAGCGTTTTGTTCAGCATTTTCAGCGCTTAAGCCAACATGGTTTTAATTGTATGAGTCAACTTGCAGACTATCAATTGAGCCTGAACAGTGATCATCAAATCATCGATTGCCGAATCTAGCTACCAAGTACCGTTATTTTTCATTGATGCCCATGGCTCTTTTTCAGGCAAGCGATCTCCTTTTTGTAATAACTCAATGGAGATGCCATCGGGTGACTTTACGAACGCCATTTGGCCATCTCGAGGTGGTCGGTTGATGGTCACGCCTTGCTCCATCAATCGTTCACAGAGCGCATAGATATCGTCTACGTGGTAGGCCAGGTGACCAAAACTGCGACCACTATCGTAAGCGTTCTCATCCCAGTTATAGGTTAGTTCAAGCATTGGGGTTTTGCGTTGTTTGGCGCGCTCGACATCTTTCTCAGCTGCAAGAAAGACAAGCGAATAACGCCCTTCTTCAAAGTCATCACGATTCATCTCGATAAAACCGAGCTTTTTAAAAAAATCGAGTGCAGCGTCTAAATCACCAACTCGGATCATGCTGTGTAAATATTCCATACTGGGTAAACTGCTCTAATAGGGTGTTAGTGCTTCATTATATTCGATGGCAAATCAATCTTATGCAAACTGCATGAGTCTACGAATTTAAGCGGATGTGGAATTTCTATTTGCTGGGAGCCGCGGCTACGTTTCGCAGTGGCAGAAGCCAATTATGGCAGATCGTCTTATCGAAGGGCGACTTACGAGAAACTTACCAGTCGATTCGCTAGTGCAAAGTGTACTAAGCTTTCGGCTTGGCGTAGGCTAAGCGGCCAAGTGACGCGGTTGTGTGATATTCATCCAAGCCTGAGGTAGCGACGGTATTGGCTTGTTGTAAATCAAGCTTGCCGTCATCAACTATCAGTGAGTCATCGAGTATCACCTCGACGATCTCTCCTATCACCAATACCGTGCCATTAAGTTCAATGTCGATTTTCTGCCGAAATTCAACGCCCATTTTTATCTGGCTTTGCGCTACATAAGGAGCGGCCAGGGAATGGTATTCGGCAGTTAGTGTGGTTTGGTCGAACTCGGATATCTCGGGCGCATATCTCGCTGAAGTATGATGCGCATCCTCAAAAAATTCTGTTGCAACATGACTAATGGTGTAACACTTGGCACTATAGATGTTGTCGAGTGTATTGCGAGCGACGCTATGTGGCCGATTAACAAAAGCGATAAGCGCGGGGTCAGCTCCAAGATGAACAACCGAGTTGACAATGCTCAGATTGGTGACGCCCTGCTCGTCTATGGTGCCGACTAAGTTGGCGCTTTTATAACCTGATAGCGAATTGATAAAGTGCACGCGATAGCGTTTTTCCATCGCGGAAAAATCGCTGGTGTTTAGCGTGATCATGCTCATTATTTTCTAGGCCGTGTAATTTTCAGGGTGAAAATGGCGTTCGATCAATTCGATAAAAATATGCAGCGTTTTAATATGTAATTCCTGTACGCGATCAGCAAAATCACCGCCTTTGGTACAAATATAAATATCTGCGCTGGCCGCAAGCTGCTCGGCTGGTTTGCCGCTCAAAATAATGACTTTGACGCCCATTTGCTTAGCAACTTTGGCGGCTTCAACCACATTTTTACTAGTGCCGCTGGTACTGATACCAATAAAGACATCGCCGGCGCTGGCATGGCTTTCGAGATAGCGCGAGAAAATATACTCATAGCCAAAGTCGTTCGCGACACAAGAGATATGACTTGGGTCGCTGATGGCGACTGCCGCATGGCCGGGGCGATTTTTGCGATAGCGCCCGGTGAGTTCTTCAGCAAAATGCATGGCATCACACATGGAGCCTCCGTTACCACCGGAGAAAATCGTACCTTGGTTTTGCAAACTATCGATGATCAACGTTGCAGCAGCTTCGATATTACTGAGTTGTTGATCGTTATTGACTAGTGCATCAAGCGCTTGTTGCGCCTCGACTAAACTACTTTGAATTATTTGTTTCATTGCTGCAGCCACTGAGCGGCTTGTTCTGCGTAATAGGTAAGAATGAGATCGGCACCAGCGCGTTTAAAGCTTAATAATGATTCCATGACTACCGCTTGCTCTTCGAGCCAGCCATTTTGTGACGCGGCTTTTAGCATGGCGTATTCACCACTAACCTGATACACCGCAGTTGGTAAAGAAAACTCCGCTTTAACGCGTTGCACGATATCTAAGTACGGCATGCCTGGTTTAACCATCACATAGTCGGCGCCCTCGCTGATATCGAGTGCGACTTCATGCAATGCTTCATCACCATTAGCCGGATCCATTTGATAAGTGTATTTATCACCAGCACCTAAATTACCGGCTGAGCCAACCGCATCACGAAATGGCCCGTAAAAGGAAGACGCATATTTGGCTGAGTACGCCATGATTTGCACATTGCTAAAGTGCGCGTTTTCTAAAGCTGCGCGAATAGCGCCAATACGCCCGTCCATCATATCTGATGGTGCCACAATATCAGCTCCAGCTTCGGCATGGGAAAGAGCCTGTTTGATCAAGACATCAACGGTCTTGTCGTTAACCACGTAGCCGTTATCATCGATCAAGCCATCCTGACCATGCGAAGTGTATGGATCAAGTGCAACGTCGGTCATCACGCCTAGCTCGGGCACAGATTTCTTTAGCGCTCTGATCGCGCGTTGAGCTAAGCCACCCGAGTTATACGCTTCAGTCGCATCGTCACTTTTTTGTTTATTGGCAATGACCGGGAACAAAGCAATGGCAGGTATCCCAAGTGCGCTGATTGCACTGGCTTTTTCTACTAAAAGATCAATCGAGAGCCGTTCTACACCGGGCATAGAGGCGACTGTTTCGCGAGTGTTTTCGCCCTCAATAACAAAGACCGGTAGAATAAAATCATCCGCACTGAGCTGATTTTCACGTACCATTCGGCGCGAAAAGTCGGCGACGCGTAAGCGCCGTAAGCGGGTATTCGGAAAGCCTCGTTTCATCGGCGCAAGTGTCGCATGAATGAGCTTGTGGTTAAAGAAAAGATGGCGTGTTACTTGGCGCTGCTTTACGCGCTACATTGTGAGTCTAATCATCGAGTTCGCGAACCATACGCCGGCCGCCAATGCGTGGCATTTGATCAAGAATAAATTCGGCTCTTTCATTGAGATAGTCGCTTGGCTTAGCTGGGTTTGACCTCGAAGGTGTCGGCAAGCTGCCGGCAATCAGAGCAGATTGCCTTGGGTTGAGATCCCGTGGTTTGATTTTAAAGTAGTACTCGCTGGCGGCACCAACACCAAATACAGAACGCCCAAACTGTGCAAAATTCATGTACAACTCCAGGATACGTTGTTTGGGAACGATCAGCTCCATCCACATCGCTAACCAGGCTTCGAGGCCTTTGCGAAAATAACTGCGCCCTGGCCATAAAAATAAGTTCTTAATGGTTTGTTGAGTTATCGTGCTGGCACCACGAGGGTTGCCATCTTTGCTTTCTTCCAGCGCGAGACGGATTTGCTTTAAATCGAAGCCATAATGATTCGGAAAATCTTGATCTTCTGAGGCAATTATCGCGTTCGGAAAATACAAAGAGATATCTTCAAAGTCGACCCAAACATGTTGGATATTGGTATTGTGATTTCGCTTATTGAGCTCAATAAAGGCGCTGGTCGGGGGATCAAAATAGCGTAGTAAGACCATCGGCAATGCCGATATCAGACAAATCAGAAAAACTAATCGAAACGTCCAACGCCAAAACCAACCACCTTTACGTCTTTTTCGACGGCGATGTTTATGCGCCAACTTAGCCTGGCCAGCCCCGTCTAATTTGGGTTCTTGTCGGGCGCTGTTTGATCGTCGCGCTCTGCCTGATTTTTCAGTTGCATCATGGCGCGATGGTCGGCGCTTGGGTCGCATTAAATCGGTCATGCACTTACAAACGGCGTCACCCGCAATACTTCCTCAATGGTGGTGATGCCTTGTGAGACCTTCTTCGCACCGCTATAGCGTAATGTAAGTAGGCCATCTTTAATTGACTGTTTGCGAAGTTCTAACAAACCGCTCTCTGGTGACACAATGCCTTGCAGGCCGTCAGTCATCTCAAGCATTTCGTACAAGCCGATACGACCTAAATAACCAGTTTGTCGGCACTCAATACAGCCGACTGGTTTACAGGCCTGACTCGATGATGCATCAAGCTCAGGGCAAAAGTCTTGCCAGACTTCTGCTTCGATCTTGGTTGGTTCTTTGCAATGCGGGCAAAGCGTTCGCACCAAACGCTGCGCCATAACACCAAGCAGCGTAGCATTGATCAAATAAGCTGGCACGCCTAGTTCGAGCATACGAGTTATCGCAGACGGAGAATCATTGGTATGCAAAGTAGATAACACCAGATGCCCAGTCAGCGCCGCCTGAATTGCCATTTCAGCGGTTGCTAAGTCGCGAATCTCACCAATCATTATGATGTCAGGATCCTGACGTAGTAAGGAGCGAACACCGGTCGAGAAGGTAAGATCAATGGCGCTGTGTACCTGAATTTGATTAAAGCTTGGTTCCACCATCTCGATAGGATCTTCGATGGTGCAGACATTGACCTCGCTGGTGGCAAGATTCTTAAGCGTTGAATAGAGTGTAGTGGTTTTACCGGAGCCGGTAGGGCCGGTAACGAGAATAATACCGTTAGTGTGTCTGGTCAGTTGATTCCATAAATCGAGTTCGCGATCGGCCAGGCCAAGTTCATGAAAACTTCGCTGTAATACGTCTGGATCAAAAATCCGCATCACCATTTTTTCGCCCATAGCGGTCGGAATGGTGGATAAGCGAAGTTCAATTTCTTTATCGTCCGGTGTGCGAGTTTTTAGTCGACCATCCAAGGGGCGGCGTTTCTCTGCGATATCCATACGGGCCAAGGTTTTTAAGCGGCCGATAATCGCCAACATGACATTCGGCGGCACTTGGTAAGCATGATGCAAAATACCGTCGATTCGAAATCGCATTTCACCGATTTCTTTACGCGGCTCTAAATGGATATCACTGGCGCGCTGCTCAAACGCGTACTGCAATAACCAGTCTACTACCTGCACGATATGATGGTCTTCGGCATCTAGCTGGCCGCGTCGGCCGAGATCAACTAATTGCTCAAGGTTCTGTTGCAGCGAGCCGCCATCTCGATCGTCGTTTAAGGCTGAGCTTGTGATTGATTTTGCTAGCGTATAAAACTCACTTTGATAACGATCGACATCGTTGGGGTTAGCAAAAACTACACGGATCTCTTTGCGTAGCAAATGTTCTAGATTGTCTTTCCAAGACAGATCAAGCGGGTTCTTAACAGCGAGGGTCACGCTATCTTGATCAGCCTTAACTGCCAAAAAACCATGCTGACGAGCGTATTGAGGCGCAACCACTTGCGTAACAGACGCTATGTCTATTTTTAAGGGGTCAACGATAAAGTAATTGACATCGGCTTGTTCTGCGAACCATTCGCACAAGGCATCAAGGTTAATGCGATCACCGGTGTCCTGGTGAGTAGGTAAGTTGCGTGCAATACCGACCAATGGATGAGTAAGGACACCATTCGGATCCATCAGGTTTGCGTCAATGCGCTTGGCCTCAGCCACGCTGATCATCTTGTCCTTAAACATGGCTTTAAGGATGGATTTGTGCGTGAGTTTGTCGATCATTCCTATTTTATAAAGTGATTTAATAAGGTGTGATTTAGGCACACGAATATTTATCGTTTTGACGATGGTAAGACATGAAGTGCTATCATGCCAGTGATTAAAAGAATCATTACCAAACTGCAAGGGGCCAGCCGAGTAACATCATGATACGTCTTGTAATGCTATTACTGTTTGCATTGATCGTTTGGGTCATGTTTTTCTCTAAATTATCGCCTATACCGCGGCGCACAACAGCTGGCTTTATCTTTACATTGTTTGTCGCGGCGGTGTGGTTTGATGATTATCGAAAACGCCCAAAAGATGATGTATTGCCTGCGCAGGATGTAATCTCTTGCGGGATTGATGCCACAGCCTTGTACCGTAGCAATGTCGAGCTCAAATTATGCTTTGCCAACACGGCCGAGAGAGGCACTGTGCGACGCATTAAATTTGAGGTCAACGCCAGCCGTTGCCCGGGGTCAGCCGATCAACAACAATGTGAATTGATTGAGCGCGTAGAGCGTGAGATGCCGATTGTGATCGGCGCTAGATCTCAAACTACAACCAATCAGAGCTTACGGTTTGACAAACTGTCTGCGCTCGATGCTTCAGTGCAATGGAGCGTTAAAGTGATTTCAGTTAAAGCAGTGTTCTAAGGAGTTGCTGGCATATGCGGCCGCGTAAAATCTGGTTGATCAAATTGATCAAAAGCATGTTTTTGTTTTTGGGGTTGGCTTTTGCTTTTGTGCTGTTTCGCAGCTTGAGTGGCCCTGCGCTGACGACCTCAGTTAACTCACCATTTGATGATGTTGAACTTGGTGAAACCGCCATGCGTCGCTTGCTAGGTCAGCGAGTTTGGGCGACGCGCCTTACTCCATTGCTGAGACGACAACTTAAAGAACTAGAGTCGTCCATCGACTCAAGCTCTCAGGGATGCTTAGCAGAGCAAGTGCTGTGCGTAGTCGCGGCGCAAACGGACAGATCTGGGATTGAAATTCGCTATACTCGTGAGCGGCCCCCACAGTTGCATCACTCGGTTCCATGGTTAGGTGGATTTGTTAACCCGACTACTGGCGCTGTCTTCGATTTACTCGGCAGACCTTATACACAAGGCGAGGCCTTAACCATCATTGAGGCAGATCGTTATTAACCCATCCAGGATAAAGGTGCTTCATGAACGAGCGCCGCTTGTTCACGCAAACTCAAGATATGATATTCCCAGCATTGTTGGCTGTTAAACCACGGGAAGGCGTGTTTAAACGCCGGGTCATCCCAACGTTTGGCGAGCCAGCCGTAGTAGTGAATCAAACGCAGAGTGCGCAAGGCTTCAACAAGATGCAACTCGCGTGCATCAAAATCACAAAACTCAGTGTAGCCAGCTAATACCGCATCCAGTGAGGCAGTTTGATCGGCCCGATCACCGGCTAAAAACATCCATAGATCCTGAATCGCTGGCGCCATTCGTGCGTCATCAAAATCCACAATATGTGGGCCGTCGTCAGTCCATAAGACATTGCTAGGATGACAATCGCCATGACAACGAACCAGTGCGACCTCGCCTGCCCTTGCATAACATTGCGCAACGTCGTTAAGTAATTGCTCAGTTAAGCTTTCATAGGCAGCCAATAAATCGCTGGGGATAAAATTATTCTCGAGAATAAATTCGCGTGCCTGCCAGCCAAAGGTATCAGCATCGAGTGTCGGACGATGATCAAATGGTTGCGTTTGACTCAAGGCATGCAAGCGACCCATAAAACGCCCCATTTGTTCTAATTGCTCGAAGTCTTCCAGATCAAGTGCGCGGCCGCCGCGATTCTCGAACAAAGCAACTCGAAATGCTCCGGTTTGAATTAGAGTTTGACTATCAAGAACCATCGGCGGAACGACCGGCAATTCAGCCTCGGCTAAGTCGAGCGTGAACCGGTGTTCTTCTAAAATTGCCTCATCTGACCATCGGGCGGGCCGATAGAATTTAGCAACCAGATTATTGCCTTCGTCTAATCCAATACGGTAAACGCGATTCTCAAAGCTATTTAACGCCAGCAAACGACCATCGCAAGCAAAGCCCAAAGCTTCAATTGTATTGAGAACCTGATCCGGCGAAAGAGAGGCAAAGGCGAGCGATGCCGATGATACAGTCATACTCTTGGGGGTCTTTTATAGAACTTAGAGGGGTAGATACCCGCCAACTAATAGTGTTAAGGTGAGCATAACATGACTCGTAGTTAGCCATTCCATCTAACGACTTAAACAAAGAAGTATGGCAGTAACTAAAAATACAGAACAAAGCCTAATTGGCTCTCCACCAGTGTTGGTCGCGCATCGTGGTTATTCAGGGCGTTATCCTGAAAACACCTTGCTGGCTTATCAAGCCGCCTATGAGCATGGTGCCAAATATATGGAGTTGGATTTACAACTCACTTTGGATCGAGTGCCAGTCTTACATCATGATGAGTCTTTGCAACGTATGTCCGGGGTCGATCTGGATGTGCGTGAACTAAAAGCTAAACGATTCAAGGCGCTGCCCGCCAGCTATCCAGAACGCTTTGCCGACGAATTCAAAGACAATACTTTTACAACCTTTCGCAAATTCTGTAAATGGTTAAGTAAGCATGAAGATGTCACGATCTTTGTTGAGATTAAGCAAGAGTCGCTCGATCGTTTTGGCATCCCAGTTTTTATGGATGAAGTCTATCGGCGAATTCTTAAATCTTCCGTTGAGTCGCAATGCGTGATCATTTCGTTTAACCATGAAGTGATCGAATACGCGCGTAATATTTCCTCATTAAGAACCGGGTGGGTATTGCCTCGCTGGAATCAGGCGAATGCCGAATTAGCCGAATCGCTTAAACCTGATTTTCTATTCTGTGACACGGCTATTCTGCCTAGCAATGACGACGATGTATGGCGAGGCAGTTGGCAGTGGGCGCTGTATAATTTGGATGATGCAGCCTCTGCGATAGCGATGGCGAATCGCGGATTTCCTTTTCTTGAAACCAATCAGATTGGTTTACTGATGTCGAACTCGGAGCTATCTCCAAGTTAATCGGCATTGTACAGACGTGCTCGGCTCGGAGTGCTCGGCTCGGAGTGCTAAGTGAGAAAGGGCCTGGCTACTGATTAACCAAGCCCTTTCATCGACTGTCAGCTAATCAACTAAGAGCGACTTAGTGCGTCGCGGATCTCAGTCAATAGTTTTACTTCATCAGAAGGCTCTGCCGGCGCTTCTGCTTCTTCTTCCTCCATCTGAGCTTTGGCTTTGTTCATGCCTTTGATAACGATAAACAAAGCGAAGGCCACAATGACGAAAGTAATAAAGGCGTTAATAAACAAACCATAGTTCATGGTTACCGCGCCAGCCTCTTTCGCGGCTTCGATAGTGTTATAGACTGTGCCATCAACTGGGTTGCTGATCACATAATGCATATTGGCGAAATCGATACCACCGGTGAGCACGCCGACCCACGGCATAATAATGTCATCTACAAAGGACTTCACAATGGTGCCGAAGGCGGCGCCGATAACAATACCGACAGCCATATCGACGAAGTTACCCTTCATCGCAAAATCTTTAAATTCGCTTAGCATGGTTTGCTCCTATCTGTTTTTTGTAACGGGTTATTGTAAGAAAATATAGCGTCACGAGGAAATTCCTACCCGGGAGCCAAAGTTACTGCCTATTACTACGTATTTGAATCGTTTATGCGCCCAATGTTGCCCCCGCAACAGCGGACATTAAAGCGCTCCCACTTAGTTTTTGCAAGATGCGACTAGGGTTTGAATCGTAAATTTGTTTGATAATATGGGTGATCGGATACTCCTTTTTCCAAATAGTCACCACCAACAACTTCGAAACCCTTGCACAATATCCAGTCGATGCGATTGACTTCGTTGTCAGCAAGTTTGGCAACCTCGATTGCATCAGTAATCTTAATGTCACTTAAGGCATCGTTGAGTTCGTTAGCGAGGCAGTTGAAGTCACCAACCAAAATTGCAGGTGAATACTTAGCAAATTCTCGTAGGACCGCCTCGATTTGTTCTTGCCTGCCAACTTTGGTGTGTAAATGGGTATTTAAAAAATGAAAGTGCCGACCCTGCCATTCAACTTCGGCAACGGTGAGATTCCGGTAGCTCTTTCTGGAGCGATCAGGGAGTATTTTGATCCGCCAATCTTTTACCGGGAGCTTGCTGAGTATTGCGTTACCACGATGCTCCCTAAACCATCGCCGTCGAGTCGCACAGAACAGCCAATCGAAACGGCCTATAGCAGCGAGTTGTTCACTTTGGCTCAAGCCCGTGCCCAGAGAATTTAGAATGCTGGGCGCATACACTTCCTGCACGCCAACTAGATCCGCTTTGGCAATCACTTGCGCACTGGCTGAAACATCACGTTTGCCGGCCAGGCTTTTGCCAGTCTGAATATTGTAGGTGGCTACACGCAATACATCTTGCGCTTCAGTGGATGCCAGTGGCGACGCTTGAGCCGGAGGTGATATTAATCCATGACCATGCTGATCAATTGCTGGTCGCGCCTTGCGTGCTATCAGCACCAAGACAACAACGAAAACGAGCAGCAAATAAATCATAAATCACTAACTACTTAGCGGCGACTAAATAAGCGACATAACTCAAACAGGCTTCACCATCGACTGTTTTGGTAAATTCACCGTTGCCACTTTCGCCATCTTCGTCAGTTCCCTCCCAGTAGCAATCGACATGACTGAAACCGGCATCAAGCAGCACCTCTTTTAATTCCGGCAAGCCCCAAAGCCGCCAGTCGTAAGTAAAGGCGTCGCGTAATTCCGAGCCATCGGGAAAGCGGAAATGAATATGTAAACGCGCCTCACCAGTGATTGGATTAATTGTGTCCTGATCCCAAACGTAAGTGAAACTCTCGTCATCCATCTCGGTTTCTTCTTCGAGCTCTTGAATGCTCTCCGGACCACCATGCAAATCGCAGATAAATATTCCATCCTCAGGCAGATCTTGATACACGCTTTGAAAATACTCGAGCATTTCAGGGCGTGTTTTAAAAACCCAATAAGAGAAATTTTGTGCGCAGCGCACATCGGGTGATTTGCGGCTTGGGTTGCGTGCGTCTTCCTGATACTGCACAACGCGCTCAGCATCTTTACCCAAGGGTTTAAGATTATTTTGCTTGCCCCAATTTAACGGCTCGGAGTCTATGTCGTAAGATTCAGTAGTAAAATCTTTGCCTTGCCTAACCCAATATGAAGAAAGCAAACAGGTACCACAAAAGTCTTCACGAAAATGACGTGGCTCTTTGCCGCGGATTTCTTTATAGGTATTAAATAAAAATTCCACGTCTGGTTCCGCAGATTGAACCGCGCGTTGATACAATACATATTTATCGACAGAGTCAGCGCTCAGAGATTTGCCCATAGTTTGCCTTGCAGGAATATGACCTAGAATAAAAAGGGTGAAGTTTAGCCGAATAAGCGAGTACCTCGCTATACTCTTTCGCTTGCTGATCTGATTTAGATGAAAAGTAGCAAAAATTTCAGTGCAGTATCGAGTCTGCTAATGGCACATTGTTCAAAAAAGCTTGCAATAATAATCGCTAAACCATTGAAAAATTTGGATTCTGCAAAAATCGATAAATCAGGTGGCGCCGCGAGTTATACACAATAAAATCAGAGTCAAGCTTTTTCTTTATTTTTTCGGATGTCACCAGACCGTAATATAGAAATGATTTGTAAGTCATTGTTTTTATTGAATAAATAGAGTTGCCTAATTTTTAATCAAAATTCATGAGCCCAGTATTCATCTAGTGTTACAGCCCACAGGACAGATTTATACACAAAGTTATCCACAGCTTTTGTGGGTAATATTTTGCCTTTCTAAGCTTAGTTTCGAATGAGCGAAGTGGTCGTCATTCGTGTCGCTGTGCCGGTGCCACTAAGGCAAGCCTTTGATTTTCTTGTGCCGCGTGATCAAAGCCTGCCACAGGTCGGTGCCAGAGTTCGAGTACCGTTTGGCAAGCAGCATCGCGTCGGTGTTGTGCTGGCGGCGCCCATTCAGTCGGAGTATCCGCCAGAAAAACTCAAAGAAATTGTAGAGATTATTGATCAACAAAGCATTTTTGATGTGGCGCTTTGGCAGAGTTTGTTGTGGGCTTCACACTACTATTTGGCGCCGATTGGAGAAGTCTTAGAAGCAGCCTTACCAGTCGCTTTACGCCAGGGTCAGACAGCTAAACCTGAACCCATCAAGTTTTGGGGCTTGAGTGAATATGGCCGCTCGGCGTCGCCGAGTGAACTGGATCGTGCACCGATTCAACTCGCTATTATTCGTAAGTTCCAGAATTCGGGCAAACTAACGGCGGCTGATTTTAGAGAGTCGACCTCTAGTTGGCGTCAGGCCATTAAAAGCTTGCTAAAGAAAGGCTGGTTACTCGAGAGTGAATCGGTAGAACAGCCTTCTGTTCCCAATGCGTGTTTGAGCCCACCTCAAGCCAGTGCCGAACAACAACTGGCTATCGACGATCTGCGTCAGGACTTCGCTCAGTTGAGTTTTAGCTGCCATCTGCTTCATGGTGTTACGGGTAGCGGCAAAACACGGGTTTACATCGAGGCAATGCAAGCCGTGCTCGATCAAGGTAAGCAAGTGCTCTTATTGGTGCCTGAAATAGGTTTGACGCCGCAACTGCTCTCACGTCTGGAAAGCTATTTGCCTTACCCGAGTGTGACTTTGCATTCTAATTTAAACGACAGAGAGCGGCATCTGGCCTGGTGGCAAGCTCTTACCGGCTCGGCCAACATTGTGATTGGCACACGGTCAGCGGTGTTTTGTGGATTCAAGGATTTGGGATTAATCGTCGTTGATGAAGAACATGATGCCTCATTAAAGCAACAAGAAGGCGTTCGCTATCATGCCCGCGACTTCGCAATTTATCGAGCTAAGCTTTGTGATATTCCGGTCGTCTTGGCGTCCGCCACACCAGCGTTGGAAACACTGGTTAATGCTGACCAAGGTCGCTATCAGAAGCATGTGCTAACACATCGCGCGACCAAAATGCCGCTTCCAGACATCAATTTAATTGATTTAAATCGAGAACCCGCGGCGGATGGTTTGTCACCGAGTTTGCTGGCCGCGATCAAAAAGAACCTTGATGATAAAAAACAATCAATGCTGTTTTTAAATCGGCGAGGTTTTGCTCCGGTGTTGTACTGTGGTGATTGCAAACGCGCAGCGAATTGCCATCGCTGCGATTCGCATTTGACCTTGCACCGAACCGGGCGGCAAATGCGCTGTCATCATTGCGGTTACCAAGGCCGAGAACAAACCCAATGTGGGCATTGTGCTTCAGAGAATTTATTAGAAGTGGGCGAAGGAACCCAGCGTGTAGAAGCAGCTTTAGAACTACGTTTTCCACAAGCGAAAATCTTACGTATTGATCGTGATAGCACTCGTCGTAAAACTGCGTTGAGCGATGCTTTGGCTCGCGTCCAGGCTGGTGAGGTAGATATCGTATTAGGTACTCAGTTGATCGCCAAAGGCCACGACTTTCCGAATATGGCTATGGTAGGAGTGCTGGATGCCGATGCAGGTTTATATTCAACTGACTTTCGCGCCAGCGAAACCATGTTCGCGCAATTGATACAAGTGAGTGGCCGTGCAGGGCGTCACGAACAGGCGGGGCAAGTTTGGATCCAAACTCGTTTTCCTGAGCATCCGTTTTTTAATCACTTACAAAGCCACGACTTTAATGGCTTTGCGGATCAACTAAAACAGCAACGCCAGACCACAAGCTTGCCACCTTTCGGTTACTTTGTGTTATTGCGAGCTGAGTCGACTCACCAGGCTAAAGCCCTACAATTTTTGCGTCAGGCACGCGATTATTTAGTGCGGGCGAATCAAGACCATCAAACGATAGAAATCATGGATGCCGTGCCAGCGCCTATGGCACGTCGCGCAGGGCGTTATCGCGCACAGCTACTATTGAATAGTGCTCGGAGATCTAGCCTTAATCAAACCTTGAGTCTATGGTTGGATCACATTAAGAGTGATCCAACTGCCAAACGACAATCCGCACAAGTGCGATGGAGCATCGATGTTGACCCGATAGACTTTTATTAAGAAAAGCCAATGGGCCAAAAAAGACAACGCTTTATCAAACTCAGCTATGCTGACTGCTTATATAACAACGATTCTTTTGGCTCTGCGCGATCTTTGCTTTTGTCAAACGTCGCGTTGTGCACTGTAAGAAAGTACTCTTTAGCTTCTTCTACTGGAACATTTAAAGCATGCAAGATCTGATTAAACAGCCGCTCGAGGTATTCATCTTGTGACGTTTGAACTGTGACCCACATCTTGATCAAAATATCGGTGTCATGCAGTCTGAGAGAGCCGAAATTTTTCGCCTTTGCAGTGCGAACAAAACGACTCATCAAATTCACACTTTGTGCGCTTAAACGGAAATTATGAATATAACCAACCCGATTATTCATTTTCTTTTTCCTCTATATAACTAACCAACCCAACTTAATTATATGACAAATGGCAAAGCCAAGATGGTTAAAAAATATTACTGATTGGTTGATTGTCGAACACTTTGTGGAGTAAATCGGGGTAAAAGTTATAAAGTGTCGCTTTTAGACCATTTCCTAATAAAAAGGATTCTAAGCACTTGTCTAAAAAGAGAAATCTATGGCTCTTTGACTAAGGACAATCGGTCGCCAATATTTAAAATTCCACCTTTTAAAACGCGTGCATTAATGCCGCCATGCCCTCGCACAGCATTGTAACCACCGGCTCCAAAAGTCTCTTCCATTCGTGAGCAAGGATGGCACAAACCGGTGTAATCAAGTTCTATATCGCCAAGCAAAAAACACTGATCTTTCAAGGCGAGTAAGTTAATGCCACGAACCACAATATTTCTTCGTAACAGGCTGGGTTCGCATGTGGGTCGCTTAAGAAAAGAAGCAATCGCTTCGAGATGCTCAGCCTGAATCAAAGTCACTTGTCGTTTACCACTGCGGCCACTATAACGATCGCCTTCGATGCCAAGTTCCGGGTTTAGCTGAGCTTGTTGTACGCTAATCATTGGTTCACGTCGAGCCGGCCGCAGGCCAATCCATTCAACTGCGCCTTGTTGTGGGAGTGTGCTGAACAATTCCGTTAGGGAGTAGTCTTTCAAAGCTAGCGGCGTGAACTGATTCCGATAGGGCCGCGAGGCAGGGTAACTTGCACCGAGTTGCCATCGCGCTCAACCTCAACTAGTACATTTTCGCCTTCTTCTCCAAGTACCGTTAGATTGTTTAACTGGCTGACATTGAAAACTCGCTCGCCATCATAATGAGTGATTTTATCGCCAACTTCCAATCCGGCAGACTCGCCTGGTGAAGCGGGCAAAATAGAATCTACCTGGATCGAAGTAGGCAGGCCATTTGCCGCTAAGTATCGCTTAAAGTTGTCATCGCCAAGTCGATCTCGTAAGTCCTGAAACGGTGATTGATTCTCCAGGCCAGATTCGCGGCGCTGTTCTGCACGTTGGCGTCGAGCCTGATAGATTCTTTGCAATCGATCAGATTGAGACTCGTTTGCTTGTTGAACGACCCAATCTGCTTCTTGTTCGTCAAAGCCGCTTTGGATTAAGCGTTCGCGCAACTCTGGCTGGCGCCGCCCGGGCTGGCCGAATGCAAATTGATCAGACTCAGCGTTGCCATTGGTGGTCGATTGTGGAAAATCTGCGGCCGAGGTATCAGAAGCCGCGTCAAAAGTAGCCTCGTTATTGGTTATATCGACTGATGTCGTACTGGCTGAAGAGAAAGCATTGCCGCGGCCGTTTTCTTCCAGCGTTGCGGTAACTGCATTTAACTTGTTTTCAAGTTCTAAGAGCCGCGCATTTAACTCAGCGGTATTCTCAATGCGAGGTAAGGAGGGTTCGGGTTGTTTAGTCAACGCCCACACCACTATCGCGGCAACCGTGCCGGAAACCAGAACTTGACTAATAATAAGGGAAAGCTTCAACAATAATTGATAACTTTAAGAGTTTTATAAGGGGCGCTTTGCAGCGCTATCGAGCGATGACTCTAAAAATGCGCGCGCGCGATTCAAGCGAAAAATAAATCTCGGTTGCATAACGAACAAAGTGAAAATCTTTCCAAAGATGCCAATGGCTGCACCGATAGTGCCGCGCACGGTGCCACTGATTTTAGATTCACCGATGCGTTGCTTAGTATAAACTGGAACTTCAGCGTAGCGCATCTTTGCCTGGATGATTTTAACTTGCATTTCAACTGTCCAGCCAAAGCGTTGATCTTGCATATTGATCAGTTTCAAGGCGCGAAAACGAATCGCCCGAAATGGCCCAAGATCGGTTACTTTTTCACGCCATATAAATCGGATTAAAGCACTGGCAAGCCAGTTTCCAAACTGCTGATGTACGGATAATGCCTTCGCTTCTTGTAAGTGCGTTTCGCGCGCACCAACAACCAAATCATTGCCCTCAATGATCTTATCGAGCAAAGGAGTTAAGTCGGCCACATCGGCGGAATTATCACCATCGACAAAGACTACAATGTCTGGGGGAGTTTGGCTGGCGTAATCGAGTTTATCCATGCCGCGCAGGCAGGCAAATCCATAACCTTTGCGAAATTCCTGACAAACGATGGCGCCCGCCTGTTGCGCCTGTAAAGCAGTAGCATCACTTGAAGCGTTATCGCATACTATCACTTGATCTACTAATCGCTGCTGCGACTGGGGGCACTGTAAGCCGACCAAATCTTGAACCACCAAGCCAATCGCCTGCTCTTCATTGTGAGCGGGGATAATAACGGCGACAGTGTGCGATTTGTACGACATAATTTGTGTTTCACTTAGTAGTTGCCTATATAGACCCTAGATAAGCTGATTTGATTACTCTAACTGAATAAAGTTTGCTTGAATTCATCTATGTCAGCAAAACGTGTAAAACTTTGTATAGCCGGGGGCGTAAGTGCTCTGGCCTGGTTGTATCTTGCGTTCGTCTCCCAGGGCTATGCGCAAGCGGGCTTGCCTGATTTACTTTGTGTTGCCGTATTTTGTTTTGTCGCCAGTGTTGCCGTTTGGTGGTTATTTAAGGATCAAGAGCAAATCCCCATCTTTGAAATAGTGGCGTTTGCGCTATTGTTTCGCCTAATTGGTGTCTTTACTTTTCCGGTTTTAGAAGACGATTTTTATCGCTATCTTTGGGATGGTTTTGTTACCGTCAAACAGGGCACTCCTTATGGTATTGCGCCCTCTGCCTGGTTCGATCAAGATATATCTCCAGCAATGGAGGGCTTGCTCAACACTATTAACTACCCCGACGTAGCGACAGTTTATGGCCCATCATTGCAGTGGCTGTTTGCTTTGTCTTATCTCATTGCGCCAGCCGAACTATGGCCACTTAAATTGCTGTTATTAGTAGCTGATTTGATTCTGCTCTGGGTTCTACTAAAACTAGCACCAGCGAAACATCTGATTCTCTATGCCTGGTCGCCACTAGTGATCAAAGAATTCGTAATCTCGACGCACCCGGATTTATTTGGTGCAATGTTTCTCGGGCTGGCATTGTTGGCATATCAGCGTAAAGCCGATTCTATGCTTGGCGTATTTCTGGCTTTGGCGGCTGGGGTAAAGGTATTTGCTCTAATCATCCTGCCTTTCTTATTCTTATTTCACTGGCGTGCCTGGTTGAGCTTCTCAATCACAGCGGTGCTAATTGCGCTGCCTTTTGGTTTGCTAAGTGCCTGGCTCCCCGACGGTCTGGCAGCGATGGGGCAGAATTGGTTGTTCAATGCACTACTCTATGAATTGTTCGCGCTGATTATTGGTTTCGCTAATCTGAAGATCGTTTTAGCCAGCTTGTTTTTTACGGCCGCGGCATTTTACGGTCTGCGCTGGTTACAACAGTACAACGGCAAAGATGCCTTGCGAGAGATTCCACGTGGCGACTATTTATTTGCCGGCCTGCTGATTATTTTGCCGGCGCTCAACCCTTGGTATTTAATTTGGTTGCTTCCCTTTGCGGTCATTTGGCCAAGCGCATGGGCTTGGGTAACATCTGTTGCCTTGCTGTTTTCCTATGCTTCTGGCATCAATTTACCGGCGTCTATCGCAGCCGAACTCCAAGATTATCAACATCCGAATTGGGTTTTAGCGATTGAGTTTGGCCTGATTATTCTCGCGCTATGTTGGGATGGCTATCGATCCAGAAAGAAGTTCAAGACGGTTTAGCCCTTGTAAAAGAGTTGCAGGCAAAAAAAATGCCAAGCAAAAGCTTGGCACTAAAGAAATAACAAGTAATTAGCTGCTGCCTCTCAAGTTAAGGCGGTGACGCTTGTTTAAGTAATACAAAACATACAACAAGCTGTCTCGAGTAAGTTCATCGGCAACCAACGACTCAGGGTTATCGCAGTTATACAAATTTTGCGCTAACTCTTGATATGAGGTCTTTTTGTAAGATCGAATAGATGAGCGTTTAACAGGCACTTTTTCGCCTTCGCTGACCACACAATAGTTCAATGAAGGCTCACCTGATTTGCGACCGCGATAGATCGCTTTGCCTTGCTCATAAACAGGGTCAACCTGACGTTGCTGCGGAGTATTATTAAAGCTTCCGCCGCCACCGCCACCGCCATAGCTTCCTGAAGCCATTGCGTGGCCTGACACTAATACTAGGAGCGCTAGCGCGCCACTAAACAGTTTATTTCGCATGATAAAGTTTTCCAAACCGTGATTCTGATGCTTAAAAAGACCTGTAATGGTCGAAAACTATTACAAAAAATTTCTATAATCAAGATTATTTGCGATTTAGTCGTCTGTCACACAGCCAATAGCGCTCGCGAGCAAACCTCATAACAAGCCAAAGCAAACCACTACAACTATGGAAAGCATGCACGATTTAGAGATTCTGATCGAATCAGGTCGCAAGCTCATCATCTTAGAGACAGAGCGAGAAGGCTGTTTTATTGAGGGGTTTAGACGTTTAGCCAAACGATCGACTCACGCCTATTACCAATGGCGCTTGACGCAAGGTTTAGAGCGGCTGGCACCAGGCTATGAGGCGCAAATTCATAATCGCGACATCGGTCAGCTATTCGGGCAAATTCTCTCGACCGAGCTGCAGGGCGTTTATGTGTTGGTTGACTTTCATCATCATTTAAACGATCCATTGGCGATTCGATTTATCAAAGATGTGCACTTACAAACACCTCAGCACACCTTAATTTTGCTTTCGGCCACTATCAAACTGCCAGATGATCTACGCCCCTATGCCACTCACTATAAATTACCACTGCCAACACCGGGTCAGCTAAAGAGCATGGTCAACGACTTGGCGGTAGAGTATTTGAGTGAAACCAATGACAAACTTAAAGCTAGTGACAAAGGCATTGTCGATCGACTCATCGCCCAGCTGTGTGGGTTATCTCAAAGAGATGCCAACCGTTTGGCGAGACGTGCGATTTGGAATGACGGCATTATCAATCACCAGGATTTAGCCGATGTCGCCAAACACAAATTTGAGCTACTTAACGACAATAATGTACTCAATTTGCAGCTTGATTATGAAGAGCTCGACAATATTGCTGGTTTTGCGAAATTAAAAGACTGGCTGCAAGTGCGCAAGCCCGTTTTTAAGGGCGAAGTGAGTTTGCCTGGTGGCGATATTCCCAAAGGTATGCTGCTGCTTGGTGTGCAGGGTTGCGGCAAAAGTATGGCGGCCAAGGCCGTGGCTGGTTCCTGGAAGCTACCACTATTGCATTTGGATTTCGGCACTATGTACAACCGCTTTTACGGGCAAACTGAAGAGAATATGCGCACCGCTTTGGCTGTTGCCGAGCAAATGGCGCCTTGTGTTCTGTGGTTAGATGAAATCGAGAAAGGCTTGTCGGCGGTCTCCAGCACTGATGATGTATCGAAACGTTTGCTTGGCACTTTTTTAACCTGGCTTGCCGAAAAGAGTCAGGCAGTGTTTGTAGTTGCGACAGCTAATGATGTATCTGCGCTACCGCCAGAGTTGCTCAGAAAAGGGCGCTTCGATGAAGTCTTTTTCGTTGATCTACCGAGTGAAACTGAACGTGAACTCATTCTTGCCATTCACCTAAAGCGGCGTGAGTTAGATCAATCAGGTTTAGACTTGCGCGCAATTGCAAATCAAACCAATGGCTTTTCTGGTGCTGAGCTAGAACAATTAATTGTCTCAGCTATTTACCAAAGCTATTCGCAACAAGATCAGTTGTCGACCGAATTACTCTCTGAATTAGCGACTCAAACTCAGCCGCTCTCGGTGCTCATGGCGGAAAAAATCCAGGCGCTAAGAGCGTGGGCGGAACATCGAGCGGTAAAAGTGTCTTAAGAACGACGACTTTTCATCTCATTGCTGGTTGGCGGTAGCATGTGTAGTGGTCAAAAGATCCCTCTTTTTTGGAACCGCCTATTCGACAATAGAAACCATTAAGTCATCTGAGACGGCTTCTAATATCTGCTCTAAATCGGATTCTTGTACATCGTCGGGCAGCGCTAAAAACAAGTGCGCTCGAAAAATGGGGTAACCTGCCATCGACGCACTCTCTACCTCGGTGTCGATGTTATCAATATTGATATTCTCGCGTATTAAGGCATCAGCGATCTCTTTGATAATGCCAGCGCGGTCGTTGGCTTCAACCACAATTTGCAAACCATTGATCTCGTTGTCGTCTTCTTGCGACGACGCCTGTTCATGGAGTTGTATGTTGATTCCAGAATCACTGAGCTTACTCAGCTCAGCTAACAAAGTTTCTTTGTTAGCTTGCTGTACCTCAAGATGCACTATCCCGGTAAACAAACCACATAGTCGCGATAAACTGCTTTCCAGCCAATTACCCTGGCGAGCAAGGACTACGTCTGAAATCTCACCAATAATACCCGGGCGATCCTTGGCAAACACGGTAAGAATGAGTCGTTGATTTGTCATTTTCCGAAAGTGTTCTACTTGGCTGAAAAAACGTTCAATAGTAGTATCGCACGAAAGCACTAGTGCTACACAGTGCCCATTTAACGACTCGCGATCAACGACAGAAAAGTTTAATAATGAATTCAAGCTTACGATATGGTTTAGGCTTAACCCTGCTCTTGTCTCTACTGGTGCTGATCGCCTTTATTTTATTGCAGACGTTTAGCTTAGGCGTTTACGCTGGTGCCGCGTTGTCAGTCGATGGTCAGGCTTTGAGCCAAGAACAGATGCAAGCAATCATGGGGGATTTGGCATTTGATGGAACGGCGTTAAGCATCATCACGATAGTGTCTGGTGTGTTAAGCACATTGCTGATTTTCTTGCTAATAAAGTTTAAATCAGGCGTAACTATCGTCGATTACTTAGGCTTGTATCGAGTGAGTTTCGCAACTGTGTTTAAGTGGCTATTAATTATGGTAGCTATATTGCTTCTTAGCGAAGCCGTGCTTTACTTTAGTAATGAAGAGTCCATACCCGAGTTCATGCGGGCTGTGCACGAGAGTTCGCCAAATAAACTCTTATTGTTTTTTGCGATAGCTATCATTGCGCCCTTATTTGAAGAGATTTTCTTTAGAGGGTTTCTATTTGAAGGCCTAAAATATTCCGCTGCTGGCTTTTTAGGTGCAAGCGTAATCAGTTCTTTAGTTTGGGCCCTGATTCATTTGCAATATAGTGCCATCTACATTGTGATGATTTTTGTCTTCGGGCTAGTTTTTAGTTACGCCAAGCACAAAACTAGCAGCTTGTATGTGCCAATTATTTTGCATATTTTTGTGAACACCTTAGCGCTAGTGCAAACGGGTTTGGCTTTGTCTTAGGGCCCGATTTAAAACGTAAAAGAAAACTAAGGAGCCTTTGATTGTTCCAACTATGCAGCCCAGCGAAATTACCCTAGTAGACTTTAATTCCGAGTTGGTTGCGGCAACGCCATGATGCACGAGGCCGAAAAAGTATTAACAAAGTTGGGCTGCCCGAAAATTAATTTGCAGGTTCGTGCCAGTAATCAAGCAGTGCTTGAATTTTATCAGGCTATTGGCTTTAAGCAGGATGAGGTAATTAGTTTCGGTAAGCGGCTGGAGAACGGCTAAGTTTAAATTTTGGTTTAGCGTTCATGACGATTAGTTTATGCTCATGCAGACACTAATCGCCGAGTCTTCCGCCATGATTGACACCAAATTACACGAGGGTGTGTTTGCTATCACCTTAAATCGACCAGAATCGTTAAATGCTTTTACGCCTGAAATGTTGCAGGCTATGTCTGACGCTTTGAGCGAAGCACAACATAATTCTGACGTTAAGGCGGTTGTTATCGAAGGTGCCGGGCGGGCTTTTTCTGCTGGCGTGGATTTGAAAGTGCTGCAAGGTATCGAGCCTCAAGCTGGCAAGATCGGCGATGTGTTTGACGACATCGCCAATTCAATTACACGGCAAATCCGCCAGCACCGCGTACCCATTATTGCCAAGGTTCATGGTGCTTGTTTTACTGGTGCTCTTGAAATTGCTTTAAGTTGCGATTTTATTCTTGCCGATAAAAATACCAAGTTTGGCGACACTCATGCTAAATGGGGGTTACGCCCAACCTGGGGAATGGGTCAGAATCTGGCGCGCGCGGTCGGTGTAAGGCGCGCCCGGCAATTATCTTATACCGCTGCCGTTTTTAGTGGCGAACAAGCCTATCAATGGGGTTTAGTCAATGAGATTGCGGATGGCTCGCAAGCATTGTCTGAGTTGGTTAACTCAGTTTGTCAACAAATAGGCGAAGCTAGTCAAGGTGCAGTAAATGCTTATAAAGAGCTCTACTTATTGGCTGAACAACAACGCGATCTTGATAGCGCATTAGCTAAAGAGAATGCCAAAGAATTTACCCAAATAGACGACACTCAGACGCGCCTATCTGGTTTTGGGAATTAGTCAACCAAAGGCTGAGGTCGATTCTAGCAAGCGGTCACTTCTCTCCAAGGTCTTATACGTTACACTAGGTCTCCT
>CAYVYS010000042.1:0-24387 GCA_964455815.1 uncultured Gammaproteobacteria bacterium
AGTTTTAAGCAGTTAGGAAATTATTGTAACAACTTACATCAGTTTTTAGCAAATCACTTGAGCACTAAAAAGGTAAATTTGTTTGGCATTTTGTCCAACTTATCTTTTCGATAAAGCTAAACTGCTTATCTCGCCTGCTTAAGCTAGAGGTAATCTTTGACCAAACACTCGGCAATTTGCACGCTATTAGTGGCTGCACCTTTACGTACATTGTCGGCGACCACCCACAAATTCACTCCATTACTATGGCTAATATCGTCACGAATGCGCCCCACATAAACTGGGTCCTGCCCTGCCGACTCTGTTACTGCGGTTGGATAGCCGCCATCAGCATGCTCATCAATAACTACTATGCCGGGCGCATCCTCAAGCAGTGCTTTGACTTGTTCAGCACTAATTTTATCTTTGGTTTCAATATGACAAGCTTCTGAGTGACCATAGAATACCGGCACCCGTACGCAAGTTGGGTTCACTTCGATGGAGTCGTCTTCCATGATTTTTTTAGTTTCCCACACCATTTTCATTTCTTCTTTGGTGTAGCCATTGTCCATAAACTTATCGATATGTGGCAAAGCATTAAAAGCGATTTGTTTTGGGTAGACTTTGGCCTCGGCATTTTTGCCGTTGAGCAAACTTGCAGTTTGGCTAGCCAACTCCTCCATAGCCGGCTTACCAGTGCCGGATACTGCTTGATACGTCGCTACGTTTATACGTGTGATTCCTGCCGCATCATGAATAGGTTTTAGTGCCACTAACATTTGGATCGTGGAACAATTCGGGTTGGCTATGATATTGGTCGCTTTGTAATTGGCGATGACATGCTCATTTACTTCAGGAACAACCAAGGGCTTGTCGTCGTCGTAGCGAAAGTGCGAGGTATTATCGACCACTATGCAGCCTGCCGCCGCCGCTTTAGGTGCGTATTTTTCAGAAATCGCAGCACCAGCTGAAAAAAGCCCGATGTGAGCCTGGCTAAAATCGAACTCGGCTAGGTTTTCTACGCGAATATTCCGCCCTTTAAAAGGTACGCTAGAACCGGCTGACCGCTCGCTGGCGAGTAGGTACAAATTGTCGATGGGGAAATCTCGCTCAGCAAGCACTTCTACCAGGGTTTCGCCGACAGCGCCCGTAGCGCCGACAATCGCGACATTAAAAAGTTTGTTAGCAGCAGACATATTGAACAGCTATTAGTAAAGAAACCGGTATAAATTCGAAATGGATAAATCCACTCAAGGTTACATTTTTTTAGCGTGAATTGTTCACACCAAATTTGACAGCCCTCACGATTCTCGATAGCGTAATTCAGTCAGTAAAAATTTGGCTTTCAAACCAATTACGAAAGAATGCAACAACTTGATACGATTGTTTGAAGTCGTTGCGAGTCAGCACCATTATATTAATGCTGTGTTATTCGTATTTACTAATACTAGTTTATTGTCACCACTAGTGATTAGTAATACCGACAAATAGTAACAACTGAATTTCTGAACCCAAAAACCAGCGGAGCCGAGCGATTTTATCACTAGATAATTGACAGACAAAGCGAATGAGTAAGCAAAACGCCAAAAAACCATGCGGTAAAACCAAGCCAAGAGATAGCTTTGTTGGCTTTTGGTCATTAATTGCACAACGTTTGGGAGAAAACCGATTACGCATCAGGGCGAACGCCCCAGATATAGAGCACTTTTTTGCCAGCAATAGTGATCATGGTGACTTTTTGCGTGAGATCATTATCACCAGCTATATTGAATGCGATTGCGTTTGTATAGATGATCTGATCAACGTCAATGCCGTGCTCGATGTAATGGGCGAAGCAGCTTATGAGCTACAAATACGTCAGGAAGATGATTTGCTAGACATAGAATTACTCGAAGAAATTTCTTACCACATTCAACAGGATTACCCTCATCATATTGTCATGCCGAATCCGTCGGCTCTGACGCAGGAGATAAGTCAACAAGCGCGTAGCTCAATCCATTCACTCAGCGATCTGCGAATTCGTCGAGCAAATGCTAAGCTTTAAGCGCCAAATTTACTTAGCCGCGCAACTATATAATAAGCTTTACTCTTAAACGGCCTGATTAAACGGTCAGGGTTGCTAACCAGATTTCTTCGTCCATTGTTGGAATTCCCAGCTCCAGGGCTTTCGCCTTCTTACTGCCTGCATCTCGACCAACGATCACAGTGTCGGTGTTTTTAGAAACCGAACCCGTGACTTTGGCACCCAACGCCTGCATCAGCTTTTTAGCTTCGCTACGAGTCATTGAATCCAAGGCGCCAGTAATCACTACAGTTTTGCCCAACCACTGCGAATCACTCGGCGCATCGAGCACGCCCGTGACCTCTTCATACTCCAAGCCACGCTCCAGCAATTTTTGAATCACTTCTCGATTATTGGCATCGGCAAAAAACTGCTCGACTGATCTGGCAACGATCGGCCCAATATCAGGGAGTGCCTCGAGTTGTTCAATGTTGGCATCAAAAAGCTTATCCAGCTCACCAAATGACTGAGCTAATTGCTCGGCCGTGGTTTCTCCAACCTGCGGAATGCCTAAGCCATACAACAAACGGGATAATTCGGTACGTTTACTTTGTTCAATACTTTCAATTAACCTATTGGCTGATTTTTCAGCAAAGCCTTCAAGCTCTAGAACCTGCTGATATTCCAAGGCATATAAATCAGCGACATTTTTTACATAAGCTGCTTCAACCAGCGCGTCGACAATTTTGTCGCCAAGGCCGTCAATATCCAGCGCTTTTCGTGACACAAAATGCTTGATTCCTTGTCGTAGTTGCGCCCCGCATATCAAGCCACCCGAGCAACGGGCAATAATCCCCTCGCTTTCAACAACTATCGGAGATTCGCACTCCGGGCAATTAGTGGGGAATTCATAGGCACAACTATTTGCAAGGCGATGTTCTTGATTGACGGAGACGATTTGAGGAATTACATCACCAGCTCGACGCACAATAACAGTGTCGCCAACACGAATATCCAATCGCTGTATTTCGGCCTGATTGTGCAGCGTGACATTGGAAACTGTCACACCACCGACAAACACTGGTTCGAGTCGCGCTACTGGAGTAATTGCTCCAGTTCGACCCACTTGAACATCAATTTCTTTAACCACGGTGCTTTTTTCTTGCGCGGGAAATTTATGCGCTAAGGCCCAGCGAGGAGCCTTGGCGATAAAACCTGCCTCGGCTTGCCAATCTAAACGATTAAGTTTGTAAACAATGCCGTCGATTTCATAATCCAATTGTTCGCGCTGGTCAGACAACTCACGATAATAGTCGATGCACCCTTGCGCGCCACTGACCTGTTGAGACAATGGGCAGACCGGCAAGCCAAGCTTGGCAAGATTTTGTAATAGCTCATACTGAGTGCTGGCAAAGCTCGGATCACTCAACACCCCGACTGCGTAAACGTAGATCGCCAGTGGGCGGCGCGCAGTAATTCGACTATCTAACTGACGTAAACTCCCGGCAGCTGCATTACGAGGATTCATGAAGACTTTTTTACCTGCAGCCTTTTGCGCGTCATTGAGGACTTTGAAACCGGCGTGTGGGATGAAAATTTCACCTCGGACCTCCAGTTGTGCTGGCGCATATGAGCCTAATCTAAGCGGTACCGTTGCAATGGTTTTTACGTTTTGCGTGATGTCTTCACCGGTTCTACCATCACCACGGGTCGCCGCATAACTGAGTTTGCCATCTTGGTACATGAGGCTCACTGCCAGGCCATCAAGTTTGGGCTCGGCGATATAATCAAACAGCTCATCACTGTCTAGTTCTAGTTGACGATGCAGGCGTGCATCAAATTCAAAGATATCCTCGTCACTAAAACCATTGCTGAGCGAGAGCATTGGCACTTGATGCTCAATCTGTGTGAATTTTTCTAAAGGCGCTGAACCAACCCGCTGACTTGGTGAATCTGGCGTTTGTAAATCGGGGAACTGCTGCTCTAAGGCTAGCAACGATTGCATCAATGCATCGTAATCTGCATCACTGATTATTGGCTGATCCTGCTGATAATAAGCAAGATTATGCTGCTCGATTTGTTGGCAAAGCTCGCGATGCTGCTCGGCGGGATTAAGCGTTTTAGTCACGGCTTAAAATAATTTTTTGGCTACTGCGCCACCAGGCTTGAGACCATCTTGCTGCATGCTAAAGGCAATATCAGAAACTTGCTGCATCAACACTGAATAAGATCGCTGTGTCATCACACGACCATTGCGATCAACTACTTTCCCTTCTAACCAGGTTGCCAAATCATTGGCATCTTTGACCATCTCCTCAAAAACATGCTCAGGATCCTGGGTTGCAGGCACATTCATGTATACCACTAAATCATGCACTGGTGTACTCGAGCCGCCAGACACTCCGAATTGACCACTGCCATCAGTGCAAGCCAGGCGATACAGCACCGAAATATTATGTTTCTGACCCTGGGTTTTCATAAAAATGCCGTTCTTATCACTCGACATCATTAGATCGCGAGCACAGCTTTCTATATCAGCCATGCGAAAACCGGTGCGCGATTTGGGAACCACATTAAGTACCGCCATAGAGTCATAGCGTCGCCCAATTTGATCGAGTAAAGTAGCCTGCGCCAAGGCCTCATCCAAGTCGATCGAAAATTCAAATGGAGCGTCATAGCGATTGGTGAAAGCCAGCACCATCTGCTGAAAATCATGCAATTCTTTTTGCGACATGCAGCCTTCTCGATCGGCCAGCTGAATCGACACGCCTAATTCCAAGAATCGTGCTGATGGTAATTCGAACTCAATATCTCGCCACATATCAGTGAGTTCATTTAAGCCAAAAATATGAACCTTGCGATGAAACTTATAATCGTGATCGCGAAAAATCGTCAGCAAATCCTGTTGCTCAATCGGGTCTGGATTTTTAATTCTGGCAACTAGCTCAGTAATTAAATCAGATGAGGATTTATCAAAATGAGGCTCGATGACTTTCTGATCAATTGGATCAATATTGACCTCGACAAGAGAAGGCTCTTGCTTGTAATTAATTTGCTGAGCTTGAGGTGATGTATCAGGCTCAACGTTGGCGGCGACCGGCGCCGGTTCTTCACTGCTCTTTTCTGGGGATGTTTTAATCGCCGGCGCTTTCTTAAGCGTAGTCGAGTCTTTAACTGGCTGCTTGCTCTGCTCCGAGCTTTGATCTGCCGCCGAGCTTTGATCTGCCGCCGAGCTTGGTTCTAAGTCGAGCTCGGGGATCAACTTTTTTTCGACACTGCGCCGCTTGGGCAATTTCAAACCCTGCTTTTGCGCATAGGAATAAAGCACAATGCCACCAAAAACTAAGAGGCCTAAGAGAAAGAACACCGAGTAAAGTTGGTTCACCAAAGAACTCCTATCGTGCCGCCATTGCTGTGGCTTCAGCAACGTCAACCGCCACTAAACGCGAGACGCCCGGTTCAGCCATGGTCACGCCAACCAGAATATCGGCTACTTCCATGGTGATTTTATTATGGGTAATAAACAATAGTTGGGTCTTCTCACCCAACTGCTGTAAGACACCGGCATAACGTTCAACATTAGCATCATCCATCGGCGCATCGACCTCATCCAGCACGCAGAAGGGCGCCGGATTCAACTCGAAAAATGCAAACAATAACGATACTGCTGCCAAGGCTTTTTCACCGCCCGACAACAAGGCAATTGTGCTGTTACGCTTACCTGGCGGTCTGGCCATCACGCCAACACCGGTATCGAGCAGGTCATTACCCGTCAACTCGAGATAAGCGCTACCGCCACCAAATAACTTGGGGAAGAACTGCTTAAAGCCCTCATTCAAATTGTCAAAAGTTTCTTTGAAACGTGTTCTGGTCTCACGATCGATTTTGTTGATAGCCGACTCCAGAGTAGCCATGGCTTCGGTCAAATCGGCATGTTGCTTATCGAGGTAAACTTTGCGTTCAGCGCATTCTTCATACTCTTCGATTGCGACTAAGTTAACTGCACCGATGCGCTCAAGCTTGCGGGCAATATCACTTAGCTGTTGTTCGGTTGCTTCCTGCTGAATTTCTTCTGGCAGTGCTTGCTGAGCGATCAGCATGTCGTCTTCAGCAAGCCCCAATTCTTCAGAAATTGTATCGCGACGCACTACTAATTCCTGTCGCCCCATACGTACCGACTCAAGATTGTCGCGAATGCTCTTTGACTGTCGATCAAAGCCTAAACGCTGTTGATCGGCATCTTGCACCTGATTTTCAAATTCAGCTAAGTCGTTGCGAGCCTTGGATAAATCTTTTTCCACCGACAAACGATTTTCAAGTAAACCCTGTAGCTGCTCGCGCAGACTGGCCGTCGGATCCTCAACGGCATCGATAATGGCAGCCAGCTCGCTACGCCTCGCGGTTTGTTTCTCAAGCTGCTGCCCTAGTCGCATGATGCTTTCGGTCAAGGCTGTCAGACTGCTTTGATTTCGCTCTAACTCGATTTGCTTGGCTTGGCGCTCGTCACGCGCTTGCCGCTCACTGGCTCTAGCTTGCTCGAGTGTATTAACCAGCCCATCTTTTTGTTGGCTAAGCTCGCTTCGGCGATTTTCAAAATTACTCGCCAGGTTCAAGGCATCTTCCATTCGTTTTTGCGCGGTATCGACCTCTTCGCGCGATTTAGCAAGCTGATCATTCAACTCTTGCTGTTCAATAAGCAATTGATCGCGTTGCGACAGCAGTTCAGCACTGCGAGCTTCCATGCCGCTTAACTGATTATGTAATTCAGTGCGTTTGTGAGATTGATTGCGAAACTCATTTCGAGCCTGTTCACGTTGTTGATCACGCTCTTGGGTTTGAACCTGCAATTTGTCAATTTGTGTCTGAATTTTTTGCAGATCAATGCCCGCCAAATCAACTTTACTAGTCAGGCTTTCGATTTGCGCTTCGCGTTGTAAAACACCACCCTCAGTCTGATCGCTGCCAAAGGAGGCCCAGTTGGTGCCCAGCCAGCAACCTTCGCGGGTCACTATGGATTCGTGCGCCGAGAGTTTATGCCGATGCTCTAAGGCCTCGGCAACCGTATCCATTGCATAGACGCCATGAAACCAACCATCAATATTGATGCCGTCGGCACTGACTTTGTCGGCTAGAGTATCTAGGCTTTGCTGGCTTGAACTCACCGGCGCAGATGATTTATCTACCAACCAGACGCGGCCATCACTAAACTCAGCTAATTCAGTTGCATAACGCTCCAATTTAGGCACAGAGACCGCGTTGAGCTGACCGCTTAAAACCGTGTCTACTGCCAATTCCCAGCCGCGTTTGACTGTCAGCTGCGATGCCAAGCGATCATTGTCTTTAATGCCGCGCATTTGCAGCCACTCATTGACCGCTTTATTGTCTTCACCCAATGCAGCGGCTTGCAGTGCTTTTAATGAATTTAGCTGTGCAGAATCGTCTTGTAATTTGTGGCGTACCAGGCTGTGGCGTTCGCGACAATCTTCTTGCTCGGCGCGTAACGCCGTCAGGCTGCTGTCGTGCTCGATCAGGCTGACCTCAAGCTCTGAACAGCTTTTGTCGATTGCCTCTACCGAGGTTTTGAGGCTGTTAATTTCCTCAACATCAATTTTTTGATCAATGTCAGCAAGCGTGCTGGCGACTTGCTCTAAGCGTTGACTAAAATGCTGAATTTGACGCTCGTGCTGGCCTTTTCGTTCAGATTGAACTTCGCGTTCTTTTTCTGGGTCTGCCGCATCTCGATTGAGTTGCTCCCACTCCTGCTGCCATTGCTCAAATTCTAGACTGGCCTCCTGAAAGCGATTATTGGCTGACTCATAGCTTTGGGCGAGACTTTCCACCAATGGCGCAAGTGTTATTTTAGCGCTTTCCGCTTCGGCCAATCGAATTTGGTCTAACTCGAGATGCTGCGTGGCTTCACGTTCAGACTCAGCCAGTCGGTCAAACTCCTCATGCTGTTGTTGACGCGTGACGCGCGCATGTTCAATCGACTGCTCAAGCGCCGCAATCTCGCCACCAACTGCATAGTACTCAGCCTGAACTTTGTTCAGCACTTCGCTGAGGTCGTTTTGTTCCTGGCGCATAGCTTCGATGCGGCTCTCTACATCACGCTGCTCTGATACTCGTGATTCAAATTCGGTTTGTAAGCGCTCAAGCTCAACGTCTTTAGACTTTAGTTGATCGTGTAAAGCCGACCAGCGCAATGTCTTGAGTTGCATATCCAGGTCACGCTGCTCTTGCTTTAGATCTTTGTAGCGCTCTGCTTCGTTGGCCTGTCGTTTTAAGCGTCGCAACTGCGTTTCCAGCTCACCGACGATATCTTCGACTCGGCTGAGATTATCGCGCGTGTGTCGGATTCGATTCTCAGTCTCGCGACGCCGTTCTTTGTACTTGGAAATCCCGGCTGCTTCCTCGATGAGCACTCGCAAATCTTCAGGTTTAGATTCAACAATTTTGCCGACCATGCCTTGCTCAATAATTGAATACGAGCGTGGCCCTAAACCAGTTCCTAGAAAGATGTCTTGAATGTCTTTGCGCCGACATCGATTCTTGTTAATAAAGTATTTGGAGCCACCATCCCGGACTAACTCGCGCTTTATCGATATCTCAGCGAATTTGGCGTAAGAACCCGGCGCCGTGCCATCGGAGTTGTCAAAAACTAACTCCACATAGGCGCGATTAACCGGTTTGCGAACGGCTGAGCCATTGAAAATGACATCTTCCATACTGGCGCCGCGCAAAGTTTTGGCCGACGATTCGCCCATAACCCAGCGAATAGCGTCAATCACATTTGATTTACCGCAGCCATTTGGGCCAACAATGCCTATTAGGTTATTTGGGACTGAGACTTTGGTCGTGTCCACGAAGGACTTAAAGCCCGAAAGTTTGATGTGTTTTAAGCGCATTAATGGTCCTTAACCATTATTGGTTCGGCGCTAGCGCCGTTATTCGTAAGCTACATTAAGCTGCGCAAGCATCCAACCAGCATGACCAAGCAGTAATCCATCGTCTAACCGCCCGCCCGTTTTGATCATGGCATTGCGCTGATGCAGCCTTTGTTACTCTAATACCTAAGATTAGTTTAAAATCGCGGTGGTGAAAACCATTGATTCGGGCATTCGCCCAAATTTCTAACATCAACCAAAATAAATTACTTGTGAGCATCCCATGGATCGCCCTAATCAACCTTCAAAAGAATTACTTACCTTTGACAATCCGTCGCCTGAACGCGATTACACGATTCGCATTACGGTGCCTGAATTTACCTGCTTGTGCCCACTCACCGGCCAGCCAGATTTCGCTGATTTTGTGATCGAATATGTACCTGAAGCCAGTAACGTAGAGCTTAAATCTCTAAAAATGTATTTCTGGTCTTTTCGAGAGGAAGGCGGCTTCCATGAAAAGCTCACCAATGAGATTCTCGCCAAGCTAGTGGAGGCAACTGAGCCACGTTTTATGCGCCTGACCGCCAATTGGAATGTGCGCGGTGGTATCTACACCACTGTCGTTGCTGAACACAAGGCATCTGATTGGCAGCCTCCCGCTTTAGTTACATTGCCATAATCGGTGAAGTATGGCGCTAAGCTTTGCCCAGTTACAGCAATTCAAGATTGATGGCTACTTAGTGTTACCAGGTTTGCTATCAGAAACCGAATGCGATTCTCTGCGCGCGCTTACCACTGAACACCTAGAGCAGCGCATCGCCCCTTTTGAATTAGAAGCCAGTGTGCAATACCCGGGGGCTCCGGCTAGTGAGAGCAGCCAAGGTGGGCAAACCATTCGGCGTATTCAAGGCGCATACGCTAGAGATCATTTGTTTGAGCGCTACGCGCAACATCCTGAGGTGGTTTCTGGCATCAAACAAATCTTGGATTGCGATACCTTGTGGCTTAACCCAAACCATCACAATTGTGTGATGACCAAACAAGCCAAATTCAGTTCAGAGACTTTGTGGCATAGAGATACACGATACTGGAATTTTTCCAACAAATACCTGATAAACACCTGGTTCGCACTGGGTCAGGAGCTTAAGGACAACGGAGCCATGAAGATTTTGCCGGGCTCGCACCGCTGGGAGGTGCGTGATCAGGCGCTCGATCAAGCACAATTTTTACGACCCGAACATCCTGATAATGTGTATCGATTGCGCACCGCCAGAACCGTTGAGTTAGAGCAAGGCGATGTATTGTTGTTTAGCGCCCACTGCTTTCATGCGGCTGGGCGCAACACCACCAATAACAGCAAATATTCTATAGTGTTTACTTATCATGGGCCTGACACACAGCCAGTTGCAAACACCAATTCAGCGAAGGCAGCCGAAATCAGAGTCGATATTTAGGGAACCTCTGATTTGTATGACCGGATCGCAGCTAACTTTCTTTAAATCGCTCTAGGCTTTGCGTCGATCCTTAAATGCGGCAGCCAGTGTGCCCTGATCCATGTATTCCAGCTCGCCCCCCATTGGTACACCTCGCGCCAAACGGCTGACTGAAATACCATACTCGCTAAGCAGCTGTTGCGTATAGTCGGCGGTTGCTTCGCCCTCAGGCGTTATATTCGTGGCTATTACAACCTCATCAATCTGGCTGTTTTGTACCAGCTCGGCGAGTCGTTTAAACGCCAGTTTGTCCGGCCCAACACCTTCTAAGGGAGATAAGCGACCCATCAACACAAAATAAAGGCCCTGGTATGCGCCGGCCTGTTCCAAAGCCTCCAGATCAGCGGGCGTTTCGACCACACACAATAAAGATTGATCGCGTTTGGGCGAACTGCATATCGTGCATAATTGCGTTTCACTAAAATTATTGCATCGCACACAACTGATGACCCGTTCCAGGGCATTCTCCAAGGCCTTGGCAATAGCACGCGCTCCTTCGCGGTCGCGCTCCATTAGGTGGAATGCCATTCTTTGCGCGTTTTTTGGCCCCACTCCTGGCAAGGCTCGTAGTGCCTCTTTGAGCGCCTCAATGGCGTTAGACTTAGCCACAGCGCGTTAGAAAGGCATTTTCATACCGGGGATGTTCAGCCCTCCGGTCAACCCAGACATTTTTTCCTGTTGAGTTTTCTCGGCTTTGCGAACCGCATCGTTCATCGCCGCAGCTACTAAGTCTTCAAGAATTTCCCGATCTTCAGGATCACCCAGCAACTCAGGATCAATGCTGACGTTTTTGACATCATAACGGCAAGTCATACGCAAACTGACCATGCCACCACCAGCTTCGCCCTGCACTTCAAGATTGGCTAATTCTTCTTGTGCCTTTTGCATATTTTCTTGCATGGCTTGCGCCTGCTTCATAATGTTGCCTAGCCCGCCTTTCATGTTACGTCCTCAAGATCGTTAATTCGTTACTAAATTAGGTGTATTTATCTACTATGATTTGATGGAAACTCTGCAACAAAAAGTCCGCGAAACCTGAAATTTAATTCTCTCAGCCAGAATTTTGCGGAAGCTCCTTAAGTGAATCACCCAGCTAATTGGGCTTTATTGATTCCTCATTAAGAGTTGCGCCAAACTCAGACATCAGGGCTTTTACCCCAGGATCATTCTGTAAATTCTGTTTGGTTTGCTCAAATTGTTCGTGCCCCAAGCGTTGCAGACACTCGGTTGGCGTTTCTTTATCCGACTCTTCAAATTCGAGTTCTATCTTCATCTCTCGTTTAAATAAATCGTTCATTGCTTGCTGAACCTGATCCAGCCTATCGGGTTTGAATAGATGCTTCAAATTGGGCGCCAAACTAATATCGATTCGGTCTTCGCCTAGCCGCTCACAGGCACAATTCATCGCCAGCTCTTTAGGTAAACCCTGTAGCTGGCTTTGCTCAATGACCTCTCCCCATTCATTATTGCCCGCCAGTGTCACAGCGATTGCGGTCGCTGTAGCTGGTTCAGCTTGATTAGCGTTGCTCACGTCAGGCGTTTTCTCCGCTGCTGGCACTGCATCTGATGGCGGTGCATTTGTATTTACTTGGTTGGAAAGAACCGGCTGACTAATTATTGGCTCGCTCGCTGCAGACACTGGTCTTGTCGATTTGGTTTGGTTGGCACCTATCTCTGAGACGACTGCTTGCGACGATTCAGCCTCAGTTGGTCTGGCCGGTGCTATCGATTCTTCAGATACTTCAAAAGCCAACATGCGCAACATAGCCATTTCGAAGCCTACTCGAAGACTCGGCGCTAAATCAATGTCGCGTTTGCCATGCAAACCAATCTGATAAAGTAATTGCACATGATCAGCGCTCGTTGAAGCGGCCATATCCTGATACCACTTATTATTGGCATCATTGCCGGTACTTGCCGCCGGCGCAAGCTGAGTAATAGAAATACGATAGAGCTGCATCATCACTTCATCTAAGGCCGAGGCAAAATCAACCGCGTGATCCGCCATCTCAGCGACAATTTTTAAAACATTATCGGCATCTGAGGCGAGCAAGGCTCCGACAATAGCCTGCGTATGCTGTGACTTGATGGTGCCAAGCATCGACTCAACCACCGCCTGACGAACACCATCCAGCCCCTGAGCGATGGCCTGATCTAGCAAACTTAAACCATCTCGCATACTGCCATCGGCAGCTAGCGCAATCAGTTTTAGCGCTTGCTGATCAAACTCTATTTCTTCAGCAAGCAAAATTTTATGCAGCTGATTTTCGACTTGCTCAGGTCGCATAGCCCGCAAATTAAATTGCAGGCAACGCGATAGCACCGTGACCGGCATTTTTTGCGGATCCGTCGTCGCAAAAAGGAATTTAACGTGCTCAGGCGGCTCCTCTAGAGTTTTGAGCAAAGCATTGAAACTATGCCCCGAGAGCATGTGCGTTTCGTCGATTAAATAGACTTTATATTTACCAGAAGTCGGCGCGTATTGGACGTTCTCCAGGAGTTCACGCGTGTCCTCAACTTTAGTCCGAGAAGCAGCATCGACCTCGATTAAATCGACAAAACGACCCTCATCAATCGACTGACAAGTGCTGCATTGCTGACACGGCTCAGCACTAACTCCTTGCTCACAATTAAGTGATTTAGCAAAAATACGAGCCAAGGTCGTTTTACCGACACCGCGAGTGCCAGTAAATAAAAACGCATGATGCACACGACCACTGTCTAGAGAATTCGAAAGCGCCTGCACCACATGGGATTGCCCCACCACCTCAGCAAAGGATTTTGGCCGCCACTTACGCGCTAAAGCGAGATACGCCATTTAAGCAAATGAAGAAAATAGATTCCCAGAAACTATAACATCAAGCCGACAGAATAAAAGCACTCAGACCAAGCAAATTCCCAAAGATTTTAGATTAACACCCGATATTAAAACTCTAACTAGCCAGAGGGTTTCGACAACTAAAAACATGGAGGAGAAAAGCCCTAAGCTCGAGCCGCCAAGGCGGCTAAATTTTTCCTACAGAGAAATTTTGAACCAAAAAACAGCCTTGAGCCCGAGCCGCCAAGGCGGCTAAATTTTTCCTACAGAGAAATTTTGAACGAAAAAAAGTGACGACTAACCCAATCACAGCACCCGACTCAACTGCTGCGGCTGCTCCCTTCCGGGCCTGACCGGGTTCACAATTTATCGCCACCGTGGAGACTAGCCGTCACCGAGCGGGAGTATACCCAATGCCGCATATCGACTCTAGTAAGTTTCTTAGTTAAATTTCGCTAAGGCGCCATAGAACAACATCAAATCGTCTATCATTAGGCATCGGAGTTATTAACCAAAAAGAAGCATGCGTCGCGAACAAACTATCTTTCAAGTGAGTGAGCTTGCAGAGCAACTGCGTCGCTTAATTGAAATCAGTTACCCGGAAATCTGGATAGAGGGCGAGCTATCTTCATTATCGACTCCAGCGTCTGGGCATTTATATTTCACCTTAAAAGATGAAAAGGCCCAGTTACGCTGCGCTATGTTTAAAGGTCGAGCGAGCATTAGCCGTTATCGACCGCAAGCAGGTGATTTGGTACGCGTTCGCGCTAAGCTGTCGGTCTACACGGCACGCGGTGATTTGCAATGCATTGTGCAACATATTGAGGAAGCCGGCGAAGGAATTCTGCAACGACGCTTTGAGGAACTAAAAACTAAACTAAGCGGGCAAGGCTTGTTCGACGCTGCAAGCAAAATAAGCTTGCCATCTTTCCCTAAGCATATCGGAGTTATTACATCTCCCAGCGGTGCCGCCATTAAAGATATCTTGTCGACCCTGGCGCGCCGTTGCCCGGGTATTCCGGTGACTGTTTACCCGGCTTTAGTGCAAGGAGATGACTCCGCAGCGTCGCTAATCCGCGCAATAGCTGCGGCCGTTCAGCACGCTCGAGCTGAGGTACTCATTCTGAGCCGCGGCGGAGGCTCGTTAGAAGATTTATGGAGTTTTAATCACGAGGAACTGGCACATGCTATCCACGCTTGCCCTTTGCCAATCGTCAGTGGAGTTGGGCATGAGGTGGATGTAAGTATCGCCGATTTAGTCGCTGATTTACGAGCACCCACTCCCACCGCAGCAGCGGAGTTGATCAGCCCCGATCAATCTACTTTAGAGAACCAAATCAGATCGGTGGCTCAGCGACTTAGAAGAGCACATACGCGCTCATTAGAGCAAGCAGCGCAAAGCACCGATCTACTCTCGCGGCAATTGGTTCACCCTAAACATCAGCTCACGAGACAGCAGCAGAAACTCAATAGTATCGCCCCTCGAATAAGTCGTTTAGTAAGACAGCAAACTGGCTTTAAAAAAAGCCGCTTTCAAGAATTAGTGCTGCGCCAGCGACGTGTGTTACCAAGCCATTCTATTGATCGACATCTTTCCACATTACGCAGCCTCTCAGTCGACCTGCAAAAAGCGCAGCAAGCTCAACTCGACAAGCTTTCGCAGAAAATTAAACAACAGGCGGGCATATTAAATTCGGTCAGCCCTCTAGCGACCCTGGATCGAGGCTATGCACTGGCGCGCAATAATCAGCAAGCACTTATTCGCCGCGCAGCAGATTGCAATCCTCAAGACTCAATTTCGGTGCAATTGGCTGAAGGCTCACTGCTTTGCGATGTTGTGGAGGTGAATCAATGAGATTCTTGTGGCTTGTCGCTGGTCTTTTGGTCACTGAACTTATCTGCGCACAAACGAATTTTCCCGGCGGAGTATATTCATTAACCGTCGAGAAACTTAACAATGAGATGCCAGAAGTTAAGTTTGGCTTACAGGATCCAGTGGTGATTGAAAACAGTGATAGCTGGGAGATCCTAGTTGGCCTTGACCTTGATTTATTGCCTGGCCAGTACGTCTTGTATTTCAAGCACGCCGGCGCCGATACCAGCGGTGAACATAAAACCTTAGAGGTGCAACAACGCGTTTATCCGTTTACCGAAGTCGACAATGAAAACTTACAGCAGAGTCAATTGGTTGATGAATATGCTAAACCTGAACTAAGTGGTATTAGCTTTTCGAATACTCAACAACCAACTTTACCAATGCGCTTACCGGCACAAGGAGAATGGTCACAACGCTTTGGGCATCGCTGGCTGATTGCCAAGCAACAAGATATTCAGGTGAATAATGCAATCAGCTTGTGGGCACCACAGTACTCGTCGGTGATAGCGCCACAAAATGCCATTGTCTCCAATATCGTAATGAACGAACAAGATCTGGCCGCCGTCGTTTTAGATCACGGTCGTGGGCTCTATAGTATTTTGCGAGGACTGACTGATTTAACGGTCGATGTTGGTAATGGGGTCGTGGCTGGCGCGGTCTTAGGAAGACTACCCTCGCTGGATCCGCAGACCCAGCAAGGTAAACTAGTTTGGCAAACCATGCTCAACGGCGTGTTTGTTGACCCGAATTTATTGATCGACCCCAATGAGCTTTCTAAAACGACTCAAACAAACACTTCTCAAGAGGCCGTTACGCGTGACTAAACCACAAGCAACGATAGGCTTCGCTCTGACCTTGTTGATAGTCGCTATCGCTAATGTCAGTGTATTAGCTCAGCCTTACACAGCCTCGCCTGTGACAGATATAGGTATTCGATTCTCACAGGCTGTCAGCGGTGAGCATGTCATCAGTTACGCTTACTCTGGTGATAGCAGCAAACCCGGCGTATTGTTTTTGCATGGCACTCCTGGTGGTTGGGGCGCATTCGAGCTTTATTTAGAGAATCATGAACTGCAGAAAGATTTCTTTATGGTGTCAGTTGATCGCCTGGGCTGGGGCGCCTCACCGCTACCACTCAAACAGGTAGATGGTGATTTTACTGTTCAGGCCGAAACTATTAATTCTGTTATACAAAGCTACCCGAATAAAAAGTGGATTATTGTCGGCCACTCGCTGGGCGCTTCGATCGCACCACAAGTTGCTTTGTTAAATCCAGAAGCCGTTAGTGATCTATTTCTATTAGCCGGTTCGCTAAAACCCTCGCTGGGAAGACCACGATGGTACAACCGAGCTGCCAGCACCTGGCTGGTTGCGAGTTTGATTGGCGAAACGATGCGCCGCTCCAATCGAGAGATTATGGGCTTACGTCGTCAGCTCAAAACGATGGATGAGCAAATCAAAACTACTCGTCTGCCGACTGCGATCACCGTTATGCAGGGGCGTAAAGACAAGCTGGTTTCGCCCAGGAACCCCGCCTATGTCGAGCAAGCCTGGGCTGATCATTTTGCCAGCGTGGAAATAATTGAACTTGAAGACGAAGGCCACTTCCTGCCTTGGCGACAAACACCATTGGTAGTCCAGACTCTATATCGTCTGAGTGCTACTAACAATTAGCTGGCCTTACCTTTGCCACCGCGCTTGCCTCGTTTTTTTGCGCCTTTGTCAGTGCGCCGCCCTTTGCCAGATGGTGCATAAGGGTTTTCTGAATTTTTAAAGCTTAATCGTACTTTAGTTCCTGATAAACCAAAGGCTTTCTCGAAACTATTCGACAAATAACGCTGATAGGTTTGAGGCAGCTTATCTAGTTGATTACCATGAATAATGATATGCGGTGGGTTCATTCCACCTTGATGCGCGAACTTGAGTTTGATTCGATGGTTGCCAATCATCGGAGGGTTTCGCCGCTCCTCTGCATCTTTTAATATGCGGTTAATTCGCCCGGTACCCATGTCCGTCATTGCACTTGCATAGAGCGTGTCGACCAGTGGCATGATTCCTTTGATGTTCTTTTTGAACTTGGCAGAAATAAATTCAATGGGAATATTACCCATATGACCAAATTTGCGATCAATCTGGGCACGAACCTGATCGCGCTCATAGGCGCTCATACCATCCCACTTATTTACTAAAATCATTAATGATCGGCCGCTATCGAACACTAAATTAATCAAGCGGTTATCCTGATCCACTATGCCATCGCGTGCATCAATCACTACCGCTACTACCTGCGCTAATTCAACGGCACGTAGAGTTTTCATTACCGAGAATCGTTCTACGCGATCATCGATACGAGATTTCTTGCGCATGCCTGCCGTGTCGATCAATACATACTCTCGTTGATCGAATTCAAACGGCACAAAAATGCTGTCGCGAGTCGTGCCCGGCATATCAAACACCACCACTCGTTGTGTACCGACTAAAGTATTAACCAGGGTCGATTTACCTACGTTCGGCCGACCAACGATTGCCAGCTTGGCAACCCCGGCCTTTATTTCATATTCGGGCTTGGCCTTTTCAACAGTAACTTGAGCTGCAGTCAAAATCTGCTCTAATAAGCTTTGTACGCCATCACCATTTTTACCAGAAATGATATGCGGCTCGCCCAGGCCAAGCTGATAAAAATCCGCGGCTACCATAGCCTTATTTAAGCCTTCAGCCTTATTCACCGCTAAAAACACATCGATTTGTTTGTCGAGTCGCAGCTGCTTGGCAATTTCAAAATCAGATACAATCGCACCGTCTCGACCATCAACAATGAAAATCACAGCATCGCTGTCTTGCAAGGCATGATCCACCTGTTCTTTCATCAAAGAGTGGATCTCATCCTGATCTGACTCGATGCCGCCGGTATCGACAATCCAATACGGTTTTCTACCAATTCGCCCTACCCCGACCATACGATCTCGTGTCACTCCTGGGCGATCATCTACGATCGCATCGCGACTGCGAGTTAGTCGATTATAAAGCGTGGATTTTCCGACATTGGGGCGCCCAACAATAGAGATAATCGGTCGAGCTTCGATCCTGGATTTGTCTTGCGAGTCTGAACCGGTCTCGTCGGAATTTTCGGATGTTTGCATAACGAATCGACCATAACCCTTGGCGAATCACGCAGCATTTAAACCGCGTGGTGCTGAACTTAACTTTGGCGTTTGGTGACGTTTAACGATTGCAGTGCACCATCACTATCTAACAAATAAATGGTGTTGCCCTCTACAATCGGTGCGCCAATAACACTACGCGCGCCAAAGCCATGCCTGCCAATGAGCTGGCCATCATTTTTATCCATGACATACAGATTACCATCACCCTCACCGACAATCACAAATGCGCCAACCGAAATTGGCGCGCTAATCGGAAATAATCGTAACCCATCTTGTGACCATGACTTCTCGCCAGAACTCCGATCTATTTGATGGACTACGCCGTTGCGATCAGAAATATAAAGAAAAGCCGCGTCATAGGATAAGGCATGGTAAGACGACACATCGACGCTCCAGGCAACACGTTGGTTGCGCACATCCAGGGCATGAGTGACTTCCTGATAAGAACTCAGATAAATGCGATCACCGACTAACAATGGGTCAGTATCAATATCGGCGAGTCGATCAATTTCGTTGGTGCCACGTGGAAAAGAAATGGGAAAATCCCATAGGTTACGACCATTTTTAGCTTCCAGCGCGACCAGATAACCGTCTGAAAATCCGGCAAAAACCACTCCCTGAGTCAACAAGGGGCGAGACTCACCACGAATAGTCAAACGAGGCAGCTGCCGACTGATGGTCCAGACACGTTCGCCATCAAAAGACGACAAGCCATACATTTTTCCATCTCCGGTGCGGGCGACCACTACATCACCTTCGGTCACCGGGCTGGCTAGAATTTCGCTATCAAGCTCAGATGTCCAGGCGATGCTGCCATCTTGTTGGCGCAAGGCGTGAACCAACCCCTGATCGGTTCCAACTAAGACTAAACCTCCGCCGACTCCAACACCGCCAGTAATGGTCTCGTTGCGCAATTTCACTGACCATTGACGTTTTCCAGTCTGAGCATCAATTTTATATATGCGCCCATTGGTAGAGGCCGCGTAAATCGCGTCGCCCAATAAGGCCGGAGATAAAATAGCCTGGCCAGGGCGAATACTCTCACCCAAATCGACTCGCCAATTTCGACTTAATTTTGTCTGGGTCGATACTTTAGGCTTGCGTGCTTTTTCAACTTCACCAAAAAAATCAGTATCTTTACTGCCGCCGCCACAAGCGCTTAGCAGCAAACTAAGTAGCGCTAGAATAGGAATTAGTCGATTCATAGTTAGCTTCTCTTTATCAAGTCAATCACGATTGTTTTTATTGGGTTTCTTCAGCGCTAGAATCCGAGTCGCTTGCTGGCGCTTGCTCGGAGCTTTGAGCATCTTCGCTCGCGGCATTTTCATCAGCAGGCAGGCGATCTAGCTTGATACTAAGTAATCTTGAATAAGCTGCCTGCGATTGGCTAAGACTATCGATAGCACGTTGCAGCTCTTGTCGAGCTGTACTCGTATCACCTCGCTGCACAGCCACCTCGGCTAAAATTTCAGCGTAATGCGAGGCGAAGCCATGTTGAGGTTTTACAGCAGCAAGTTGCGCTGCTGCATCCAGGTCGGATTGACTAAGTTTGATTTTAGCTAGCCGGATTCGAGCCGTGTGCTGAAGTCCCGATTCTGGTGCATTATCGACTACCCATTGTAGTTCTTCAGCGGCGGCATTCACATCGGTAACCGCTAGCTGGCGGGCTTTAATCAAAGCCGCCTTGGCAGCGTAAGAAGTGCCAGCAAAGCTCGATTTTAGTTCACTAAATTGAGCGTCAATATCTGACAGCTCTGAATCCTGAAATTCCCCTAGGACTTGCTCATAAAGCGCAGATGCACGCTCAGCTTTGGTTTGCTGGTTATCTTTATATTGCTCCCAGCCGAATATGCCGCCGATTCCCAGGGCGATACCAATTGCGAGCGCTGGCCCATTGTCTTTTAACCACTTGCGAGCACGTTCATCCTGCTCTTCCTGGGTAAGAAAAATATCGTCAGCCATATTATTTTATTCTCTGCTTGTGTTTGCTGATATTCGCTTGGCGAGGCCATGCCAGAATCAGTGTATGAGGCGTGAATACATCGCCGTTGCAATTTAGCCCGCGATTATAGCGTTTTCAGCAAATTAGTCACCACGTCAACGAGCTCATTCTGACTAATAGTTTGCTGCTCAGAATTGGCTCCATCCGCTTGTTTTCGTAAGATCTTGATGCCAGCCAGGCCGTCTCTCGCTTCATCCTCACCAATAATCAGGGCAAGTGATGCACCAGATTTATCGGCTTTTTTGAATTGATTCTTAAAACTGCCAACACCCATGTGACATTGTACTCTACAACCAGCTCGAACAAGGTGAGCTTGCAGACCAAGTGCTTGCTGGCGAGCCGCATCGCCATTAGAGACGATAAAAACTTCTGGGTTTTGTTCGATATCAACGCTCGCAGCAGCCTGCTCCTGGAGCATCTGGATTAGGCGTTCCAAACCCATCCCGAAACCAAAGGCCGGGGTTGCCTGCCCGCCCAATTGCTCGACCATTGCATCGTATCGACCACCACCACATACTGTGGCTTGCGCGCCATAATCGGCATTAATCCACTCAAAAACCGTGTCGTTGTAGTAGTCCAGACCGCGCACTAATCGCGAGTTGAGCTGGTAAGGAATTCCCAGCTCGCGCAAAAACCCTTGGAGTTGCTCAAAACGAGTTTGCGACTGCGGGCTTAGATAATCGAGTATGCTTGGTGCCTTATCCAAAATAGCTTGTGTATCGGAGTTCTTGCTGTCGAGTATGCGCAGAGGGTTGCTGTCTAAACGGCGCTGGCTGTCTTCGTCAAGGTCAGTTCTATGGTCGCTCAAATAGCCGACCAAGCTAGCTCGAAACGCAGCTCGACTAGCCTGATCTCCAAGGCTGTTAATTTGTAACTGGGTATTCGTCAAGCCAAGTCGGTCAAATAATATTTTGCTCATCGAAAACACTTCGGCTTCGATATCTGCATCGGCCCAGCCATAACATTCCACACCAACTTGATGAAATTGTCGGTATCGACCTTTTTGTGGGCGTTCATAGCGAAACATTGGCCCCAGGTACCAAAGCCGTTGTTGCTGATTATGGAACAAGCCATTTTGGATGCCGGCACGCACCGTGCTGGCGGTTCCTTCAGGGCGTAAACTCAGGCTGTCATTGTTGCGATCCGCAAAAGTGTACATTTCTTTGGCGACAATATCCGTTTGCTCGCCAATCGAGCGAGCAAACAATTGCGTAGCTTCGACCAATGGGGTTCGAATTTCACGATAAGAAAATTGCTCGAAAATCTGTTTACAGGCTTGTTCAATTTGCTGCCAAACAACGCTTTCTGAGGGAAGAATGTCATTCATTCCCTTTACAGATTTTATTGTTTGGGCTTTGTTTGCCATGAGCCTATATGCACTTACTGGCGCGGTATCGAAAATCGCGCGAAGACACCTTCGCGATAGGGCTCTAGATCAAAGGCCTGCCCATCCACCGTGGCTGTCACGGCGCTGGCATTGCCGAGAAAGACACTCATCGCAATCGGCGAACTTAAATTCAACTCTTCACCGGCGGTATAGCTTTTATAGGCAAGTCGCTTGCCCTCTTCATCGCGAATATCAACCCAGCAGGTATCACTAAAGTTTAACGCGATTTGATAGTCATCGCTGGTTGCTGGTGATTCTGAAACTTCGCCAGCACTCTCACTTATCGCCGGCTGCTCTGCACTACTATCACTTGGTGAAGCTGAATTGCTGGTTGACTGGGCAGCGGTGGTCGAGGTTTGACTCTGTGGTGCTTGCAGCTCAGCAGTTTGAGTAGCAGGGCTTGCTATGCTTGGTGTTTCACCAAAAGGTTGACGAGTCATAACATAAAACGCGCCAGCGCCGACTATTGCTACTAGCGCGAGCAATCTGAACGGAGTAAACAACTTCGATTTGTGACGCTCGTGAACCTCAAGACGTTTTGGCATTTCATCGAGACTGGAGCCTTTTTGCCAATTTGGGTTCAGATAATGTTCTAGAACTTCATCAGCATTTAAATCCAATAAGCGAGCGTAAGCGCGAATGTAGCCTCGCACATAGGTCGGCTCCGGCAAGCCCTCATTCTGATCCAATTCGATGGTGCGAATTTGGCTCACCGAGAGATTTAGCAGTTCAGCAATTTCTTCTACCGAACGTTTTTGCTCTTTACGCGCAGCCGCCAGTAACTTGCCACTACCAAGCTTGGCTTCAATTTGCTCGTCCATTAATGTCTGTGAATCTTCCAAAATAAACTCTCACGCAACCCAAATAAAACCCGTTTTAAATAAAATAATAAAGGACAACCAAATGAATTCTTAAAATCTCTCTGCGAGCATGCCGGCGCGACCGCTTTCGCTTGTGCAAACTGAGAGCTGATCTCTAAATTAAGATCGGCCCTGAGCTCGTAATTGACTGGCCTGTCGACTACCCGGGAAGGTATTTAAGATCTGCTTTCGATAGCGCATTGCCTGGTCGGTTGCCTTCAGGCTGGATTCTATTTTATAAGCCAACATCAGTGGCTCAGGTTGCGGATCGGTAATCGCAAGAAAACGCTCGATATACGCTCGGGCAGATAAGTGCTCGCTCTGGCTGAATTTGAGCTGCGCCAGACTATATAAAGCCGGTCGTAATCTTGCATCAAGTTTTAGAGCTTTTTTGAGATATACCTCAGAGCGCTGAGGATCGCTCTTAGCGATGCATTGCCCGGCACGCGCATAGCTGAGCTTAGCCTGGCTAAACAAAGGGTTAGACGCGGCGATATCAAAGTACTTGACGGCCTTTACCGGCTTTCTAATTTGGCATAAAAAGGTGCCAAAATCATGCGCTGCGGCTGAGTTATTGCCATCTGAATCAACGGCACGAGAAAAATGTGTTTCAGCTTCATCAAATTGATCGAGCTTCATCATAAGCAAAGCCATCACATAGTTACTATCAGAATGACCGGGACTGATTGCCAGGGCGCGCTCAAGCTCGATCTTGGCGGTAGCAAGTTGATTCTGTTGCATGTAACCACGCGCTAACTGCGTGTGCACCAGAGCCTTATCGTCAGCACTGGCGGTGGCAATACTTGGGGTTTTCTTGTCTACTCCACTACTGGAGGTAGTCGTACAGGCAGAGATAGTTAACAATAAAACTATTGCCAACAAAGGTTTAGCAACAACTTCTAATCCGACACCTATAAACAATGAATTAACTTTATGCATTTCGCTATTGTATTTTCTCTGCCTGATTTTGTCTAAATTTTTCCGAGCGACGCGTTTTGTCCATTACATCGCCAGCTAATTGGCCGCAGGCTGCCTCAATATCATCGCCGCGCGTTTTACGCACCGTGACAATTACGTCGGCGTCAATCAAGATGTCTTTAAAGCGGTTAATTCGCGAATTGGAAGATCGCTTGTAGTGTATGCCATCAAATGGATTAAATGGGATTAAGTTGACTTTACTGGGCACCGTTTTCATTAACTCAGCAAGTTGATGGGCGTGCTCTAAGTCGTCGTTAACTCCTTCTAGCATGACATACTCAAAAGTCACTTTAGCGCGTGCCGAATCAGCAACATAACGTCGACACGCCGCCAGCAATTCTTCAATTGGATACTTTCTATTTAATGGTACCAATTCATTGCGTAACTCATCATTCGGAGCGTGCAAAGACACCGCCAAGCTCACATGACATGCATCGCGCAAGGCATCGATTTGTGGCACAACTCCGGCAGTACTTAGGGTGATGCGCCGACGAGACAGACCAAAACAAAAGTCATCTCGCATGATATTCATAGCGGCGACCACATTATCGAAATTCATCAGCGGCTCGCCCATGCCCATCATCACCACGTTGCTCACTATGCGATCTTCGATTTGATATTGCTCGGCTAACAATTTCTTCGCCAACCAAACCTGCCCTACGATCTCGGCGGCGCTCAAGTTGCGGTTGTAACCTTGTTTGCCAGTGGCACAAAAAGAACAATTAAGTGTGCAACCCACTTGCGAAGAAACGCATAGAGTGCCACGCGATTCTTCTGGAATAAACACCATCTCGATAGCGCTTTTACCAGGTACGCTAAGCAGCCATTTACGCGTGCCATCATCGGACAACTTATCCGAAATTATCGAAGGCACAGTGATCTGCGCCTGAGCGGCAAGGTCGGCATTGTCCTACCGATCGAATAATCAGCCAAAAGGTTCGTAA
>CAYVYS010000043.1:0-10301 GCA_964455815.1 uncultured Gammaproteobacteria bacterium
ATTGTGGGGTTTAGCTGTCTATGTACCAATTACTCACTGGGTATGGGGCGGTGGCTGGCTCGCTGATATGGGGCTATTGGATTTCGCCGGAGGAACAGTTGTGCATGTTACGGCTGGCGTGACCGCCTTAGTGGCTGCCATGGTGATTGGCAACCGTTCGGGCTTTCCAGAAAAGCCGATGACGCCACATAGCTTAGCTCTAACGGTCGCCGGTGCAGGGATGTTGTGGTTTGGCTGGTTTGGTTTTAATGGTGGCTCGGCGCTAACGGCCGATGGGCGTGCAGGCATGGCCATGCTGGTCACGCACCTAAGTGCCGCCGCCGGCTCATTGGCCTGGATGACGATAGAATGGATTCGTTTTCGCAAGCCAAGTGTGCTCGGTATTGTCACTGGCATGGTAGCTGGTCTTGGCACAATTACCCCAGCGTCAGGTTTTGTTGGCCCAGTAGGTGGCGTGATTATCGGCTTATCCGGTGGCACGATTTGTTATTTCGCCACACAAATGATCAAGAATAAACTCAAGATTGACGACTCACTAGATGTGTTTCCGGTGCATGGTGTTGGCGGTGCCTTAGGCACGATCCTAGCCGCTTTTTTCGTATCGGCCTCATGGGGAGGAATTGGTTATGAAGATGGGATGGGAGCTGCCAGCCAATTGAAGGTTCAAGTGATTGGTGTGCTCGTTACGGCGGCATACACAGCGATTGTCTCTTATGTTTTGTTGCGTTTAGTTGGGCTGATTTGTCCACTACGAGCTGATCCTGAAGTCGAACAACAAGGTTTGGATGTAGTTCAGCATGGAGAAACTGGCTATAATTTATAGAGTTGGTAGAGCAAATTAAGGTGAGATAGGGTTGGTAAAGCATTGCTAAACTTTACCGACCCTTTTTTCAATTGGGTTAAGACAAAGCTGTAAAAAGCGATAAAGTAGTTGTAACGAAATGGGATCGAGCTTGTGACGCTCAAAATTAGTCAACGGCGTGTCGTGCTAGCCATATTATTGTGGCTATGTTGCTGGTGCGTGTTTGCAAATGAGATTGACCAAGGAATGGACGCTTACTTCAGTGGCGACTATAAGCGCGCACAAGCAGTCTGGCGTTTAGCTGCGCTTAATGAAAAAGACGCGCGCGCGATGTTTAATCTTGGGTTATTACACGAGCAGGAACGCGTCGCCAGCGCTAGCCAGGAGCAAGCCAGAGATTGGTATAGAAAGGCCGCAGACCATGGTTATGTTCCAGCTGGCTTTCATTTGGCTCAAATTCTCCTAAGTAAGAATGACCAGGATGACGAAGCTTTATTACTAATCCAAAAGGCCAGCCAGGAAGGCTATGCGCCAGCCCAAAGATATCTTGAAAAGCGTGGAGGTGTGGCGCGTGTGGAATTAAAATCTGAAAACTGGATTTTAAAAAAATCACCGCAGCGCTGGACCGTGCAATTATTAGCTTTTAATGAGCTGGCAAAGGTCAAGGACTTCATCAGGCAACACGATTTGTCCAAAAAGGCCGCCTTCTTTAGAGAACCTAGTCGCGGTGCTACTTTTTATAAGCTAGTTTATGGGGATTACGAGTCTAAACAAGCCGCTCAGTCTGCGCGTGAGGCGTTGCCAGCTGCCTTACGACAACATGGCCCCTGGCTACGTCGTTTCAGTGATGTGCAAACCGCCATTCGAGCGAGTTCTGAATAGAAGAAGCCCTACAAAAAACCTTGATTATCAAGTTTGTACGGATGTTCCTCTAAAATATATTCTCATCATCGCTTGATTCGGGTATCGTTCGCTGCAGAAAAAATTGGCCGAATGCCGACATGGAATTAAACTCCTTTTTTGAACAAATCAAAGACCTTCAGGAGCGCAGTGAGTTGCTCAGGGGGTACCTTTGACTATGAAGTAAAAGCAGAGCGCCTCGAAGAAGTCTTGCGGCAAATGGAAGACCCGTCGATTTGGGAGAATCCTGAACAAGCGCAAAAGCTCGGTCAGGAGAAAGTGAAGCTGGAAGAGATTGTACAAACTCTGGACGCGGTTGCTAGTGGTGCTAAAGATAGTTTTGAGATGTTGATGCTAGCGCAAGAAGAGGGCGATCAGGATTTAGCCGATGAAGTAGCCGCCGATTTACAAGAAATTGAAGAGCAACTTGGCAAGTTAGAGTTCCAACGTATGTTCTCAGGCCCGATGGACGCCAACAATTCCTTTATCGATATTCAATCCGGTTCTGGTGGTACCGAAGCCCAGGATTGGGCGAACATGATTTTGCGAATGTATCTGCGCTGGGCAGAAGCAAATGGCTTTAAAGCCGAGATTATCGAACTCTCTGAAGGTGAGGTCGCTGGTATTAAAAGCGCTACCGTAAAAGTCAGCGGGGAATACGCCTTCGGATTTTTAAGAACCGAAACGGGTGTGCACCGTTTAGTGCGCAAAAGCCCATTTGATTCCGGCAATCGCCGACATACTTCGTTTGCCTCTCTGTTTGCTTACCCTGAGATCGATGATCGAGTTGATGTTGAAATAAATCCAGCAGATCTGCGCATTGATACTTATCGAGCCAGTGGCGCCGGAGGCCAGCACGTTAACAAGACAGATTCAGCAGTGCGAATCACGCATTTACCGACCAATATTGTCGTACAATGCCAAAGTGATCGATCCCAACATCGTAATAAAGATGCGGCCATGTCGATGCTGCGTGCTCGCCTCTATGAGCACGAAATGCAGTTGCGGCGCGCCGATCAGCAAGCGGTTGAAGATGAAAAGTCCGATATCGGTTGGGGCTCACAGATTCGTTCCTACGTGCTAGACCAGTCGCGTATCAAAGATCTCCGAACCCAGGTTGAGACCGGCAATACACAAGCCGTGCTCGATGGAGATTTAAATCAATTTATCGAAGCAAGTCTTAAGCAAGGCTTATAAAACAGAAAGTGATCAATGTGAGTCAAGATCAAAGCCCACCGAACAACGAGCAGGACGAAAACGAACTTATTCGCCAACGTCGAGAAAAGCTAAACCAATGGCGTGAGCAGACCATTGCCTTTCCAAATGGGTTTAAGCCTGAACATTTAGCTCAACCCCTGACTGATACCTACGCTGAGTTAGACAAAGAAGCGTTGGCGCAACAAGCAGTGCAGGTTAGCATTGCTGGTCGAATGATGACTCGCCGAGTTATGGGCAAGGCGAGCTTTGCGCATTTGCAGGATCGCAGTGGTCGCATTCAGATATATGTCACACGCGATGCCTTGCCAGAGGGTTTTTATAATTCCGAATTTAAAAAATGGGATATTGGCGACATTGTCGCAGTGCAAGGCGAGCTGTTTAAAACCAATAAAGGTGAACTGAGCGTAAAAGTTTCAGAAATTAAATTGCTGGTGAAATCCTTGCGCCCGCTGCCGGAAAAATTCCATGGTTTGACTGACAAAGAAACGGCTTATCGGCAGCGTTACGTTGATTTGATCATGAATGAGCATAGTCGCGAGGTGTTTAGTAAACGCTCGCGCATTGTCAGCTTTATTCGCACGTTTTTAATTGAGCGTGAGTTTCTTGAGGTTGAGACGCCAATGATGCAAGCGATCCCGGGCGGCGCGGTAGCAAGGCCATTTGTTACGCATCACAACGCTTTGGATATGCAATTGTTTTTGCGCATTGCCCCTGAGCTGTACTTAAAACGCCTGGTGGTTGGTGGTTTCGAGCGTGTGTTCGAGATCAACCGTAATTTTCGCAATGAAGGCCTCAGTACTCGGCATAATCCAGAATTCACTATGCTGGAGTTTTATCAGGCCTATGCCGATTACCATGATCTAATGGATACCACTGAGGCTATGTTCCAAGGCCTGGCAAGCATGTTGACGGCCGATGGTCAGGTGCACTATCAAGGGCAGGATATCGACTTTAGTAAACCGTTTCAGCGTATGACAGTAGCCGAATCAATTTTGCATTTTAAACCCGAGCTTAGCGCCGAGGATTTAGGTGATCGAGCCAAATTAGTCAGTGTTTGCGAGCAGTTGAAGATTTTGGTCAAAGACAGTTATGGTCTTGGCAAACTGCAAATTGAGATATTCGAAAAAACCGTCGAAGAACGCTTATTAGCCCCGACCTTCATTACGGCTTACCCGGTTGAGGTGTCACCGCTATCAAGACGCAATGATGAGAATGATTTTGTCACTGATCGCTTTGAGCTGTTTATTGCCGGTCGTGAGATCGCCAACGGATTTTCAGAGCTAAATGATCCTGAAGATCAGGCCGAGCGGTTTAAACAACAGGTAGCTGAAAAAGATGCCGGCGACGATGAAGCCATGCACTTTGATGCCGACTACATTCGTGCACTTGAATACGGAATGCCACCAACCGCAGGCGAGGGCATTGGAATTGATCGACTCGTGATGTTATTCACCGATAGCCCATCGATTAGAGACGTTCTATTGTTCCCACATATGCGCCCGGAAACACCGAGCCAGCCAAACGAGGGTAGCTAATGGCTGGCGTTAATATTCCCTTTTTAGTTGGTACTCGCTATTCGCGTGCCAAACGGCGTAATGGTTTTATTTCGTTTATCTCGTTTATTTCGATTTTTGGAATTGCCATTGGGGTTTGGGTATTGATCTCGGTTATTTCGATTTGGAATGGCTTTGGTAAAGAACTGCGAGGTCAGATTTTAGATGTGGCTTCGCATGTGACGGTTACCGGTGGTGGCGGCTGGTTGCAGGACTGGCAAACCGTAAAGCCCGAATTGGAATCCAACGCCGAAGTTGAAGGCGCTGCCCCGTATGTTTATTCGCAGGGCTTAGCCTCATACGGCGGCGTGGTAACGGGCTCTTTGGTTAAGGGTGTATTGCCCGAGCACGAGCCAGCAGTGTCATTGGTGTCTGAGCATATTGTGCAAGGCCAATATGATTTAAAGGCGGGCTCTTACAATGTTGTATTAGGCGAGGGCTTAGCCTTTAAGTTGGGCGCTGGAGTTGGCGATAAAATCACCTTCGTCTCCCCACAAGGGCAATCCACTCCGGCGGGTTTGGTGCCAAGGTTGCGTCGCTTTACTGTGGTGGGCATTTTCGGCGGTTTAGGGCCAGATGAATTTGACTCCGCTCTCGCGCACATTCATATGAGCGATGCGCAAAAGCTGTACAAAACTCGAGGAGCGGTCAGTGGCATCAGGCTCAAGCTCTCTGACCCATTTAAGGCAATCGGTGTATCACGAGAGTTAGCCGGCAAGTTTAATTTTCGTTTGATTGTCGATAATTGGACATCACAGTACAGCAGTTTCTTTCGCGCCATAGATTTAGAGCGTAAAGTGGTTTTTATCACGCTGTTTTTAATTGTTGCTATCGCGGCTTTTAATATTGTCTCTACGCTCATTATGGTGGTAACGGATAAACGTGCTGATATCGCGATCTTGCGTACACTCGGTTTGTCGCCCGCCAAAGTCATGGGGATATTCTTTGTTCAAGGTGTGACATCCGGTGTGGTGGGAACCATCATCGGTACGATTGCTGGTGTGTTAACCGCTCTGAATGTACCAGCGATATTTAGTGCGATCGAATCGCTGGTGGGTTATGAATTAATGCCATCGAATGTGTACATCGTCTCGGATTTCCCGGCTGATCTGCGCTGGTCTGATGTGTCGATTATTGTGTCAGTAACATTAATCATCAGCATGTTGGCGACCTTGTATCCAGCCTGGAGAGCATCGAAAACTCAACCTGCTGAGGCCTTGCGATATGAGTAGTACCGCTATTTTGCATTGCCAGCAATTGGGCAAAACCTATACCGAAGGGCCAAATCAGGTTGAGGTACTAAGCTCAGTCAATTTGCATATTGAAAAAGCTCAGCGACTGGCGATAGTCGGCGCCTCTGGCTCGGGCAAAAGCACTTTGTTGCATTTGCTTGGCGGCTTAGATTTACCCACCACCGGTTCGGTGTGGGTAAATGGCCAGGAAATGTCGAGAATGTCTGACAAGCAGCGAGGCCTGTTACGAAACCAGTATCTAGGTTTTGTTTATCAGTTCCATCATTTGTTGCCTGAGTTTTCGGCAGTTGAGAATGTCGCGATGCCTTTGCTTATTCGTGGTGTTGATAAGGCTAAGGCATTTGAAAAATCAGCTGATTTATTAAGCGATATTGGCTTGGGTCATCGTTTAAGTCATCGCCCAACGGAATTGTCTGGTGGTGAGCGCCAACGCACGGCTATAGCAAGAGCCTTGATTACCGAGCCGATGGTCATGCTGGCGGATGAACCAACTGGCAATCTGGATATCGATACCGCAGAAAGCGTTTTCGAGATGATGATGGCTTTAAATCAGCGCGTCGGTACGGCATTGGTGATGGTAACCCACGACATTTCTTTGGCCGCACGAATGGATAAAGTTCTCAAACTCGATCACGGGACTGTAGTTGAGTGACACAGTCGAATGCCACAGACCAAGTTAGCTATTGATTTTTGAGAAGATTTGCTTACGACTGAACCACCTTTAAAACCTTTTACTCTTCGCTAGTTGCGGTTAATTTCGTTTGCTTAGCTTTCACCGCTTTGCGCTCGGCTCTAAGCTGTGAACGTAGCCGCCATTTTCGGCGAATTTGGCCACTCCAGAAAAAACTGATAATGAAATGCATTGCCAGCGCCAGGCAAGTACCTACGATCAAACAACCCAGCCATAGGGCGACATAATGCCAGCCTAATTCGAGCACGCCCATTTCGCTTAAACTCACTGGCGCAATTCCAAGTATCTTTGCGCCTAAAAGATAAGGCGGCGTATATAAGGGAATCCAGGTCAGTGGGTTGGAAATCCAGACCGCGCCAACGGCCAACGGCAAATTAGCTCGCATCAGGCTAGCGAGAAAAATCGCGGCCACCATCTCGAACGGCATGGGTAAAAAAGCACAAAATAAGCCGATCGCAGCTCCTTTGGCGGTGCTTTGTCGAGTAAAGTGCCAGAGCTCATGATCTTTTAAACGATCACCGAAAATATGAATGTATCTAATCTGCTGTATTTCCTGCGCAGTAGGTAGGTAACGACGAATGTGATTCAATATTTTCAAGGTGACTCGATTCCTTGCTCATGGTAATCAGTTAAGGTGAGCTTGCATCGCTCAAATCTCGCTGCTATTTTAAGCGCAAACAATGGATATTGCGTTAGTTTTTGATGATCTTCTTGAATTAGCGACAAATTATCTTCTCATATCAACAAAAGGAATTGTTTGATGGCTAATCGTATTGAGTTTTTGAGTTATTCACCATGCTGCCTGCTGGCTTTTGGCGCCGGGCATGCAGGGACATTATTGATCGCTTCTTTGCCGGCTATAAAAATATTAATTTTGGTTTTATTAGCCAGTTTAGTTCTTGCTCGTTACTCTCGAGCGGGTATTTTCGTAGTCTTTTTGTTGTTGGGTTTACTGAATGCTTGCTGGCACTTCAGTGAGCATCAAGAATCTATTCTGCCGAGGAGTTTTGAGCGTATCGATATTGAAGTCAGCGGCAAAGTTACCGGCTTGCCGAATCGGCAGGGCGCCGATCTGCGATTCGATTTTCAGCTCCTTGAGCTAAATGATCCGCAGCTTTATTCGTTAGTAAATCAAGCGATTCAACTCAGTTGTTATCGCTGCCCCTTTGAGGTGGCAACTGGGGATGTCTGGCAGTTTACTGTTCGCCTTAAGCGGCCGCGCGGCTTTGCCAGTCACGCCGCATTTGACTATGAGAAGTTTCTGTTTCGGCATCAAATTTCAGCTCGCGGTTATGTGCGACTTAAATCGCCGTATCAGCGTTTATCGCTGGGCAAGGGGTTTATAGCGCAGCTACGCAGCAAAATTAAACACGATCTTGGCTCGTTGAACGGGGTAGGCCAAGGGCTGGTTACGGCGCTTGCGATTGGCGACAAATCGGCGCTGAATTCTCAACAAAAAGCGGTGCTGCAAAGAGCTGGAATTAGCCATTTGGTAGCAATTTCCGGGTTACATATTGGCCTGATTTTTGCCGTGATCTATGCACTTTCAAATTATTTGCTGCGGCCGTTTACCTTCGTTTACACACAAACTTCGAGGCAGCATTTAGCATTGTTTCCAGCTTTAGCAGCGGCGGTTTTTTACGCCGCCTTGGCCGGTTTTGCGGTCTCGACCCAGCGCGCCTTGATTATGTTGCTGGTGTTTAGTTTATGTCGAATGTGGTCGCGGCCTCAGTCTTTAATGCAAGTCTTGTTGTATAGCGCGGTTATTATTTGTGCAATCGATCCATTTTCAATATTAGATGCCGGGTTTTGGTTGTCGTTTGCTGCGGTGTTTATTATTGCCTTGTTTCATCGCCCTAGTCAGGCATCGCTTAGTTTGGTGCGCTTGCAGCCTTTATTATGGCTTGGCATGTTGCCAATCACGGCAAGCCTATTTGGCCAGGTGTCTCTGATCGCGCCTTTGGTGAATCTAATATTGGTGCCGTTGTTTTGCACCTTATTGATTCCATTGACCTTGTTTGCTGTCTTATTGCAGCAATTGCAATTGGAATTTATCGGCAATGGATTGCTAAGCTTGTTAGCAGTGATTTATGACTTGCTTTACCAGGCTCTAGCGTGGCTGAATGACTTCGAGTTCGCTGGGCTCTATCTTTCTGGTTCACTTTGGTTGTGCGCTTTTGCCGCCGTTAGTTTGCTTGCTGTCAGTGTTTGGTCGCGTATTGGTATGGCTCTCAGGTTCTTACTATTGCTCCTTGCTGGGCTAAGCTGCCTTAATGCTTTTGCTAATAGCGAATCGTCTGATCTTAGAGTGACTTTGTTGGATGTGGGGCAGGGTTTATCGATGGTTGTTACCAAGGCTGACTATACCTTGGTCTATGATACCGGCCCTCGCTATCGTTCCGGCTTTAGCCCGGCACAAGCGGTGTTAGTGCCATTTTTAAGAGAGCAAGGGCGATCACACATCAACGATCTGGTCATCAGTCACGCTGACAATGACCACATTGGTGGCTATCAAACGCTACGACAGGCATTTTCGTTTGATCGTTTGCATAGCAGTCGGCAAGACAAGTTGCCAAACTCATCGGCATGTCGAGCCGGGCAGCACTGGCATATTGGGCGTACCCAATTTAGTTTTCTCAGTCCGTCAGAGGAGACGCCAAAAGGCAGCAATAACTGGTCTTGTGTGTTAAGAATTGAGCACCACAATACGGTTATTTTGCTTACGGGAGACATTGAAAAGCAGGTAGAGCGATACTTATTAAGTCGGCAAGCGAACCTCAAAGCCGATGTGCTTTTAGTGCCACATCAAGGCAGTAAAACCTCGTCAACAGCCGATTTTATTGACGCGGTTGAACCAAGCACTGCCTTACTGGCAGCAGGGTATAAAAACCAGTATGGACATCCTCACCAGGATGTCTCAGCACGCTACCAAACTCGGGGTATAAAAGTATTGTCAACCATTGAGCACGGCACCATCGATCTTGTTGTTTCTCCGGCGGGTATCGACATAGCATCATATCGACAAAATCATCGTCGCTTTTGGCGTGACTAAAAACTAACCCATCAAGCAACAGACTTTGGTAGACTTTGGGGCACTAAATAACAAATGAAATCTGACGCCGAGAATTTGTCTAACACGGTGCATCAGATTTAATCAGGTAAACGTCCCTTATGTTTGAGTTGTTCCGCGCTGGTGGCCCCCTAATGTGGGTAATCTTGCTCTGTTCGCTGGTGGCCTTAACGATTATTTTTGAGCGTTTGTTGACTCTTAGAGTTAAACAGGTTGCACCTGAAGGCTTGCGAAAACAAATCCTCGATTTGGCTCAGTCAGGCCGTTTAAACGAAGATAAAATTCAGGTGGTCCGTGATCATTCTCCTTTAGGTAAAGTATTTGCAGCAGGCCTGGACAATTTACATCGTGGGCCAGATGCCGTGCGAGAAGCCCTAGAAGAGAGCGGCAAACAAGTTGTGCACCGTTTGGGACGCTACTTAAACACTTTAGGTACTATCGCCTCGATTACACCGCTGATTGGATTACTTGGTACGGTGATCGGCATGATCAAAGTTTTCACCGCTATTACCGCTAGTGGTGTCGGCGACCCTACCGTATTGTCCGGTGGTATTTCCGAAGCACTAATCACCACCGCCGCAGGTTTGTCGGTTGGGATTCCGTGTTTGATGTTTTATCGGCATTTTCGCGGCAAAATCAGTGAACTAGCGGTGATATTAGAAGAAAACGCTTTGGCTCTATTAGAGAGCCAAAAGTAAACAGCCCTGAGCGCCGGGTAAAACAGCCCTGAGCGCCAGGTAAAACAGCCCTGAGCGCCAGCGAGCTAATGCGAGCGCCGAGTAAAACAGCCCTGAGCGCCAGCGAACTAATGCGA
>CAYVYS010000043.1:10401-24230 GCA_964455815.1 uncultured Gammaproteobacteria bacterium
GCGCCAGGTAAAACAGCCTTGAGCGCCAGCGAGCTAATGCGAGCGCCAGGTAAAACAGCCTTGAGCGCCAGCGAGCTAATGCGAGCGCCAGGTAAAAAGAGAATTGAATGAACTTTAATAGTCAACAAGAGCAAGACGAAACCGGTATCGAGTTGACGCCATTGATCGATGTGGTGTTTTTGTTGTTGATTTTTTTTATGATCTCAACCACTTTTACCAAAGAAACGTCCCTAAAGATCAATTTGCCTGAATCCAGCGGTGAACAAACAGGTAATGCCCCAAGCAGTGTTGAGGTTCAGGTGGGCGCGAATTCTCAGTACGCCATAGCTTCAGATGTAGACGGGGCTGCGAAAGCATTGATTAACTCTGAACGGGAGACTCTTAAATCTGCTCTGAGTGAATATCAGCAAAGCGAAGGTTTGTTGCTAATTATTAGAGCAGACAAAAAAGCACCGCATGAGGCAGTGATTCGAGTCATGGATGTGGCTCAGGAAATTGGATTGCAAAACGTCACTTTCGCTACCAAACAATTTGGTGAGTAGAGACTGCCGATGTTAGAAACCAGCAGCATGCCGGTTGCGCACTCTGACAAAGGCAATAAGTTTGACGCCAAGGCGGTTTTCGTTCGCCTTAACCTTTATTTAAAACGAAGCCCGGTTCTATTAAAACTCGCCATCGTTTTTATGATTGTGACGGCGCTCACTGAAGCCTCATTTGCCGCGCTAATTAAATATATCGTTAATGATGCTTTTGTGTCGGCTAAACCCTGGTTTGTGCAGTGGGGGCCGTTAATTTTGTTTGGTGCATTAGTCGCGCGCGCGATTTTTGGTTATCTGGCTAACTCCTCAATGCAAAGCCTTGGCCGCCATGTTATTTACAATATACGTCAGGATGTGTTTCGCAATTTAATTTGCTTGCCGACCTCGTACTTTGATCGGAACAGCTCGGCCAAAAATGTTTCCAAGCTGATCTATGATGTGGAAACGACTGCCGTTGCTACCACCGATGCTTTGACGATTGTTTTTAAAGATGCGGTTACATCCGTCGCATTGATTTGCTGGTTAGTATATTTAGATTGGCGACTAACTTTGATCTTTATTGTGTCTATTCCTTTGCTGGTACTAATAACGCGTTATACCAATACGCGTTTTCGACGCACTAGTAAGGAAATTCAAGATTCAATGGGCGGTATCGCTGATACCGTTAAAGAGGCGTCGATAGGGCAAAAAGTCATCAAGGTTTATGGTGGGCAAGCACAGGAATTAGAAAATTTCACTAAGGCCAATCAATTTAATTTAAAACAAAACTTAAAACGCGTGCGTGTGTCGGCGGCCATATTACCGGTTACGATTCTTGCGGTTGCCCCGGCAATAGCGTTGATTCTCTTTGTGTTCTTAAATTATCTTCGCACTGGCCCTGAGTCAGCGGGTGATTTTGTTTCTTATTTAACCGCTTGCATGATGCTAATGAGCCCGCTGCGACGTCTGGCTAAGGTAAATGAGAAAATCCAGATCGGAATTACCGCCGCAAATTCAGTTTTCTCGCTAATCGATGCCCCAGCTGAATCAGATACAGGTGCTCTGGCGCCGCGTCAAACCCAGGGCGCGCTTAGTTTTGAGAAGGTGAGTTTTAAGTATCGTGATGAAGAAGAACAAGCCGTTCTGGATGATCTTAATTTCGATATCAAACCTGGTGAGCGAGTAGCATTAGTCGGCCCATCTGGTAGCGGCAAATCAACCATCACCAGTCTTATTTTACGTTTTTATCAACCACAGCAGGGGCGTATTCTGTTAGATGGCAATGACATTAATGAGTTTTCGTTAAAGGAATTACGTAATCAAGTTGCTCTGGTGAGCCAGGAAACCACTTTATTTGATGACACCATTGGTCGCAACATCATGTACGGCATGCTTGACCAATATGACGAAGAACGTTTACAGGCGGCGATAAAAGCTGCGCACGTAGACGAGTTTCTAAATGAGTTACCGGCTGGTTTAGATACTTTGGTTGGCGAACATGGGCTTCGATTGTCTGGAGGTCAACGTCAACGTATTGCCATCGCCCGAGCTATCTACAAAAACGCGCCAATTCTAATCCTTGATGAAGCCACTTCGGCGCTGGACAACAAATCGGAGCGTTACGTGCAAGATGCGCTTGAAACGCTGATGCAACAAAGAACCTCATTGGTGATAGCGCATCGGCTTTCTACTATTGAGAATGCCGATACTATTATGGTTGTTAATCGTGGTCAGATCGTTGAGCAAGGCTCACATAAGCGTTTGATGAAAAAGGGCGGGGTTTACGCAGAGCTGCACAAAATGCAATCCAGCAATAGCCGTAAAGGATTTTTCTTCTGGAATCGTTAGCTCGTGTTGCGTCGCGTATTACTGCAGAGTTGGCAGTCACCTAATTTGCTAACCGTTTTATTGTGGCCACTTAGCCTGGTTTATCGGCTTGGGGCGGCCGGCCATCGTGGTCTCTATCAAATCGGTTTTAAAAAACGCAGCAAAGCTGAATTACCGGTCATTGTCGTTGGCAATCTAACCGTTGGTGGAACAGGTAAAACTCCCTTGGTGATACACATTGTGGAACTACTACAAAGCCAGGGCTATCGTCCTGGTGTGATTAGTCGCGGTTATCTCGCTGATGGTGATCGTGGCTCATGCCTTATAGCTGACGACGATAGCGCCAAAGAGGTTGGTGATGAAGCCTTACTGATTGCTCAACGAACAGGTGTGCCGGTAGCTGTTGGCTCGAAACGACATACCAGCATTGAACTATTGAAGGCGCAATGTGATGTGATCGTGAGTGACGATGGTTTGCAGCATTGGGCCTTAATGCCGCATATCAGTGTTTGTATTCATGATGCCGATGCCGATGCTAATCGCTGTTTATTACCGGCTGGATCATGGCGAGAACCTAAAAAGCGCTTAAGTGAATTTGATATTTGCGTGGCACGTGATGCTGATCAAGATCAGCAAGATTGCTACGCAATGACACTGGGTGCTGAGTCGCCTATTAGCCTGTTGACTGATAATTCGGCGTTGTTCCCCCGTGACGAGGTTATTCATGCGGTTGCTGGTATTGCCAGGCCAGCTCGTTTTTTTGCGAGTTGTCGAGCTTTGGGTTATCAAATTATTGAACATGCGTTTGGTGATCACCATCATTTTACGCCGCAAGATATTGAGTTCGGCGGCCAAGTGGTGTTGATGACCGAAAAAGACGCGGTAAAATGTCGGCACTTTGCCAGTGAGCAACATTGGTATTTACCCGTTTCAGCAAAGTTATCCGACGATTTTAATCGGCTGCTATTAGCTAAGCTAAGCAGCGCGATAACATAGACGCTTAGCAATAGACACAAACTATGATTGATAAAAAACTATTAGAAATGTTGGTGTGCCCTGTGACCAAAGGCTCTCTTGAATATGATGCTGAGAATGATCAATTAATTTCACGTGCTGCCAAGCTAGCTTACCCGATTCAAGATGGCATTCCAGTCATGCTCGAAGAACAAGCGCAACCTTATAAAGATGAATAATACCGCCAAGATATGAGTTTTAGAGTCATTATTCCGGCGCGTTTTCAATCCACTCGTTTGCCTGGCAAGATGCTGGCAGCCATTGGCGACATGAGTATGATCGAGCAAGTGGTTTGCCGTGCCAATGAGTCAGTGGCACAAGAGGTAATCGTCGCCACTGATGATGATCGAATCTCTCAGCAACTTGTCAATGCTCAGTGTCAGGTGATCATGACCGCTGCGGATCATGTTTCTGGTAGCGATCGCTTGGCAGAAGCGGTTGAGAAACTAGGCTTAAATGATGACCAGATCATCGTCAATGTGCAGGGCGACGAGCCGCTGATACCCGCAGACTTAATAAACCAGGTTGCTGCACTATTATTAGAGCAGCCAGACATCAATATGGCAACCGCAGCCACGGCAATCTCAGATGAAGGTGATTTTGTCGATCCGAACGTGGTCAAGGTCGTGATCAATGGGCGATCAGAGGCGATGTATTTTTCGCGCGCGGCGATTCCTTTTAAGCGGAATGCGGCAGAGGGCTCTGTGCCCAACGCCTGGCACCATATTGGTATTTATGCCTACCGCGTTGGTTTTCTAAAGAATTATCATGCCTTGCCGCATAGTGAACTCGAGCAACGCGAATCACTAGAGCAGCTCAGAGTATTAGAGAATGGCGATAAAATATTAGTGCACACTACCGAGCTCGAGGTCGGCTTTGGCATCGATACTCAAGCCGACCTCGATCGTGCGCGGGCTTTGTTGGCCGACAATGCATAAGTCTGATCAAAGCTGACAATGCTACTAGATAATGCCAATAGACAATGCTATTAAAAGCCACCATAAAACATTGGAGTAATTTATGACGGCAATCAAGCTTCTTTTCGTCTGCATGGGCAATATTTGTCGCTCGCCAACAGCGCACGCAATGATGCGACACCAGGTGCAATCAAGAGGCCTCGCTGATCGCATCGAAATTGATTCGGCTGGCACTCATGCCTATCATGTTGGCGAGTTACCAGACCCTCGTTCTCGACACACTGCGCAAGCGCGAGGCATTGGTACTGACAATATTTATGCGCGAAAAATCCAGTCGGAGGACTATACTGAGTTTGATTTCATATTGGCCATGGATAAGCAGAACCTTGATCTGATTCAAGCAGGTGCGCCAGCGCATAGCAGTGCGAGGATTGAGTTGTTTTTGCAAGCGGCAAGACGCGCAGATTTAACCGAGCAATTTGAGGTGCCTGACCCATATTACGGTGGTGACGAAGGCTTTGAACAGGTTTTTGACTTGGTTGATTTGGGTTGTGACGCTTTATTGAATGAGCTGCTTGATTGAAAAGGCTGATGAGTACCAATGCAATTAAAGTGTTCGTTGATCAACAGCTTTTACAGGTGCTCGATCAGGCTGGTAGTTGCATCTGGCAAAGATCAATTGCGACAGCAAAAAATGGCATCGGCCAGCAAATGGGTAGCGAATGCACACCGCTGGGTTCACATCGTATCCGCGCCAAAATCGGCGCTAACCAAGCAGTTAATACAGTTTTTATTGGGCGTCGCCCGAGCGGCGAAATTTACTCCGAGCAGCTCGCAAACAAACACCCTGATCGCGATTGGATTTTAACCAGAATTCTTTGGCTGTGTGGTAACGAGTCTGGATTTAATCGTGGTGGTCAGGTCGATACTATGCGCCGATATATTTATATCCACGGTGCGCCTGATTCTCACACGATGGGTCACGCCAGTTCCCATGGTTGTATAAAAATGCGTAATGACGACGTTATGGAATTATTTGATATGGTCGACACCGGCACCGTAGTTACTATTTTGGAGAGCATGCATGAAAGCTAAGCGCCTACCTTTAGGGCCAGTAATGCTGGATGTTGAAGGTCATCAATTACTTGAGTCAGAGCGTGAGATGCTCTGCGACCCATTGGTCGGCGGGGTAATTCTATTTCGCCGCAACTATCAAAATAAATCGCAAATCACTGAGTTGATTAAAGTAATAAAAGCGCTGCGCACTCCGAAGTTATTAGTCACCGTCGATCAGGAGGGCGGTCGCGTGCAACGATTTCGTGATGGTTTTGCAGATTTACCACCGGCGGCCGATTTCGGTCAGCTGTGGGAGCTGGATAGGCAAAGAGCACCGATCAGTGCCTTTGAATCGGCGCGCACCATGGCAACAGAATTGATCGAAGTAGGAGTAGATTTTAGTTTTGCCCCAGTGTTTGACATTGAGAGCGAACCTAGCGAAGTTATTGGCAATCGAAGTTTTCATTCAGACCCAAGTATTGCCAGCGAACTGCTAGGGGCTTATATCGACGGCATGCACAGCGCCGGTATGGTGGCGATTGCTAAGCATTTTCCTGGCCATGGTGGTGTATCAGGGGATTCTCATCATTGTTTGCCGTGTGACCGCAGAAAACTTGAGGATCTATTAACACATGATTTACTGCCATATCAGCAGTTACTTGATGAAATCGATGGCGTGATGACAGCGCATGTTTTGTTTGAGCAATGCGATGCTGATATCCCTACTTATTCATCGTTTTGGCTGCAAACTGTATTGCGCCAACAACTGGGTTTTCAAGGTGTGGTTTTCAGTGATGATTTAAGCATGCAGGGCGCGGTCGATGTGCATGCAAGCATTGTGGCGCGGGCTGAACAGGCTCTCAAAGCTGGCTGTGATATGGTGCTGGTATGCAACCGGCCAGACTTGTCTAAAGAGCTACTAGAAGGCCTTGAATTTAAAGTGCGTGAAAACCACTCCGCGAAGTTAAGCCGATTAAGTTGCCAGGCTCAGTAGCAGCCAATTTTTAGGCAATTTATCGTATTGAATTCACTTACAAGAGAATCATAATGACAAAAATTTTGAAAGCGCTTGCCATATTATCCCTGTTGGGATTTCCGCTAGTTTTGCTGTTGTATCATCTTGGCTTAATAAGTTTTGGGCAGAGTTTTCGCTTACTAATGGCAACTGCCGGTTTGGCCGCCATCGTCTTTATGGTTAGTTTGCTATTGCGGATTATTAAGCGAGGCGATGCCAAGATGGTTGGCGCCACGCAATTATCGATGCTGCTAAGTCTGATTCCATTGATTGGCCTTGGCATGCAGGCGAAGCAGGGTAAATCCGTGCCACCAATTCATAATATTTCAACTGATACCGTTAATCCGCCGCAGTTCGATCAAGTCATCGCTTTACGTGGTGAGAGCAGTAACCCTCTGCCTTATAACGCAGAAGAATTGGCGGCCGTGCAGCAGCAGGCCTATCCAGAAGTTAAAACGCGTAGATTAAATGATGCGCCACAAGCTGTTTTCGACCGTGCAGTAGCACAAGTTCAAGCGAATGGTTGGGAGTTAGTGAATGCAGATGCGCAGGCGATGCGAATTGAGGCAACTGAAACAACCCTACTGTGGCGATTTAAAGATGATGTCGTGATTCGTATTTTGGCGGCTGAAGGCGGAGGCTCAACCGTTGATATGCGTTCAGTATCACGGATAGGGCGCAGTGACTTGGGCGCTAACGCCAAGCGAATTGAGCGCTTTATGGATGGTTTGGCGTCAAAATAAGGCCTTTTAAACTAGGCTTAGTTTAGCTAGTAAGGTTTTTCTTTTGCTAGCTAATTTATGAGCTGCTACTCGGCGTCCTCTTTTGCAGCTTTGGCTGCCTCGCGCTCTGCTTTTTTGGCTGCTCTGGCCGCTTCACGTTCAGCCTTTCTGGCCTCGCGATCAGCGACGCGTTTAGCTTTTTCGGCTTCTCGCTCCGCTTTCTTTGCTGCAAGAGCGGCTTCGCGTTCCGCTTTTTTCGCTTCGCGGACAGCTAGATTCTCTGCCTTTTCGGCTTCACGTTGTGCTTTTTTGGCTGCTTTGGCTTGTTCTTTTTCTGTTTGCTTGGCTTGTTTAGCCGCTGTTTTAGCTTGAGCTGCGGCTTGCTTTTCATTTCTAGCTGCAACTTTCTCGGCTTCTCGTGCCGCTCGTTTTTCGTCGCGTTGACGTTGGCGTTCGACTTTCTTCAGGCGGCGTTCAACTGCGTCGCTACGTTTAAATAAACCTAAGCGATTAAACAGGCCTTTCTCACGCTGAGTCGGTTCGGTGATCACGGAACCACCATGATGACGATCTTCGGTCGAAGGTTCCAAAGATTGCACATTACTTAGATCAATATCACCTTGCAAGCGAGCAAGCTTATCGTCTTCAAAGACGACAGTAATTAGACGTTGTTCGGTTTCGCGGCGTTGCTGATCGCGCCGCGAATAAAAATAATCCCAGCGCTGCTCATTAAATGGGTCGATCACCATTGGAGTGCCCAAAATAAACAAGACTTCCTGCTTGCTCATACCAAAGCGAATTTCACGCAGATCGCTGTTGTTAAGAATATTGCCTTGCTGGATATCAGGTTGAAAAGGTCTAATACAAGCCGATAGCAAAAGAGCCGAGGCTGCCAATACCAATAAAAGAGGGAGTCTTAACGCCATTGTAGATTTGATTTTAACGTCGTAAATTGAACTTCGAAATTACTGTTACTGCCATTGCTGTCACTTCAGCTCTAGCAATACGGCGATTTCGTCGCAGTTTTCAAATTTGTAGCAGTTTACACAAATTCCCCAGACTTTTTCGGGAAATATCTCTTTTGTCACGGTGCGAAAACCAAGGTTGTGAAAAAATTCTGGTACATAGGTTAATGCCATAACACGGCCAACTTGCCGCCGTTTTGCTATCTCTATCAGTCGCTGGACAATTTTACGGCCCAAGCCGCGCCCCTTGATATCCGGGGCAACCATCAGACTACGAATTTCAGCCAGTTCATCGGTGAAATGCTCGAGTGAACCGCAAGCGATAACTTTGTGGTTTTCACGGATGATTCGAAAATGCTCGAGATTATTAAGAATATCCTGTTTGGTGCGAGGCAATAGTTCGCCTTGTTTAGCATAGTGGTTTAACAATTGCTGGATGCCAGGGATATCCTTTATGCGCGCTTTCGTTACACTGGTGGTATCTAAGAGAACCATTTTTAGCCGCTCACGGTTTGATCGCAAGCATCGATCATCTCTTGGGCATGAGCCAGGGTTCGTTCAGTGATATCTTGGCCGCCGAGCATGCGAGCGATTTCGGCCGTTCGTAATTTACCTTTTAGCGAAACCAGGCTTGAAAATGTTTGCTGGTCATCAGCCATTTTATCGACAAACAAATGTTGATCTCCTTGGGATGCAACCTGCGGCTGATGAGTGATACAAATTACCTGCGCATGACGCCCTAGATCTTTAAGTCGAGCGCCAACGATTTGGGCAATTTTGCCACCGACACCAACGTCAACTTCATCAAAAACCAGTGTCGGTGTATCTGATTTGGCGCTGGTTATTACTTGAATAGCAAGGCTGATTCGAGAAAGTTCACCACCAGATGCGGTTTTGCTGAGCGCTTTGAGTGGCATGCCGTAATTAGTCGAGACCATAAATTCAATTCGATCAACGCCGTTCTCGGAGATGACGACATCATCATCAATTTTTGCTTCGACTTGAATATCAATTTTGCCGCCTTTCATACCCAAATCTTGCATTTGCTCAGTAATGGCTGCCGATAGTTTGCTGGCGACTGACTGTCGTTTGGCCGAGACCACGGAAGCGAGGCGGTGATACTGTTGTTTGAGTTCTAGTATTTCTTTCTCGAGTTGTTCGGGGCGATCATGGAGATTGCGCAGAGCATCGAATTCAGCTTGTAACTGCTGGTAGCGAGTATGGAGATCGGCTTCGGCACATCGATGTTTACGGGCTAGATTGATTAAAGTGTCACGGCGTTGCTCCACCTCGGTCAGTCGTTCCGGATTTTGTTCTATTTGAGCTCGTGAATGGCTTATTGTTGCTGACGCATCTTCGATTTGCGCCAACGCCGAATTCAGCAAATTTTGAGCTTCGGCAATATTGGGTTCTACTTCAGCAACTTCGGCAAGTTCATGAATGACTCGACCAAGGTCGCTGCTAATATTGTTGTCTTCATTTTGTGCCAATGCATCGCTGGCACTATCAATAGATAGCAATAACCCTTGTGCATTACTAAGGCGAGCGTGCTCGAGCTCGAGTTCCTCGCTCTCGTTTTCAGCGATATTGGCTTCGGCAAGCTCATTCAATTGAAAGGACATTAAATCCATTCGATCTTGCGCATCGTGATGATTTTGTTCCGCGTTATCCAGCTCTTTTTGCAGGCGATTGATTTTAGCAGCCAGACCCGCCATCGCTTTTAAAGAATCATTGTGCTCAGCAAACTCATCGATGATTCGGCGTTGATCGCTTAAGCGCAACAAAGATTGATGTTCATGCTGGCCATGAATGTCGACCAATTTGAGTCCCAACTCCTTAAGGCTGCTTAAGGTGGTAGGTTGATCGTTGATATAACACTTGGTTGGTTTATTTCGCCGAATGATGCGGCGAATTAAACAATAGTTTTGCTCTTCATTATTTGTGCTGCTGCAAAAGTCTCGCTCTCTCAACCATTGTTTTACAGAAGTTTGATTACTTAAGTAAAACAAGGCGGTGATTTCGCACTGATCCTCCTGGTGTCTGATCTGGTCGTTATCAGCACGCGCGCCAAGTAGTAAATTAAGCGCATCTAAAACGATCGACTTTCCGGCACCGGTTTCGCCAGTGACCACAGTCAAACCGCTATCGAGCTCTAACTCAATATGTTTGATGATGGCAAAGTTACGGATGGAGAGTTCGAGTAAAGCCATAAGTACAATCGATTATTCAGATTGGGCGCCGCCCCAGCCTAATTTAGCACGTAGCGTAGCAAAGTAGTCGTAACGCGCAGTGTGTACAAATTTAGCAGAATCTTTTGAACGTGTTATCTCGACCACTTCGTCACCGACCAAATTGCAACCAATTAAGCCATCAGCCGATACATGCGCGCAATTTTGCGTGCGATTATGAATGGTGAACGCGAATACTGAATCAGCCGGTAGCGTAATAGGCCGATTAGATAAGGTGTGTGGTGAAACCGGCACCATTGAAATTACATCGGTGCCAGGATGCATGATGGCACCGCCGGCCGAGAGGGCGTAAGCCGTCGAGCCGGTAGGTGTGCACAAGATAACACCGTCAGAGCGTGCCGCGGTGACAAATCGCTGATTTACATGAACCTGCCACGCGATCAGCTTTTCCAGAGCATGGCGACCAATAACAATGTCGTTTAAAGCGGTCTGTTGAAACACGATTTTATGTTGACGGCTAACTTTCACTTCTAACATCATGCGATGCTCGATGCTGTAATCGCCCTGCAAGATTGAATCAATCTCGGTGAGCATGTCGGCCTGCGCTATATCGGTTAAGAACCCCAAGTGCCCTAGATTGACACCAGCGACCGGTATATTGTGTTCGGCCATGTGTCTGGCGACATGCAGCATGGTGCCATCACCACCGATTACGATGGCAAGATCGACGTCAGTCAACATCGCTTCTGGCGCGACTTCTTGCGATAACTCGCTGGCGATCTCGGCGGCGGTAGTATGACCAAGCTTAACCGTCAGACCTTTAGACTCAAGATGTTGGCTCAATCTTTTGAGAGGCTGTTCAACGCTTGGGTCGCGATATTTTCCGAACAGGCCGACAGTTTTAAACATACCGAATATCATTTATGATGGCAGACTATGTATTGTCGCTAATTTGTCGGGGTTTTGTCTAGCTTCATGTTTGCTGTGGTTTCTAAAATTTGCCTTGCATCTATTTGATTTAAAGAGAGTTTGCTGTCTGAATGAGTTTAGATAATCGATCTGAAACAGTGCTTAAAAAACTGGTCGAGACCTATATTGAGCAGGGTCAGCCGGTGGGTTCGCGCACCTTGTCTAAACTGCCTCAACTCGGAGTGAGCTCAGCCACTGTGCGAAATGTGATGTCTGACTTAGAAGAGTTAGGCCTGATAACGGCACCGCACACCTCGGCCGGGCGTATTCCAACTTCGCAAGGCTATCGATTGTTTGTTGATAGCATAGTAAAAGCGTCCAAGATCAATCGCCAGAAAGTATCTCAATTAGCCACCAAATTCGAGCAGGAATCTGACCCGGAAGCGCTACTAGCACACGCCTCGGATATGGTCTCAGAACTAACACAGTTTGCTGGCGTGGTGGTGTTGCCGGGCCTCTCAGCAACGCGATTTCATCAGCTTGAGTTCATGCGTTTGTCTGAAGCGCGAATTTTGGCGATTTTAGTGACCGAAGACGGGCGCGTGCAAAATCGTGTGTTACCAACTGCCGGGAGTTTTAGTGATTCCGAGCTGGTAGAAGCAGCCAATTTTTTTAATCAGCGCTATAAAGGCAATACGCTGGATGATGTCCGGCGTATGGTGGTCACCGATATGCAGCGTGATAATGATGAAATGCATCGCCTAAACCAAACCGCAATTCAGGCAGCGAGTGAAATTATCTCTGAGGAAGAGTCTGGAAGTGGCAGTGAGGTGGTTGTTTCTGGTGAGCAAAAACTGCTCGATGTTCCTGATCTTTGCCAGATCGAAACGCTACAAAAGTTGTTCGATACTTTCAAAACCAAACGCGATTTACTTGATTTGTTAGATCGCTCTATGAAGGCAGACGGAGTCAGCGTGTTTATCGGTGAGGAATCCGGTTATAGCGCACTGGGCGAATGCAGCGTGATTGCCAGTCCTTATGAGGCAGATGGAAAAGTGCTTGGAACACTTGGTGTTATTGGCCCAACTCGAATGGCATACGATGAAGTCATTGCGGTTGTTGATATCACTGCAAAGTTGTTGAGTCAGGCACTTAATGCTACCGCAAATAATCGATAAAACAATTAGTTAGGCGCTAAATCTAAAATAAATTCTAGTTAAGTTTATTTGTGATTATTGGTCACATCGCTTTGTGAGTTGGTATCACTACATGCACTTTTGGCTTCCGCTATACTCAAATTTTAGTTTTACATAAGCAAGAGCTCTCTGATGAGTGATAACGCCTTTGATATCGTGGTATACGGTGCCAGCGGATTTACTGGTCGCTTAGTCGCTGAATACATGCAACAACAATATCGCAATGGGGATTCCATTCGCTGGGCGATGGGCGGCCGCAGTCGCGCAAAGCTAGAATCGGTGCGCGACGAAATGGGTTTACCAGCAGATACACCATTGGTGGTTGCCGACACCTCGGACCTCGCCAGCTTACAAGGTATGGTTGCATCTACTAGATGCGTACTCACCACCGTTGGGCCTTATCAGCGCTACGGTTCGGATCTGGTTGGCTTATGCGCCAAGTCTGGAACCGATTATGTCGATTTGTGTGGCGAACCAGTTTGGATGCGCAAGATGATTGAGGCGCACGAAGGTGACGCGAAATTATCTGGCGCGCGCATTGTATTCTCCTGCGGTTTTGATTCAGTGCCGTCAGACCTTGGAGTGTTGATGTTGCAAGAATTAGCGCAACAAAAGACAGGCGCTTCATGTGACACCGTTGAGTGTCGCGTGCGTGCCATGAAAGGCACTTTCTCTGGTGGCACTGCTGCCAGTCTGACAGCCACATTAGCATCTGCCAAAGAGAACCCGGAAGAATTCCAATTACTACTTGATCCGTTTTCCCTAACGCCAGGGCATCAAGGTGTCGAGCAACCCGATGGCCAGACCATTAGTTATTCTGACTCTCTACAGAGCTGGCAAGCGCCATTTGTGATGGCTGCAATCAATACGCGTAATGTTCATCGCAGTAATTTTCTTATGGACTATCGCTATGGAGAGAGTTTCAAGTATTCAGAGATGACGTTGACCGGTGACGGCGATAAAGGGCATGAAATAGCTGAGCTGGTTGCTAATGATAAAAGCATGTCAGGCAAAGATGCCCCCAAACCCGGTGAGGGGCCAAGTAAAGAAGAGCGAGAGAATGGATTCTACGATCTGCTCTATATCGGTCATGCCGCCAATGGCGAGCAAATCGTGGTAAGTGTTAAGGGTGATCGAGATCCAGGCTATGGTTCAACGTCTAAAATGATCTCTGAGTGTGCAATTTGTTTGATTAGAGATGCTACAGATACCCCTGGGGGAATTTGGACTACGGCTCCAGCAATGGGTAATAAGTTGATTGCTCGCTTACAGGCAAATGCGGGTTTAAGCTTTACCGAGGGCTTTTAGCGTATTTGGATTGCCAACTTCAAGCTTGAGCGAATACAAAAAAAGCCCAACTCAAAGAGTTGGGCTTTTTCTATTGCCTAGGCTACGTTTAGGAAGCAAGCAATAGTCCAGTGGTACCGAGGGCCGGAATCGAACCGGCACTCCCGAAGGAACCGGATTTTGAATCCGGCGCGTCTACCAGTTCCGCCACCCC
>CAYVYS010000044.1:0-22909 GCA_964455815.1 uncultured Gammaproteobacteria bacterium
TGAGATGCCGGTACAACCGCAGTTGGTACTACTTTATAAAACGCTACTGAATATCGAGGGCTTGGGTCGGCAACTTTATCCACAATTAAATTTATGGGATACCGCCAAGCCCTTTCTGGAAAATTGGATGCACGAACAAATGTCCCCAAAAGCGCTGATCGCCGATTTACAAAGAGAGTGGCCTCGATGGCGCGCGCTATTACCCGAGCTACCTGACCTAATAGAGCAGCGTCTAACGCAATCTTCACCAGAGACCAAGCAACCAAATATATCTATACCAACAATTGCTTTGTTACTAGTTGGTTTACTGCCAAGCGCATTGAGCCTTTTTTCAATATCTTTTCATCCAATACTTCAAGGCCTAGGGCTGAGCGTGAGCGCATTGAGCGCGCTGTATTTAGCTACAACCAGGCGCTAGCAAGCACTATTCATTGGTGAAGATTCACTTGCGCCATCAAGCCTGCGCCGTGTAGGCTTATCGATTCCATTCACAATTAAACAGGGGAACCCCTATGGGATTATTTGATTTTGCCGCTAACATCGGTAAAAAAGTTTTTGGTATTGGTGATGCTGACGCTGCCGATCAAATTAAAGAAAACATCGAAGCCAACAATCCAGGCGTTAAGAATTTGAGTGTGTCACTGGATGATGAAGTGTGCTCTCTTGGCGGCGAGTGCGACAGCACCGAAGCCAAAGAAAAAACGGTATTGATGGCGGGTAATATGAAAGGCGTTGGCTCAGTGAATGCCGACGACTTGAGTGCACCAGAACCAGAAGCCCCAGTTGAAGTAGAGTATTACACGATTGAAAGCGGCGACACTTTGTGGGCAATCGCATCTAAGTTCTTGGGCAACGGCGCCAAGTACACGGAAATCTTTGAAGCCAATCGTGAAGTGATTGAAGACCCGGATAAAATCTTCCCAGGCCAGAAGATTCGTATTCCAAAGCAGTAAGGAACAAAGAGCAGTAAGAAACGAAAGCAGCGACAAATATCAAGTCGCAAAAAGAAACGCCGAGGCTTGTTAAGCGCTCGGCGTTTTTTGTTTCAGAGTATTTAAAACGCTATTGCAAAGGCAAAGTTGGATCGCCCAATAAAGTCCAGTTTGGCAAAATCGCCGAGTAGTTAATCGGTAATCTCAACATACCCTGCACAATGGTTTGCCCAATCTGGTCTGATTTATCTGAGTTCTGTGTAATTAACTCTGCGAGTCGACGCTGATGATGATAATCGCCAACCACGGCTGGCCCATGAATCACGACAGCACCATTTTCATCTGCAAACATTAATTGATGAGCCAATGTGTTATGGCTCGGGTCTTCAAAATAGGTGGTGAAACAGCCGACTGACGTAACTAAGAAACCGTCGTTCTCTAAATCGACAACCCTGGCACTATTTAGCAAACCATTAGAAGACCACGTTGTCGGCGAACCATGACCATTGTAGTAAACCCAGCTCGGCGAACTATTGAGCGCTGCGAAACTACGTTCCTGGATTTCTTCATTGAGCCTGGTTTGATCTAACTCTGGGTCAGCAATGACTTCATCCAAATAAAAGCGACTGACTTTATTGAAATCTAAATCCTGGGTTTGCAGTATCGCTAGCTGTGTTTCAGAGTCCTCTGAAAAATCCAATTGCTCACGACGATCAGCCATCATCAGCAAATCATGCCCTTGTTGTTTACGCACTGCCTGTTGTGATACCCAGCGCAGACTTTTTGAAGTAATCGTGGCTAATTCGGCATTGGTTCGTACCGGCCACCGCCCTATCGCCTTGTCCGGGTAACTATCCTGATTAAAATCAACGAGCGGCAAATCGCTCGGCGTAAAATTAGAAAAGCCAATACGTCGATAAAAACTCGGAATAAAACTAACGTTCTCGGCTGACAAGTACTGACGATAGTCATAAGAATGCCCACCAATTAATAATACTGACTCGAAGTCAATTTGCTCATTAGCGAAGCGTAAAAATCGTTGCAGCGCCACTGGCAAAGATACATCTCTACCAAAGTGCTGCTGAATAGCATCGCTATCAATCACCTGAGAACTTACTCCTTGCAAGCCTCGTTGCTGCAGATAATCATCGAGCGTTTTACCGAGAAAACTTGGATGTGCGATAACTAACAACTGCGCATCTATCAACTCCGGTGCAGAGGTAGGAGCAGCCACCTCGATTTGACTTAATGCCAGCGGTTTATCCGCCAAGAATAAATATTTAGCTGCGGCATCCGGCTGCGGTGTAGCTGTTAACGGAATCACCAAGCGATTCGCATCACTAGCACGCATTGGTAGAGCCAGCATATTGTGGTTCTCATCATACTGATAAGCCACACCGTTGAAGGATTCATCAATGCTAACGCCATTGAAATCACTATCAATTAGCACGCCATTAATATGCCCATCATTACTGGTCGTTGGATAATCTAAGCGCATAGACTCAACGCTCATGGTGTCGACTCGATAACCCGAATCTAACAGCTCAATGGTGACTTGATTTTGACCGGATTCAAGCAGGTCAGCCGAGAAATCAATACTAAGCGGGAATTCCTTTTGGCCACCAAATGCAGTTTCAATCAATTGCTGACCATTTAGATAAACCGCAAAGCGATGGTTATCATCCAGCGAGCCATCACCGTTAACATCCTGCAATGGAATATTAACCACACTGTTTAAGGCCAAACTCAAACGCGCTAATGCCTGTGGCGGGATTTGCGTATTGCCTGGCAAAGTCAGAGCAAAACTTTGGCTTACCGGATTAGTAGATAGCCTGAATAAACGCGACATCATCCAAGGTGTATCACTGGGGCTGCCAATGCTATAGAGATTAATTTCTCGCAGTTCAATCGAGTCATAAACCCAATCGGCAGCTGCATTGGCCTCGCGCCGACTAGTCACCACGTTGCGTGCCAAGGTACGATTTAATTGCAACTGGTAGGAGCGCTGACCCTGATAAAGCGCTAGTTCACCACGCGGTGCTAAACCAACAAAATCAATATATTCTCCTGGCCCAAAACGCCGCGCAGATACTTTACGTGGCAACGCCTGGCCATCGTGAGTCAATGCGATGCGGCGGTGATTCACACCTCGCCAATCCAGACCAAGCTCTTTTAGATCTTCATAATAAACACGATATACACCATCGTCTTCGACCCAAAGTTGGGCGACGGTACTCGGCCTAATATCAATTGGCCGTTGTTTGCGCCAGCGGTTATGAACTCGTACATAACCTTGAGCGCGCATACTGTCGACAAAATCCTGATGAACGGATTGCCAGTCAATTGGCTGCGGCTCGATATCCGCTCCATAACGTTCACCAATGTTAAACGGGCCAAAGAATTCCTGCGCGCCATTAGTATCCATGCTCGATAGCACCAGATTGTCTATCTCATCATCAAGACGCAGACGTTTGCGATATCGCTGTGGTGACATTGAGTCAAAGGATCGCGAACGAATAATGCGCGTGCTCACAGGCCGTAAGCTTTCCTCGCCTTGCTCATCGGTCTCTAGCGTCCAAATATCAAAACCTAAATTAAATGACTCGTCTGCTGTCTCCCATTGCAAGCGGATAAATGGCCCAATTTTGCTACTCTCAAATTTAGCCAATGTAACGGGAACAGTTTGCGCAGGACCAATAGTGACTGTCGCTAGCGGGCAACTGGTAGCGCGCGCTAGTAGATCCGTAGTGCTGCCAGTTAGATCTTCAAAAACATCGTCAGCTAACGAACCATTGCCATTTCGATCAAAACGATACTGCAAATTCGTAGAGCCATCGCAACAACGCTCAAAGCCCAAAGCTCTGAGCGTATGAGGCCCGGCATCCAAATTGATCGTGCCTAATAGAACATCTGGGTTGTTGTAGTCTAATGCCCACCAAAGATCTTCTGTCCAGCCCTCTTCAAGGGTTACACCATCGACGTAAAGCTCTCCGCCATGGCCTAAGTCAGTACCCAAACGAAATTCGTAATCGCCCGGCGTGCTGACCAGCAAAATAGTTTCAATGAACAAGCCATAATCCATATTAGCGCCGGTTGGCGCGATAGCTGCTTGGTTGTCAACATCGAGCTCATTGCGGTTGACGCAACTACGGCCAGAGGCTGGCGGCTCTACCACATCAAAATTAAAAATGGCCTCGCCTGCGGCTCGCGTCTCGGGCCCAGGATCTGGATCATTATAAAATTGCGAGTGCCATTTATAACCTGGTTCGACAAAGGTATTGGCAGCATTGCTCAAGCCAGCCGGTGGTAAATCAGTACGGTTATAGTCCAACAGAAAAGTGGTATCTGGCGGGCTGGGCGCTAAGGCTGGAATACGAACCCACACTACTGCTACCTGGCTGACAGGATCGACACTTTCGACATAAAAATCGTATTGCCCCAGTCGATCATCAGTGAACACCGCAATATCACTGCCGTCACCAGCAAAATCAAAACCTGGCGCGTTAGCTGCGGTGAGTTCTACCCGAACCGTGTAGTTATCGAGCACGCCAGCGGTCGGATTATTAACATCGACAGGCAGGCTTTGAGACAGAGCGCTAGGAACAATTGCGTTCAACAATATAAGAAGCGCAGCTACTTGTAGAAGCTTCATTGCTTTTCTTTCCCCCGAAAAAGAATCACCAACTAACGCCGAGCATACCTCAAACCCCTTAAGCGACAAAATTTGGCTAGACAATTAGCTGATTTAACTGCTTCAACGGCCTTGATTCGCGGCATTTAGCTGCCTATACTTCGAAACCCGAGTAATTTACTCAGGTTTCACTCACTTTCGTTAAAATTACACCATGAAGCTCACTACCAAAGGCCGTTATGCAGTCACTGCCATGATGGATCTAGCTTTGCATGCCAAGCTGGATCATATTGCCTTGGTTGATATTGCTGAGCGTCAGGATATTTCACTGGCGTATTTAGAGCAGCTTTTTCGGTGTTTGCGCAAAGGCGGCTTAGTAGAATCGGTGCGTGGTGCCAAAGGTGGCTACAAGCTTGCCAAATCTGACGCTGAGATTTCACTGGCCGATATTCTGATTGCCGCTGAAGAAGAAATTAATCTCACTTGTGGCAACGGCGCTGATTGCAGTGCCACTACACCTTGTTTAACCCATGACCTGTGGAATCGCTTGAGTAATGAATTCTTTGAATTCTTGAACTCTAAAAAACTCAATGAGCTAGTGCACTCAAGACACGTGCAAACGCTCGCAACCCAGCAAGACTTGAACCTGATTGGCGACATTCCGGTTCAAATCAGAAAATAATCATGACCGAACTCGCCTTAGACGAACAAAACAAAGACCTTAAAGAACTTGTTAAACGTGAGTACAAAGAAGGCTTTGTTACCGAAATCGAATCAGAAACTTTTGAACCTGGCTTAGATGAAGATGTGATTCGGCGAATTTCAGCCAAGAAAAACGAGCCGGAATTTATGCTCGAGTATCGCCTCAAAGCATTTCGGGTATGGCAGAAGATGAAAGAGCCAGACTGGGCTCACATTGATTATCCGAAGATTGATTTTCAGAATATCGCGTATTACTCCGAACCAAAGCAAAAACCCAAACTCAATAGTTTGGATGAAGTCGACCCTAAGCTGTTAGAGACATACGAGCGCCTAGGTATTCCTTTGGAAGAACAAAAAATGCTTGCCAATGTAGCAGTGGATGCGGTGTTTGATTCCGTTTCAGTGCGCACAACCTTCCGCGAGACTCTCGCTGAAGCAGGTGTCATCTTTATGCCGATTTCAGAGGCAGTGCACGAACATCCTGAGTTAGTAAAGCAGTATTTGGGTAGCGTAGTACCAACGCAGGATAATTACTACGCGGCATTAAATTCGGCAGTCTTCTCTGATGGGTCTTTTGTCTACATTCCCAAGGGCGTGCGCTGCCCAATGGAATTGTCGACTTACTTTAGAATCAATGAAATGAACACCGGCCAGTTCGAGCGAACCTTAATTGTCGCCGATGAAGGCTCTTACGTAAGTTACCTCGAGGGTTGCACCGCGCCGCAACGTGATGAGAATCAACTGCACGCTGCGGTGGTAGAGCTGGTTGCGCATAAAGACGCCGAGATCAAGTATTCGACCGTACAAAATTGGTATCCGGGCGATGAAAACGGCAAAGGCGGCATATACAACTTTGTGACCAAGCGTGGTATCTGCAAAGGCAGCAATTCAAAAATTTCCTGGACGCAAGTTGAAACTGGTTCCGCGATTACTTGGAAGTATCCTAGCGTGGTTTTGCAAGGCGACAATTCCGTAGGCGAGTTTTATTCGGTTGCACTCACTCACAATAAGCAGCAAGCCGATACCGGCACCAAGATGATTCATATGGGCAAGAACACCTCCAGCACCATCATCTCTAAAGGTATTTCGGCCGGCCATGGCCAGAATGCTTACCGCGGCTTAGTAAAAGTGATGAAAGGCGCTGACAATGCGCGCAACTTCTCACAATGTGATTCGCTGTTAATGGGCGATCGCTGTGGCGCGCACACCTTCCCTTATGTGGAGGTACAAAACCCAAGCGCCAATTTAGAGCACGAAGCTACCACCTCAAAAATATCCGAAGACCAATTGTTTTATTTGATGCAACGCGGCCTCAGCGAAGAAGCGGCTGTGTCGATGATTGTGAATGGTTTTTGTAAAGAAGTTTTCCGCGAACTACCGATGGAGTTTGCGGTCGAAGCACAGAAATTACTCGACATCAGCCTTGAAGGCGCGGTTGGTTAGAACAAAGTAGATTCCCATGTTAGAAATTAAAAATTTACATGCCAGCGTATTTGGCACTCCCATCCTCAAAGGCATAAACATGAGCGTAAATGCCGGTGAAGTACATGCCATCATGGGGCCGAATGGCTCTGGTAAGAGTACACTCTCGAATGTCATCGCCGGTCGTGATGGCTATGAAATCACCGAAGGCTCAATCAGCTATTTAGGCAAAGATCTAAGCGAATTAGAAGCCGATGAGCGAGCCTGTGAGGGTATCTTTTTGGCCTTCCAGTACCCCGTTGAAATTCCGGGCGTGAGCAATATGGCCATGCTTAAAGCAGCCATTAACTCAATTCGAAAGTATCGTGGTGAAGACGAAATCAGCGCCGGTGATTTTCTAAAGTTGATTCGTGAAAAAGCGGCAATGGTTGAAATGAAGCAGGAATTTTTGAAACGCTCAGTCAATGAAGGTTTCTCAGGCGGCGAAAAGAAACGCAATGAAATCCTGCAAATGGCCATGCTTGAACCCAAGCTCGCGCTACTCGACGAGACCGATTCTGGTCTTGATATCGATGCGCTTAAGGTCGTTTCAGATGGAGTAAACGCCCTGCGTGCGCCAGAGCGTGCGATGGTTGTCGTAACACATTACCAGCGCTTATTGGATCATATTGTGCCAGATGTTGTGCACGTCTTAGCCGATGGCAAGATAGTCAAATCCGGTGATAAATCACTGGCGCTTGAACTTGAAGACAAAGGCTATGGCTGGATCGAGGGCCTGCCAAAGGCCAGTTAAGATGATTGCAATTGATCAAACTCAAAGCTGGCTAGATCGGCACGCGCAAACGGCTCAAACTGAGCCTGATTGGTTGCTCGAACAACGTCAGCAAGCACTGACTCGATTTGAGCACAAAGGCTTACCCGGCGTGCGCGATGAGCAATGGCGCTACACCAATCTGCGCAAGCTCAAATCGCAAGCATTTGAATTAAGTACACCTACTCCGTTGACGCTTGATTTAAGCGAGAGCGATTTTACGCGGCTGGTGTTTGTAGATGGGCATTTTGACGCGAGCAATTCAACCACCTTGGCGCAAAGCGCAGTGCAATGCATCAGCCTGCGTGAAGCCATCGTGACTATGCCAGAGCTATTGGAAAAAGCACTTGGCAACACTTTGCCTAAAGAGACACATGGCTTTATCGAGCTTAACTCTGCATTTTACCAAGATGGCTATGTACTGCATCTCGCAGAAAATACTGAGGTAGCACAAACCATTGAGGTAGTGTTTGTCTCTGAAACGCGCAATCAGATAAGCCATACTCGCAACCTCATTGTCACTGGCGCGAATAGCAAAGCGACTATTATCGAACGGCACATTGGTGCTGGTGAGCTTGTTTATCTGAGCAATAGCATGACAGAAATTCATGCTGGCAAGAATAGTCAGGTAGATCACTACAAGATTCTGCAAGAATCCGATGAAAGCTTTCACATGGGCGCGCTGTTTGTACAGCAATCGGCAAACTCTCAAGTGAGTAACCATAATATTTGTTTGAGCGGCTTGGTAACACGCAATGACATTGCTTTTGATCTACTCGGCAGCGGTGCACATTGCGAAATGAACGGGCTGGTGTTGGGCCAGGGCCGCCAGCATATCGATAACCACACTGAGGTAAATCACGCGGTGCCGCACTGCACCAGTGACGAATACTATAAGAGCATCTTAGACGACAAAGCACGCAGTGTGTTCCGTGGCCGAATAGTAGTAGCGCAAGACGCGCAACAAACTAATGCCGATCAACAAAACAACAATTTGTTACTAAGCGAACACAGCGAGGCCGATACCAAGCCGCAATTAGAGATTTACGCAGACGATGTGAAATGCTCACATGGTGCTACGGTCGGCCAGCTTGATCAAAATTCCTTGTTCTATTTGCAGTCACGCGGCATCAACGATGCTTCCGCAAGGGCACTATTGACCTTTGCATTTGCGAATGAGGTGATCGAAAGAATCAAGGTCAATGAAGTAAAGCAAGAACTCACACAATTAATTGCCGGAGAACTGTTAACTGGCCTGGAGGATCTGGTTTAAGCGGCTTTATGAAATCAGAATTATTGATTCTAAGCATGCCAGAAAAATACCATGACATCCGTTGCACATAAGCAAACTAAACAAATCGACTTTGAAGCTCTGCGTCGGGATTTTCCGAGCCTTCATCAAGAGGTTAATGGCAAGCCTCTGGTGTATTTAGACAATGGCGCGTCAACGCAAAAGCCGCAAGCGGTGATTGATACGATTGCGCATTACTATTCCTTTGATAATTCCAATGTGCACCGTGGCGTACATACCTTAAGTCAACGGGCCACCGATCAATTCGAATCAGCTCGTGAAAAGGTCAAACTCTTTTTAAACGCGCAAGACAACGCTGAGATCATTTTTACCAGCGGTACCACTGAAGGGATTAATCTAGTTGCCCAATCTTTTGCGCGTGCTTTTTGCCAGGCCGGAGACGAAATCGTAATCTCGGCGATGGAGCACCACTCCAATATTGTTCCCTGGCAGTTATTAGAACAACAGATTGGCATCAAATTAGTCGTTGCACCGATCAATCAAAAAGGCGAGCTGATTTTTGACGAGTTCAAAGCGTGTTTGAGTGAGCGCACTAAATTAGTTGCGATTACTCAGTTATCCAACGCTCTCGGCAGCATTACACCGCTTCAAGAAATTGTTGAAGTGGCACATGACGCTGGCGCAAAGGTGTTAGTTGATGGCGCTCAAGCTGTTGCGCATATCCCAGTAGATGTACAAGCTTTGGATGTGGATTTTTTCGCGTTCTCAGGCCATAAAATTTTTGCCCCAACGGGGATTGGCGTTTTATACGGCAAGCGAGAATTACTCGAGACCATGCCGCCTTATCAAGCTGGCGGAGATATGATCAAAGTGGTGAGCTTTTCAGGAACCACGTTCAACGAACTCCCGCACAAATTTGAGGCAGGCACACCAAATATTGCTGGCGTCATCGGCCTGGCCGCTGGCATCGATTACGTTAGTGACATCGGCATTGATAATATTGCCGCCTATGAGCACGAGCTGCTTGACTACGCAACCCAGCAACTAGAGAAAATTGAAGGCCTAACATTAATTGGTACCGCCGACGAAAAATCCAGTATTTTGTCTTTTCAAATTGATGGTGTACACGCATCGGATTTAGGCACCTTGCTTGATCATCAAGGCGTGGCTATCCGAGTCGGCCATCACTGTGCCATGCCTGTGATGGAATTTTTTGGCGTCGAAGCCACGGCACGCGCTTCAATCGCGTTTTATAATAACAAAGCCGATATTGACGCGTTAGTAGCAGGCTTAAATAAAGCTATAGCAATGCTGCGATAGGATTTCATTATGCAAGAGTTAAAACCTTATATCATTCCCAGCGAAAATCTGAGCAAAGCCAAGCCCGGTGACGGGCCGCGCTCACATGCTGAAATGGAACCAGATATTGTTGAAGCACTGCGCACGGTTTACGACCCGGAGATCCCGGTTAACATTTATGATCTCGGTTTGATTTATGGTTTTGAAATTGATGAGAATTATTTTGTCGATGTCAAAATGACGCTCACCGCACCGGGCTGCCCAGTGGCTGAAACCTTTCCAGGCATTGTTGAGAATGCCGTCAAAAGTGTGGTCGGCGTCTCAGACGCACGAGTAGAGCTAGTGTTTGACCCGCCCTGGACCATGGACTATATGTCGGAAGAAGCCAAACTGGAATTAGGTTTGATTTAGTGAATTTTTGTCTCGGATGACTGTGGCATGGCGGCACCACCAATTTTGTCAGTACTCGAAGACGCCCTTAAAGCTCATGAAGCCGGAGACTTTGTCAGCGCCTTAAATTTCTATGAGCAGTTCTTTGATCACTCACTCGATGAAGACCCCTATGAACTTTATGCCGTTCGATTCTCTCATTGTCTGGCGGGATGGGCCGAGTTAGCTGCTGTTTTTCCAGGCGCTAAACACCGCCTTGAAAGGAAAGCCGAAGAGGTCTGGCAGGATTATTATGACGGGCGCCTTAATGAGCGATTTTTTGATTACCTCTGCATTAGCCGCCACCTTGGGCTAGATCAAAGAGCACTGAACAGATTTCTAGAACTCTACTCAAATGAACCCAAATCAGCGGCAAAATTGTCGCGCTACGTTTGGGATGATTTAGTCGCAGCCGAACATTGGCAGATTTGCGGTGAGCTATTAGATGAACCCGCGCAAAAAATCGACGAGCTCTTTTCAATTTTTAGCGAATCCAATCGCATGCGCGAAATAGACCCGGAGTTTGACAAGCCTGAGTTCGATAAGCATATTGTCGATACCTTACTTAATGATTTACAGAATGTGGTTTTAGTGCTCCGGCACAATGGCAGAACCTCAGAGCTGGCCGAGCTTGAACGTCAGTTTATGCGCGAGGTAGAGAAAAGCAGCCATGCTCTGCTAAGCAAACAAGTCCACGCCAAGGCTGCATTTTTATTCAGCGGCCACTGACATTATTTTCTATCTTTAACAGAGGAAGCACACGATCATGCTCGATAACAGCTTGTATTTTCAAACTTGGGCGCCTAAAACCAATGCGAAGGCAGTAGTATTAATCGTGCATGGGCTGGGCGAGCATTGTCATCGTTATGAGGCACTCGCTGCTCACTTGAATGATACGAATATCGCAGTCTGCTCGATGGATCTCCCCTGCCATGGTAAGTCTGAAGGCCCACGCGGTCATATCGATTCTTTTGATGACTATCAAGATGCAACACTTAAGCTAGTTGATAAAACCAAAAAGGAGTTTTCCGACTGCCCACTATTTATTATTGGGCACAGTATGGGCGGATTGATTGTTAGCCGATTGCTGCTTAATCATCAACATCTGTTTGCTGGCGCATTGCTCTCGGGTGCGGCCATTGAAAGCCCACAAGAACCACCGAAGTGGCAACAATCTCTTATTAAAGGCATCGCCAAAATTTTCCCCAAAGCTAAAATGATCGCCCTTGATGCTAGCAAGGTTAGCCGCGACCCGAAAGTCGTTGAAGATTATTTTGCCGACCCACTAGTTAGCAAAGAAAAGCTTTCAGCGCAGTTTCTTGCCAGCATGATGGACGCTATGACTGAAGTAAAAGACAACGCCGCTAAGATCGACTTACCCATCTTGATCATGCACGGCACGGAAGACGTGATGACCAAGCCTGATGGCTCAGAGTTTTTGCACGCAACGATCAATTCTACGGATAAAACCTTAAAACTGTATCAAGGTCTTTATCACGAGATATTTAATGAACCAGAACGTGACGCGATTTACGCAGAGATGACTGATTGGATAGAAGCTCGACTTAAATAGCAAACGACTAGTTCAATAAAAATCAAGACTTCGAGTCACGGCTGAGCTTAATACCCAGCCGCTCTGCCTTAGAGTAAAAAGTAGATCGAGGCACACCTAATGCTTCTGCGGTGCTTTGTGCGTTACCATTGTTGATATCAAACTTATATTGAATCAAAGTTTTTTCTAAAGATTCTAATGTTGCAGGTAAATTAGTCTGATCAAGCGCATAATCTGAAATTGTTCGATAAAGATTTTGATTGACTTTGTATTCGCGCATACCCGGAATATAAAAACGCGGATCACGAATTAGCTCTTTTGCTGCCGAAAAATATGTTATCAACATAAAGATAGTCGATCCGATTGGAACCATCATTAGCGAGGATGGCTTGTAACCGATCGCATAGATACCCTGTGTAATTAAAGTTATCAATATAAATGGAGATACAGCTAATAGTTGATATATGGCTATAATTTTGCATCGATCAGATTGAGCATTTATAAGATTCCACGTACAAATGCCGCATACCAGCGCACTAACGCATAGAGCCCAAGCCATGTAAATCAAACTATACTCACCGTAAATAGCAGTTAGTTGGATAGAAGAAACATCATGTCCTTTGATAACAAAATCTGTAAACAAAACAACAACAACAAAACCTGCCGCCAATAAGCCTAGCGCATGCGAGGCTAATCTTTGCGCAGGATTTATTGCCACGAAATAAATAGTCAACATCAATATAGAAGTTAGACCAACCCAGTACATTCGAATAATATATTCAGCATACTGGTCATGATTTAGATAAACGGTTACTAGAATTTCGACAATGTTTTGAAAACATAAGACTAGGCCGAACACAATCCAGTCACGGCGAATATTTCCGTGGTAAAGCGCCCATCCCAATAGCACTATTTTCAATATAAATGCGATTATCGCAGGGATCGCATACAGTGACATTATCTGTTCCCCTTACTCACCATTTTTATCTACCCCCCAGTAAATTCATGATTTATGTGTTTCTTGCCGATAGAGTTTAGGCTCTTGTGCGGAGATTGCAAAGCCTTGCTCAGTAGAATAAATTTTTTAAGCCAGAAAGCACGTCTTAACCATAAATAGTCATTACAGCACCAGCCGGATCCTGAATCAGGTAATACCGCTGATTTTGATAACTTGTTGGCCCTTTCAGTACTTTGCCGCCCTGCTCAACCACAGCTTGAATACTTTGATCAATATCAACTACCTGAACGTACATCATCCAAACAGGAGGTATGTCAGCATTCGCGCCCTGAGCATGGCATACACCAGCAATCGGCTCTTCGCCAGCGTGTGCACACATAGTAAAGTCGTCGTAATCGCCCATTGAAACAGGCTTAACTTGCCATCCAACGACCTCGCTGTAAAAGTTCTTTACTTGCTCGGCATTCGGCACAGTCAAATCATGCCAAACAATTTGACCTGGTTCGTTCTCTATCATAGCTAATCCTCCGCCTTTTCAGTTTACACGCGTACGACCGCGTTTTGCTACCATCTCCTATATGGTTGAAGTGCAGCAAAATCAAAACTTAACTCGATTGGTGCTAATGCCGAATCGCTCAATGAGCTGGGAAACTAATAAGAAAATCTTATTGGCAATGTTCATGCTAAATATGGCGATCGCATTGGCCTGGACTTTTATGGGCGCCTGGATGGTATTGCCATTTGCGGGTCTGGAAATATTTTTGGTTGGTTTAGGCATGTATTACGTGTCTTGGAAGTTGAGCTTTCGCGAAGTGCTCATTTTTGAAAACGAATCGTTGATACTTCAAAAAGGTGTGTATTTCCCAAAGCAAGAATGGCGCTGGCATAAGAATCAGGCAAGCATATTGGTGCGCCCCAGTAACTATCGCATGAGTGCACCGCATATGTGGCTATCTCATTTGGATGAAACGGTTGAGATCGGAGATTTTCTAAATCGCACGGAAAAAAAACAATTGCGGCAACAACTTCAAAATCAAGGTCTATCGATAGAAAACCTCGCTAAGACTTGAGAGTTATGCAATCTGTGGTAAAACTGATTGTTAGTTTGGTGGTATGGCTCAGCCTGTCTGCTTGCCAATCTGACAAAACGGCCAGCGAACTCTATTTGCAACGCCTTGCGAATGTGCTTGGCAAACAACTTAAAGATCAAAAACTTAATGCTTTAGATTACCCTAGTCGCCGACAACTTTACATTTCTCCGCCAAGTTACGAATTAAGTGTAAGAGAATTTTTGTCCTTACGTCAGTGTAAATTGCATGTCACACTCGCACATCGCAATAGCCTTATAGGTAAGGTCTCGCCAAGCTCACAACTTCTTTTCAGCGATATTGAAGTCATAGCCAATGGCAAATCATGTCTGGCGAAGATTGAGAATGATTCTCTACGTAAAAAGCTGGCTACCTACATCGAACAAAAGCAGGATCAACTAGATGTTTCTTTTTGGAATGCTATTTTTGCAGGTCAAGAAATGCAAAAATTTTGGAGTCATAGTGAACGCCTTAAAAACTATCCAAACACGCTAAGAAAAGAAACCAGAGGCAACCTCGATAAGCTCAGTCAATTTGTGGCTGATACCAAACGTCAACCACGCGCCTTGGATGACGCCGAGAAAGTACTTATTGAACAACATCTCGGGCATTTACGATTTGGTGACGCCGGGCAGTTATTGATTGAGCTACAACAAATCGCCAGCGACATACAAAGTGCCAATCGACTTCTTGAACAAGCTATTGATCGCCCATTTTGTTTACAAGCAAAACCGACAAATCAGGCCTTGTATTTCAGCAATGTGATGAATCGATTTTTTATCGATGGTATTCAACACCATGCCTTGCTACTTAAGCGACGCGCCAAGCAAATCATGCCTAGCATTAATCAGCTTGAGGAAGAACTCACTGATGTAGCTCCCAAGGTATTCAAAAATTGGCAGGCACAGCGAGCAAAAATACTGGCAGCTGATCAACTCATGGTAGATCATGCCCTACTCCTCGAGCAGCTCTTTGAGCAATGCGGCCTTAAAATTGGTACCGAAGTTGGAACTTCTTAGTAGTTGTATATGTTTTAATGCAGGTGTTGAATCAACCGCTCACTTTTATGCAACGCTACGCTCGACAGATACAAGTCCCAAAACTGGGAACTTCAGGCCAGGAAAAATTACAACAGGCTTCGATATTATTAGTTGGAGTCGGCGGGCTTGGATGTACAGTGGCGGCGCAGCTCGTTACCGCAGGTGTGGGGAGTATCACACTTGTTGACCACGACACCGTTTCTTTAACTAACCTGCATCGACAATGGTTATTTAATGAAAATGATATAGGTCTAAATAAGGCCGTCTGTGCCGTGGGTAAGCTCTCAAGTATGAATGCGCAAGTCGAGCTTGAGGCAGTTGAGCAACGCCTGTCACCGCAAAACGTTCAGCACTTATGCCAAAATGTTGACTTAGTAGTTGATGCTGCCGATAACTTTGTTGTCTCTTATTTGCTCAGTGATGCCTGTCAGGAACAAGGTAAGAGTTTACTGAGCGCCTCAGTTAACCAAACCTTTGGTTATATTGCCGTGGCATGCGGAGCCTCACCTAGTTTACGTGCATTCTTTCCCAAACCAGCGCAACAACTCACGAATTGCGATGTCGTTGGCGTGCTAGGCCCAAGCGTTGGAGTCATCGCCAGCTTGCAGGCACAAGAGGCGATAAAAATTTTGTTGGATGACCCCGCCACTCTCAATGGTCAAATATGTTACGTCGATACTTGGCAAAACAGCATGCATACCATTGATATGCACAATGCTAGTGAGCCCAAAAAAATTGCCTTTAACTTTATCGGCGACCACGTACTAGCGAACCAGCAGATGTTTGTCATCGACGTGCGAGAAACTGCCGAGATCGATGCTTCACCACAGACATTCCCTATAGACCGGCATATACCTCTAGAAAGGATCCAGCAACAAGCACACCAGCTGGAGCACGGTGATCACTATGCACTTGCTTGCCGCAGTGGTCAGCGAGCTCTGATTGCAGCTCAATCACTATCGGAACAAGGTTTTGAAAATATAAGCGTAATCGCCCCAAGCTAGAACAAACTGGTTAGTTATCTGCGTTTGGCACGGCGATGAAAAATCTGCAGCAAAATAAAGCCAACAATAGCGCCACCGATATGCGCAAAGTGAGCGATATTCTGACCAAAGATCGATATACCAGTGAAGCCACCAGTTAAATCGATCAATAATAATGCCGGTACAAAAAACTTGGCAGCAATGGGCACCGGTAAAAATATTAGCATGACCTTAAAGTTGGGGAACATCACCGCAAAAGCGACGAGTAAACCGTAGATAGCACCCGAGGCACCGACCATGGCGCCGAGGAAAATTTCGCCAAAAATGTACTGATCAACTAATTGAGAAATAATCCCCGCGCCGATCCCACACACCAGATAAAAAATCAGAAATCGCTGCTTACCCAATACTTGCTCGATCACGCGACCAAACATCCACAAAGCAAACATATTGAAAAACAAATGCATTTCGCTGCCATGCAAAAACATATGCGTGGCCAGCTGATACCAATGAAAGTTGGGCGTATGCCAACTATAGAGTTCCAAACCACTTCGTTGGCCAGCGAACAAGGCCAGGCTAATAATATGCGCCAGAACGGTTATGACAATTAGCCGATTAGTGACGGTACTCAATGCCTGATGTAAAAGATTCATAAGTAGCTTGGCGCAGGCGTCGCGCCTCGTTATTCTTGCGATTTATTAGTTGGCCGAAGTGTAACACCACAATGCTTAATTCAAGTCGTATTCAAAACGATAACTTATCCATCGATCTACTCGATTTTGGTGCGCGTATTCAAGGGTTGCAATTCCAAGGCCAGGAAGTGGCCTTAAGTTATCCGAATTTCAGCGATTTTGAACAGGATATCTTTTACCTTGGAGCGACTGTCGGCCCTATTGCGAATCGACTTCGTGGTGGCAAGCTCAGCATAAACGAAAAGACCTATCAGCTCCCTCAAAACGAATTTCCTAATTGTCTGCACAGTGGCGGACGCGGCTTAGAGCAAATGATTTGGCAGACCCTGGAGCAAAGCAATAGCTCACTTAGCTACTCCTGCCAATTTGATATGCAAACTATCGGCATGGAAGGCATATTAGATTGCCGCGCTGACTATCAGCTAAGTGGTTCAATTTTACGCATCCGCTACCTCAGTCACTGTACCGCTGATTGTTATTTGAATTTAACCAATCACGTTTATCTCAATCTCAATGGCAGCGGTAGTGTTTTGGAACACGACTATTTAGTTCATGCATTAGCGGTATATAAACGAGGCGATGATCATTTCCCGTCAACAACACTTGAGACATTGACTACGCCCAGCGAGCTTGACTTGTCGGCTACGGGTTTTGATGGATTCCTTGACCACCATTTTGTGGTTGATTCACCAAATCAAGGCGAGAGCACGGCGGATAACTTACACAATTACATCGATGTTAGTAGCGCTGTTACTGGAATTGGCGTTGTTGTCAGAGGTACCGCACCCGGGTTTCAGCTCTACACTGGCGCCGGTCTTAGCAAGCCCTTTGTGCCGTCTTCTGGCTTTTGCGTAGAACCTCAATTCACACCGGACGCTATTAATCGCCGTGACGCCAGCCCGATTATTCAGGCTGGCGAAAAAAGTGAGCGCGTGATCGAGTATGAATTTTATTCTTAGTCGATCTTACTAAGCAACACCATGAATCATTTTGGCCGCTTTGACGGTATTGTTCATGAGCATCGCTACGGTCATCGGGCCTACGCCGCCTGGCACCGGTGAGATGGCGCCAGCAACTGGCTCAACACTTGCGAAATCAACATCGCCGACTAGGCGATAACCTTTAGCAACTGAATCATCATCAACACGATTGATACCAACATCAATCACAATGGCTCCTTCTTTAACCATGTCGGCTTTAACAAACTCAGGCACGCCAATCGCAGCTACTAAGATATCCGCTTGCTTTGTGTGATAGGCCAAATCCTTAGTGCCGCTATGACAACAAGTCACGGTGCAATTGGCTTTTTGACCTTTTTGCACAAGCAAATTCATCATGGGTTTGCCAACGATATTAGAACGGCCGATCACAACCGCATGTTTGCCCGACATTTCCAAGCCACTACGAACAATCATTTCCGGAATGCCGGTTGGTGTACACGGCGTTAAACAATCGATACCAATACTAAGCTTGCCAACATTAACAGGATGAAAGCCGTCGACGTCTTTCGCTGGGTCAATGCGCTCAGTCACGCGTTCTTCATCCATGTGCTTTGGCAATGGCAATTGCACTAATATTCCATGTACGCTTGAATCGGCATTTAATTCATCTACCTGTGCTAACAGATCCGCTTCACTCATATCGGCGGGATGCACTATTTTTAGAGACCTAATGCCGATCTCTTCACAGGCTTTAACTTTACTGCCAACATAGGCCTTAGACGCCGGATCTTCACCAACTAGCACTACCGCTAGGCAAGGTTGAATATTTTTTTCTTCGACTAATTGGCTAACAGCAACTTTTGCTTCGGCACGAATCTCAGCCGCGATGGCTTTACCATCGATGATTTGAGTGGGCATGGCAACTCCTATAATTATTATTCTTCCGGGCGTTAATCTAATTGCTTCTTTTGTATGCGTCTTGCGAAAAAGAGACCCGCTTCGAACAGTACACACACTGGAACCGCTAACATGATCTGAGAAAACGGATCCGGTGGTGTCATCAACATTGCCATTACAAAGGCGGCCAAAATAAAGTAACCACGATTTTTAGCAATGGAGTCAGGTGACATTACGCCCATTCGGGTCAGGATGACAATAGCCACTGGCACTTCAAACGCTAGTCCAAAGGCAAAAAATAAGCTCAAAGCAAAGCTCATATATGAGGCGATATCTGGCATATAAGCCACGCCTTCCGGGGTCATGAGCGCGAAGAATCGAAAAATTAGCGGAAATACTACCCAGTAGGCAAACAAAATACCTAAGTAAAACAACATGGTGGTCGACACGACCAAAGGTAATACGATGTTCTTCTCGTTTTGATACAAACCCGGCGCGATAAACGCCCAGGCCTGATACAAAACAAATGGCACTGCAATCGCGAAGGCCACCGCGAATGCCAGCTTAAATGGGGTAAATAGTGTGGTATGAGGGTCGATGGCAACCATGCTGCCACCCTCTGGAATATTGGCAATTAGCGGCTCGGCAAACCAGGCGTAAAGCTCTTTGGCAAACGGCACCAAACAGATAAAAAGCACCAGCACAGCACCCAAAGCCCACATCATGCGGTTCCTTAACTCGACTAAATGCGAGACAAACGGTTGCGCGTTTTGTTCTTGTTGTTCATTCACGTGGGCTATATCGTCTCTCTTAGGACGGTTTTTCTTCTGGTGGCTTGGAGGGAGATTCTGCTTGATTGGTCGAGTCATCTACTTCGACCTTTTGTTCCGCAGCATCCGCCAGATCGCTGCCCATTTGACGCAGATCACGTTTCAAATCAGCAATCTCTTGTTTGGCTTTTTGGAAATCTTCGAATGGCGTGCCTTCCATTTCCTGGCGCATTTCTGAACGCAAACGAAACATGCTTTGCCGTGCTTTGCGCACGACAAAGGCTGCCTGTTTGGCAACTTCAGGTAATTTTTCCGGCCCCATGACGATCAACAGCACCACGCCGATCACTAACAGCTCAAAAAAGCCGATATCAAACATAGCTGCTTAAGCGCTAAGACTTTTCTTCCGTTTTTTCGGCTTCTTCAACCACTTCGGCGTTTTCTTTGTCATCATCACCAAGTGCTTTTTTAAAGCCTTTAACTGCACCACCTAAATCGTCGCCAACACCGCGTAATTTTTTAGTGCCAAAAATGAGTGCAACGATCACTAATATGATCAGCAACTGCCAAATTGAAATGCCACCTATTCCCATGATTAAAACCTCATTTAAGTATTCGTTCGCGCCGCTTTTTCAATAAGTCCTGAAACACCAGTTCGGCGCTCTAGTTCATCAATAACTGCCTGCGCAGAGGAGCCTTGTTGAGCCAATAAGACCATTGTATGAAACCACAAATCAGCCACTTCATAGACCAACTTATCGACATCGCCATCTTTCGCCGCCATGACAGTTTCAGTGGCCTCTTCAGCAACTTTTTTCAAAATCGCTTCTAAACCGTTGCTGGCAAGAGAAGCCACGTAAGACGACTCCGGCTCTGCATCTAATCGTTCTAGAAGCGTTTGATGTAATAGTTGTAAGGTGTCGTGAGAAGCGCTCATCTAGCCATAAATATCGGATGGGTCTTTAATAACCGCATCCAGAGTTTGCCACTGGCCCTCATTATAACCACGATAGAAGCAACTGTGCCGACCAGTGTGACAAGCAATATCGCCATGCTGCTTAACCGTTAGTAACACCGTGTCACCATCACAATCAAGGCGAACTTCACTCACGGCCTGAAAATGGCCAGATTGCTCGCCCTTGCGCCATAGTTGCTGACGCGAGCGCGAATAATAGACTGCGCGCTGTGTCGACAATGTTTCGGCCAGTGCTTCGCGATTCATCCAGGCCATCATCAAGACTTTTCCCGTCTCGAGGTCTTGCGCGATGGCAGGCACTAAGCCTGCATCGTTCCACTTAATGTCATCTAGGGCGTTCATTGTTTGATCATAAGCGCTTAGAGGCGAACTTCAATACCTGCATTGCGCATAGCTTGTTTTGCTTGCTGCACGGTAAACTCGCCAAAGTGGAAAATACTGGCCGCCAACACGGCATCAGCACCACCTTTTTGCACACCATCTACCAGATGCTCCAGGGTACCAACGCCGCCAGAGGCAATTACCGGGATGGAAATCGCCGAACTCACAGCTTTGGTCAATTTTAAATCATAACCCGCTTTAGTCCCATCACCATCCATGCTGGTTAAGAGGATTTCGCCCGCACCAAAATCGGCCATTCTTTTGGCCCATTCGACGGCGTCAATCCCGGTAGTTTTGCGCCCACCATGGGTAAATATTTCCCAGCGGTCTCGTTTATCGCCTTGATCACGAAACTCGGTTTGTTTGGCATCAATGGCAACCACAATGCATTGCGAGCCAAAATGCTTTGAAGCTTCTTGCACAAACTCTGGCTTAAAAACAGCGGTGGAATTGACTGAAATCTTATCGGCACCTACCTGTAACAGCTTATGTACATCGTTCAACTCACGGACACCACCTCCGACCGTCAGCGGAATAAACACCTCGCGCGCCACTTCGGCTACTACATTAACGATCGTATCTCGATTATCTGAGGTTGCGGTAATATCTAAAAAGGTAATTTCATCGGCGCCTTGTTGGTTGTAGCGTTTGGCGATTTCAACCGGATCTCCGGCATCACGAATACCCACGAAATTCACGCCTTTAACGACCCGACCATTGTCAACGTCCAGGCATGGGATGATGCGTTTTGCCAAGGGCATTACTTAGCCCTCAGCGCCAGCTAGTTGATCAAGCAAGGCTTGACCAGCTTGAAAATCCAAAGAACCTTCATAAATGGCGCGCCCAGTGATCACGCCGGTGATGCCACTGGATTCAACTTCTTGTAAAGCTTTTAGATCATCTAAATGAGTCACACCGCCAGACGCGATTACGGGAATGCTAACTGACTCGGCGAGATGTTTAGTGGCCTCAATATTTACACCTTGCATCATGCCATCGCGCGCAATATCGGTGTAGATAATCGCTTGCACACCATCGCCTTCAAATCGACGCGCCAAGTCGACCACATTATGATCAGTTAAGGTCGCCCATCCATCGATCGCCACGATGCCATCTTTGGCGTCCAGACCAATGATCAAATGTTGAGCATAGTCTTGCGCTATCTCGCTAATAAATTCAGGCTCCTTAGCCGCACGGGTGCCAATAATTACATATTGCACACCGACATCTAAGTAGGCTCGAATGGTATCGACATCTCGAACACCGCCACCTATTTGAATCGGCACATTAGGGTGTGCTTTGACGATTGCGTTGATGGCATCGGCGTTAGCCGGGCGACCAGCGAAGGCGCCATCCAAATCGACCAGATGCAGACGGCGCGCACCGAGTTCAACCCACTTTTCCGCCATGGCTTCTGGGCTGTCACCAAACACGGTGGAGTCTTCCATTAAACCTTGGCGTAATCGAACGCACTTACCGTCTTTGATATCAATTGCCGGGATCAATAACATAGTGATTCTCTTTAGTCGCCATTCCAGTCAGCAAAGTTGCGTAATAACCGCAAGCCATCATCGTGGCTTTTTTCAGGATGAAACTGGGTTGAAAACACCATTGGCGCAGCGGCGGCGGCAATAAATTCGTGACCGTAGTCTGCCTCGCCAACAACAAATTCGGCTGGCGACGTTGCGCTGGCATTAGCGCAATAAGAGTGCACAAAATAGAAATGTGCTCCTTCTGCAACGCCATGCCAAATAGGATGCTTTCGACTTTGCTTGACCTGGTTCCAACCCATCTGTGGAATTTTCAGGGAATCGGTAACCGACTTATGAAAATTGGAAAAGTGGCGCACTTCACCGTCAAACAAACCAAGACCTTGTAAACCGCCATCTTCTTCGCAAAAATCAAATAAAGCCTGCATGCCAACACAAATACCAAATAGTGGCTTGGTACCAATACTTTCGACGATGACTTCTTTTAGCCCTTTATTTTCAAGGCAGCTAAACCAGGTGCCAACCGCGCCTTGACCCGGCAAAACAACTTTGTCAGCCGAGCGAATTTGCTCAACATCATCAGTAATAAGCACGGATGCAGCTGGAGCAACGGTTTGCTTGCCGGCGTTGATGAGGTCAGCGTCGACTTTGTCCTCGGTGGGG
>CAYVYS010000045.1:0-22146 GCA_964455815.1 uncultured Gammaproteobacteria bacterium
TTTAAGTATTCGTTAGTCATCTCAGCACACTTTGAGTGTGGCTGCAGCCACTACGATTGGCTTAATAATGTTGTCGCGGTTGGTATTGGTGAGCAAACCGATTCAGGACCGATCTATCAGATATTCGAGGTGGGGTAGGGCAATCATTCCGATTACTCTTAACTATTACTATGCTCGCTATTCCTAGCTAGCCGATCAAAAATGTCAGAACTAAGTCAATTGCCCAGTGCTCTTTAACGAAGCTATAGGTCGGCCACCAGATTCAGGCCGTGATCTACCAGTGAATTAATGCTCAGTGGGATCCTCTGGGGTTGCGAATTCTTTTACTGCCCTTAGAAGTTGTCGGCAGGTGACTTGACCGATTAGTAGACCGTCATCCTGGATGACGGGGCGGCGGCGGTGCTTGTGTTCGAGCATGTCTCGCGCGACATCGACGATGTTGTCGCTCATCTTCACGCTGACGACTTCTTTGGTCATAAATTCGCCAACGCTGCCGACTCCTGGGTCTTCGTTGTAGACCGAGCTAAGAATGGCCCGCAGGCAATCTAACTCCGAAAGCACGCCGACTAGATAACCACCTTCATTGACTACGCATACACCCGAAACTTTGTAAGCCAATAACCAATGTACCGCATCAAAGATATTGTCTTCAGCCTTGACCTTAACCGGGTCGGTCAACATATAGTCTTTTACTTCAACGGAACGTAGCATGGCTTTCTCCTGTACTGATTTTCAAAATAATCACACTGCGATTTTAAATACTTAACTTACCAAGATGTTCAATAAAAGTTTGCGGAAGCACACCTAAATAGAACATCATGAATAGTAATAAACATATCACAAACCTGGCGACCCAGGAGAGTTTGCTGGCATCGGCAAGTTGATTGGCTTGAGAACTCTCAGCATGGTCTCCTGAGTCACTGGCCATGGCGAACACAACTCGCAAGTAATAGTAGATTCCAATACCACTACCGATGACTAATGCAGCGATCAATAGCCATAAAGAAGCATCGATGCCAGCGGTGAATATATAGAACTTACCAACAAACCCAGCTGTTAGTGGGATGCCAGCAAGCGACAACATTGCCACAGTCAACATTAAAGCCAGCCAGGGCTGCCGCCAGAATAAACCGCGAATGTCCTCAATAGTGTCGGATTCCTGGCGACTGGAAATAATGCTGAGTAAGCTAAACGCCGCCAAGGTGGTAACGACATAAGCAGTTAGATAGAAGGCACTCGCTTCCACACTGATCGGATTGGCGCTGGCGCTATAAACCACTAATACGATAAGTAAATAACCAAGGTGAGCGATGGAAGAATAAGCCAGCAAGCGTTTTAAATTATCTTGTTTTAAAGCGAGCAGGTTGCCGATGAGCATTGATGCGATTGCGATCAGACTTATGCTGAGCATCAAACTAGGGTATTGCTGTAGCTGTGCATCAACGAAGAATCTTAATAGGGCTGCGAAAATCGCGCCTTTCGAAATCGTCGCTAAAAATCCGGTAACGGGTGCTGGCGCACCTTGGTAGACATCGGGTGTCCACATATGAAAGGGCACCAGCGACAATTTGAATCCAATGCCGGTGAAGATCATGCCAGTGGCAATCAAGATCAATAGTTGTTGATCTTGCGTTTGTTCAAAACCAGTGAGTTGCGCGCCGATTTCAGCAAATGACAAGGTACCTAGTGCGGCATACAGCAGGGCAAAGCCGAATAATAAAATGGCTGACGCGGCGCCCGATAGCACGAGGTACTTTACTGATGCCTCAAGCGGCAAATGGCCTCTTTCCGGATAAGCAATCAAGGCATAAAGCGCTACACCGAGCAATTCCAGGCCCAGTAAAAATGAAGCAAGGTGAGTGGCTGAGACTAAAATCAATCCACCAAGTGCTGACAACATCAGTAATAGATAAAATTCTTCGTTCTCGCCCTCTCGATGCTCCAGATAATCTCTAGCCAGCAGCGCTGTTAACAAAGTAGCAAATATGATTAGTAAGCTAAAGAACAGGCTGTAATTATCGCTTACCAGAATTGGTGTTACTAATATCCCTTCGTCAACTCCATTCATGCCAGCGGTACTAAAAACAGCTAGCCCGGCCAAGGTAATTCCAACGCAGGAAAGTAGCCATGAGGTTGTCGCATGTCGCCAAAATGCGATCTGCATCATTAATACAATGATGACAGCCGTGAGTACTAGAGGCGACAACATGGCGTGGATACCTTGTTCCATCTAGTGGCCACCTCCAATCGCATAGTTAGTACTGTCGATTTGTGCAGAGAGACTATCCAGCACCGGTTGCACTAAGTCGAAGACAGGCTGGGGATACAAACCCAGCCAAACTAAGGCAATTACCATCACCGCCATGGCGGTCATTTCCAGTGTGCCAAAGTCGTCTAGCTGGCGACTTTCATCAGGTATACCAAAGAATGATTTTTGCATAAGGATTAATGAATAGACCGCGGCCGTAATCAGCCCAAGTGCGGCGACCACAGTTGTCCATGGATAGTCTTTAAAAAGCCCAACTAACACTAAGAATTCAGCCACGAAATTTCCTAAGCCTGGCAGGCCAAGTGAGGCAAGCACAAAAAATAGAGCCATGGCACCCATTCTGGGCATGTTGTGCCATAAGCCTCCCATGGCATCCATGTCGCGTGTGTGCAGGCGTTGTTGTAGGGCGCCGGCAATCATAAATAACGCGGCGGTGCTAAAACCATGCGCCACCATTTGCATCACTGCACCTTGCAGCGCCAAGGTGTTCCAAGCAAATACACCAAGTAATACAAAACCCATATGGCTAACACTGCTATAGGCAACCAAGCGTTTGAAATCAGATTGCGCGAATGCCAATACCGCGCCATATAGAATGCCAGCCACACCTAGCCACATGGCGACTGGCGCAAAACTTAAAGCGGCTTCTGGAAATAAGGGTACGGTAAAACGAATTAAGCCATAGGCGCCTGTTTTAAGCAGTATGCCCGCGAGTATCACACTGCCCGCAGTTGGTGCTTGCGTATGTGCATCAGGCAACCATGTGTGAAACGGAAAGCCCGGTAGCTTTACGACAAAGGCGATAAAGAAACCAAGCATTAACCACATGGCCATTTGCTGGCTCATTGCTGTGCCGAGCAAATCGAAATAGCTAAAGCTCACTATGCCAGTGGCGCTGTGGTGCAGTTTCACTAACACTAAAATGGCTACCAGCATCAGCAAGCCACTTAACTGCGTGAAGATGAAAAACTTCATCGACGCATAGGCTTTGCCTTCGTGACCCCAAATGGCAATTAACAAATACATCGGCACCAGCATGACTTCCCAAAACAGGAAGAACAAAAACAAATCCAATGCAACGAACACGCCGACTACACCAGCCAGAGTCCACAGAATATTGGCTTGGAAAAATCCCTGGCGTTGATTGGCCTCGTTCCATGATGAGACAATAGCGATGGCGCCTAATACTAAGGTCAATAAAATTAGCGCCAGGCTGAGCCCATCAGCGGCGACTTCGAGATTAATGCCAAAGCGTGGAATCCATTCGATCTTTAGTGCTATCAGCCAGCTGCTTGCGTCGTTGGCTGTTGGTATCAGGCTGAACCTCTCAGGGTTAATATCACCTAGATAAAACACTAGGTAGGCCAGGTCGAGTAGCACGATTGCTAAGGCAACTAAACGCGGGCATTGATCACCAAAGCGTTCCGACCACCAGGCGAGTGCGCCGCCAATTAACAATACCAGAATCAAATGGAGTAAGATCATGGCGATACCCACCCTAGTATTGTCAATAACACAATCAAGCCGAATGCCATGCTGGTGGCATACCAGCGCAAGCGACCTGATTGTAATTTGCTAAAGGCCTGATGAAAGCCAACGCAGATCGCGACTAAGCCATGATAGATATGATCAACCCATTCCGATTTCATCATTGCTGATACGTTCTTAAATGGATTGACTAGCAAAGCATCGTAAAGCGTATCGATGCCCCAGCCATGATGCCAAAATTGCCGCATTGCTGCACCACCTGAAGAATCAGTAAAGCCAGCTACCGGCAAGCTGCGTTTAAAGTAAACCAGCCAGGCAATCACAACGCCGACGATAGGCACACCGATGGAGATAATCTCAACCAAGTGGTTCGCATGGTGTGGGTCGCTGGTTGGAAAGACTGTGTCCAGCGGCAGTGCAAACCAACCACCAATGATTGAGAACACGCAAAGAATTGTGAGTGGGCCAGCCATGCGCCAACCGGCTTGTTTATCAGGTTCGGTTTGGGCTTCGCCAAAAAACACCACAAACACTAAGCGGAAACTGTAGATCGCCGTAACGATTGCACCGAGTAAGCCTCCGGCCCACAGCCATGGGCCGACCTTATGGATTTCGTAAGCTGAGAGCAGGATTTGATCTTTGCTGAAAAACCCGGAGGTAAATGGCAAGGCCGCCAAAGCCGCTGAGCCAATTAGAAAGCTCCAAAAGACCACCGGTAGCCGCTTGCGCAAGCCGCCCATTTTGAAGATGTCGTGTTCGTGATGCAGACAATGTATCACCGCACCGGCCGCTAAAAACAATAGCGCTTTAAAAAATGCGTGCGTCATTAAATGAAACACACCAGCACTCCAGGCTCCGACACCGAGCGCTAAAAACATATAGCCAATCTGGCTGATAGTGGAGTAGGCCAGAATGCGTTTGATGTCGTGTTGGTTTAAGGCAGTGAAAGCAGCTAGCAAGAGGGTTAATAAACCAACCCAGGCGACCAATAATTGCACCTCGGGAGCCAGTAAAAATAAATCGTGAGTTCTTGCGATCAAATAAACGCCAGCAGTCACCATAGTGGCAGCATGGATTAAGGCACTCACCGGAGTCGGGCCAGCCATCGCATCGGGCAACCAGGTATGTAATGGTAGTTGCGCCGATTTACCAACCGCGCCACCTAACAACAACAATGCAGCGATCGTTGGGATAGTATCGCCAGTTACCCAGGTTTGGTTTGCCGCGACCAGCATTTCCTGAATCTGCAAGGTGCCAAGATGAGTGAATAATAAAAACAAGCCTAAGGCCATGGCAGTATCGCCTACTCGCGTTACGACAAAGGCTTTACGAGATGCGGCGCCATTAGCTGGGTCTTTGTACCAAAAGCCGACCAATAGATAACTGCAAACGCCGACGCCTTCCCAACCTAAGTAGAGTAGTAGTAAATTGTCGGCCAATACCAAGATCAGCATCGAAGCGACAAACATATTCATATAGGCGAAATAACGGCTGTAGTCGCTGTCGTCTTCCATGAACTCAGTGGAGTACAAATGGATTAAAAATCCAACGCCGGTAATGATCGACATCATTACAACGGTGAGCTGATCAACATAAAAAGTGAAGCCGGGTGTAAAGTTGCCTAGCGACATCCACGTCCATAAATGCACCGAATATGGTGTGTCAGATGGCAGAAACTGCAGGCCAATCAATAAAACAACGATGGCTGACAAGCCGACCGAACCGGCTCCCAGTGTGGCAATCAGGCGGCGGGGCAGCTTGCCAGTGCTGAGCATGAGCAGCACCGAACTAATAAAGGGGAAGAGAGGAACTAACCAGACTTTATCAAGCATTAGCCGTTTAACCTCCTGGCTTCGTCCATATCAAGGGTTTTAAAACGACGCTGTATTTGCAGCACCAGACCTAAGCCAACCGAGACCTCTGCCGCCGCAACCGCCAGTATCAACATAAACATGACCTGGCCATCGGCTTGTTGCCAGGCGGTGCCGGCTGCTACAAAGGCGAGTGCCGCCGCGTTTAACATCACCTCTAATGCCATCAACACAAAGATGATATTGCGCCGAAACATCAAACCGGCCAGGCCAGAAATAAATAACAAAGCCGCCAGGATCAGAACGTGATTAAGAGGGATTGCGATGCCGCCCATTATGCCTCCCCTTGTTCCGTGTCGTTGCTTTCATCGGGTTCGCTTAGACGAAAGCGACGCCCCACGTGATAAGCGCCGACCAAGCCAGCTAATAACAGCATGGATGCAATTTCAACCGCTAACACATAGGGGCCAAACAAGGTTAAGCCGACTTGTTTGGCGCCAATTAAGGCGCCAGAGTATTTGTCATCTTGGCGAGCAATTACGATTAGGAGTTCGATCAATAGCACGGCTGACAATAAAGAAGGCACAATCCAGACCGCTGGGTGCAACCGATCTCGCTCGCGTTGCACGCCTTCATCGCCGAGGTTTAACATCATGATCACGAACACAAATAAGACCATGATGGCGCCCGCATAGATAACAACTTCAAGAGCCGCGGCAAATGGCGCACCAAGCAAAAAGAAAATTACCGCCACCGCTAACAGCGAGACAATAAGATAAATCAGGGCGTGCGCGGCATTAGTGCGAGTGAGTGCAAAGACGGTTGCAAACAAGGCGATAGCGGATGCGATATAAAAGAGTACGATTTCCATTATGGCAATAAACTCTTAACGTCTATCGGCGGGGTTTCATTTTGCGCCTCACCTTTTTTCTTGCCGGCAATTTCCATCCCGGCAACCCGATAGAAATTGTAATCATGATATTTGCCCGGCCCGTCAATCATGAGATGTTCTTTTTCATAGACCATGTTTTGTCTATCGTATTCACACATTTCAAAATCGGGGATCAATTGAATCGCATTGGTTGGGCAGGCCTCTTCGCATAGTCCACACATAATGCAACGGGAAAAATTAATGCGAAAAAATTCTGGGTACCAACGGCCATCTTTTTCCCGCGTGCCTTGTTGTAAGGCAATACAATCAGGCGGGCAGGCAGCCGCGCAAAGATTGCACGCCACACAGCGTTCATCGCCATCAGGATCTTTGGTCAGGACAATACGACCACGATAACGCGGCGCCAAATAAGGTTGCTTCTCAGGGTATTGAACGGTTTCTGCTTTGGTAAAGGTATGCAGCAAAATACGCCACATGGTACGCAGCTGACTAAAGAGTGCCTTAAACAAATCCATCTTAAGCACCTCCTTGATGTAGATAAAGTGCGATCGCCCCGGTTACTACCAGGTTGATCAAAGTAAGCGGGAGCATGATCTTCCAACCTAAGGACATCAGTTGGTCGTAGCGTGGCCGGGGTATGGCCGCACGCAATAAAACAAAAAAGCAGATCACTAAGAATGTTTTGATCGAGAACCACACGATTGGTGGCAGCCAAGTTATGCCAAAGGGGCCTAACCAGCCGCCGAAGAATAGCGTAACGATCATGCAGGAGATCAAGATCAGGCCGAGGTATTCGCCCAACATAAACATAGCGAATTTCATGCCGCCGTATTCAGTATGAAAGCCAGCTGTTAATTCGTGTTCCGCTTCTGGCAGATCAAAGGGCAGGCGATGGCTCTCGGCAATTCCGGCGATGATGAAGACGAACAAGCCAAGAAACTGCGAGACGCAATACCAGCCATCTTGCTGTGCTAAGACAATATCCTGCATGCTGAAGCTACCTGTCAGCATCACCACACCCATTAAGGACAGCCCCATAAACACTTCGTAGCTGACCATCTGCGCAGCGGAACGTAAACCGCCAAGCAGGGCGTACTTGTTATTGGATGCCAAGCCGCCTAGTAAGACGCTATACACTGCCAACGAGGTCATGCCCAGAAAAAACAATAGGCCGATGTTGACATCGATAATATGCAGATTTGGCCCAAAGGGTACCACCGCAAAGCCCAGTAGCATGGCGAGGACAATCGCGGTGGGCGCGAAAATAAATACCCATTTATCCGCAAAAGGTGGTACCCAGTCATGTTTGGTGAGCAGTTTTAACATGTCAGCCGCGACCTGCAATATTCCGAACGGGCCAAGCCGGTTTGGGCCATAGCGATCTTGCCAAACTCCGAGCAGACGGCGTTCAAACCAAGTTAAAACGGCTGCACCACCGACTGCGCCCAACATCACGCCGATGGCAAATAAGATGGTCATACCCTCAGACATCACCACCTCCTGCACTTTGTTTATTCAGCCTTGCTTTATCACCAAGATTCAGCCATTTCGCCCCCGGTAAGCCAACTGAATATGCAGCGCAGCCATTGGGAATACGATCATTGATTTCTAAAACTACGGATTGCTTTTCACCTTGAGACTCAACCTCAAGCGTATCACCCTCAACAGCATTCAGGCTGTCAGCATCCGCTTGGGATAATTGCACAAACGGTGGCTTAATTAATTCCGCGATTGGTGGGGAGTGTGCACTTAATTCTTCGCTACCAAAGATTTGATAGAGCGGAGTTAGAATCCATTGGCCTTGTTCGGCCTGAATAGGTTCCATCTGAGTAGCCCCAGAGCTAGAAGCCTCGCTAGCTTGTCTGGGTTCCTCTCGTTCAATTAATCTCACACCAGCGGTGCCACCGGTTAAAGCGCCACCAATCTCGCTTTGAAACTTATGCAGTGACTGATTCGAATTCCAGCCGGGAGACCAAACAAATGGCAGCAGCGCCCCAGGTTGATCGCGATTGTCGCCTTCCATGGTGTAGGCCAGAGCAGATTGAGTATCTTGAGGTTGCTTAGGTTCATGCACCGAGATATCAGCTCGCATTGCGGTGCGACCTGAATAGCGGTGAGTTTGTCGAGGAATCTTAGCGCCGCGTGAAAGATGATCTGATGGTGGACTGGCTTGGGTGATTTGGCTAAGTTGCGCAACCTGAGCCGCACATGCCTGGGTCACTTCATCAAATTGCGCATGCCCTTGATCACCTAAGGCGTCATTCAACCATTGCCAAGAACCTCGACGCTGCTCGGCTGGTAAATAAACCGGGTAATGACGTTGTGCGCGGCCTTCGCTGTTAACTAAGGTGCCATCAACTTCGGCGAATCCTGAGCTGGGTAAAGCCAGCTTCGATTTAGCTAAGCTTGGTGTTGCCATGATGTCCATAACAATCACATTCTCTAGTTGATCAAAAAGCTGATCTACTTGTGATTTGGGAGCGCGGCGATACAAATCGTTTTCGGCGATAATCAGCGTATCAATCTCGCCCTTGCGAGCTCGATTAAATACATCTTGTAGATTAAGGCTTTGATCGGCCAGCATCACACTGCCAAGACTATTGCTTTCGGCGAAACAAAAACTCAACATAGCGTCTGAGTTTGATAGCGCTTGAGCAATAGTCGCTGCTGCTTGAATCACATCAGCGTTACACGCGCCCGTACCAGAGACGATTAGTGGGCGTTTGGCCGATTTTAATGCGGCTGATATGTTACTGATCAGCGCACTAGTCTCTTCATCGAACTTTTCATCGAAGCTATTTTCTGACGTAGCATTACTGATTGCACTGGCAACAGCAAAGCCAAATCGAGCAATATCATTTGGAGCCAATGATACGGATTCTTTTGCGACATCATCGAGCCGAGTATCTGAAAGTGCAACTATATAAAGCGGGCTAAGTCGATCTTGAGCTAGGTTGCGCACGGCTTCGTCTTGCCATAGAGGGATGCGCATATCAGTTGCCATTTGCTTAGCCAAGTTGCGAACCGACTGGCGCAAGGACAGAGCCATCCGAGGAGCGGTATTGGTGACGTCTTCGCCTAATATAATAATTGCATCAGCGTCTTCAATTTCACGCAAAGAGGGCGAGTGCACGCCGCTGTTTCGCATAGCATCGAGTGCGCTCCTTATTAGCACTGCCTCATCGTCGGCGATGCCATTGGCAAAGTTGTCTGCGCCGACTAATTGTTGCAATAAAAAATTGGTTTCTAAAGACGCTCTTGGCGATCCTATACCGACTAGTCGTTTATCGGCCGATAACTCTGTGAAGCTCGCTAGTGCTTGCTCTTGACCGACGGCATTGTATCGACCATCACTTTGGCGCAGCCCGGCATATTCAGGCCGTGTTTGGTCGTTGACATGGCTGCCGCCATAGCGGCCGCGGTCACATAAAAAATAGCCGTTAACATCATTGTTGTAGCGGTTATGAATTCGCTTTAACTTGCCATAGCGTTCGCCCGCCAAAGTGTTGCAGCCAACCGCGCAGCCAGTGCAAACCGATGGCGCCGATTGCAAATCCCACTTACGGGTATAGTCATTGACCAGCGGCTTGTCGGTAAACACGCCCGTGGGGCAAACCTCGACTAAGTTTCCAGCAAACTCGCTTTCTAAAGTACCTTCTTCGTGCCGACCAAAATAGACATGATCGTGAGCGGCTTGCGCGGCTAAGTCTTTGCCGCCCGCGTAATCGCTGTAAAAACGAGTGCAGCGATAACAAGTGATACAGCGATTCATTTCATGGTGAATCAGCGGGCCGAGATTTTGATTGGTATGAGTGTTCTTTTTGCCGCGATAACTTCGGTTTCGATGGCCGACCATCACCGTCATGTCTTGCAGATGGCATTCGCCGCCCTCAGCGCAAACCGGGCAATCATGTGGATGATTGAGCATTAACGATTCCACAATATTGGAGCGGAACTGGCTGGCCTTGGGGCCGCGCATTGAGAACCGTGCGCCTTCGGATACGGGCGTCATACAGCCCATCACAATTCGCCCTTGGGTGTCTTCTTCATCGCGAAACTGCACTAATGCGCATTGCCGACATGCGCCGACTGAGCCCATCTCAGGATGCCAGCAAAAATAGGGCAGATCGAGCTCGGCATTCAAACACGCCTCTAGTACGTTATCGCCCTCGGGCACTTCGTAAGCCTGATCATCGATGTAGATAGTTGGCACGCTTACCTCTCGTCTGGTTGATTTTTGTTCATCACAAGAGGGTCAGTTTTACCGCTAATGTACCGTTCAAAATCTTCGCTGAAATACTTGAGTGCGCTGCTCACCGGTTCCATTGCACCAGGTGCAAGCGCACAATGTGTGTTGCCTATGTCGCCAATAAAATTCACTAACCGTTTCAAGGTGTTTATGTCGGCTTTGATGCCATTACCGGATTCGATATCGCCCAGGACTTGCGCTGTCCGGGGCAGACCATCGCGGCAGGGCGTGCAAAATCCGCAGGACTCTTGCGCAAAAAACTCGGTGAGGTTTTTGACCATGCCGACTGGGCAGGTTTTATCGTCCAGGATGATCATGGTGCCGGTGCCTAATCGGCTGCCAGCTTTGGCGATGACATCGTAATCCATCGCCAAATCAAGATGTTCTTCAACCAAAAAGTCAGTGGATGCACCACCGGGCAAAAAGCCTCGAAGTTTATAACCATCCTCCATGCCACCAGCTTTACCTTCTATCAGTTCGCGAATGGTCGTACCCATCGGTAGCTCCCAGCAACCAGGATTTTTCACGCGGCCGCTAACGCCAAACAATTTAGTACCGTGATCTTCGCCCAGCCCAAGGGTTTTATACCAATCGGCACCATGACGAAGAATATGCGTAATATTGCACAGAGTTTCGACGTTATTAACAATAGTAGGCCGACCCCACAAACCACTGATTTGCGGGAAGGGCGGTTTGGCACGTGGGTTCGCGCGCTTGCCTTCAAGCGAACTAATAAGCGCGGTTTCTTCACCACAGATATAGCGGCCAGCACTGCTGTGTACATATAGATCAAGTTTATAGCCACGGCCTAGAATATCGTCACCGAGATAGCCGGCTTCATAACAGGCATCAATCGCCTCTTGCAGCTTTTGGGTGGCGAGATGGTATTCGTGGCGAATAAAGATGTAAGCAACATCGGCTTGCAGGGTCCATGCCGACAAGATCATGCCTTCAATTAACTGGTGAGGGTCGCACTCCATCAACAAGCGATCTTTAAAGGTGCCAGGCTCCATTTCATCGGCATTGCAAATGAGATATTTGTGCCCTTCGGAAACGTTTTCCATTGGCACAAAGCTCCATTTTAAACCAGTGGGAAAGCCCGCCCCTCCACGCCCGCGCAGCCCGGATTCTTTGATGATTTCAAGGCAGTCGGCCGGAGCAGTTTCACCGATGATTTTGCGCACCGCCTCATACCCCTGATTGGCTTGATAAGCCTCAAAGTTAGTCGATGCTTTTGGGTCAACGATATTTTGCGTTAATGGCAGCGTGGTCATGATTCGTTACCATCTAAGTTGTTGTTTGAGTCGTTGTTTGAGCTAGCAGTTTTGGTGCCAAGAATTTCATCAAGTTTTTGTTCATCCAGATGATCATGCAATTCTTCGTTTAGCATCATCACTGGTGCGCGGTCACAGGCGCCCAGGCAGGGTGCTGGCAATAAAGTAAAGCGCTTGTCGTCGGTCGTGCCCCCCAAGCCAATATCCAACCGACTTGATATATGTTGTTCTAATTGCTTATAGCCCTTAATCCAGCACGTCACACTGTCGCAGAGCGAAATCACTTTCTCACCGACTGGCTTGCGGTAAATCAAATTATAAAAAGTGGCAATGCCGTCGAGTTCGGCGGGCGACATTCCAAGATAGTCTGCCAAATCACGAAGGCTTTCATCTGAAACCCAGCCATGATGCTTTTGCACGATCTTTAGGGCATCGATGGCCACCGCCGAGCGATACGGCGCATGCGAAATCTCTTTATCAATTTCGCTGATCTCGGCGGCTGTCAATACGCTTTGTTGGTCTGTGCTCATCTTAATTAACGGTCTACATCGGCCATCACAAAATCGATACTAGCGATGATGGCAATCAAATCAGGGATCATCAGCCCGCGGCTGATCAATGGAATTTGTTGTAAAGCGGCAAACGACGGAGTTCGGATGCGTGTGCGATACGACGTGGTGCCACCATCACTGATTAAGTGGTAGCTGTTCAAACCTTTGGTCGCTTCAATTGGCACGCAGGCTTCGCTCGCCGGAATCACAGGCCCCCAACTACTGCTGAGAAAATGATGAATCAAAGTCTCAATGTCTTTTAGCGTGTCTTCTTTGGGCGGCGGTGAAGTCAGTTTATGATCTGATTTGTAGGGGCCTTCGGGCATGTTGTCTAAGCATTGGCGAATAATTCGAAGGCTTTGACGAATCTCTTCAATACGTACTCGGGCGCGGTCATAACAATCGCCGTTTTCAGCTAGCGGCACATCGAACTCAAAGTTCTCATAGCCAGAGTAGGGGCGTTGCTTGCGTAAATCCCAGTTCACGCCGGTGGCTCGCAGGCTTGCGCCGGTGATCCCCCAGTCAATGGCTTCTTGCGATGAATATTTGCCAATGCCGATGGTTCGCCGCTTTAAGATGCTGTTTTGCATCGCCATTTTTTCATAGTGATCAAGCCGGGCAGGCATGGCATCAATAAAATCTCGCACCATTTTGTCCCAGCCCTTGGGTAGATCCGCCGCGACACCACCAATTCGAAACCAGGCTGGGTGCATACGACCGCCGGTTATTGCTTCGATGATGCCAAACAGCCGTTCGCGATCAGCAAACATGTAAAAGACCGGCGACATTTGACCAACGTCTTGAGCAAAGGTGCCATAAAAAACCAAGTGGCTGGAGATGCGAAACAATTCGCAGAGCATGACGCGAATCACCTGAGCGCGCATTGGCACTTCAATGCCAGCCATTTTCTCAACCGATAAACAATAGGGCAGGTTGTTCATTACGCCGCCCAAATAATCGATGCGATCGGTGTAGGGCATATAAGATGGCCAGGATTGCCGCTCGCCCATTTTTTCAGCACCGCGATGGTGGTAGCCAATATCGGGCACTGCATCGACCACCACTTCGCCATCAAGTTGCAAGGCTATTCTAAATACGCCATGCACACTGGGGTGGTTTGGTCCCAGGTTTAAAAACATGTACTCGGTGCCGTCTTTGCTACTGCTCATGCCCCATTCTTCGGGGCGAAAACGCAAGGCTTCTTGCTCAGCGGCTTGCTTGGTTTCGTTCAAACTGAACGGTTCCATTTCAGTAGCGCGCGCCGGGTGATCTTTGCGCAAGGCATGGCCTTCCCAGGTGGGTGGTAGCAGTATGCGATACAAATTGGGATGGCCGTCGAACTTTATGCCAAACATGTCCCAGGTTTCGCGCTCGTACCAATTGGCATTCGGCCAAATATCTGAAATCGTCGGCACTACACAATCTGGTTCTTTGCTGGCGACCTTTAAGCGAAACTCTTTATTTTGCGATAACGACAGCAAATGATAGACAACGCTAAAGTCCGATTCCGGCTGATCAGCTCGATTATCGCGCAAGCGCTCATCAATGCCGAACAAGTCATACAGCATTTCATAATCAGTTTTCAGAAACCGCAATACTTCGCGAAGCTTGTCTTTTGCGACCCATAAAGTAGGAGTCTCGTCAACGGTTGCTTGAACAATAAAACTCTCTTCGCCAAATTTGGCAAAGACCGAGTTGACAGCATCAGGGCTGCCGGTTTGTTCAGCAGGGAGCATGGTTTTAGAGTTCGACGATTTTAAATTGTTTTTTATTACCTACTTATACTTCGTTTGGTGACCGATACATGGTCGCCTTATTTCGTTCTTCTTGTAATTTGTCGCGTTGGCTGGGCATATCAGGTTTGATAATGCCTTGATCACCAACAGCCCAACTAAGTGGGCGCCGCTCTTCTTTCACGGCGTCCTGCAACATCATTAAACCTTGCAGCAAAGCCTCTGGCCGAGGCGGGCAACCAGGCACATAAACATCAACCGGGATAAATTTATCGACGCCCTGCACAACACTATAAATGTCGTACATGCCGCCCGAATTCGCGCATGACCCCATGGAAATAATCCAGCGCGGTTCCAGCAATTGGTCGTATAAGTGCTGTACCACCGGCGCCATTTTTCTGAACACGGTACCACTGATGACCATTAAGTCGGCTTGGCGTGGAGTCGCGCGGATCACCTCGGAACCAAAGCGAGCAATATCGTGGCGTGAGGTAAATGAGGTGGCCATTTCGACATAACAGCAAGACAGGCCAAAGTTAAACGGCCACAAAGAATGGGCCCGCCCCCAGGCTATTAGATCTTCCAGCTTTGCGAACATGACATTTCTTTTTACCTGCTCTTCGATCATCTCGTCGCTTTGAGCAGCGTTCGGCTCTTCCGGCCTGGTCAAATTCCACTCCATCAACGCCCTCCTTTAAGATTAGCTGGGGTTAGATCGTAATTCTGAGCCTCGTTTAGGCCAGTACGGGTTTTTACTCCCCATTCCAATGCGCCAGAACGCCATTCGTAGATTAAGGCCACGACCAAAATGAAAATGAATGCCAGGATAGCGAAGTAACCCTGCCAGCCTAATTCAAAAAAGGCGATGGCCCAGGCGAAGATGAACACGGTTTCTAAATCGAAGATGACAAAAAATATCGCGATCAGATAAAAATCGACTGAAATTCTTCCTTGTGCGTCGCCGACCGAAAGAACGCCTGATTCAAATGGGTCATTGGTGGCTTTATTAGCGCGCTGTTGCCCTAGTAACCAGGACAGCCCCAACATTGTGAGTACCAATAAAATAACCGCCACGAAATAGACAACCAAAGGCCACAACTCCAAACCTGACACGTCATTTATTGAAACTTCATTCAAGCCGTCTGGTCCTCCGTTGGACTATCTAAATCGAAACAGTACTAAGTATTATTGGTGGTGAGAAACATCTCTTAATGCTCTAAATTCGGCGAAAACTTTAACCGTCTTTTCAGATAAACGCAAATCGAGTTTTTTTGAGGTGGAAAAAGCGCCACTTTATGAGAGAGTAAAATTAAATAAAGTGGTTTATTTGAGAAGAAAGATGCAGAAAAAACCGGCACTGTGTGGAATATAATCATATTTACAACCTTGTGAAATTTGGGAGATTAAATCCGTCTTTTACTATTATTTAGATTGTGGATAGTTCGTAAACTTTTTGATCAGAGACAATTGCATTTCTAATGACTTGATTAGCAGGAATCACGACATTCGGCATGACGATGGTGTTCTCTAATATGGAATTTTTTTCGACATAAACTTTCTTATTGAGAATCACTGAATTTAGTTTAACGTTCCTTTCCACTCGGCATTTTTGGTCGATCATGACACTGGTATTTTCAAGTTGGCAGCGCTTATTCACCTTAGCTGACCAGTGTTGAAATGTTGAACCGTTGCTGTGGCTCGCAACGCTGGAATGCAGCCCCGTAAACTTACCTTGAATTAAATCGAGGTTGGCGCAATAAAAGTCAGAGGCATTCTCTAACGGGTTACAGACAACCTCGTCCATCAGAATGTGTTTGGGGTTAATTATGAAATCCGAGTTTGATGGCTTTAAGTAACTTAAGCCTAGGTCGCCGTCAACTCCCATAGCTTTATAAAGAACGTAATCAGTTTTGTCGCATTCATCGATGAAGCTTAGGATCGATTGGCTGCGCAATCGATTCGCTTCAATCACAAGCAACCCATTCGGCTGGCTTAAGGATTTGAATTCTAAGAGAACCTCATCAGTATTTAAGAGGTAGTTGACAACTTCCGTGCTCATTCGCCAATGCCGACATTTGTTGACCAGCGAATGAATTTCTGTCGCGTTATTGCCTGCTAGTACAATGCATTGTGTGAATCCCGATTCATCAAGTTCGCGCAAAATATGTTCAATGATCGAGCAGCCTGCAATCATCAATGACGCAGTCTCACGTTTGCCGAAAACATCTCGTAGCGTGCCGTTGACTAAATGCCCGGCTAGAACGATTGCGGTCGATTGTATATTGTTGTCTGTAATCATCTTTAGACTCTTTTAAGGTGAGTTTAGTAAGCTCCACGAGCAGTTAAAACTGCCGGAATTGTTTTTAGAAGTAATAGTAAATCCAAGCCTAGGGACTGATTTTGAATATAGTGGGCATCCAGTTCGACTTGTTGTTCAAACGGAATATTGGAACGCCCGGCGACTTGCCATTCACAGGTAATTCCTGGCAAAGCTTGCAGACGTCGAAAATCAGTATGCTTATATTTATGTACTTCGTTTGGCAATGCTGGTCTTGGCCCAACTAAAGACATTTCCCCTTTGAGCACATTTAGCAATTGCGGTAACTCGTCAATGGAGGTTTGCCGAATAAACGCGCCAATTCTGGTTATTCTAGGGTCGCGTTTTATTTTGAATAAAACCCCGTTAGACATTTCGTTGTCAGCCTGTAATGCCTGACGTTTAACTTCTGCATCGCTCACCATCGACCTAAATTTCAGCATCTTGAAAGGTCTACCTGCTTGGCCAATTCGAGTTTGCTTAAATAATACGGTTCCTTTGGAATCAAATTTGATCAGCACGGCTACAAGAACTAGCAAAGGACTGAGCACTAGCAAGCCAATTGTTGCGATGACAATATCAAGCCATCGTTTTGCGCCTGCTCGAACATGAAAAGTGTAAGCCCAACATGAATTTTTAAAACGCGCAGAGCGAGTAAGTTCCAAGTGGCGAGTGGCTAATATGTTGTTATTCATTCTTATCTCCAGATGGCTTGAGAAGGATATCGATGGGCGAATCGAGCACGCAGACAGCGAAGTAAGAACAAGGGCACACCGAGCATATATCGCTTTGCTTTATCGCCTGGTTGTTGTGCGAGCCGCCAAACCCATTCCAAAGACAGTTCGCGCAGCCATTCAGGAGCTCGTTTGACTTCGCCCGAATAAAAATCGAAAAGACCTCCAACTGCCAGAGTAGCTTTGACGTTTAAAAGGGCGGCGTGTTCTTTGATCCAAAGTTCTTGTTTTGGAGTGCCAAGTGCTAGCAAAAGTATATCTGCGGCACTGGAATTTATTTGCTCGCATAACTGAACTGGCGACTTTGCAAACGAATATCCATCGCTATAGCCCGCGATCCGTAAGTTCGGATAGCAGCTCTGCAGTTTAGTTACCAACTTCTGCACGACCTGCTTTTTCGCCCCATGCAAGTATACGGAGTAACCCTTGTTTTGTAGTTGCTCGCATAGCAGCGGGAACATGTCGGTGCCATTAACGTTCTCTTTAAGTTTATAACCGTGCAAGCGAGATGCGATTCTAATGCCAATTCCGTCGGGGAAAACCGCTTGAAACGATTTCAGTGATTCTCGATATTTGCCGTTGCTAAAAGCCTGGTTGATACATTCAGCGTTAACGAAGGCAAACCTGGCGTTGTGATTGGTGTTTTCGGGCTCCAAGCTTTTGATGATTTTCTGAACTGCGGATGTCATCGAGTCATTAGCAAGTTCAATTCCAAACACTTTGAATGATTTACGGCTTTGAAGCTGGTGATGTTTATCTATCGCGATACTTTTTTGAATGATCCATATTATCGTTAGCTGAACTCTCCGAATTAGGCCGACATTGTTGGCGAAGCGAGCAGAGATAGTTGCTTCAGGTTCATGTGCGATTCCGGCAAATTTTTTTAGTTCATATGGGCTAACAATTCCTGGTGGTACTGAAAACCGTTGCCGCTCTGCTCGACTTAGTCTATTGGCCTGGTTTGAGCGAAGCGGTTTAGGACCAATGAAGTTTAGGTTGCCTTTTAAGTAATGCAACCATAAATCGAAGTCAGCGAGTGCTCGGTTATTAACTAATATCGAGCGATAAGAGAAAGGAGTCATCCCAGCGCCAAGATAGCATTGAGAATAGATGTCAATTGTTCTTTGTTGGTAAAAAGCCAATAGACATTGCCACGCAATTTTTGGCAGAAGAAATAACAACACTATTGGGCTCACTAAGTATCTCATGGCTTATATGATAAAAATAACAATAAAATAAATGATAAATTCATTATTATCATAAAAATATTAACCGTCAAGTAAAAAGTATCAATATTGCAACTATGTAAAATCAAGCATGATCGATAAATGATATTTAGAAGGGATTAAAGTATTGTATTAGAACAATAAAAATGAAATTGTTAAAATTGATAAAGCCTTATTGACAAAAATGATATAAATGATAATAATTCATTCAAATTAAGTGAATGTTCGTCTAAAAGTACTTTTCTGACGAGTTTCAAGGCGGCGAAGTCCGCTAGTGAGGAAGCAACATGATGTTGATTAAACAACTTAGATTGGGTGGTGTCATTGGCGCATGTATTGCGATTTTATCTGGTTGCGTGGTCTCTCCGAGTCGTCTAGATAACTTAGAGCAAGACAGAAACCGTTTATTTGAGCGGCGGGTAGAGCTTTCATTGGCGCTTTCGGCTACAGCCACTGATTTAAATCGTCAATTCGTCGAATCATTATCAGAAGACCAGGGGTTTGTGCACGGAGCAAACGCAAAGCAAAATCTGCTTATTGCACCAATTTTAGGTCCTGGGGATGTGCTCCATGTCCGCATTAGCGGTTTGGATAGTCTCGATGGCTTCTATCAAGTTACCAGCGATGGCAAGATGGAGTTGCCGTATTTAGAATCCATAGCTGTTGCTGGCTTAACCCGAGCTCAATTGCTTAAAAAGCTCACCATTGTTTTAGTAGAACAGAATTGGTTCTATCCTGAACAAGTCAACCTTGATGTGAGTATTGTCAAGTTGGCACCGATCATGGTCGCTGTACATGGAGCCGTATTCAATAGCGGGCAAGTAGCCATTAATAGTAAGCCGCCCTTAAAGCCTGATGAGCAAATCCAACACCGATCTGGAGCCTTCTCACCCGATAGAAATGTGCTGGCTGCTCTTAGAGCTGCGGGTGGTGTTAGACCCGATGCTGATCTAAATCAGGTTTTTGTTAAACGTGGCTCATCGGTCACCAAAATATCTTTGCAACACACGATTAGTGGCACCAAAACATCGGCAATACCAACTCTTGTCGCTGGTGACGAAATATTCGTTGCTTCAACACAAAAGGAAAATGCGCAATTGGTTCGACCTAGTCAGATTACTCCGCCAGGAATGCGTATTTTAATGTCCAACCTAACGGCGCCAGCGTTAAACAATGCTCAGTCTTCAGTAGGTGCTGATTCAACGCGCTTGCCTTATGGTTCATCGCTGTTGGATTCGGCTATATCTGCAAATTGTGTAGGAGGGACGCAAAGCGCAAACGCATCGCGTATGTTGGTTTTAGTGACACGAAATTATGGTTCTGAGCAACAAATAGTCATTAAACGCACAATCAATCGTTTGCTTGCCAACAGCTCAAATCACCAAGTAAACCCCTTGCTTATGCCGAACGATGCGGTGGCCTGTTACGACTCGCGTTTCACTAATTTTCGCGATGTAGCTAGAGGCTTAGGTGAGTTGATTACGCCACTAATATTTGGTGGTTTGTTATGAATTGGAAAGCGTTCCTGCTTTTTTTTGCCCGAGTTACTTTCGAACTTAAGTTTCGCTTGTTGGGGCTATTGCTGGTTTGTATGGTGCTGATTAGCTTGTTCATTATTTTTGAAACACCAAGTTACAAAACTTCTTGGATTATGTTGCTGCCAGGTACCGAACGCGCTTCGACTATCACACTCGACAATATCAGTGAAGCTCGCACTCAAGGTGGCAGTGCTTATGGCAGTGTGTCGATCAGCCCTAAAAATACTTACAAAGAAATCGCCCTCAGTGATGCAGTCATTAATGCCGCAGCACAGGAATATGGTGTGGTTGCTGATGCATTTAGTCGACCTAAAATTACGTTGATAGATCAAACACCAGCGATGAAATTTTCACTAAAAGGTGAGTCGCAGAGCGAGCTGAGATTTCGAGCAGGTCTCTACAATAAAATCTTTCATCAAACTTTAGACGACTTACGCAATAACGAAATTGAAAGTTCATTTGCGGGCATTGAAAAAAAACTTAAGCAAGCTAAACAACGCCTGAATCAGGCTCGTCAAAGCATCATTGAGTTTCAAGCGTCGAACTCAATTTTCTCAGACAAACAATTTGAGCGCTGGGTTAGCGATGCCGAAGAACTAAAAAAGAAGGTCACAATGACCAATGTCAGCCTGGCTCAACACGATGCTTTAGTAAAGTCATCACTCGCTCATTTAGGAATTTCAAAGTCACAGGCGAAGTCTTTACAGACCCTTCAGGCAAACCCTTTGTTAAGCGAAACAGCCAGCGCTTTGAGTAAGCAACATGCCAAACAAGTAAGTTCAAAAGCGTTTTTCGCGGAGGCTCATCCGAATCGTCAAAGTTTGCGCCGAGAAGTAAAAAGCTTAGCCAGCGAAGTCAAAAGCTTATTAAAGGGTTTTCCTGACCTGCACGAGATCCCAGAAAATCAATTGCATGGCTTGCTGGCACATAGCAATATTGATGCGGTTAATCAGATTAATAATCAAATCGCTGAACAACAGGGTCTACTCGCAAAAAAGGAAGCTCTGGATATAAGTTACTTCAGTTATCAGCAAAGAATAAAGCAGGCTTCTCAGCATGTGGCGAGGTTGGCAGACCTGCAAAGAGAACACCAGATCGCTGAAGCGATTTTCAGTTCGGCACTGGCAAAACTCGATACTAGCCGTCTCGACGTATTCGCTACGTATCCACTAACCCAACTGCTGACGCAACCTGGTGCAACGATCAAGCGAGATCGTCTGCAAGCGAAATTGCTTATTCTAGCGGCGCTTATAAGCTATGGCCTACTATCTCTGTCGCTCATTATTAGTCGGATGCGCACAATTCTCTTAACGAGCACTCGAAACGTGGCTTCTCAAAATGAATTTGCAGCTTCGCTATCTTCTTCGTTGGTTTAATCTGATGCCGAGTTGAATCATGAGTAGAGTCATACTGTTCTTTCGGCAAGGCGAAAAAAATAGTCGTTGGCGAGAATTCAATCAACTGAGCCTGGATGAACAGATGATGACCATTTGTATCACCCATACCTTCGTTTTTTATCTATGTGGCGCACTATATTTGTTAGCACCGATATTGGCTTGGACGCTTCTTGCGAGAATGTTAGTGCAGTGGGTGAGTGCAAAATCTATTTTAAAACAGAATGCTCACTGGTTGATAATACTCTGGATTTTGTCAGCGATCCTTTTGCAAATTTCTCTGGTGATAGGGCATGTCAATTTTGATCTTGGTTTAGCCAAGACAATCAAATCTACAGTGGGTTGGGCTAAGGGGTGGGCTTTGCTACCAATTTTTATGTTGTTGGGTTACTACGGTCAGATTCGATATCAGGTTCTGTGTCGCGCAGCTTGTATTATCGGCTTACTTAGCTTGATCGTAACACCGCTGTTAGTCTTGGCTTATATCCTTGGCTTACCAGGTCATCTTTACGTTTCTCCTTTGAAAGTGCTCGGTGGTGCTGGCAGCGAGTTCTTTACGGTGATTTTATACGAAGTCGATCCCTTTAATGGCGCGCCCAGGTGGCGATTTTTTGCGCCGTGGGCTCCCGCAGTTGGTTTGGTCGCAAATATCTATTTCATAGCTTCATGG
>CAYVYS010000046.1:0-21343 GCA_964455815.1 uncultured Gammaproteobacteria bacterium
TGGCTGACTTGAATAGTGAAACCGATATCCACTGCCGCTGGTACTTCTACTCAATAGCAGTGGATTTTTTCTAACCTTAAGGAACAACACAGCTTCACCTTTGTGCTTGCGGGCTGGCATTGACCATGTCAATTATTCAAAGCAAGCCGTCACAACTCAAAAATCGCTGCTCCTTTGCCTGGAATCGGAACCACAAAAAGTGAACTTGGCATCTCGCAACTGAGCGGCGCGATTAGCTCATAAGCTCCGATGTCACAACTTCCATCATTGCGATCTTCGTTGCGCTGATCGACCGCGATAAATCGAGTATCACAGGTAGCTTGCTCTCCAGCATTGATCGCGGGGCTTTCTGGACACAATCCGTGGGTAAAGGTCACGCCCCCATTGTCTTGGAGCGGCGACAATTCAGCGCTCTGACCTTGGAAAGTAAACTCTACACCTTCAGCGGTGCACCCTGAATTACTCTCAACTAAGTTAACACCCTCACGAAAAACGCGCGCGTAATCGCCCGCCTCACAATCATTGGCCTCATTGCCAGCGAGGATACTGTTAGAAATTCGCAAAAGGCCAAAACTTTGCACTCCGTTATTACCTTGGCCACCATTGTAAGCAACGGTCGAATTATAAAGCCTTAAATAGGCATTGTTCCCATTGCGGATTCCGCCGCTATTTTGCGTATTACTATTTGAGGAGATTGTTGAATTTATGATGCGTGTTGTTTCGTTTCTTAAATACAAACCTCCTCCGCTAGACGCAAAATTATTTGATACTGTAGAGCGCGTCAAATCTAAGTCGGCGAAGTTGTTATAAATGCCTCCGCCTCCACCACTAGTTGCCGAGTTCCCATTGATGGTCGAATCATCTATCGAAACGGCGCCGCTAAGCTGGATTCCACCGCCGATAGATGCGGTATTGTTATTGATCTGCAGTTCATCAAGCTCGGCACTGTTCACAGACAGAAATGCACCACCACCGCGATTAACTCCCTGGTTTAGCAAGTTATTGCTAATGTTTACGGTGTACATATACAAAGTTGAATTATTTACATACATACCACCGCCGCGCAAGCCAGCTGTATTATTGCTAACGCTGCTTCCATACAGCACGATATCGCTCAGATTGTTCGCAAAAATACCGCCACCCGAGCTAACACCTGAACCATCGATGACATTGCCCGTTACCGAACTCGAAAACAGCGCTAAATACTGCCCTCGGGCATAGATTCCACCGCCAGATCCTCCGCTGGTTAAACGGTTGTTAGAGACGGCTGAATTTAATCTAATCGACAAACTTTCAGTGGCGTAGACACCTCCACCATTACCCTCAGCGCTATTACTGCTGATGGTTGTGTTCTCAAGTACTACTGGCGCTTGAGCATAAATAGCCCCACCACTAGAGCCAGAAAAATTCTCAGACAAGGTAGAGTCAGTGATAGTTAGGTCACCCTCGGTCGCTACAAATATGGCCCCGCCACGCCCGCCTGAGGAATTCATTTCTATGGTGCTTTGATTGATCGCCACACTGGCTTGCGGCGACACCCGAATCGCGCCGCCAGCTGACCCACGATTTCCTCTGGCCGACACGCCATTTATAGTTACATCGGTGTTTACCCCAGCAATAACAGCGCCGGAGCTGGATGAACTGCTGCCTCCAGTTAAAATGAGGTTGTCAATGACAACATCGGATATCAGGTTATTCGCTGCATCGGCGTTAGAGATATCAAAAATTGAGCTATCGAAGTTGCCATCGATGGTTACTTGATTCGGGCTTTCTGGCCCGGTGATGGTTAAATCTTCATCAATAAAGAGAGCGGAATTGATTACCTCGCCCTGATTCGCCAGGGTAATCGTTTGCGGCGTGCTAAAACTAAATTGGATAACATCTGGTTCATCATCGCCGATCGGATTGCAATCATTGCCCGTTACGCCGTCATCTAATTGCGCTCTTTCAATGGCTTCTCTTAAAGTGCAGTTACCGTCTGTTCGGTTTACTGGCAAATCCAGAGTAGAATCAACTGTATAAATTGCCGCGTTAGCTGCGCTTGCGAAACTATGTAGTACAGCGATAGCGATAGCAGACTTCTTTATTTTTCGTGAGATCATCTGATCCTCCGATTTTTATTGTTAACTGCTGACCTCTATTGTGCATTCTCTGCAACCGCCTAGCTATCGACTAAAGTCTGAAAAACATTCCCCTCACCACAGACTCTATAGCGTTCAAGCAACGATAACAGTCTTATTTTACCAAAGCACTAAGCTATGAGATGATCACCTCCAATGGATTGGCTCAATATATTTACCGTACTTTTCGCCGGCTTTAGTTTATTTACCGCGCTCATTCTTTTGCTCGCTTATTGCTTCGCCTTTGAGCAAATGCGCAAAACTCGGACCGCAAAAATTTGGTGCGCATTCATGATGGTTGGCTTGGCGTGCCTCCAGCTTTATCACATCGGTTTTTTTCAGCTTCAAGTCGAACCTTTAGCACATACTCTTTACCGTTGGGCTTTATTGCTAATGCCTATCACTTTTTACTTTTTTAGTCGCGCCGTTTTATTCATTGACCGAAAGTTCAGCTTTAAACACACATTGCATTTACTGCCCATTGTGATTGGTTCGCTCATGCCAGCTAATATCCTCCCCTTATTTGCCTTCTTTGTCGGGAGCGCCTACACCCTTTGGTTTGTCAATGTGGTATTGCGATTACGCGAACATTCTGCGCGTTTTCGATTCGAACTATTTTTCTTTAGTTGTTTTGCCGGCATGGCTGTGATGGCCTTATTTTTGGTGGCATTGCTACCATTAATGTCTTCCAACTGGTTCTTTTTGGTATACACCAATGCTATCTCCTTGGCCTTTGCACTGGTGATCACTGCGCTACTGGTCTTCCCTGAATTGCTAAGCGATGTTGCCGAGATTGCAGAATCAACTTATGCAAAGTCTCAGCTTGGCGGTATCGATACCGCTGCCGCGCGCCAACGACTGGAAAATGAGATGATTCTTGAAGAGCGCTATAAGGAAGAATCTCTTAGCCTAAGTGGCTTAGCTGATTCACTGGATTTATCGTCACATCAACTATCGGAACTAATTAATACGGAGTATGGCTATGGCTTCAGACGCTTGCTTAGAGAACATCGCATACGGGCTGCCAAGGCTATCTTGTTGAGTGAACCACACAGCTCCATTCTTTCAATCAGTATGGAAACCGGGTTTAAATCACAATCAGCTTTCTACTCCGCTTTTAAGGAAATCGAAGGTATTTCGCCCGGCAAGTTCCGCGAACATAAGCTCTAAAACAGTTCTCATTTATAAACCAGGAGTGATCTAAATAATTGTTTTTAAATATCTTTATCCTTTTTTATATTTGGCAGATGAGCACGGAAGCGCTGCGATAATCACAAGCATAAAGTCTGAGTATCAAATCACTTTGGAGACACTCAGATGCACAGCAAATACCTAAACCCAAGACTCGATCATGCAGCAAACGCGACCACCAGCACTCAAGGCGAGGTCGTTTTAGATTTTGGCAAGTTACTTTGGCTTGGCGGCGTTGGCCTAAGCGGAACAGTAGGAGCAGCACTCACCTTTAGCTGGAGCGCACTATTGCTATTTGTCTTTTTCACCGCAGCGGTTCTATTGTTCGGTCATTCGCTAGGGATGCACCGATTGTTTATCCATAAAGCTTTTGCAGCGCCAAAATGGTTGCAACTTTGCCTGATTCATATGGGCACTCTAGTCGGGATCGCCGGGCCATTGGGCATGCTCAAGACACACGACACTCGAGATTGGGCGCAGCGACAAACTCAATGTCATGATTTTTTTGCGCACAACAAACCATGGTGGCAAGACCTCTTTTGGCAATTGTTTTGCCGATTTGAATTACTCGATGATCTCAAGTTCGAGATTGAGGATCCGATCCGATCTGACCGCGCTCTGTATTGGATGGAGCGAACCTGGATGCTTCAGCAACTCCCTTGGGCACTTCTACTTTACTATTTAGGTGGCTGGAGTTTTGTGTTCTGGGGTATTAGTGCCCGCATCTTGATATGCAATCTCGGCCATTGGCTTATTGGGTATTTTGCGCACAATCAAGGTCATCGACACTGGCATGTCGATGGCGCAGCAGTGCAGGGCCATGACGTACGCTGGACCTCTTTACTAACCATGGGCGAATGCTGGCACAACAATCATCACGCCTTCCCCTTTTCTGCCAAGTTTGGTTTGTTACCTGGCCAGTGGGATCCGGGCTGGTGGGTTTTATTGATTCTAGAAAAACTTGGTCTGGTAAGTGATCTAGTAGTTGCTGACATCAATTCTCCAAGAATCGAGCTGATTCGGCTATGAAAAAACAAAACGTATTAGTTTTAGGCGGCCACGGATTTATCGGCAGCGCTATCGCTGCTGAGCTACTTCGTCAGGGCTTTCGCGTAATTATCGGTACACGAGCGAGACATCGGTATCTAAAGCCTGGTGAGCGGCGTGTGGTGTTTCATCAAATCAAAAAGCATGAATGGCCCGAACTTATCGACGGTATTGATATCGTGGTTAACTCCGTTGGCATATTGCGCGAGCGATGGAGCGAAAGTTATGAGCAAGTTCATCACTATGCCGTTCGCGACTTGGCCAACGCTTGTGCACAAGCGCAGATCAAACTCATTCATATCTCAGCCTTAGGCTTAGAGAACCCTTTAAAAAGCCGATTCTTAACTAGCAAACGCCGCGGTGAGCAAACCCTGATGGCGAGCCAAGCTGACTGGCATATTGTTCGCCCGTCTCTATTAGATGGCCACAATGGCTATGGGGCGAGATGGTTTCGTCGAATTGCTGGCTGGCCATTACACGCTACCCCAGCTGATGCCATAGGCTGGATCGCGCCATTGCATGTAAATGCCCTAGCTAACAGCGTTATTGATTTGATTCGCGATCCTCGGGCGCCAAAGATACTTGAGCTAGCTGGCGACAAAAAATATCGGATTCATCACTACTTACGCGCTTTGCGTGGCAAACCACCGTGGATAAATATCTTCATTCCAGGTGTGATTGTGCGCGCGTTTAGTCACCTTTTCGACTTACTGCACATCACGCCACTCTCGTTTGGCCACTATGAGTTAATGAAATTCGATAACCTGCCTAACAAAAAACAGCAATCTCAGCTGACGAAACCATCTATGCTGCCAATCAAATGTCATTGAGCAGGCACACAGGCGTTGCTATTATCGTGGGCTACCGAAAACACCAACCCCGTGTCTGTCTAGCCACGTCAGAGGATTCTAATGTCAAATATGGTTTTTAGTTCTTTCCGAGAAAATTTTCTTGGGAGTTCAGCCGATTGGTATAAAAACACGATTATCGCTTTCTTGATTATCAACCCCATTTTGTGGTTTTCGGGGCTTCACTTTCTAACCGGCTGGGTATTAGTGCTAGAGTTTATCTTTACCCTCGCCATGGCCTTAAAATGCTATCCCTTGCAGCCTGGTGGTCTGCTGGCATTGCAGGCAGTGATGATCGGTATGGCATCACCAGAATCCGTTTATCATGAAATAGAAGCCAACTTAAAAGTGATTTTGTTGTTGGTATTTATGGTCGCGGGTATCCATTTCATGCGCGATCTTTTGTTGTTTATCTTCACCAAAATTCTGATCAAGATTCGCAACAAGGTGTTTTTATCCTTTTTATTCTCAATCTCTGGAGCCGTGCTCTCGGCCTTCTTAGATGCGCTAACTGTGACGGCAGTATTAATCAGTATTGGCGTTGGCTTCTATGGTGTCTATCATCGGGTTGCCTCAGGTAAAAAATTCCACGACGATCATGACCATTCAGGCGATGATCATGTACATGAATACAAACGTCAGGATTTAGATGATTTTCGTGCCTTCTTACGCAGCCTCATCATGCATGGCGCGGTCGGCACCGCGCTTGGTGGCGTGTGCACATTAGTTGGTGAACCGCAAAACCTGTTGATCGCCGAGAAAGCCGGCTGGGAATTCCTAGAGTTCTTCCAACGCATGGCGCCGGTAACCATGCCGGTATTAGTCGCTGGATTAATCACCTGTATGATTCTTGAGATTCTCGGTATCTTTGGCTACGGCGGCAAATTACCAGAAGAAGTTCGCTCTGTGCTTGAAGATTTTGACGAAGAACTTGAAAGCAAGCGAGATGGCCGCGACAAAGCCAAGCTAGTTATCCAAGCCTTAGTTGGATTGATCTTAGTCGTTTCGTTAGCGCTGCATGTGGCCGAAGTAGGCCTGATCGGTTTGATGATCATCGTCTTGCTAACCGCCTTTAATGGCATTACCGAAGAAGGCGAGATTGGCCATGCTTTTGAAGAAGCACTGCCCTTCACGGCGCTACTGGTGGTCTTTTTTGCCGTTGTTGCGGTGATCCACCAACAGCACCTTTTTCAGCCGGTGACCGATCTGGTATTAAGCATGTCGATCGAAGCACAACCGCTGGTGATGTTTGCAGCCAATGGCTTGCTTTCAATGATCAGCGACAACGTCTTTGTGGCCACGGTGTATATCAATGAAATGAAGGCAGCGCTAGATAATGGCGTAATCAGCCGTGAGCACTTTGATGTAATGGCCATTGCCATTAACACTGGTACAAACTTACCAAGTGTCGCAACGCCTAACGGCCAGGCGGCATTCTTATTCTTGCTGACTTCTGCACTAGCACCATTGATTCGTTTGTCGTACATGAAGATGGTAGTGATGGCATTGCCTTATACCGTCGTGCTCTCAATCGTCGGCGGCATTGCTATTTGGACTAACTTTTAATTCCGATAGAGTGCCAAATGGCTGATCGAAGTCTGATCAGCCATTGCTATCAAGATAAACGCCATCCAAGTAAAAAAAGAAGAATTAAGAAGTTTCTTAACTAAATAAGCGGGAAAAGAAGCTCTTTTTTTTGGCTTCTTTTTCAATGGTTTGGGCGTGCGATAAGGAGATTTTATTACGCCGATAATATTCCTGATCCCAGGTAGTCTGGTCAGAAAATTCCAAATCTGGGAATTCACTCAGAGCAAACTTTTTATTCAGCCCAGTAGCGATCAAATTTGCCGCTTTGACATTGGCTTGATTAAAGGCACTACCCGACACTCGCGCGGCTGATAAGTTGCTGGTTTCCAAGCTTGTACCACTCAAATCAGCACGGCTCAGACGACTATTAGACAGGTCGGCACCATTGAGGTCGGCTTTAGCTAACTGTGCGCCTGTCAGCGAGGTGCCGCGCAAATTGGCGGTCTCAAAATTACTTTCTCGCAAATCGGCCTGACTTAAATCGGCGCTAAATAAACTGGCTGATTTTAGATCGGCTTTTTTCAGCTTGGCATTTTTTAAATGCGCCGCATTCAAATTAGTCGAACGTAGATTAGCGCCGTTCAGGTTCACATTTTGCAGTTTTGCGCCAAATAGTTTGGCGCCGACAAACTTGGCGTGGCTAAGATTAGCTTTGGCAAATACGGCACCAGTGAGCGTTGCGTCACTGAAATCCGCTTCGCTCAAGTCGCATTCACTAAAATCCACGCCAGCTAAATTTGCTTTAGAAAATTTGCACTGAGACAAAGTAGATGACACTAAACTGGCCGCTGAGAGTGTGGCATCGCGAAAATCAGCTCCGGACGCATCCACATGAGAAATAGTCGCCCCGGTCAGGCGGGCGCCCGCTAGTTTGGCTTGATATAGATCGGCACCAGATAAATTAGCGCCCGATAAATCAGCCTCACTTAAATCCGCACCCGATAGATCGGCACCGGCCAGATTGGCACCGCGCAGTTTGGCCTGTTTGAGTTGTGCACCGGCAAGATCGCTCCCCATCAGGCTAAAGCCTGACAAGTCGTAGCCCGATAATTTTTTAACCGAACTGGCCTTACTCATAAAACTATTATGTGAGTCGAATTAATAGAGTGATCAGCACCATGGGATGAATCTCTTTTTTGTCTGTGGCCTGCAAAACACGGCTTACAAGACACTGCTTTAAAGAGCTATTGTCGATTTCGATGATTTAGCTTCGACCAAACACATTCCCCACCGACTTGTTCATCCAAGCGAGCCAACCATTCTACATGATTTTCGGCCTCATTCGTGCTTACATGCGCCGTTGGCAGGTCAAGTTGTGTGAAATCTACCGCCGCTACGGGCTTCCCGCCTTGATTTGAATCAAGTTGGGCATCCAAAGACAGGGTCGCCTGCCCACCTGTCATTACTAAGTAAACATCAGCTAGAATCTCCGCGTCCAGCAAGGCGCCGTGTAATTCTCGATGGCTATTATTGATCTCAAATCGCCTACATAAAGAATCGAGATCGTTTCTTTGCCCCGGAAATTGCTTGCGAGCCTGCAACAAGGTGTCGTGAACACCGCAAACGTCTTCGACCGCCGGTAAGCCCTGATCCAGCTTAGCAAATTCAGCATCTAAAAAGCCCACATCAAAGGCGGCGTTATGAATCACCAACTCGGCATCTTTTAGATAATCTATTAATGAGTCGCTGATATCGGCAAAACGCGGTTTATCCGCTAGGAACTCATTGGTGATGCCATGCACTTCGATCGCGCCTTGATCGATTTCACGGTCAGGGTTTAAATATTGATGAAAATTATTACCGGTCAACTTGCGGTTAATCATCTCAACACAACCAATTTCAATAATCCGATGTCCCTGACGATGCTCTAAACCAGTCGTTTCAGTATCAAGGATAATTTGTCTTTGGTAATCGCTCATGATGATAGTTCTAATTCGTCGATGCCGCGATTGGCGAGCTGATCGGCCAATTCGTTACCCTCGTTACCGGCATGGCCTTTTACCCACACCCAATTAATGGAGTGTCGTTGTGTTTCAAGATCGAGTGCTTGCCAAAGGTCGGCATTCTTTACTGGCTTTTTAGCAGCAGTTTTCCAGCCACGTTTTTTCCAACCATCAATCCAGTCGGTGATGCCCTGACGAACATATTGCGAATCAGTATAAAGCGTTAACTCACAACCTCGCTTTAATGCGCGAAGCCCTTCAATCGCCGCCTGCAACTCCATACGATTATTGGTGGTATTGTCAGCACCGCCAAATAATTCTTTTTGAGAATCACGGTAAATCAGTACCGCACCCCAGCCACCCGGCCCTGGATTTCCGCGACAGGCGCCATCGGTGTATATCGATAATTGTGTGGTCACTAGTTAATCACTCGAACATCATTGGTGGTGCAATTTTGAAGATTTATTATTTTGAACTTTTAGAATGGCGAGCAGTGGCGGCAACCAGCTTAGGCTTTTTACGCACCCGAGCCGGTTTGCCAATCAAGGTGCTGCCTGCTACCCGCTTCTTGGCGCAAATCATATAAGCCCCTCCGGTCATCGGCAACCAGCGATTACCGATCGACTCCAGAAACGCGAAACCCCGTTGCAAACGTGCTCGCCGGCTTATTGGCGCATAATGAAAAATAGCACTGGCCGTGACTTCGAACCCCAAAAGCTGCAACCAGTCGATGACGCGGCGAGTTGAGTAATAACGTCCCGGAGGTACGGCCCTTTTGTTAATCCAGCGTTGCAGGCCAATAAAACTCGCGGGATTAAAACCGGTCAATACCAAATGCCCTTCGGGCATAAGCACTCTGTGAGCTTCACGCAAAACTTGGTGCGGCAACTCATTCATTTCGATCACATGCGGCAATAACACGGTTGAAAATGTGTCGACATCAAAAGGCAGGAAGGCCGGGTCAGCCACTAATTCTATTGGCCGATCTTCAGAGAGCTCAGAATGCAATCGAATCACACGAGGCAGATCAAGCTCATCGACCAGAGTGGTATCGAGCATGTCACCCAGTTGCAGCACGCAGGGACCAACCGCTTGCCGCAAACCTTGCTGCAAGAAGCTGCGCTGCGCCCGAAAATATGGCGTGGCATAGTCAGATTGTCGCCAGTCACTGGGCGTCATTTGATTTCGCTAAAAATATGGCCGTGCTTGACGCTATATTACATCAATTTTTAGCACTGCTCATTGACGATAAATGACAGCATCATTACTATGCGCGAATGAATCAGAAACTCATATTTATATTGCTGTTGGCGACCCTCTTGTCTGCTTGCAGTAATCGTCAATCACCCGAGGCGAGCGCTGGAAAACCGTCGCTTGAGAAGCGTGAAAAGACCTCCTCTGTGCTAATTGATAGCAATAATGAGTCTGCTGTTGAACCAGTTGTGAAAACCAACCCTCCAAGCCTTAAGGCAGAGCCACTGGAAGCAACTTCTGAAGCAAATGATTCGACAAGCGAACCAAACCTAAAAAGAGATAGTGCTGACAATACTTCGCTTGCGGTTGAGTCGCTGGAACCCGCTATTATCCGGCCTGAAACCGTGTTCGATCGCTTGCGCGCAGGCTTTGAATTACCGCAGTTCGAGTCAGCTGATGTAGATAACTATCTGCGCTGGAAAACCGGCCATCCAACCTATCTCGAGAATCTATTTAAACGCGCTGAGCCTTTCTTGCCTTATCTGGTTAAAGAAGTCGAAGCTCGCCAACTCCCGCTTGAGATAGTCTTGCTGCCCGCAGTAGAGAGCGCGTTTAAACCTCGCGCGGTTTCCCGCTCTAAAGCCGCCGGCTTGTGGCAATTTATACCTTCAACAGGTAAGAGCTTTGGCCTCAAACAAGATTGGTGGTATGACGGGCGCAGTGATGCCTTGCGTGCAACTAGCGCTGCACTGGACTATCTGGAACAACTAAACAGCATGTTTGATGGCGACTGGTGGCTTACGCTAGCGGCATACAACGCTGGCCCGGGCACCATCAAACGCGCCTTGAAGAGCAATAAACGCCAGGGCAAACCACAAGAATTTGAGCACCTAAAACTCCGCTCAGAAACCAGACGTTACATACCGAAATTAGTTGCCTTACGAGAAATCGTAAAGTCACCGGCAAAGTATGGTGTCGAATTGCCAGAGATCTCGCTGGATGACGCTTTTGTTGCTATTCCAATTCGCGGCCAAATCGACTTGCGAAAATTTGCTAAGGCTAGCCAGACTGACCTTGATGAGATTCGCCATCTGAATGCGAGTTTTAAACGTTGGGCAACGCCACCACAAGGCCAACACAATCTATTGGTACCACAACCTCACACGCTGACTTTCAACGAGCTGCAAAGTATTGTCGAGGATCAATCCGCTGTTGAGCTATTACCCTATGTGATTAAAAATGGGGATACCTTGAGCACTATTGCCCAGCGTAATGGAGTTTCTGTGGCGGCACTAAGACGAGCAAATAATATATCGGGCTCTGCAATTCGTGCTGGTCGTACTTTACTAGTACCGGTAATTGACGGGCAGACTTCAGTAAGCCGAGGCACGGCTGGCAATTTTGATAGCTCCAAAAAGTTAGTCCATACTGTGAAAGCGGGCGACACCTTATGGTCAATCTCGCGGCGCTACAACGTTGGTGTAAAACAATTGCTTGAATGGAATCAATTGGCGATCGGGCAAATCCTGCGTTTGAATCAGCAATTGATGGTGCTGCTTAAGTAGGGTCGATAGGTTGATTAACCAGCGATTAGCAGCTCGCTAGTCGACGACACATGATAATAGCGTCTTCGCGTTTTACCTTTTTGTTGATTGCCTGATAATAGGCTTTGCGTATCGCTGTTTGAGCAAATCCCCATCGCTCATACAAATGTTGCGCAACGTGGTTGCTAGCGCGAACTTCCAAATAAATCGCCGTTATTTCTTCCAAGCTTTGGGCATAGTCAAAAATATCTTGCATTAGATGATGTGCGAAGCCTTGCCCTTGCTGCGGCTTAGCCACCACTACATTCAGAACATGTAACTCGTCGCTTGTAGCACAAATCACATGATAAGCAACCACTAAACCATCATGCTCGAGCACCCGACAATAATGCTCTCGATTGAGTGATTCCTCAAACGATAATCGTGACCATGGGCTTAGTTGGGCATTCCGCTCGATGCTGAGCACGGCCTGGAGATCTTCGGAGCGCATATCGCGCAATTCGCTCATAAGCAGATCAATGAGTGTTTGCTATGCCTTAGCCTTAGCTTTCACAATTTGCATCCCCCGTTTGAGCGACTGCCAAGTGTTGGCCTTTAAGCCAGCGTTTTGCAGCAACTCAGCCAAGGAATGGATCGCAATCAACGGGCTTTTGGTAGCCATGTATACAGGCTCTTGCTGATTCAACTGTGAGAGAGGTTCATTGCTCTTCAATAGCGCCTGCGCGACAAATTCACCGAAACAAACGATGATTTCAGGCTGAATCAGCTCGATTTGATCGCGAACAATGTCCTGGCAGCTGCTGGTTAGCTGAAGATCATCAGCGGGCGGGCATTTAAAAACACTGGTCAAGTAAATGTCTTCTTTAGCCAGGTTTAAAGCGGCAATAATCGACAGAAATAGTTGACGACTTCGACCGTGCAACAAGCTTTGCTCGGCACTCGCTACAGCACTTGGTGCATCAACTAAAAACATCCATTTTGCCGAGCGCTGCCCCTCTTCCAAGACACAACGTTGCTGAGTACATACAGGGCAAATTGGCTTGCTAATCCGCTGCTCGATGGTATCCCAACTAAGGGTATCCTCTAAAACATGCGGCGAACTTGATTTAACTATTTGTGCTTGCTCGGCATTAAAATCATCTCCATCCTGGTCAAGCGTTGCATGTCTATCCGACTCAGAAGTCTCAAGCTCTGTAGGGCGTGATGGTAGTGAGCGACTAACAAGGTAGTCTTCACGTAAGCGCCAATGAGTGATCTCTAATGCCGAATAAATATCCATTGATTCCCGTTAGTTTGTCTTCAATATCGAGGTTTTGATCGCTAGTCGAAATTTCAATGGTAAAACTCAGTGGTGAAACTAAGGAGCCGATTACATGTGATTAGTTAAAGCCTTGCCGAGACCAACTGAAATTACTCAGAGGCTCCCTAAAATAAAAACAACAAAATCGGCGTCAATAATAGCAAACCAAGTAAGCCAAAAAATAGCAACAAAGCAACAATTAAAAATACCGGATTAATTAGCAAGCCAATTCCGCTAATTGTATCGAAGACTGTTTCAAAGCCATCATGTTGCCGAAATTGTTTGATTGTCGATGCCAGGCCTCTCAGGCCGTTAGGCTCGCGAATATTAAAATCATCAAGGTTTGCCAACACGCCATCTTGATCCTTGAGGATATTTGAAGCCAAATCTGGCGCGTCCTGCAACTGCCCTAACACAATCCAGATAAAACCCCATACCAGCCAAGGAACGGCGAGCACCGCAAGCACGAGTGAGTTCCACCACCAGCTTGCATCCAGGGCAACCAGATCCAAGGCCAATATCACCAACGCGAGCAAAGCGAACAACAAAAACCAGCCTAGCTTGCGCTGCAAAGAGTGCGCGATACCCGCTATTCGCTCGAATAAAGATGCAATACGATCAAGCACAATCAATCTTTGAATATCAATAGCAAACCGCAGCTAGCCATCAAGCAAAGCTTGCCATTGAGACTCTTTGAAACCTACTAGTGCTCCGTGTTTATGTAGCAGAAAAGGCCGTTTGACCAACATACCGTTACTAGTCAGCAAATCGAACGCTTCGGATTCTGTAATGGTGGCCATTTTGTCCTTGAGCTTCAGTTCGCGGTAGACGCCGCCTGAGGTATTAAACAACTTTCGTAAGTCGCCTAGATAGGCTGCTAACATGGTTTTTAACTCAGTCTTACTCGGGGCTTGCTCGGCGATATTAAGCGTTTGAATTTCTATACCTCGCTGTTCAAGGAATTTCACCGCTTTACGGCAACTGCTGCACTTGGGATATTGGTAAAGTTTCATTGCTACTGAAGATCAAAATTAAAACGCGATTATAGCGGCTTCATCTAAGGAACCTCTGATTTAATCGAGTTTAGCCTGTGTTTGAGTCTCAAGATGTTGATAATCAAGGCGCCGGTACGATCCGCCGCAGTTATTCTGCGGCCAAAACATTGTAACGCAGAATGTCAGCATTTTGAGGCAAACCCGATTAAATCAGAAGTTCCCTAAGGGATTTGAGGCAAAAAAACCCGGCTAAAAACTGGCCAGGCTTTTTTACCTTTAATAGCGAGAGCTATTTGCTTATTGGCGACAGCAATCTTTGGTCGGTAACCAATTTGCGAACACCATGAGCATGATCTTCGTCAAAGGAATTGCTCTCACACCATTTGCCCAGTGAGTTGATATCTAATTTGGCGCATTGCGGGCGAACACTCCAGCTCACCTGCAAAGGTGAACAAACTTGCTCGGTATATTTTGGCCCAGTCGTGGAGCCCAAAAACTGCACTGCATTACCTGTGTTATTTGGAATGAAACTTGCCTGGTGATAACCATTCACCTGATTACCCTGATAATCCATATCAACAAAATTCAGCGCGTCAGAATCGTTGACTAGAGTAAAAACCTGGGTTTCAACACGAAGGTTTGGATTGGCACAGCTGTCAGACAGACAAGAGCCCAAGCCCGGCCCAGGTGCGACGTCACAACTGGAATGGACCCAATGCACTTCGACTGTATCACCAGGTTTTAAGCCCTTACAAATTTCACCTTCAGGCGCAGCTAGCTCTGCTTCCGATAGTTCTTGCGAGATACCACACTGGTAACCGCCGCCTACTCCATTTTCACCTTCACCAGCATAGATAGAAAATGCAGCCGCCTTGTGCTCGGCATTTTTATGGAAATGGATGTTGCACAGATTCATTTGTTCACTTAGCGGCGCCAAACTGAATACCACCGAATTGGTGCCCACTACAGAATCTATATCACGCGGCGTTTGAGGACCAAAGCCAGAACACACATCAGCTTTAGCCTTGCTTGTTTCACTACTATGGTGCTCAGCGCTCACACATCCGGCGACTGCTAATGTGGATAAAAATAGCAATAGGGAAAAATAACGGTTTAACATCAGAACCCTCAGAATTGATTGTTTTTAAAAAGGAGGTGTACTACGAGCTAATATTTTAATCAGGATATCGTGACAAATATGTTGATATATCAAGTAGTCTTCTCGGCTTGGTATTGGCAAAAAAGTTAGACTACAACCAACTCGGCCCAGCCAAGACAGCGTTGAAGAAATGTCCAATCAGTCGCGGCTCGAGGAAACAGGGAAAGATCAAACCCCAGATAGCGCCACTAAAGTGAGTTAGATGCCCTACATTATCGTTTGCTAGCTGGTCTTGTCTCCAGGAGTAAATCAGATAAGCAATGCCTGCTAAAATTTGCGGTACGGCAATCACTCCCATCAAATAGAGATTACTCCACGGGGCAAACAAGATAACCGAGAACACCACAGCCGACACGCCACCTGACGCACCAAGCGCAGCGTAGCGAGGGTTACTTTTGTTCCGCAAATAGGCGGGAATAGACGCAATCACTACCCCACTAACATAGAGTAAGACCAGCTTTAAATGTGCGCCGCCACCAAGATAAACTGGGAAGATTGCCCTCTCAAGAGCATTACCGAATGACCAAAGCACAAACATATTAAGCAGCAAGTGCATTCCATCGGCATGCACCAATGCCGAACTAATAAAGCGATACCATTGATTGTTATTGTGGATGCTAACTGGAATCAGTAGCCAGTCGCCTTTGCGAACTGAGTCATTCATCAAAGCCATCGAAGTCAGGCATGTGATGACGACAATAATATTGGTCGCAGTCAATAGTTCAGTCATAGCAGTTCCCTTAATCTTTAGGCTCTATAAGCTGAGACCTCAAAGAGCTTAGTATTTTTAGATTGATGCAAGTATAGGCGGTAGTGACATCTGAGTGTACACTTGCCCACCTATCTTTAAAGCGACACGTCAGTATGGAACTCAAAGCAGAAAACAAAATCTTTGGTGGTCGACAACAACAATACTCGCACCAAGCCGAATCACTTGCTTGTGAAATGGTGTTTTCGATCTTTTTACCTGAACAAGCGGACGCTTCTAAAGTACCAGTCTTGTATTGGCTATCAGGCCTGACCTGCACCGACCAAAACTTTGTCACCAAAGCAGGTGCGCAACAATTCGCCAACCAACACGGCATTGCCATAGTCTGCCCTGATACCAGCCCGCGTGGAGAAGGTGTGCCTGATGATCCTGAAGCAGCATGGGATTTTGGTTTAGGGGCTGGCTTTTATGTTAATGCCACGCAATCACCCTGGAGCCAACATTATCAGATGTATGATTACATCACCGAGGAGCTGCCTTCCCTAATCGAAAATGCCCTACCTTTGGATGGCGATCGACGGGCGATTTCCGGGCACTCTATGGGCGGCCACGGTGCTTTGAGTATCGCCTTAAATAATCCCTCGATGTTTAACAGTGTTTCTGCGTTTTCACCCATTGTATCGCCGCTCAACTGCCCCTGGGGCGAAAAAGCCCTAGGTAATTATCTTGGTGATGATCGACAAACCTGGGCTCGCCATGATAGCTGTGAGCTGGTGCGAAAAGCTGAGCAACACTTACCAGTTTTAGTCGATCAAGGCAGTGCTGATAATTTCTTAGCAGAGCAACTTAAAACCCAGTTACTTGAGCAAGCGGCTGATGAGGCCAGTTACCCAATGCAAATCCGTTATCAGCAAGGCTACGACCACTCCTACTTTTTTATTGCTAGTTTTATTGGTGATCATTTGGCATTTCACGCCAAACATTTAAGTTAGCTACGCATCCGTTTACCATCGCTGTCATAAATCGCATGAGGCTGTATTCTAGCGGGGCGTAATTCGCCCAGAATTTCGATGCTGAAAGCCGTTTCAATATGCTGCAACTTAGTTGGAATATATGCCATCGCCATACTCACACCATTGTAGTGAGCATAGCCTCCTGATGTAACGTAACCAACACATTCATCTTGGTAAAACACAGCTTCATTGTAATGACAGTCAATATCGGTTTCGACGGTCATCGTGACTAAAGAAATATCGGCTTCGGCGTCGCGAATATTAAGCGCCGCAGCGCGACCAATGAAATCGCCTTTATCGAAATCGATGAAACTATCTAAGCCAGCTTGGCGTGCATTGAAATCAGCTCGATAATCGAGCGTCCACACACCCCAGTTTTTCTCTAAGCGTAACGACATCAAGGCACGTGCACCAAAATGTTGTAAGCCTAAACCCTCACCTGCTTCAATAATTGCCTCATAGAGCTTTAACAAATACGCCGGCGCACAATAGATTTCAAATCCGAGCTCACCAGTAAAGGCTAATCGCGCCAGAATAACTGGCACACCACCAACCACGGTTGTACGAACATTGGCGAACCTAAGAGCTTGATTCGATACATCGTCACGCGTAATTCGAGCTAATAATTTGCGAGCATTTGGACCACTGATCAGCAAACCATGTAAGTCATCCGAACGGTTTCGATAAGTCACGCAATCGTTGAAATGATATTCCACCAGATGGTGTTCAAACCATCGTCGATGCGCTTCCTGCGCCGCGCCAGAACCAAAAAGCAGATAGTGTTCTTCACTAATACAAGCCACGCTTAAATCACCACAAAGCTTACCAGCGCGAGTAAGCATTGGCGCCAGACTGATTCGACCAGGAGTCGGCAAACGGCATGCTAAAAGATAATCCAGATAATCTTGCGCGCCGGAACCACGAACCTCATGTTTGGCGAAATTCGCAATCTCTAATACACCAACTTGTTCACGCACAGCACGAACCTCATTGGCAACATAGTCAAATGCATTGGAGCGTCGTAGGGTCGGTTGCTCAACAGCTGCGCTGGGTTTACCAGCAAACCATAATGCATGCTCTAAACCAAAACTTGCCCCCATAACTGCACCTTTTGCAAGCAAGCGATCATAAAGCGAGGTGGTTTTTTGACAACGCATAGCCGGGAGTTCTTCATTCGGGTAGGTCAATAAAAAGCGTCGCTCGTAGTTCTCTGTCGACTTAATGGTGCCGTAATCACGGGTTGCGAATTCTCCAAAACGAGCAATATCCATTGCCCAAACATCAATCGAGGGTTCGCCATCGAGCATCCATTCGGCCAGGCAGAGACCGACGCCACCAGCCTGACAAAAACCAGCCATGACACCAATCGCTGCCCAATAGTTTGGAAAGCCTGGCACTAGGCCGATCATTGGGTTACCGTCTGGCCCAAATGTAAATGGGCCATTGACGACCGTTTTGATTCCAGCTCGACCTAATGCGGGGATTCGCTCAAAAGCTAATTCAATTCGATCTGCCACACGCTCCAAATCATTCTGCAATAGCTCATGCCCAAAGTCTTGCGGCACACCGTTGACCTTCCAAGGCGTGCCAACTGGCTCGTAAGTACCCAGCAGTAGCCCACTATGTTCCTGGCGAAAATAAATATTGGCTTCATAATCAATCCCGGCGGCTATTTCACCGTCAAAGTCGCGCACTTCCGGAATGTCTTCGGTTATTAAATAATGATGCTCCATCGGTTGCACTGGTAGCTCTATCCCCGCTAAGTGCCCGACTTCGCGCGCCCACAAGCCAGCCGCATTTACTAGCATCTCAGCATTGATTGTGCCGCCTTCAGTGACTACATCCCAACTACCGTCGCTGCGTTGAGTGGTCGCCAAAACCGTGGTGTTGGTGTGAAACTGCGCGCCATAATGCCGAGCCGCTTTCGCATAGGCATAGGTCACGCCAGACGGATCGACGTAACCATCAAGCGGATCAAATAAGGCGCCAAGATACTGATCTGGGTCTATCAGAGGGTTTAAATCGGCAGCTTCCTGGGGGCTAATCATTTCCTGATCCAGGCCCATATACCGTGCCTTGGAACGCTCTTGCTTAAGAAAATCCATGCGCTCTTTGGTCGAAGCTAAATAAAAACCGCCGGTTTTGTGCAAACCAACTGAATGCCCAGACAGCGCTTCTAGTTCTTCGTAGAGTTTTATGGTGTAACCCTGCAAGCGCGATACATTTGGGTCTGAACTCAAAGTATGAATTTGCCCCGCCGCGTGCCAGGAAGAGCCAGAAGTCAGTTCAGAACGTTCTAGTAACACCGCATCTTTGCAGCCCATCTTGGCCAAATGAAACAGAATCGAGCAGCCCACCACGCCGCCGCCAATTATCACCACTCGCGCATGAGTCTGCATTGCTAACTACTCGCTAATTTATTCAAAAGAATTTTAATACCACTTATCTTCCATACTCGATTTGCGTTGATCAATGTAGTCTCGCAGTTGTTCGTCGAGCGCCGAATCGAGGGCTGGGGGCTGGTAGTCGTTAAGCAATTGTTTAACAAACTCATTCGCCCGCACCACCGCCTCCTTCGCCCCATTTTCCGTCCATTGTTCAACACTTTCTGAATCAGAGAGTTTGGCGTCGAAAAAGGCGGTTTGATAATTCTCCATGGTATGACTACAACCGAGAAAATGCCCGCCTGGCTCAACCTCTTGATAAGCTGCAGCGGCTAAACCGTTTTCGTCGGTTGCCATGCCTTGCAATAATCGTTGCATGGCAGCGAGGCGATCAGCATCTAACACCAGTTTTTCAAAACTGCTTACCAAACCACCTTCTAGCCAGCCCGCCGCATGAACAACAAAATTAGCGCCCCCTAGCACGGTGGAATGCAAACTATCGGCACTTTCGTAAGCGGCTTGCGCGTCGACTCGTTTTGATGCCGTTAAGGAACCGCCACATCGAAGCGGCACGCCTAAGCGCCGCGCTAGTTGACCGATTGCATAATTTGACATCACCGGCTCCGGCATGCCAAAAGTTGGCGCACCTGATTTCAAACTCATCGAAGACAGAAAGTTACCCAGCACAAAAGGCGCACCAGGTTTGACAAGCTGGCTAAATGCACCGGCGGACATACCCTCCGCCAGCGCTTGCGCCAAGCTCGCTGCGGTAGTCACCGGCCCCATTGCACCACTCAATATAAATGGCGCTACAATTATGCCCTGCCCGGCACTGCAATAAACCTGAATTGCTTCACTAGCAACCTTATCGAACATCATCGGCGAGTTAGCGTTTACATTGCCAATCACGCAACAATGCTCACGCATAAATTCTTCACCGAAAACCATTCGCGTCATAGCGATGCTGTCTTCAGCCCGATCTTTAGCGGTTATCGCTCCTAGATAAGCTTTCTCTGAATAACAGATATGCGCATAGACAATATCGAGATGACGCTTGTTGACGGCGACATCGCAAGGCTCAACCAAAATGCCACCAGAGTGATGTAAGGCTGGTAACTGATAAGTGAGCTTGATCAGGTTTTGTAAATCCTGCATGTTGCCATAGCGACGCCCCTGATTTAAATCGCTTACAAAAGGTGGGCAGTGCACTGGTGAAAAGACGGTATTGTCACCACCTATCTCAACATTGTATTTCGGGTTGCGAGCGTGCTGAGTAAACTGCTTAGGAATAGTTTTACAGAGCTCTCTAACCAAGCCCTTGGGCGCTCGTACTCGCACACCATCGACATCGGCACCAGCCTCTTGCCATATTTTTAAAGCAATCGGGTCATCTCGATATTCAACACCAATTTCTTGCAGCAACCAATCCGCGTGATCTTCAATTTTGACTAAGGATTCTTCGTCTAGAAAGTCATAGTAGGGAATGCGGCGTTGAATATAAGCAGACTGGTTCGCGCCACAATGGTTGGCTTGTTGTTGACGATCTCTGCGTCGTGCTGATCGACCGCCACTACGCCGACGCCGAGTGGCTTTTAGATTCCTAGCTGGCGCACTCTCATTAAGTTTTGGTTCGCAGCGTTTATTTATAGTCATTGTTTAAGCAAAAGCTCAAAGGCTAATCAACTAGCCAATCGGCTTAACGGAGCTTTGTGAGACACTGAACTTCCTAAACAGCAAATATCAGTTCATCGAATTAAAAATAGCTTAATATCAAAAATACTAATACAAACACTCATGCCTCAGATTCAAATTTGCGATTTGAACTATCGAATATATTGTTTAAGGCTAAAATTCACTCATAGTGGATTGGAAACGCGCGAAATTTAAGCCATGTCTAACAGTGATGAACTTTCTCCGGCGGACAAACCTCGTTGGCTGCATTTCGCGGAACAAAAGTTAGGTATTACCACCTATCCTGATGGCGACAGTAATCCACGAGTGATGCAATATCATTGTGGCACCAATATCCACGGCTATGACGACAAGGCCGCGTGGTGTTCATCCTTTGTGAATTGGGTTTTTACTCAAGCTGAAATTAAAGGTACAAATTCAGCGTTGGCACGCTCATGGTTAGACTGGGGTCGCCCCCTTGAAGAACCTCAATACGGATGCGTAACTATTCTAGAACGAGAAGATCCCAACGGTTGGCAAGGCCATGTGGGATTTTTTATTGAGCAAGCAGAATCCGAGTTGTGTCTCTTAGGTGGCAATCAATTAGGTAAGGTGTGTTATCACCACTATCCGATATC
>CAYVYS010000047.1:0-20205 GCA_964455815.1 uncultured Gammaproteobacteria bacterium
ATAACGCACTTCGCGCAAGCCAACCACACCTGCCATATCTTGTAATTCGCAATCGCCATTGGCCGCGCACGTTAAACAATCTAGCGGATGATCAGAAATATAGAGCTCCATCACGCCACGACGAAGATCGGCTAATTCGGAGTTTTGCGTAGTGACTACCATACCATCTTCAAATGGCGTGGTGCAGGAGGCCGGGAAACCACGACGACCTTCGATTTGTACTAAGCACAAACGACAGGAGCCAAAGGCTTTTACTGAATCAGTAGCGCATAGCTTGGGAATATTGATATCAACCAAAGCGGATGCTCGCATAATCGATGTGCCTTTAGGGACAGTGATTTCAACACCATCGATAATTCCGCTTACCGTTTCGACTTCGATGTCTTCGGCCAAATCGTTGTAGGACACTGGCGAAGGTGTACCGTAGTCTTTGTTCGGATCGTTTGGATATTCAACTCTAATCATTGTTCTTTCTCCACGTTGTAGCAACTGCGTTTAAGCTTGTTGTCACAGCTCTACTTTTCAAAGTCCTCAGTAAAATAATTTAAGGCACTCATTACTGGAAATGGTGTCATTCCGCCCATGGCGCAAAGCGAGCCCTTCTCCATGGTGTTGCATAAATTTTTGAGCAAAACTGTATTGGCGGCACGATCTTCATTGGCACGAATTTTATCGATAGTCTCCACGCCACGCACCGCACCAATGCGGCATGGTGTGCATTTGCCGCAGGATTCTTCGGCGCAAAATTCCATAGAAAAACGGGCTTGCTCGGCCATGTCGACAGAATCATCAAAGGCAACCACGCCGCCATGCCCCAGCATGCCGCCGATTTCGATCAAGGCTTCGTAATCCATTTGCGTATCCCATTGCGATTCCGGCATATAAGGCCCAAGAGGGCCACCAACTTGCACCGCTCGCAAAGATTGGTCGCTTGCCGAGCCACCGCCAAAGTCATACAAGAGTTCTCTTAAGCTGACGCCGAAAGCAAGTTCTACTAGGCCTGGATGCTTTAAATTACCGGCTAGTTGAAAGGGCATAGTGCCGCGCGAACGCCCCATGCCAAAATCTGCGTAAAACTGTGCGCCTTTAGCAAAAATGATTGGTACACTGGATAGTGATAAGACGTTATTGACTACCGTGGGCCTACCGAACAAACCCTCGATGGCAGGCAATGGTGGCTTTGCTCGCACTTCACCGCGCTTGCCCTCTAAGCTTTCAAGCAGAGCTGTTTCTTCGCCACAGATATAGGATTTGGCACCAAGCCTAACTTCTAAGTGAAAATGCTTGCCGCTATTCTGAATGTTCTCACCGAGCCAGTTGCGCTGCTCAGCGATCCCGATGGCTTCATTAAGTATGGCATGTGCGTGTGGGTATTCCTCGCGCAAATAGATATAACCCTGCTCTGCACCAACACTGATACCAGCAATGGTCATGCCTTCAATTAGACCAAATGGATCGGCCTCCATCTGCAGGCGATCTGCAAAAGTGCCCGAGTCGCCTTCGTCGGCATTGCAAACGATGTATTTTTGCTCGCCCACTGTATCGAGCACGGTTTGCCATTTGATACCAGTCGGGAAGGCCGCACCACCGCGCCCGCGTAAGCCAGACTGTTTGATTTCATCTACGCATTCTTGGTTAGTCATATCAAGCGCTCGACTTAGACCGAGATAACCATTGTGTGCTTGGTAATCCTCCAGGCTGGTTGGGTCAATGATGCCAGCGCGCTCAAAGGTGAGTCGTTGCTGTTTGGCTAAATAGGGAATGTCATCAACCTGTCCAAGGCAAAGATCGTGATCTTGCTTGCCTTCAAGCATGCCAGCTGCCAATAGTGATTCAAGGTCACCAGCTGAGACCGGGCCATACGCAATGCGACCTTGATCACTATCAACTTCGACCATCGGTTCCAGCCAGAATAAGCCTCGCGAACCATTTCGAATCAGTTCGATGTCATCAAGGTTGGCGAGTTTGTTAGCAACAAGATCTGCACCAACCGAGATAGCCGCTGAATCACGAGGAACGAATACTTTAATGCTCATTAGTGTGCTCTGCGCGCAGGCTTTGGATTAGGTCTTGTACGCTTTCTTTGTTTAGTCGGCCATATATTTGCGAATCGATTTTAATCGACGGCGAACAGGCACAATTGCCAAGGCAATAGACTGGCTCGAGTGTCACCTGGCCATCATCGGTGGTTTGTTGGTAGTCGATTCCGAGTGCGTCTTTGACGGCGGCTTCTATTTCGCGCCCACCTTTAGCCTGGCAAGATTCGGCACGACAAACTTCAATAACATGTTCGCCATGCGGCGCGGTGGTGAAAGAGTGATAAAAACTAATCACACCATGTACTTCAGCACGCGATAAGTTGAGCGCCTCGGCAATGTCTACCACATGTTCGCTGGGAATATGCCCCAATTCATTTTGAATTTGATGGAGAATTGGCAGAAGTGCGCCCTCTAATTCTTTATTGTCATTGATAGCCGTTAATACGGCTTGATGTTTAGCACTGACGATCATAATGAGTCTGCATGAGTTGCTGCCATGGCTGAAAATCTTGCTTATGGCCTGATTTTGCTAATATATATGCATAAAAATACATATATATTGCTTATTATCATATAATTTATCACGAATTGCTTTGATCAAGAATATGCAGAAAAATGCAGATTAATAATCTCGCTATACAACCGAATTGGCGGTTGGTGGACGCTCAGGGGCAAATGCTTCACGCTCGTTTACTCGCCTTACTAGCCTCCATAGAGCGGCATCGCAAACTCACACGAGCTGCTCAGGAATGTGAGCTTTCCTACCGACTTGCCTGGAATATTCTGCAAGAAGCCGACCAGTTTTTTGGTGCGCCTTTAGTAGAAAAAGAACGCGGTCGAGGCGCGAAGCTTTCCGAATTAGGACAGGTTTTATTGCAGGCCAATCAACGCATTGATGCGCGCTTGCATACCCAAATGGAAAGTTTGGCGATGGAACTCAATGCCGAAGTACAAAAAGTACTATCTGATCAGGTTAAGGTATTAACTATTTACGCCAGCCACGGTTATGCGGTGGCTTTGATTCCAAAGCATCTGGCTGAGTTTCAGACTGAACTGCATTATCACGGCTCCGAAGATGCGCTAAAAGCCTTGCACGCTGAAGCATGTAAAGTTGCCGGCTTTACCATGCCCCTGCATCATCATATTTATAGTCAGCAGCAACGCTATGACTTATTGGTTGATCGGCGTGATACCAATATTCTTGGCTTTATTAAGCGACAGGTTGGGTTAATGTTGGCACCGGGTAAGGGGGCTTTGGTCTCGCAGATTGACGATATCGTTAAACAAGAGTTGCGATTGATTAATCGTCAGCCTAGCTCAGGTACGCGTGAGTTATTTGACGAGCTGCTCAATCAAGCTGGGATCGATGCAACCTCAATCAAAGGCTATGACCAATATGAATACACGCACACCGCGGTAGCCGCGCAGGTTGCAACTGGTATGGCTGATGTTGGTTTTGGTATGCAGGCCGCAGCGGCGCGCTTTGATTTAGATTTCGTGCCAATTTCCGAAGATGTGTATCTATGGGCTTATAAAAGCAGTAATCAGGATGACGCCGATATTCAAAATTTTATTGCCATGCTTGAGGCCAAGCCTTTTCAAGCCGAAGTGAATGCCTTGCCAGGTTACGAATGCCATCGCAGTGGCGAAGCTCTGAACTATCAAGATTTAATTCGCAAGTGAGCTAACGGCGGTATATTACTGGCCAAAGCTCAGAGTCCAGTACATCGCCGGGCTGAATATCGGGCATGGGCGGCATCTCTTGCAAACCGTCGCGAGGATGAAACACCACATCATCGCCAACCCAGCGTGAAGTATGAGCGCGCCGCCGTCGCTCGCTGCTTAGGTTGCCGGGCGCGCAATGCACAGTTAAGCCGTGATGTACTGTGCAATCTCCGGGCTCTAGCTCAAATTGAATGGTGTCAATTTGAGCTCGCATGGCCTCGATATCAGGCACCTCAGGTAAATCTTCTGTGTATTGATTGTTATTCCCAAAACTGGCGGGTCGAAATTTCTCGCCCCATCGATGCGAGCCTTTGATGTATTCCACCGCGCCACTACTTTTATCTACTGTGTCTAAGGCAAACCAAACGGTGCAAATTTGATTGCCATTAATCGGCCAGTAGGTCATGTCGTGATGCCAGGGAGTTGGAGTGCTGGTGCCTGGCTCTTTGATCAGCCATTGATCAAAAAAGATATTAATCTTATCGGCGCGCATTAGTTGAGCGGCAATTTCAGCTGCCGGAGATTCGAACACAAAATCGTGGCAGGCCTGATTACGCAGCCAAACAAAAGTATCATGAAAAAAGCGCCCAGTGTCCTGGTGTTCATTAGCGAGTTCGGCATGTAATGCGCCAGGTGATTGCATGGACTGTTCGGCTGCGTCGCGCATGCGTTCAATCCACTCATGGTCAAAAATATTACGCAGGCAAACTACGCCATCATCCTGATAGCTTTGAACCTCCTGTTCTGTTACTTCTCTGGAAAACACTCGTTGGCTCCTGTAGCTGAATCTGCTACAGGATAACAATCGAGTCAGGCGGCTTCAATATTAGGTGGTCGTTAGAATAAGCCGTCGATCTGGCTGGCATCGTTAATACGAATCGCCTCAGCTGATGGCACGCTAGGTAGCCCCGGCATGGTCATAATCGCGCCGCAGATGGCAACCACAAATCCTGCGCCGGCTGATAATCTCACTTCGCGAATCGGTACGCTGTGATTTACTGGCGCGCCGCGTAAGTTTGGATCGGTGCTAAAACTATATTGAGTTTTGGCCATGCAGATCGGCAGCTGGCCATAGCCTTGCTCTTCCCACTGTTTTAATTGGTCGCGAATCTTTTTGTCCGCCAAGACTTCATCGGCTCTATAGATGCGTTTGGCAATGGTTTCAATCTTTTCAAACAATGGCATGTGGTCAGGGTAAATTGGCGCAAAGTTAGCCATGTCAGCGTCGGCGATTTCCGCCACTTTGGTAGCCAGCTCTTTGGAGCCTTGGGAGCCAAACTCCCAATGCTTAGACACAATTGCTTGCGCACCTTGCTCGGCAACAAACTCCTTGATTGCGTTTACTTCGCTGTCGGAATCGGTAACGAAATGATTAATAGCAACCACCACTGGCACACCAAATGATTTTAAGTTTTCAATATGGCGGCCGAGATTCGGGCAGCCGTCTTTGACTGCTTGCACATTCTCTGCGCCCAAATCATTCTTGGCAACACCGCCATTCATTTTCATCGCACGGATCGTCGCGACCAGTACAATTGCACTCGGTGAGAGCCCGGCTTTTCGGCATTTAATGTCGAGGAACTTTTCGGCACCAAGGTCGGCTCCAAAGCCAGCCTCAGTAACCACGTAATCGGCAAGCTTTAACGCTGTGGTTGTTGCTACCACCGAATTACAGCCGTGGGCGATATTGGCAAATGGGCCACCGTGCACCAACGCCGGGTTGTTCTCCAAGGTTTGCACTAAGTTCGGCTGCATGGCCTGTTGCAAGAGTACTGTCATGGCGCCGTCGGCATTGATGTCGCGCGCGTAAATCGGGCTTTTATCTCGTCGATACGCAACGATGATGTCGCCTAAACGTTTTTCCAGATCAGCCAGATCTTTTGCCAGGCAAAGTATCGCCATCACTTCCGATGCCACCGTGATATCAAAGCCGGTTTGACGCGGTGCACCATTAGCAACACCACCAAGGCTGGTGACGATGTCACGTAACGCCCGATCATTCATATCCATTACGCGTCGCCAAGTCACGCGCCGAGAATCAATCTCCAGTTTGTTGCCCCAGTAAATGTGGTTATCGATCATGGCCGACAATAAATTATGCGCCGAGGTAATGGCGTGGAAGTCGCCGGTAAAATGCAGGTTCATATCTTCCATCGGTATGACTTGTGCCAGGCCGCCGCCAGCCGCGCCGCCTTTCATACCAAAGCAAGGGCCAAGTGAGGCTTCACGGATGCAGATTGCGGTGTTTTTGCCGATCGCATTTAGGCCATCGCCCAGGCCTACCGTGGTAGTCGTTTTACCTTCGCCAGCCGGCGTCGGATTAATAGCAGTAACCAGGATCAACTTGCCATCAGCTTTGCCTTGCAGCTGGGCAATAAAGTCGGCCGTGATTTTGGCTTTATCGTGCCCAAATGGCAGCAAGTGTTCGGCCGGAATACCCAGTTTAGCGCCTATCTCATGGATAGGCTGTTTGTTTGCTTCGCGCGCGATTTCGATATCGGTTTTATACGCCATGTTGGCAACTCCAGATGGTATGGCGATTGGATTCGCCCTTGTTATAAATATGTTGAGACGGTTTTGTTGTGTGAATCAGCTACACCCTGGTTTCGATTTTGGTCTAGTGATTGATTCGAGATGAGCCAAGCATGCTCGACTACAAATTATTGTATGATTGCGGGCTTGCAAAAAACTTATCTTAACGCGACATCCAAGGTTTGACATGGCCAGTGCTAGGCAATTTATAGAACCAGCTTTGCTGTGTGTCTCTACTTTTAATTAAGGTCGTTTAAAGACAAATCACTCAATAGTGAATCACGTACATTTACTCGCGGATTGACCTTCCTTTTAAAAGATAAAAGAAAACAAACCTAAAGATGAGAAACAAGAATATGAAGTCACATGTTAAAGCTCTGATTGTTGGTGGTGGCGCGGTAGGCGCGGGCATTGCCTATCACCTTGCTAAGTATGGCTGGGATGATGTGATGTTGGTTGAGCGTGATGAGCTGACTTCTGGTTCTACCTGGCATGCTGCAGGCCTGCTGCCTTTGTTTAATATGGGGTATGCAACTTCGCACTTGCATGATTACTCCGTTAAGTTTTATAAAACACTGGAAGCCGAGACTGGTTTAAATGCTGGCTTCTCGGTAGTAGGCAACTTGCGCATGGCACAAACTCAACAACGCATGGACGAGTTTATGATTTATGGTTCAACTGCAGAAACGGTTGGAATTGAATATCAGCGATTGAGCCCAGACCAAATCAAAGAACGCTGGCCTTTGATTAGCACCGAGGATTTAGTCGGCGCGATTTATCATCCCGATGACGGTTATATCAATCCGGCAGACGTCACTATCGCCATGGCCAAAGGTGCACGTCAGCGAGGAGTCACTATTGAACGAAAGTGGCAAGCCGATGCTTACGAGTGGACGGGTTCTGAGTGGAAAGTGACTCTAACCAAAATGGTTGAGCAGGGCGGAAATTTGGTCCCTTCCCAAGAACAAACGGTAGTGCACGCAGAGCATGTTGTCACCGCTACTGGTAATCACGCTCAGCGAACTGCTGAGCTATTGGGCATAAAAATTCCTGCAATCCCGGTCGAACATCAATTTATCGTCACCGAGCCTGACCCTGAACTAGTCAAATGGCGCGAAGCAGGTAACCCTGAGCACCCGGTAATACGTGATGCTGATGCCCAGTCCTATGTGCGTGAAGAACGCGGCGGCTGGATACTTGGCGTGTATGAACGCCACGCGCCAGCGCGTTTTGAATACGGCGTGCCTGATTCATTTCGTGCTGATTTATTTCCGCTTGATTTAGAGCGAATCGAAGCACAATACATGGCCATGATCCATCGCATGCCTAGCTGCGAACACAGTGGCTTAAAAGACGATTTCAACGGGCCGATTTGTTATACCCCAGACGGCAATCCTCTAGTTGGCCCGGCGCCAGGTTTGCGCAACATGTGGTTAGCCGAAGGCTTTAGTTTTGGCATCACTGCTGCTGGTGGCGTGGGCAACTATTTAGCGCAAATTATGGTTGCAGGTGAAGCTGAAATTGATATGGCTTCGCTTGACCCAAAACGCTATGGAGATTGGATGACCACCGAATACGGTGCGCGTAAAAATGAAGAGTGTTATGAGCATGTGTACATCCTTCATCATCCTGACGAGGAGCGAGCAGCCTGCCGACCGCTACGAACGTCGCCTGCTTATGATCGTCAAAAGGCGCGCGGTGCACAGTTTGGTCAAGTTAATGGTTGGGAGCGGCCGAATTATTATGCGCCCGAAGGATTCAGTGATCATGATTCACGCTCCTTTCGCCGTGGCTCCTGGTGGCAGTACGCAGTGGGGGAGGCCAAAGCGATTCGCAATAATGTCGGTCTGATTGATGCGACGGCGTTTACCAAGCATGTTGTAAAAGGCCCTGGTGCAGCGCAATTTCTGGATTGGTTTACGTGTAATAAGCTACCAAAAGTGGGGCGTATCAATCTAACCTATGCGCTGACGGATGTCGGCACAACTCGCACTGAATACACTATTGTTCGCAAGGCCGAAGACGAGTTCTACTTGGTATCAGCCGGCGCCTGGACAGCTTATGATGCCGACTACTTGCGTAAATCCGCGCAAGATAAAGCAGCTGACTTTGGTTATATCGAAATTCAAGATGTCACCACGCAGTATGGTGTTTTTGCCATCGCTGGGCCGAATTCGCGCAAGGTTTTAAGCAAGTTAATTAGCGACAATGACCCAAGTACTGCGCTAAGCAATAAACGTTTCCCCTGGTTAAGTGCTAAAGAGATTGAATTGGCCATGTGCCCGGTTCACGCGATCCGCGTTGCTTATACTGGTGAGCTAGGTTGGGAATTGCATCATCCAATTGAAATGCAAAATTATCTATTTGATCAACTCGTTGAAGCGGGCCAGGAGTTCGATATGAAAATGGTTGGTGCCAGAGCGCAAAACTGGTTACGACAAGAGAAATCTTACCGTGCATTTGGCACAGAATTAGGTCGCGATGCGACGCCGCAAGAAGCTGATCTGCCGCGTTTTATTGATCTGAATAAAGAATTTCGTGGCAAAGCTAAAATGCTTGAGACTGGTGTTCGCTGGAAATGCGTCACGGTATTAATTGATGGGCCTGATGATGCCGACCCTTGGGGTCGAGAAGCGCTCTACGTAGGCGACCAAAAAGTTGGCCGGCTTACTTCTGGTGGCTATTCGGTGGCTTTTGAGAAAAGCATTGGCATGGCCTATGTTGATCCAGGCGTGGCTAACGTGGGGCAAAAACTGACTGTGAATATTCTTGGTGATCGTTACGATTGCGAGATTGTGCAGGACAGCCCCTATGATCCAAAAAATGAGACCATTCGAGTCGACGGATAGGGTAAAATCTCGCGCCGATAAATTTGTTTTTAAAAGCTGAACGATAGCTAAGCTGGCATGAGAAGAATCATTATGTATTGGCGGGATATTCCGTCAATGGTCACCATCAAAAAGGGTCGCGAAAAAGGTAAGGCAATGCTTGCTGATCGATTTCAGGAAGCTATTGATCGCGCTGCCATGCGAGCGGGCAAGGGCAGTAGTGATGCCTACATTGAAGAATGGCGTAGCGATACCAGTGATTATCAAACTGACTTACCGTTAGCGGAAGCCGCGGTTACTGAAGCGGCTCAGCTTGAATCACAATTTGACGACGAACTCATAAAACGAATGGTCAAAAACAACGGCCATAAAGTGGATTAGATTTCCTTTAGCTTATCAAATTGTCGCTCCTGCCAAAATTTATTCAGACGTTTCTCTGAAATAGGGAAGCGTGTCTTTAATTGCTGTGCAAAAAGAGATATCCGCCACTCTTCGAGCATAAATTCATAGGCCAGTAGTGCGGGCTTAGAAAAATAAACTTCTTCTAAACTCGCATTGAGGGTAAGAACGTCAATCAGGTCGTTAAACTCTTGTTGTTTGGTGTGTAAGCTCAGGTCAGTCTTGTTATTTTCCAGCCGGAGCTTAATTGCCTTTAAAAAGCGTGGGTATTGCTTGACCTGCAATAGTTCAAGCTGTCTTAAACGTTGAGGTTCAAACAATCGATAAAGCTGCGACTTCATATCCTCAAGTGCAAGATCTTGCTCCACATTGGCGGCTTGCTTGCCATTGAGCATCTTAAGTAATTGTTGCTGAAGATCCAGCGCCGTATCCCAAATGCCTTCCCATTCGATCGTACAGGCAACCCATTTCTTTTGCACTCGCTCAAGTGCTTGGTTGAACTCTCGCTCAGCGCGTATAACTTGCTCATTACTGATTGAGGCAGTGTCAAACAATTGTTCTTTCAGCGCTGCTCGCATTAGCTCTGTTCGCCAATGATGGCGCTCTTCGGATTTCAGGTTGCTGGTTTGTAGTTGTTTGGCGAGCGCTGACAGGCCTTGCTTACCTTGGTCTTTACTTGGCAACAAGGTCTCGCCAAGATATTTTGCGCTTTGGCTTTTACTGAGCCGCTTTAACGCTAAGTCGATATTGGCCTGGTGAATGAGGTAGTTTGCTTTAGTGAGTGACTCACTTAAACATAAATCAAAATGCTGGCCGCGAGACCTGAGTGCCGGATAGGCGCGCACCGTCATGCCTGCATGCGAATAGTCAAAGGTTTCAGGAATATCACCACAATCCCAATCTTGCATCGCAAGCTTTTCAAAGGCCTGTCGTTCTGGAGATTCATTCTGGATGATGCTTTGTTTAACGGCTTGGCGGTAATCTGATTTTAGTTTTATTAAGTCACGACTCTCTTCGATTAGGGAACCATCCACATCAACTAGCCGATAATTCAAACGATAATAATCATTTAATTTTTCTACCGCGAAATCTTCAGCTACCACTTTAACGCCGATTTCACCAAACAAAATTTGAGCGAGTGTTTTATTAAGCGAAGTATTGGGGTCAGCATTTTGTAACTTTGGATAAACTCGATCAATTGACGCAGCGGCCGGAGCGAACTGGCGGCGAATCGGTTTGGCTAAAGTTTTTATCAGTGCAACGCATTTCTCCTGTAACAAGCCTGGCACCAACCAGTCGCCGCGCGCAGCGGGAAAATGCTCAAGTAAAGTGATTGGTAAAACTAGAGTTACGCCGTCGCCAGGCTCACCGGGACGGAAGCGATACAGCAATTGCAGCGGCTTGGCGCTCACTTCCATTTGATCCGGAAATTGAGCGATTTGGCTAGCATCAATAGCGTGATTGATGATTTGATATTCTTGCAGTTTTAGAACGTCTTGATTGCCTTTGGACAGCCAGGTTTCTAGTGCGTGGCGGCTGGCAATGTCGGTTGGTAATCGTGCTGCATAGAATTCGAATAGTTGCTGGTCGCTTATTAAGAGATTGCGTTTGCGTGTTTTGGTTTCAAGTTTTTCAATATCACTGATCAGCTTTTGATTGTGCGCTACAAACTCAGCTTTTTTTCCATGTGGTTGATAGTCCTGATCAACCAAGGCTTGTTGGATAAAGATAAGGCGGCTTTCTGGCTGGTTGATTGACCAATAGTTCACCGCCTCACGGTCACGCACTATCAAGCCAAAAACCAAGGTCTTGCGGTTCGCCTTTACCGAGCCAGATTTTTTATGGTAGTAGGGCTCACTATAATTATAACGGCATAAATGCGGCGCTGCCTGAGCAATCCATTGTGCTTTTATTTGAGCATTGTGATGAGCAAATAAGCGCGAAGTTTCGATCAGTTCAGCACTTAGTAGCCATGCAGGTTTGGTTTTGGCCACGGTTGAAGCAGGGAAGATCGAGAGTTTGGGTGCGCGAGCGCCTTGATAATCACCATCAATACCTTTTCGCGCTATATGACTAATTAAGCCGCTTAACGCTGCGCGATGCAACAAGGTATAGCGATCATCGATATCAGCCTTATAGGCTTTGTTTTTAACTTTATTATTAAGGTCGTCAATAGAGGCTTTGGCGCTTGATTGATAAGGCAATTCAAGCGGTCGCCAACTACTAACAGACCATTTTAAAGACTTGCATTGACGCATCAATTGACCAACCAATTCTCGCCACTCAAAAACGCGCGCAATCGACCAAAACCGTGCTCGGCAAAATTCGCGGAACTTAGCATTACTCAAACTTGCTTTGGCATCCTCTATGGCTTGCCAAAGTTGCAACATACTCATGAAATCAGATTTGCTATGTCTTAAGTGAGCATGCATTTGTTCAGCAGCGGCTTTGGCTTCGGCGGGCCGCTCACGTGGATCTTGCACACTTAAACCGCTGACTAAGACAATGGCGTCATTCAAACACCCAAGTTTATTCGCTTCGATTAATACCCGAGCGTATTTGGGGTCGATGGAGAGGTCGCTCATTTGCCGGCCAACTTTGTTGAGCTTGTTTTGTTGATCGATTGCACCTAGTTCCTGTAATAACTTGAAGCCATCATTGAGTAGGCGTCGATCGGGCTGATCAAGAAAATCAAAGCCATAAACATCCTTAATGCCAAGCCGTAACATGCGCAGAATAACAGCGGCCAAATTAGAGCGTAAAATTTCGGCCTGAGTAAATTTTGGGCGTTGTGCAAAATCCTGTTCCGAATACAAGCGCACACAAACACCATTGGCAATTCGGCCGCTGCGGCCACTGCGTTGTTTGGCGCTGGCCTGAGAAATTGCTTCAATTGGCAGGCGCTGGATTTTAGAGCGAAAGCTATAGCGTGATATTCGCGCCATACCGGGGTCAATGACGTAGCCAATGCCTGGCACAGTAAGTGAAGTTTCGGCAACATTAGTAGCGAGCACAACTTTGCGTTTCTTTTGTGGCTGAAAGACTTTGTGTTGTTCGGCTAAGCTTAGGCGTGCGAACAAAGGCAGGGTGGCTACATTCAGTTTGCTGGCCAGGATGGCCTCTTTGGCTTCGCGAATTTCTCGTTCGCCAGAACAAAATACTAAGACATCTCCATTCGCTCGAAAGTCACCTCTTGCTTCTCCTTCAATTAAATCTTCAAGTGTTTGTGCGATCTGAGTAGCCAAATCAAATTTTTGGTCTTCTTCATCGCGATAAAGAATATCGACTGGATAAGTGCGGCCTGAAACTTCGATAACTGGCGCAGGCCGACCATTAGCGATGAAGTGCTCTGCGAATCTCTCAAGATCTATGGTCGCAGAGGTGATAATAAGTTTCAGTTCAGGGCGACGTTGACACAAAGGCTTAAGAAGCCCGAGTAAGAAATCGATGTTTAAGCTTCGTTCATGCGCCTCATCAATGATGATAGTGGAATATTTTCTTAAATTGGCGTCGCGTTGAATTTCTTGCAACAAGACGCCATCGGTCATTAGTTTAATGGCAGTGTGCTTAGACGATACATCGGTAAAACGAACCTGGTATCCCACGCCTTGCCCTAAAGGAGTTTGCAGTTCGCTGGCAATTCGCTCGGCGACACTGCGAGCTGCAATCCGACGTGGCTGGGTATGAGCGATTTGTCCATGCTCGGCTAAGCCGAGTTTTAAGCAAATCTTAGGGATTTGCGTGGTTTTGCCCGAGCCAGTTTCGCCAGCAACAATCACCACCTGATTATTCTTAATCAGTTGCTCCACCTTATCCCGGCGTTGGCTTATCGGGAGTTGTTCAGGGAAGGTGATATTCATGGCGAAAGGAGTGTAACAGTATGAAAAGCGTTTGGATTAGGTTTTGTTGATCTTGTCCAGTTTGCAGTTTAAGGCTCGCCCTCCGGAGCCAGTCTTTGGTTGCTGAAAATGTTCCTGATAAATTGTACTCGTCTCTTCCTGAGACTCGCCCCGTACAGGCCAGCCTTCGGCTGTTCAAAAATGTTCTTTACATTTTTGTTGAACCTTGGGGTTCTCACCTAATCATCCGAACTCATTAAAATAAAAAAGCCAGCGCAGGGCTGGCTTTCTTATTCTGGCGCGCCCGGAGGGATTCGAACCCCCGACCACTTGGTTCGAAGCCAAGTACTCTATCCAGCTGAGCTACAGGCGCGTAACTCTTTCAATTTTATCGTTGGCTTCTTACAAAGCCAAGTGCTCTATTACTCAGCGCTTCCATGCGCTTCGCCCCTTCGGGGCTGCCCGCGGCAGTTCAATTTCATTCCAGATGAAATTGTCAGCTGAGCTACAGGCGCGTAACTCTTTCAAATTTTATTGTAAGCGTTGATGCGAATCGCATTGTCTTTAATAAGCTTTACAAGGCAGTGAATTCTCTTAGCCAGGATTGTAGTCGATAACACTGGCTAAGTGTATGTCGAATTACTGGTTCGAAGCGTTTTCTTGTTGTTTTAACAAGATCAACAGTCTCTGTACGAGTTGTTGTTGGGCGCCGTTGGATTTAAGTTTTTGACCACCATTTAGTTGCTTCAACTCGCGTTGATGTTGAGCAATTTTCGCAAGCTTTTTTCCTGCAGATCTAAGGTGCGAGCGCTTCCTTTAAATTGGTTAGACAATCGAGTGCCTGCAGCTGATGTGGCAATGCCTGTTGACAATTCACCGCTAGACGGTACGTAGAAAAAATGAGAAGCGGTAATCGTATCGCCAACTTGAGTAAATCCGAAAGTGCTGCCTAGGTCGAACGTTGGAGGGCCGAATGGATCCAGAATGACCCAGCCAGGCTGATCTGATTCAACGTAAACTGCAACGGCTTGGTTAGTAAGGAAGTCAAAATTTTCGTCCAAATGAGATTCTCCTAAAATCGCCGCTCCGCGATCCGAGCCATTTTGAACAATTTCAGCATTCGACGCTTGGAATCGAAAGAAATCATCGAACTGAAAACCTTGCCGCGAAAACTGCCATCTGCCGCCGAGAAGACTTACCTGAGCGATTGCATCGGGTACTGGTTCAGTAGGAGGTTCCTCGGTTTCTTGCTGAGATGCTGCAATCGCGGGTAGGGTTAATAATAGTAAATCATCTTCCTCTTGAGCTAGCGCATTCAAACATATTGAAAGAAGAGGCGAGTACGACGATTTTGAATAGTTGTTTCATTTGATGTATCCAATTGTTATTCCAATTGAGTAAAACTTTCCGATGGCGTTTCCTACAAATTAATAAAAAACTGCCACGCTTTGGCGGCCGGTGATAACTAACTCACCTTGACGATTCCAAACTTGCATATCTTGGCTTGAATAGCCGTGTCGAGCGTGCTCAGCTGCTGTCCGCATTAGCCACCAACCGTTTTCTGTGTTGACGTTGGTATTAGTAAAGTTGAGCATCCAGGTCATCGAGCTGATTGGCGCGAACTTTTTGAACATTGGTAATACAGCAGGTGGTGGCATGTCGGCGATGCCGATCAAGGCGGTGATGTCATTAGCTTGCTGATCGTGGTGTCTAACCCAGATAAAATGTTCGTGCTCGCTTGAGCCGCTAATCGGGTGGCCGCCTTTGGCAAGTTTAGTGTCAAAGTTTCTCGCGAACACAGGCGCTTGATTAATATCGATAAAGAAATCCGCAGACGCCTCTGGAGAGGGCAGAGATGGCGCAGAGTTATATACCTGATCGAAGCGCGATTCTCGTTGTGCACCAAAACAGAATATGGCTTGTGTCGCATGCCCTTGTTCGTTGAGCATGTCGACTTGGATATTGCTGACTGATTTGCCTTGGCGTAATACCTTGCATTGCATTGTGACTGTTCCACCGACCGGGCCGACGAAGGTAATCAATGCCGATCGTAATGGAGGTAAATCATCAAAATTGAGTTGTACGGCTCTTAAGCATAATGCCGCTGACAAGCCGCCATAAGTGGTACGGCCTTGCATCCAGTTTGCTGGAATGTGCGCGCTGACCTCTCCGCTGGCTTGGCGTTCACAAGCCAGAATCAGTTCTGAAAATGTCGCTTGGCTCATAGTTAGCTCATTTTCTTATGCAGCAATTCATTAACCATCTGAGGGTTGGCTTTGCCTTTAGAGCGCTGCATTACTTGGCCAACCAAAAAGCCGATGACTTTATCATTGCCATCTTTGTATTGCTGAACCTGGTCAGCGCAGCTAGCGATCACTTCGTCGACAATCGCTTCGATTGCGCTAGTATCGGTTATTTGCTTTAGACCTTTTGATTCGATGATCTGATCTACGTCGCCTTGTTCTTCGCCATCCCACAAGGCAGCGAACACTTGTTTGGCGGTTTTGCCAGACAAGCTTTTATCTTGGAGTCGATCGAGTAATAGCGCGAATTGGTTGCTTGAAACTGGTGATTCAACAATGCTCAAATCTGATTTGTTTAACGCGGCAAATAGTTCGCCAAGCATCCAGTTGGCGATAGTTTTACTATCGGCGCTAGAGCCATTGGCGACAGCTTCAAAAAATTCGGCTGTTTCTCTCTCGCCACTGAGCAAGGAGGCGTCAGCATCGTTGAGGTTAAAGTCGGCGATAAAGCGTGCCTTCTTTTCGCCCGGGAGTTCGGGCAGCGTGGTGCGCACGGATTCGATAAAGTCATCGCTTAACATCATCGGCGGTAAATCCGGGTCAGGAAAATAGCGATAATCGTGCGCCTCTTCTTTGGAACGCATTGAGCGCGTTTCGTGTTTGTCTGCATCGTAGAGGCGCGTTTCCTGTACTACCTGGCCACCATCTTCGAGGATCTCTATTTGCCGCTCGATTTCATATTCGATAGCACGTTCAACAAAACGAAAGGAGTTGATGTTTTTTAGTTCAGCCCGGGTGCCAAACTCTTGTTGGCCACGAGGTCGTACTGAAACATTGGCATCGCAACGAAACGAGCCTTCCTGCATATTGCCGTCGCAGATATCGATGTAACGCACCAGGCTGTGGAGTTTTTTTAAGTAAGCAACGGCCTCGTCAGGTGAGCGCATATCCGGCTCAGATACGATCTCCAACAAAGGTGTGCCGGCTCTGTTTAGATCAATGCCGGTTTGCCCGTGAAAGTCTTCATGCAGAGACTTCCCGGCATCTTCTTCTAAGTGAGCGCGAGTGATGCCGATTTCTTTGCTGCCTTGATCAGTTTCAATCTCCAATACACCTTTCCCGACAATCGGCAATTCCATTTGTGAGATCTGATAACCTTTCGGCAGGTCGGGGTAAAAATAATTTTTGCGAGCAAAAACATTGCGTTGATTGATTTCGGCATCAATTGCAAGACCAAATTTAACCGCCAGCCGAGCTGCCTCGAGATTCATCACCGGCAATACCCCCGGTAAGGCCAGATCAACGACGCTGGCTTGAGTGTTTGCCTCGCTGCCATAGGCGATTGAACTGCCTGAGAAAATCTTGGATTGAGTTAGTAGCTGAGCGTGTACTTCTAGACCAATTACTACTTCCCAGTTTTTATCCCAATGAAACATTAGTGTTCCTCCTCAGAGCTGCGTAAATGCCAATCGGTCACCTGTTGATACTGATGAGCGATGTTGAGAAGTTTCGATTCCTGCAAATAGGGTGTTATCAAATGTAAACCGACCGGTAAATTTTCGGAGGTAAAGCCAGCTGGAATAGAAGCAGCCGGTAAGCCGGCCAGATTAACCGGGATGGTATAAATATCATTCAAGTACATCGCGACCGGGTCAGTATTTTTACTGCCTTCTCTAAAAGCCACACTAGGGGTGGTGGGGCCCATGATGACATCGCACTCTTTAAAGGCCGCATCAAAGTCATCACTGATCAATCGGCGTAGCTTTTGCGCTTTGGAATAATAAGCATCGTAATAACCAGAAGAAAGCGCGTAAGTGCCGATCATAATGCGGCGTTTTACTTCATCGCCAAAACCCTCACTGCGAGTTTTGGTGTACATCTCGATTAGATCGTTATAATCGTCAGCGCGGTAGCCATAGCGCACGCCATCAAATCGAGACAAATTCGAAGAGGCTTCGGCAGGCGCGATAACGTAATAACTTGGCAGCGCACTTTGCGCGTTTGGCAGGCTGATATCTTTCACTGTGGCGCCGAGTTTTTCGTATTCTTTCACCGCATCTTGCACCAGTGAGGCTATTTGGTTGTCTAGCCCATCTTGAAAAAACTGAGATGGCAAGCCAATCACCAAGCCGTCAAGTGAATCATTGAGTTTCGCGGTGAAGTCTTCACCAGGCACATCCAGTGAGGTCGAGTCTTTAGGGTCAAAACCGGCCATGGCATTGAGCATTAACGCCGCATCTTCGGCGGTGTGTGTCATAGGGCCAGCCTGATCTAATGAAGAGGCAAAGGCAACCATGCCATACCGTGAGCAACGACCATAACTTGGCTTAACACCAGTGAGATTACAAAAGGCGGCGGGTTGACGAATCGATCCACCAGTATCAGTGCCGGTTGCTGCCGGTACTAGTCTGGCAGCAACCGCCGCCGCTGAACCGCCTGAGCTTCCGCCGGGCACGAGTCGCTTTGTGTCAGAGTTTTTGCTCCAAGGGTTTAGCACCGGGCCGAAGTATGAATTTTCGTTCGATGAGCCCATAGCGAACTCATCCATATTGGTTTTACCAAGACTTACGAGCCCGGCATTGTGCATGTTCTGAACCACCGTGGCGGTGTAAGGTGCGACAAAATTCTCTAGAATTTTCGACCCACAGGTAGTGCGACTGCCTTCGATACAAAAAATATCTTTTTGCGCGACGGGCACGCCCAGCAATGTTGGGTGTTGATCCAGTTGGCGTAATTCATCAGCATGTTGAGCTTGTTCTAAGCTGGTTTGATCAAGGATGCTGATGAAAGCATTGTGAGCTGAACTATTAATGCGCTGCAAATAGTCTTGGGTTAACTCGACACTTGATGCGTTGCCGGCCGCCAGATCAGCCGCTAATGCGGCTATGGTTTTAATTTTCACGATTGTCAGCCTTAATCAATTACCTTAGGAACTAGATAGAGCCCGTTTTCAACCTTGGGAGCGACGGCCTGGAAATGCTCACGCTGATTGTCCTCACTGACCTGGTCTTTGCGCATTCGTAAGGTTGCATCAAATGGGTGTGTCATTGGTTGAACACCGTCAGTATCTATAGCATTCATTTGTTCAACCAGATCAAGAATATTGGATAAATCGCTTGCGTATTGATCGCAATCAGCGGAATCAATTTGTAAACGTGCCAGGCGTGCGATATCAAGCACCGTTTGTTTTTCTATTGCCATCGTAAAGTCGGAGAATTTTTTTAGTAAACGTAGTCTTGCCTGAGCGCTAGCAAATCTCTTTGACAAGCGTCTTTGACGAGCGCTGAATTATCTATGAATTTGAGGAGCTTGTAGCCTTTTGTCTACCTAAAACCGGTCACATTGGCCACTAAGAGCAGTGAAACAAGAATAAACCACAAAATTACCACAGATAGGGCGGATGTTGAATAGCGCCAGCCGCCGTAAGGCGTTACAATCGCGCGCTGAACACATAAAAAATTTGTTACACACTTAATAGGGCTCCAGCACAGATGTTCCGCAGCATACTCGGTTTGTTTTCAAACGACTTGGCGATTGACTTAGGTACAGCCAATACTCTGATCTATGTAAAAGAAAAGGGTATTATTTTGAATGAGCCGTCAGTGGTTGCTATTCGATATGCGCCCGGCGGTGGTTTGAACAATAAAAGTATTCTGGCGGTGGGTTCAGAGGCTAAGAAGATGTTGGGCCGAACTCCTGGTTCGATAAAAGCGATTCGGCCGATGAAAGATGGTGTTATCGCAGATTTCAACGTCACGGAAAAGATGTTGAAGTACTTCATCAAAAAAGTGCAGGAAAATCGTTTTTTACAAGGTAGCCCACGAATTATTATTTGTGTGCCGTGCGGTTCTACTCAGGTTGAGCGACGTGCGATTCGTGAATCGGCTTACGGTGCCGGCGCGCGAGAGGTGTACTTAATCGAAGAGCCGATGGCCGTGGCGATTGGCGCCAATTTGCCGGTCGCTGAGCCGACTGGGTCAATGGTATTAGATATCGGCGGCGGTACCACCGAGGTTGGTGTGATGTCATTAGGTGGCATGGTCTATTCAACTTCTCTAAGAGTGGCTGGAGATACCTTCGACGAAGCTATTATCAATCATGTGCGCCGTAATCATGGATTGCTTATTGGTGAAGCCAGTGCCGAACGCGTGAAAAAAGCCATCGCTACTGCGTGGGACAAGTCAGAAGAGCGCGAGATGGAAGTGAAAGGCCGCGATATTGCCGAAGGCTTGTCGCGCGCTGTGACGCTGAGTAGTAAAGAAATTTATTCGGCTATTAGTGACCCCTTAGAATCCATTGTTCAGACCATCAAACAGGCGCTTGAACAAACTCCGCCAGAGCTTAGTGCTGACATTGGCGATAAAGGTATGGTGATCGCTGGCGGTGGTGCCTTAATGCGTGATATGGATCGACGCCTGATGGAAGATACTGGCTTGCCGGTTGTAATAGCCGATGATCCGCTTACCTGCGTGGCCAGAGGCTGTGGGCGGGCGCTCGAAGAAATGGATAATCTTGGCGATGTTTTCGCACACGAATAACAGATCTTAAATAAGAGAGGCGGGCTGAGAACAGCAAATGGCCATCCCGTTCCGAAAAAAGT
>CAYVYS010000048.1:0-17212 GCA_964455815.1 uncultured Gammaproteobacteria bacterium
AACAAACTTGGGTCAACATAATCAAGCCAGCTGCCCAAATCCAGGTATACATATAGTTTTTGATCAACTCATATGTCTGAGCATTGGCACCAAGAGAACTGAATAACTTTTGTTGTACAAGTAATAACGCAAGGACCACTACAAAGGAGAGCAGTAACGTTAAAATCAAACCATCAGTAATCAGGCGCGAAGCTTGGCTAGTTTGCTTAGCGCCGATGAGTTTAGAATTAAGTGAGGAGATCGCCATGCCCAACCCCAAAGCAATGCTAGTAACAGCCTGAGTAACGGGCATGATAAAGCCAATCGCGGCGAGTTTCTGAGTCCCTAAGAAACTAATAAAATAACTATCAACCAAACCCAAGCTCATAATGGCCACTAGGGCAAATAGCATGGGCCAGGTCAGGTTGACCAGGGTCTTACCGATAGGAGCCGAAACAATCGCGTCGCGGCGCTCGAGAGACGGCATGGTTTTACTTAGCTCGCTATTTGCTCCAAGGCTTCACGAGCGTTGTTTAGAGGGATTCCTGCGCTGCTAGCGGCTTCGATTGCCTGATCAACACTTACATTGCCAGTCGGGATGGCGCCCAAAGCCCAAATAAATGAAGAGCGCATACCAGAGCGACAATGGGCGAGCACGCTACCATTAGAATTAGCCACAATGGCTTTAAACTCAGCAACCAGGTTTTCCGGTAAAGGTTGGCCATTGGCCATGGGCAGATGGTGATACTCGATGCCATTTTGTTTAGCTAGTTGTGCAGCCTCATCTGCACTCAGCTGCTCGGCCTCTTCGTTATCGGGGCGATTGTTGATAATCGTGTTTACGCCAGCTTCTTTTAAGGCTTCAAAATCAGCTTCACCCAATTGACCAGCAACATAGAGGTTTTGATATAGATGTTTCATGTCCAGTGTTTTGCAGTTACAAATCCTAATTAATCAGAGGTCCCTAAAGCTTTAGAGACCTGAAAATTTATTCAGCCTTCACTTTAAGGGGAGGGACGTAGTTTAAACGTACTCACTAATTTCTTAAATGCTTTTATGCTGTCTTCCGAATTTTTTTCATGATAACGAATGCTCAAATAATGCTTAGTGATCGTGACAATTTCTTGCTGGTGCCAGGGTGCTTTAGCCTGCACACGTTTGGCAAATTCAAGTGGCGTTTCTGACGGCGCTTTTTCAACACCAAGTTTTTTAAAGCGCCGCACAAAATCCAAATAAATAGTTTGTTCCTGCAAACGCTTAGTTGGTTTGGGTAACATTCTCAGAAAATAGAACAGCAATAAAATAGTGGCGCCGCCAAACAAAAGAATCATCAAATTAAGAAGGTGATTACCATTGTCAAAGCCTAATTTCTTAAGTAGTTCTAACTGTGTTTTGGCGTCGTAATTAACAATCCATTTTTCCCATTGAAAAGCGATCGATTTCCAGCTGTCTCGCACTTGCAGCCATAACCTTGTACTACCGCTTGGGTTTAAATAATCAGATAGGGCATTGCCAGTATAGTTGGAGCCGAATAAGTCCTCCCTAATCGCTTGCATGCCATACTCAATGCGATCGTTGTTCACTGCAGCAGTTGGGTCAACGCGTTGCCATTGCCCGTTCATCCATACTTCGCTCCAGGCATGAGCATCTGAGTAGCGCACCTCTATAAACGGATTGTCACCAGATGCGTCAATGATTTCACCACCCTGATAACCAACCACAATGCGCGCAGGAATACCAAGCCATCGCATAATAGTGGTGTAGGCGCTGGCATAGTGCTCGCAATAGCCGACCTTGGTATCAAACCAAAAACTACCGATGCGGTCTTGCTCGTCCAATCCTACTGGTGTGACTGAATAAGCATAGTCATTGCTTCTAATGTGGTTGTAAACCAAGGTCGCTCGCTCAGCATCGCTACTCGCCTGTCTGCGAATTTCAGACAGAAAAGCCAACATGCGCGCCGACGGTGTACTTTGAGTATTTAGATTACGCGCGCGATTTACCTCAACACCATTTAAGTTAAGCGATGGTGATAGTGTTGACCGGCCGTCATAACTGAAAGTTGCACTTGAAACGCGCGGATGCAGCACCGAATAGTCAAATCGAATTTTGCCAGTATTATTCCCTGCAACAAAATCTAGATAGGGTAATAATTGATCAGGAGTTCGTTCATGCCAAATTGTATAGTTGTATTCCTGTGTCGCGTCGGTTTGGTTTAAACTGGCCGATTGACGCATTTCAACACCGGTATTGATGTCGCCTTGTGTGAATTCATTTGCTTTGACCGTTTCCCAAGCAAAATCGATTTCAGTTGACATTGTTTTAACTCGCCAATACAAGTCGCGCTGGCTTGGAATACTGTTATCAACAAAGTTAACTCGAAAAGCTAGCTCTTGATTAAAGGCTGCATCGGCCATTTCACCGGCGACCAGTGCATCGGCTAAACCGGTTTCAGTTTTATCTAACGATGGAATAAAACCAAAGCTGCCGTGTATCCGCGGGAAAAGGAAAAATAAAATCAAGGCAAGCGGTAGGGCTCTGACGACGATATTGGCGCTTTGTTTAAATGAGTCGAATAACCTTTGCGGAGTCGGGTTGGAAATCTGGAACAATATTGAAGTGATCGCCAAAGTGTAGGCTGTCACGATAAAGATGCTAAAGATCGATGAATCGAATAGAAAGCTCGATGCTGCTAAAAAATACAGTATAAGACAAACAACAAAATAGTCTCTCAGCGCTTCCGATTCGAGAAACTTCAATGTGAGTAACAATACTAAAAAGCTAATACCCGCGCGTTGCCCATTCCAACCACCATAAAGAACTATCACTAAGCCCAGGCTAAAAATAGTTAGTATGACTAGCAGCAATTTATTGGGCGGGCCAGCATTTCGCCATAAGGCGATGACCTTGACTAAAAAAACAACTATGGCAAAACCGCCTATCCACCAGTCAGCGATCTTTAAATGCAGAATCAGTGCCAAACCGATCAGTACAGCGAGTTGCAAAAGTGTTGAACGATGCGGACTATGACGCGGTGGCGTGGTCGGCATCGGCGGCAGCCAAGAGCGGACTTTAGCAAGCCACTGCATGAGCTTAATTGTCCTCGGAGTCTGTCATAGACTCAGGAAGCCCCCATAATGCCAATACTCGCAAACAAGCATGTAAGTGCGCTGCACCGCTATCGTATTCGCGGGTTTGATTTGGCATTTCGAGTTGATAACGTAGACCTTGTTGCTCTGCTTCAAGTAACCAAAAACAGAGCTGACTGAGCTTATCTTCAACACTTAACTTATTAGGCAAAGCAAACCAGCTTATATTTTGCGAGCTATTACTTTGTGTTTCATATTGGATAGACACTAACTTATTAGTCTTGGCGAGCGAGGGCCAGTGAATATCGCGCAAACGGTCACCAGCCTGATAATTTTTCATGCCAGCGTAATCCTCGCTGCCCGGCTTGACCATTTGATGTTGCTCTTGTTTGCCCAGATTGGCAGCGGCGTCTTTATATGGCACCAGATCTAATGGCTGTGGATATACCAAACACTTTTCAGGCGACGAATAGCGTTTACTCCAACAAAAAAACAAGCCAATAGGGAATTGCGAGGTCAGGTTAATCGCATCACAGACTAAATAACCTCGCTGCACTGTGGGCAAAGAAACGTCGACGATTTGTTGCTCGTCTGCTGTCAGATGAACCAGCTGTTGAAAACCACCACTAACCAGCCACACGGCATTGCGATGTTTATTGCTGGCATTGGTGACGGTAATAGGGAAGGTCGCATTCTCTCCAAGAAATACTGCCTTTGCTTTGTGGCTGCGCAAGGCCAGGTTAATGACATTGTTGTGCGTGTACAACATGGCAACCAATCCCACTGCCATTAAGATAAACAGCATCATAAAAGCGGGTTGATTATTAAACTTCATGGCAATGCCAAACAAAGCCAATAGGATTAGAGCGTAATACCAGCCATGACGTGTTGGCAAAATGTATAGCTCACGGCGGCCAATCGTAAACTCGTTCATCTGGCTTTATAAAACCTCGCTTTCGGCAATCAGCTCTGCGAGCATATCTTTGGAATTGGCACCGTCATTACAATGCAGCCGATGCGCGGCAGTAAATGGAGCTAACAACTTTATGTCATCAGGTAATACCGTGTCGCGCCCATCGACAAACGCCAGGCTCTTGGCGGCCTGCAACCACTGCAAACCTGCGCGCGGAGACAAACCGTTAACGAACTTACCGCTATCTCTAGTTTTTTGCAGCAGGGTTTGCAAGTAGTCAATAATCGCCTGACTTGCCTTGACCTTATTAACCTGCGCAATCAGGGTTTGCACTTGCGATGGTTCAAGCAAGGCTTGGCTAAACTGACTTAGATTTTCTTGTTTTAATAATTTTTTCTCAAATTCCGGACTGGGGTAACCCAGTGAAATACGCATTAAAAATCGATCAAGTTGCGATTCTGGCAGTGGAAAGGTGCCACTTTGCTCAAGTGGGTTTTGTGTGGCGATAACAAAAAACGGCGATGGCAGATCGACTTGTTTGCCTTCAACGGCGACTTGTTTTTCTTCCATCGCTTGCAATAAAGCACTTTGCGATTTAGGTGTGGCACGATTGATTTCGTCTGCCAGTAAAATTGAGGTAAAGATTGGCCCACGCTTAAAATGAAATTTTTTGCTATCGGCATCATAGATGGTCAGACCAATGATGTCGGTTGGCAATAAGTCACTGGTAAATTGCACGCGTTTGTAGGGCAAGCCTAAGGTATTAGCCAGTGCGTGAGATAGGGTAGTCTTGCCAACGCCAGGTATGTCTTCAATTAATAAATGACCCTGGGCTAACAGGCAGACTAACGATAATTTAGTGGCGAGCGGGTTGCCAAGAATGACAGCGTCGAGTTGCTCGAGTAAGGCAGAAGTCTCTTGCATGTTGTTTGTATGTCGTTTTTATAAAACCGCACGGCGTCTAAGCCACCGCAGTAAAGGAATTCGATGAGGATTATTATTTATAACAGTATCGATTAACTCGATATCATGGCTGAGTCGTTGTGCAAGCAAGGTGTGTTCTCGTGATGCACACATCAACAACTCATCGCCAGGGCGCAGTTCTGTGGTTTGCTCCGGCAAAATATGCGACATTCCCTCGCGCAACAAAAGCAATGGTATTGCTCTGGCTTTGGGAAAGTCTGAATGTTCACAGATCTGACGAATAGTAACTGGCTTACTATCTTTGATGGTTTTGAATAGGGCTGGCGAATGTTGCTGGCTTATTTGCAGACGCCAGGTAACCGGGTCGGCGTGCGGTGATAGCGCACATATGCGATCAATTAATAGATTAGTGTCATCTTGCGTCAGGCAGTTGGAATATTGTAAAAACCGAGTAACTAGTGGGCGAGAGATGACGGTTAAGGCTTCGTTGGCAACCACCTGGCTGCGGCGCATGATGTAATCGCATTTAGCTCTTACAAATAAGGTGTGGTCAGCTTCGCGGCTAACTCGGCCAATAGTAAAAATGGATTCATTCAGTTGGCGAGCGGTAATGAGCACCGATAAGTTATTGGCATCATCGTCACTGGCCGCCACCACCACGGCTGCATCTTCGATGCCTGCTTCAATCAAGGTTTCAGCTTCAGTTCCGCGACCGACAATCGCATCTTCTGGCGCGAAAGTCTTGATTGGATCTTGGTCAACTATTATCACTTCAAAGTCATCGCCTTGAATATATTGATGCACCGCTTTACCAAAGCGACCATAGCCACAAATAATCCATTTGCCTTTAGGCAAGCCTTGCAGGCTTACTCGCTCATCAATGTGTTCGGCGCTGTGCTGATTAATAAACCAATTGTGTACCCGATGTAGCTGCGGGTTATCGCATAATAGATGTAAGCGGCGCCCAAAAGTCAGATAAGGGTTAATGATGAAGTCGGTGCCAAAAGAAGCCATATTCTTGGCCTCATCTTCAATTTCAGAACGACAGATTACAGTCACATCGGCGTTGACCAGCTTTGCGGCAACCGCAATTTTAAGGTTGGTGTGATCGCTTTCAGTGACTGCAATGACGCCAGCACACAATGGGTTATTAATGCCCGCATCAATCAGGTTTTGTGGTTCGGTGATGTCTGCGTTCAAGACAATCGGCGCAATTCTTAATGACTCCAATTCCAGGGAGCGAGTTCGCTGTTCGTTGTTATCGACAATAACCGTAGGCAGGCTGAGTTCTGAAAGCCCCTGAGCAATCAGGCCGCCGGTTTCACCATAACCACAAACAATGTAAAACGCTTGGTCGATACGCCTAATATTGCGTTTGAATACATGTTGCGACACCGCCGCCAAAAAGGTGGCATCTTGTAATAATCGAAGCACCGTGCCGATAGCGTAAAGCCAGGCTACTACCGAAGTGTAAATACACAATAGAACCCAGGCGCGTTGCCCATCGGTAAACGGGTAGGGGATTTCGCCAAAGCCAATGGTCGTGCCCATAAAGCTGACAAAATAAAAAGCCTGAAAGGGCGAGAGATAAAATACTTGACCCTGGTCATCCTGGCCTGGAATCAAAGTCATGCCCAGCGTGGCCAAGGCATAAATGCAGATCAATAGAATGAGCGGCGCCCGCAAACGCCGCAGAACCAGAAAGAATACGTCGGACATAACGGCCTAGCGTCGCAGCTGGCTAGTCTCCAGGATCAATAAGATGACAGATAAAACATTGGCAATTAAGGCACCACCGGCTAACGATGAAATGGTTGCCATCGCCGAGCTGGGCGTAGCAAACAAATCGCTAAAAAACCAGGCGGTGGTTGCCGCAATTAGCATCAATACGGCGACCAGGCTTGACGCCAGTACCGTTGAGCCAAAATAACTGCGATCACCGAATTTGAGCACGGTGCATATCAAGCTGGCGACCAAAGCGGCGGCTAGCTCAAAAATATGATGGTGCTCTGGGTTGTCTAAATCACCAATAAAGAAACTAAAATTAAGTGATAAGGCTAAAATGATAAAAAATGCAAAGATGACCTTTTCAAAGTGCATGCTTGGAGCCCCTGGTTTTATATTTATCGGCAAAATTCGCAAGCTAGAACGCGGTTGATGAGCAAAAAAGCTGCTAAATAGATGCCGAACAGCGCCGCAATTATCACTAACTGAGCCGCTACTTTCTGATCTAACAATTCGCACCAAAGCTTAGCACAAAATAATCGCTCCACTGTTGCTAAGATTGGCGGTTTAGCATTCTGTTACAAGGGGCTGTTTTACAGCGAATTTGATGTTTATAAGAGCCGTGAATCTGTTGCTCAGGCAAGCAAAGTTGTATACTATGCGCCGCGCCCAAGGCGAGTCTGGAGTAGGTCTAGAGAACGGCGTTCATCGTCAGCAATCAAAACCGTATTTCGCGTTCATAGCTTAGCGTGCCGCGACAAGTCTAGTTCCCGGTTGATCCCGGGTTTATAACGTTCAAGGCTATTGCTATTAATAGATGTTGTTAAAATAGTTGCCAGCTGTCGCGTTCGCTATGTGTCAGTAAACTCGTCTACAACAAGCACTTCATGACAAACAAATTCATGGTTGAGAGGTCACCATTGCAATTTAAATTCAAGAAGGGTCTGGATATTCCACTCGCCGGCCAGCCAGATCATCGAATTGACGACGCTACTGAGGCGACGCAAGTTGCCGTTTTAGGCGAAGATTACGTCGGCCTTAAGCCGACTATGTTGGTCAAAGCCGGCAGCCCCGTTAAAAAGGGTACGCCGCTTTTTGAAGACAAGAAAAACCCCGGTGTGATTGTCACATCTCCGGCTGCTGGTAACGTGGCAGCGATTAATCGCGGAGCGAAACGGGCATTGATATCAGTGGTCATCGATGTAGATGGCAGCGAGTCAGAAGATCTAACTGAGATTGATCTAGAGTCATTGAACGATCAGGCATTGCGCGACCTGATGCAAAAACTCGGCTTATGGGTTGGCCTGCGTGCTCGACCCTATGACAAAGTGCCAGCCATCGATGCCACGCCCAATTCTATTTTTGTCACCGCTACTGATACCAATCCTTTGGCGGTAGATCCTGGTTTTATTATTGCTGAACGAAGCGCCGATTTTGCCATGGGTGTGAGCGCCTTGGCGAAATTTGATGTGCCAGTCTATGTTTGTCAGTCTGGCAAAACTGAGTTACCCGAGATTTCTGCTAGCAATGTAGAGTTCGCCACTTTTAGTGGTAAGCATCCGGCAGGCTTGGTTGGTAGTCATATCCATGTTATCGACCCGGTAAACGCTCACAAAAGCGTCTGGCATATCGGCTATCAAGACGTGATCGCACTTGGTTCTTTGCTTAACAAGGGCAAACTCGATACCAGCCGATACATCGCGCTTGGCGGCTCCGGGGTCAATTCACCACGCGTATTTAAAAGCAGGCAAGGCGCTCGGGTCAGCGAGTTAATCGCTGGGCGCACCAGTGATGGCATTCATCGCATTGTTAGTGGTTCAGTACTAAACGGCCATACGGCTATTGGTGATCAGGATTTCCTTGGCCGGTATGACAATCAAATTTCGATTATCGAAGAAGACAGTAATCGAGAATTTATGGGTTGGATCGCGCCTGGGCGGCAGAAGTTTTCGGCTCTTAACGTATTTATTTCAAGCTTGTTTCGACCAAAATCTTTCAACATTACTAGTTCGCAGAATGGTAGCCCGCGCGCCATCGTGCCAATTGGTGTTTTCGAGCAGGTAATGCCCTTGGATATTTTACCAACACCGCTAGTCAGAGCGCTGATTGTGCACGACACCGATGGTGCTCAGGAACTAGGCTGCTTAGAGCTAGTCGAAGAGGATTTAGCGCTCTGTTCTTTTGTTGACCCAGGTAAACATGACTTTGGCCCGGTTTTACGCTCAACTCTGACCCAAATTGAGAAGGAGGGTTAAGATGTCTTTTTTACGACGCACTCTTGATCGAATTGAGCCGCACGTAAGCGATGGCGGCAAATATCGTCAGTTTTACGCGCTGTACGAAGCAGTAGATACGATTTTTTACTCGCCTGCCGATGTCAATGTCGGTCGCAATCATGTGCGTGATGGCATTGATCTCAAGCGAGTCATGATCTATGTGTGGCTGGCGGCCATGCCTTGTGTGATATTCGGCGCCTACAATGTGGGCTTACAGGCCAATACGGTAATGGCCGCAAGCGGTATTACTGAACTAGGCGGCTGGCGTGGTGATCTATTAGCGATGTTTGGAGTCGGCCACGACCCCTCGTCATTTTTCGACAATTTCTGGCTTGGTTTTTGGTACTGGTTCCCGATTTACGCTACCGTTTTCATAGTAGGTGGTTTTTGGGAGGTTTTGTTCGCCAGTGTCAGAGGGCATGAGATCAATGAAGGCTTCTTCGTTACCTCCATTCTATTTAGCCTGATCGTGCCGGCCACATTGCCCTTATGGCAAGCCGCCTTAGGTATCAGCTTTGGTATTGTGATCGGCAAAGAAGTGTTTGGTGGCACGGGTAAAAACTTCTTAAACCCGGCGTTAACCGGCCGCGCTTTTCTCTACTTTGCTTACCCGGCGCAAATATCCGGTGATGCCGTATGGGTCGCGGTCGATGGTTACACTGGAGCAACTGCCCTGAGCGTTGCCGCCAGTGGTGGCGTGCAAGCATTAACTGATGCTGGTTTTAGTATCCAACAATCCTTAACGGGTGCTATCGCTGGTTCGATTGGCGAGACCTCGTTAATTGCCATCGCCATCGGCGCAGCTTTTCTGCTGTTCACTAAAGTAGCGTCCTGGCGAATTATGCTCGGCGTTGCCGTTGGCGTTGCTGCGACCAGCTTGTTGTTTAATGCCATCGGCAGTGATACCAACCCCATGTTCTCGCTCACACCGCAGTGGCATTTTGTGATTGGTGGGCTGGCTTTTGGCATGGTCTATATGGCTACCGACCCGGTTAGTGCCTCGATGACCGATCTGGGGCGATTCTGGTATGGCGCCCTGATTGGTGTCATGACGGTGTTAATTCGCGTGGTAAACCCAGCTTTCCCTGAGGGAATTATGCTTGCCATTTTGTTTGCTAATTTGTTTGCGCCGCTGATTGACTGGTTTGTGGTGCAAGCCAATGTCAAACGTCGCGCCAAACGATATGCGGTAAATTAGAGGCTATTAATGATGAGATTACCAATCATGAGATTAAGAGCCAATCAACGCGGCTTCTTGCATTTACCCAACGACAATATAGTTAAAACCATAGGTGTGGCCTTGGTTTTATGCCTTATTTGCTCAGTGGTGGTATCAGCCGCGGCAACCATTCTTAAACCAAAGCAAGTTGCCAATAAGCTATTGGACAAAAAAGCCAATATTCTGTCGGTGTCGGGCATCGAACTTGCTGGCCGCAGTGTCGATGACGCATTTGAACAAATTGAAACCCGCGTGATTAATTTGCAAACCGGCGAATACACTGATGCGGTGGATGCAGTCACTTATGATCAACGCAAAGCCTCAAAAGACCCAGGCATGGTGTTGGAGTTGAGCGGTGATGACAATATTGCGCAGATAGCCGGCTTACCCAAATACGCAAACGTGTATCTGGTTAGAAAAGATCAACAGCTAGATAAAATCATTTTACCGATAGAAGGCTATGGGCTGTGGGGCACTTTGTATGGCTTTTTGGCCCTGCATGGTGATGCTAAAACCGTCAGCAGTATCACCTTTTATGAGCACAAAGAAACACCTGGCCTTGGCGGTGAAGTTGAGAATCCCAAGTGGCAAGCAAGCTGGGATGGTAAGCAGCTTTTCAACGATTCTGGACAGGCCGTTTTGGGGCTGATCAAAGGCACAGTAGGGCCTACCACTCCAAACCCTGAATATAAAATCGATGGTTTGGCAGGCGCTACACTTACCAGTAATGGTGTGACTAATATGGTGCAGTTTTGGGTTAGCGAAAAGGCTTTTGGCCCGTTTTTGCAGCGTATCCAACGCGGCGAGTCAGGCGCTAGTGCGCAACGAAAAACCATCCCAGAATTAACTAAGCCCCAACTAACAATCAAATTGACTGAAGAACGAGTTTAATTATGGCAAGCGAAGCCCGCAAAGCGCTGTTTGAGCCGCTGTTTTCAAACAATCCGATTGCCTTGCAAATCCTTGGGATTTGCTCAGCATTGGCGGTTACCACGCAGTTATCCGTCGCCCTGATTATGTGTCTGGCGCTGACTAGCGTGTTGGCATTTTCAAACCTATCAATCAGCTTGATTCGCAATCATGTGCCATCGAGTATTCGCATCATCGTGCAGATGACGATTATTGCCTCCTTGGTAATTGTGGTTGATCAAGTATTAAAAGCCTACGCTTTTGATGTTAGTAAAAAGCTGGCGGTATTCGTCGGCTTGATCATAACCAATTGTATTGTGATGGGGCGTGCCGAAGCCTATGCGATGAAGAACGGCCCATGGTTATCCTTCCTTGACGGCATTGGCAATGGGCTAGGCTATAGCGTGATATTGATCATTGTTGGCGCTGTGCGTGAGCTCTTTGGGTCAGGCTCATTACTTGGCTATCAATTACTAGCACCCGTTTCTGAAGGCGGCTGGTATATGCCTAACGGTTTGATGCTACTTTCGCCGAGCGCATTTATTATCATCGGCCTGACTATTTGGGTTATCCGTTCGCGTTATCCTGATCAGGTTGAAAAACCCGATTTTGAATTACAAAACGCGCACAATGCGGCAGCTCACGGAGGTGCCCACTAATGGATTTAGTCAGTATCGCCGTTAAGTCGATCTTTATCGAAAACTTAGCGCTCTCCCTATTTTTGGGGATGTGCACATTTCTAGCGGTATCTAAAAAGATTCAAACTGCCCTAGGTTTGGGTTTTGCGGTGTTTGTGGTCTTGGCCATCACAGTGCCGGTGAACAACCTGATCTATAAAAACTTATTGCAAGAGGGCGCGCTCTCGTGGGCAGGTTTACCGAATGTTGATTTAAGTTTTTTAGGCTTAATCAGCTACATTGGTGTGATCGCAGCCCTGGTGCAAATTCTGGAAATGTTTTTAGACCGATTCGTACCCGCTTTATACAACGCTTTGGGTATCTTTTTGCCGCTTATCACGGTGAATTGCGCGATTCTTGGTGCATCCTTGTTTATGGTCGAGCGTGATTACAATTTTGCTGAAAGCGTAGTTTATGGCGCCAGTAGCGGCATCGGTTGGGCATTGGCAATTGTGGCCTTGGCGGGCATACGAGAAAAGCTCAAGTACAGTGATGTGCCAGACGGCCTACAGGGCCTGGGTATTACGTTTATTACTGTTGGCTTGATGGCGCTTGGCTTTCTCGCGTTCTCAGGCATTCAGCTTTAATTTTTAGTTAATAAGTTAATCGTCACTTAGCAGACAAACATATGTTAGAGATTGGATTAGGCGTTGGTTTTTTTACCGTGATCGTGCTGGCCCTAGTGGCCGTGATTTTGTTTGCCAAAAGCAAGCTGGTCGCCAGTGGCCATGTCAAAATCAACATTAACGGCGAGAAAGACATCGAAGTGCCCGCTGGCGGCAAGCTATTAGGTGCGCTGGCTGATGCCTCGTTGTTTGTGCCATCCGCCTGCGGTGGTGGTGGTACTTGCGCGCAATGTCGCGTCAAAATTCACGATGGTGGTGGCTCGATTCTGCCAACTGAAGAGACTCACATCACCAAGCGCGAAGCGGCTGAAGGCGACCGATTGTCTTGTCAGGTCACAGTAAAGCAAGACATGAGCATCGTGGTGCCTGAAGAGGTCTTTGGTGTTAAGCAGTGGCGTTGCAAAGTACGATCAAACGACAATGTGGCGACCTTCATTAAAGAGTTGGTATTGGAGCTGCCCGAAGGTGAGAACGTTGATTTCCGCGCTGGTGGTTATATCCAGATCGAATGCCCGCCGCATTCAGTTCAGTACAAGGAGTTTGATGTAGAAGATGAATATCGCCCCGATTGGGATCACTTCAATCTATGGCAATTTGAATCACTTGTTGAAGAGCCAGTGGTGCGAGCCTATTCAATGGCCAACTATCCTGAAGAAAAAGGCATCATCATGCTTAATGTGCGAATCGCCTCACCGCCGCCACGCACTGAAGGTTTGCCGCCGGGCCAAATGTCATCCTTTATCTTTAATTTGAAAGCCGGTGATGAAGTGACGATCTCCGGGCCATTTGGTGAATTTTTTGCCAAAGAGACCGACGCCGAAATGGTATTCGTTGGTGGTGGCGCGGGCATGGCTCCTATGCGTTCGCACATTTTTGATCAGCTTGAGCGTTTAAAAACTGATCGCAAGATGACCTTTTGGTATGGCGCTCGTAGCAAGCGTGAAATGTTCTATGTGGAAGATTTTGATCGTCTGGCTGCTGAGCACGATAACTTTGAATGGCATGTTGCGCTGTCTGATCCGCAGCCTGAAGACGATTGGGGAGGCTACACCGGTTTTATTCACACCGTGTTGCTGGAAAATTATCTGAACGAACATGAAGCGCCAGAGGATTGCGAATTCTATATGTGTGGCCCGCCGATGATGAACGCGGCCGTGATCAATATGTTGCACGACCTTGGCGTCGAAGACGAAAATATCCTGCTGGATGATTTCGGTGGTTAGCCAAACGTTTACCAGCATGATAAAAAACAGCGAGCCTGGCTCGCTGTTTTTATTTATGCGGCACTGTTTTCCTTCTCAGCTCTCTTTGCTACTGCGAATATTCAGCGTGCTACTCTGTTGCCTTGTGTTGGCAAGCTGCAGTCAATCAGAGCCCTTAGAGCAGATCGAGTTCGAGGGTTCGATCATGGGCACATACTATCGCATTCGCGTTATTGAGGATGATCAAGCGCGCGCCGATGGTTTACAAGCCAGCTTGATTGAGGCAATGGAATCAGTAAATCAAAGCATGTCGAACTATATTCCGGATTCTGAACTGAGTCGCTTTAACCGCCTTGCAGCAGCCGAATCAATGCCAGTTTCAACAGCCTTTGCAGAAGTATTGCAAACCAGCTTTGAGATTTCTGAATTAAGTGCCGGTGCATTTGATATCACACTTGGCCCGCTAATCGATGCCTGGGGCTTTGGCCCTAAAGGGCGAATCGACAAGCAACCTACACCAGACCAACTCAAGCAATTACAAGCAAAAATCGGTTATCAAAAAATAGAGTTGAACGGCAAGACTTTGCGCAAACTTTTCGATGGGGTCGAGATTAATTTGTCAGCGGTGGCAAAAGGCTATGCAGTCGATCAGGTGTCTGAAACTTTACTCAGCAAAGGCTTTCACAATTTTCTGGTTGATATTGGTGGCGAGCTTCGAGCGCAAGGCCTTAATCAACAAGGTAAGCCTTGGCAGCTTGCGATAGAAAAACCGAATTTATTCGGCGGTGTACAACAAGTCATCAGTCTAAGCGATCAGGCAATCGCCACCTCTGGCGACTACCGAAATGTGATCGTGGTCGATGGAGAATCGTATTCGCACACCATTGACCCACAAAGCCTGTCACCGGTTTTGCACAAACTTGCTTCGGTAAGTGTGGCACATCATAGTTGCGCGCAAGCTGATGCCTTGGCAACTGCGATTCTTGTAATGGGAGAGCAACGTGGCTTGGCATTTGCACGTGAGAATAACTTGGCGGTCTATATGATCGTGCGTGGTGGTTCGAAGGCCGAAAATGACAATCCATATTCGATTCAGATGACTCAAGAATTTGCCGCCTTTTTGCAATAAATGCTTGCACTGCCAGGCCAGCATTACTACATTAATGCCAATTGGTGAAGGCTAGGCAGGTCTGTTTATTAGCGACCTTTAATCACAATTTTTAATAACGACTTATAGAGTTTACGAATCCTGGCCGAATTAAAAATAGTATGAATACATTTCTCGTTACCTTCGCAGTCTTTAGTTTGGTGATGCTAGCCATGGCCATCGGTGTGCTAATCAGTAATCGTAGTATCAAAGGCAGCTGTGGCGGCCTAAATGATATCGACGGCTTAAAAGGCGCATGCGATATTTGTGAAGGCAAAAAGGTATGCCGACGCGCCCGCCGACAAAGACAGGCACTGCAAGCACTTAAGGAAGAGGGTTAAGCTTTATTCGCGGGTTAGAATTTATGTCAGCTACCCATCCAAAATCCAGTAAGCCCGCGCCAAACAATGATGTCTCCACTGCCGATACAGATAGTAGAAAGCACTCAGATATGAGCGATGGCAGCCCAATAGAAAATGGCACCATTCGCGAATGTGATGGCAAAATTTGTATTCACGTCGACGGTTATTGGATTCGCTATTACGCACCACCGCCAAACACCATGGCTGAAAAGCGCGCTTTGATTATTTCTCTTAGGCGTCGCGTGTTCCATCACACTGAACAAGGCATTAATTCGCCCGGTTGGCGTTTAGAGATCGCTCGCCGATATTATGAGCGCGAGAGCGACCCCGCCAAAAAACGCGTGAATGCCGCCATGCTGGCAGGCTCTTTGTTTAATCGCGCCACCGATATTTTTGATAGCGTGGTAGAGCTGGAAGAAAAGGGTATTCATGTCGGCCACGATAATGAGCTAATGCAGCAATGCGAGGCTTGTTTTATGGAGGCGTTAGAGCTTGGCAAGCAAGTAAAGCATTTCAGCGGCGAAGAGGGCGTAGACGAGCTTTGGGGCGAGCCATTTAAAGCCTTTTCTTACCCAATCGATCGATTCTTTGATACTCGCTATGTAAAGCTCGCCCAAACGTTGGGCGCGATTGATAAGCTGGTTGATCATATGATCGAAGTGTTTCAAGAAGTCGAAGGCTTTAACGGTGTTATTGAGCGTCTTGAAGAGCTAAGGCAAGCATCCAAATCCGAAGTTGAAACCATGCGGCGTGATGAAGTGATCTACGAGGTATGGCCGCGCTATGTTGCTGCCAAAGAAGCAATTATCGAATTTAAACCTTGTGGGTTAAAAAGCCAGCAAGAGAGTCTACGCTATTGGGAGGACGGTTTACGCCTGTTGCATATGGGCAAAGACGTGATCAGCTACTTAAGCGGCGTTAGAGTGCCAATGCCGGTCACCACCAGTAATTTTATCGAAAAGCTCGAACGCTACCGCCGCAATGGCTCTTTGGACAGCGAGTTTTCTATCCCCGCTTATTGTTTTCAGGATCAATAAAATCGAGCCAATAAACAGCCATGAAGCTTAATAAAAAGCCATGAAACTCAGGCAACTTCAATACGTTACTGAAGTCGTTAAAAGCGGCATGAATGTGACGGCTGCTGCCGAAAAGCTGTTTACTTCGCAGCCTGGGGTATCGAGCCAGATTCGTCGTTTAGAAGATGAGCTTGGCGTTACGATTTTTGAGCGCAGTGGTAAGCATATCAATGGCCTAACGCCCGAAGGTAAATTATTGGTAGAGCGTTTTGAGTTGATCTTGAATGAAGCCAACAACGTTAAACGCATTGCAGAAGACTTTAGTCACCCTGATTCTGGTTTGCTCTCTATTGCCACCACGCATACGCAAGCGCGCTATGTCTTACCACCGGTAATCAGCGAGTTCCGAAAGAAGTACCCCAAGGTGCAACTGCAAATCAATCAAGGCTCACCAGAACAAATCGCCAGCTTAACTGACAGCGGGGTCGCCGATATCGGTATTGCGACCGAAGCATTGGAATTATTTGATAACCTCGTATTATTACCCTGTTACCGATGGAATCGCTGCCTGATTGTGCCCAAAGCACATCCATTAGTTAGCGAGGCCGAGTTGACGCTAAAGGATATAGCTCAACACCCGGTGATTACTTACACCTTCGGTGTCGCCGACCGCTCAGTCATTAATCGGGCCTTTAAAAAGGAAAAACTGGATCTTAATGTCGTGCTAATGGCTGCCGACGCCGAGGTAATCAAAACTTATGTGCGTAGCGACATGGGTATCGGCATTTGCGCCAGAATGGCCTACGACAAAGCCCAAGATCAAGACCTCGCTGTACTCGACGCCAGCCACCTGTTTGACTCAAGCGTCACCAGCCTCGCCATCCGTAAAAACGCCGTATTAAGAGAATACGTCTACGAATTCATCCAATTGTTTGCCGACCACCTAAAAAGGGAAGTTGTCGATCAAGCAGTTAACGCCCACAACGACAATAGCCTGCAAGAAAAGCTCTACAAGGATTTTGTGAAAGAAGCCCCAACTCGTTAGTAAGTATCACCAATAAGAACTGTTCGATAGATCAAAATTATTCTACTGCAACAAGTGATTTATTAGGAAGAGTCATCCGTGTCTCCGTTCGATCCTTGAACGA
>CAYVYS010000049.1:0-16808 GCA_964455815.1 uncultured Gammaproteobacteria bacterium
GTGAACACCGATACCGGCGAATACGTCGAGCGTGCAAACGACTAAACAACGACTAAGACAAGTAGCTGCCTGGCCAAAATTGATGATTGCCTAAGCTGTTCCATGCATTCACTCTACCATTGGTAAAAGCTATCAATATCATCGAAAAGAACGTTTTTTCTTGATTCCACACTTGCGATAGACTGATTTCATTCGTAACTCAGACCTATTGTTTTTTATCATGCAAGCGAAATTAGTTCGCGATGTTATGCGGCCAGCTGCCGATGCCCTACATCGCAAAATGACCCTAGATAAAGTCAGTGATCACCTCACTAAACGAGCTCTCACCGGCGCACCTGTCGTGGATGAGCAAGGCCTGCTTATTGGCTATGTATCAGAATTCGATTGTCTTAAACACCTAACGCAGGCCTCCTATTACTGTGATAAGACGGCCTCAGTCGAAGATATTATGACCTTTGAGCCAATTAAGGCCGCGCCCGATGTAACGATCATCGACCTGGCGACAAAGTTCAATGAACAAAAAGTCAACGTGATGCCTATCGTGGAGAATGATGTGTTAGTCGGCCTGGTATCGCGAGGTGACGTGATGACAACCTTGGTCAATGACCTGGATTCATGCAAAATACCAGTGTAGTTAAAGATACTGGTCGTCCCCCTCCCCGTAGCATAATTGGATAATGCAATCGCCTCCTAAGCGATAGATTGTTGGTTCGAATCCAATCGGGGAGGCCACCATGGAATGGCCACCATGGAATGGCCTCGTTAATCCAACCACGCTAATGCCGTTAACCATTTGATTTAAATAGATAAAAATAGGGATTATTCTATTCGCATAGCCATCGTGCTAAAACTACGACAAATAACTCAATCTATTTTAGATCATGGTGAAATCAGCAAAAGAGCATTTGCAAGCCAACAAGCAGGCTAAAAAAGTCATTTTAGAAAGTGATTTTGCTGGCATAAAAAAGGGCAAAAAACTGTTTGTTGGTACCCCGCAAATAATCGACGCCTATATTAAAAAGATCCCGTTCGGCCAAACACGAACAATAGAGCGCTTACGTCGAGAGCTCGCCAGGCGTCAACAATGTGATGCGACTTGCCCTGTTTCAACATCCATCTTTATTCGCATCAGCGCCCAAGCAGCTATTGATGAAATCAACGAAGGCATGGAGCCTTCTGAGGTAACACCATTCTGGCGACTATTAACCAGCAAAGATAAAATTACCAAACGGCTAACCATCGACCCAGCATGGATCGACTTACAACGGGATTTAGAGCAAACAAGGTAGAACGATAAACAGCAAAGCAAATCGTAATTTTAATAAAACGTTGCTTACTGGTTGATCAATTGGCGTATGCCTGGCCTTTGATTTAGCTCTGCAGGGCTGGCTATTCTGCTCGTTCTAGCAACATCGCATCTCCATAGCTGAAAAATCGGTATTCTTGATCGATGGCGTGTTGATAAGCTTGTTTGATTTTTTCAGTGCCTGCGAAAGCACTAACTAGCATCATCAATGTTGATTTTGGCAGATGAAAATTGGTTTGTAGCAAATCGACGACTTTAAATTCAAAGCCGGGGTAGATGAATATTTGCGTCTCGCCGCTAAACGGTTCAATAAGCGCATCGTCCGCAGATTGCGCTGCCGTTTCTAAAGAGCGCATTACGGTTGTGCCAACGGCTATAACTCGCTTGCCTTGCGCTTTGGTTTGTTCAATGAGTCTGCAAACCTGTGAATTTACCTCAATGAATTCGGCATGCATTTGATGATCTTGAATGTTATCTACCCGCACTGGTTGATAGGTGCCAGCTCCGACATGCAGAGTGATGGTAGCGACCTGTATACCTTTTTGTTTAATTCTATCGAGGAGCGTTTTATCAAAATGTAAACCAGCCGTTGGTGCGGCAACAGCACCTTGTTGTTCAGCAAAGACCGTTTGATAACGACTCTGGTCGTGCTTATCGACCTGGCGTTCGATATAAGGAGGTAAAGGCAGTTCGCCGACTCGTTCAAACCAGGCGAATAAATTATCTTGATCGGCGATTTCAACCTCGAAGAATGCGCCCTGGCGACCAACTACGGTTAACTGAGCTGATTCATCTTGGTCTATTCGTAGTGACTGACCCACTTTCGGAGCTCGGCTGGCTTTAATCTGTGCCAAAAATCGCGACGAGCTGAGTGGCCGTTCTAGCAACAGCTCAATTTTGCCGCCAGATTTTTTGCTACCAAATACTCTTGCTGGCACCACCTTAGTGTTGTTTAGAACCAGCAGGTCTCCAGCGTTAAACTCATCGATTATTTGCTTGAATTGATAGTCGAATAAGCCACCAGCACTCTCAACCTTAAGCAAACGACTCGCTGTACGCTCTGAGGTAGGATACTGCGCAATTAAATGCGCGGGTAATTGGTAATCGAAGTCGGTGATCTTCATGGGCGCGCATGCTATCACTGATGATTCAGTGGCTCTAGCACTAAAGTTAAACTTCTTTTAGCGGCCCTATCTCAGGTTTTTCAGAAGCAAACCATCGAGCAAAGAACAATACTGGCGCACTGGCAATCAGCGCGATTAGCAGACCTTTGAACCATAACCCAGGTATGGCCAACCAGAATAAACCGCATAGAAAGATTATAAGGCGCATCCATTCAAGCACACCGGCATAGTGCTTTGACTCCATTAGCGCGCCGATATTAAACCCGCTCCATAGTACAAAAAAGACGACGAGCGCCGACTCACTCAAGGCTAATTCCGAAGCGTGAAAACTATAATAAATACCAATCGCCGCAGTTAGACCGTAATGCCATATCGCATAGCATTTGGTGGCTAAATTAAGATGAGTATCGTATTTAATAAAATCTTCTAACTCGTTCTTTATTAACGGATATTTTTCTTCGACATCAGGCGGTCGCCAACCGGTTCTGCGAAACCAGATGGTTAACTTATGCCACCAATTTTTAGTGCGCCAGGCATCTTGAATCAATTGCGCGTAGATTTGCGCATTAACCCATAGCGGATTCCAGCTTTGCACCGCACCACGAATACCAAAGATCGGCTTATCATCGTCTTGCTCTTCTTGATATGTGCCGAATAAGCGATCCCAGAGGATGAATACGCCACCGTAATTTTTATCAATATAAATGGTATTTTGCGCATGGTGCCCACGATGATTGGACGGCGTGACAAAAAACCATTCATACCAACCTAGCTTGCCAATATGTTGAGTATGAACCCAAAATTGATAAATCAAATTCAGTGCGCCAACGGTAAGAACCATTAAAGGCTCAAAGCCTAGAATGGCCAGTGGCATATAAAAAACAAAACTCAAAAAACCAGTGCCGGTTTGTCGCAAGGCCGTGGTTAAATTGTATTCCTCACTAGAGTGATGCACCACATGCGAGGCCCATAAAATATTCATCTCATGGCCAAGGCGGTGATTCCAGTAATAACAAAAATCCCAAAGCACGAACACCAAAACCCACGATTGCCAGTTTTGGGACAATTCAAAGAGAGCAAAATGCTCATAAAGAGCGACATATGCCGTGAATGGAATTAGGGCTTGAGAAACCTTCACCAATTGATTAATGGTACCAGTGGCGAGGCTAGTCAGCGAATCATTGACGCGATAATAATTCGTCCCACGCACGCGCTCAGCAATCAATTCAATCGCGATGAGCAAAAAGAACAGCGGCACTGCCAGAAGAATTAAATCCATAGTCGCGCTAGTTTACTCGTAAAACCCCGCGCCTTTGTCGGCAAGATCCAAAATAATCTTAGCCGGTTTAAATCGCTCACCATGTTCGGCGTGCATGTTTTGTAGCGTCTGCGCTACCTGATCGAGCCCCAGTGAATCCATATATCTAAATGGGCCACCGGTAAAGGGCGGAAAGCCAAGACCAAAGATCGCTCCGATATCGCCGTCGCGCGCCGACCTTAATATGCCCTCTTCCAGGCAATAAGCGGCTTCGTTGAGCATAGAGAACAACACGCGATCAACGATTACTTGACGGCTTAACTCATTACGGCCTGAGTTCTCTATACCGAGTACCGAATAAATGCTTTGATCTACACGTTTACCCTTAGAGTCTTCACTGTAATCATAGAAGCCACGACCATTTTTCTTACCCATGCGATCATCGGCTAAGACTTTATCAACACCATCAATCAATGGAATTCGATCGCCAAAAGCCTTATTGAGAGTCACAACAATATGCGCACCAACATCGATCCCCACTTCGTCCATGAGTTTGATAGGGCCAACTGGCATGCCAAAACTCTCTAGGGAGTTATCGACTTCTTGAATAGCCACACCTTCAAGCACTAAACGCACAGCCTCCATATTGTATGGCACCAATACTCTGGTGGTATAAAACCCGGGGCCGTCATTGACCACAATCACGGTCTTGCCCTGGCGCTTGCCTAATTTCACGGCGGTCGCGGTGACCCAATCAGCGGTTTTACTGCCTGAAATCACTTCTAATAAGGGCATTTTTTCTACTGGAGAGAAATAATGCATGCCGACGATTCTCTCTGGATGATTCGCATTGGCTGCTACTTCGTCAATTGGAATGGCACTGGTATTGGTCGCAAAAATGGTTTCTTTGTTGCCAGATAGCTTCTCGATGTCGGCCACCATGCGCTGCTTTAGGCCTAAGTCTTCGAATACCGCTTCGATCACCACATCGCTGTTTTTAAAGCCGCGATAATCCAATGAACCAGTTAAACGCGCCATAATATTTTGATGTTGGTGCGGTTTAATTCGCCGGCGTTTGAGTTTTCTATCTACCAGTTTGCCCACGTAGGCCATACCCTTAGATAAACCTTCTACGCTGATGTCTTTCATGCGCACCGTGGTTTTGGCTTTGTCGGCAGTAATATAACTAATGCCCGCCCCCATGAGTCCAGCGCCAAGCACTCCCACATTCGTAACCTTTCGTGCTTGTGTATCCGAATCAACACCAGAATCTTTCTTTAGATCAGTGGTGGCAAAAAAGATGTTCACAAACTGTTTAGACTCTGGCGTTACCAATAACTGCGCAAAGCTACGAGCTTCTAAATCCAATGCTTTAGATAAAGACAGTCCTAGGCCTTTTTGTACAGTATCGAGAATTTTTAAAGGCGCCGGGTATTTACCTTTGGTCTGGCTCATGACTTTTTTCCGAGCCTGACTAATAATCAACTGGCGAAACGGAGCCGTGCGCATGAGTTTGTCTTTAAAAGAGACGGAACGCTTAGGTTTACCCTTATCGATATAGCTCTTCGCCACATCCAGCAAAATAGACGGCGCAACAACTTCGTCGACCAAGCCAATTTTTAGCGCGCGCTTAGCGTTTAGTTGACGCCCGGTGAGCATCATATCCAGCGCATCTGGCAAGGCTACCATTCTTGGTAATCGCGTCGTGCCACCGCCACCTGGTAGTAAACCTAATTGCACTTCGGGCACGCCAATGCGTGTGGCCTTGTTGTCAGAGGCCAATCGATAATCGAACACCAAAGATAACTCTAAGCCACCGCCAAGACACACGCCATCAATCGCGACCACGGTCGTTATCGGCAGATCCGCGACCTGCTGACACATGACATGTAGTAAGCTCGAAGATTCGTAAGCCTGCTCCTCGGTTTCGATCGTTTGAAAAATACTGATATCGGCGCCAGCCAAAAATACATCTTTTTTACCTGACGCAAAAATCATACCTTTTAAAGAACTGTCTTCGCGAATATCTTGCAGAATCGCTTCGTACTCAGATTGAATGTCTTGGTTGAGAACGTTTTGCGGCGAGTCTGGTGTATCCATGGTTACCAGCGCAATGCCATCTTGTTTTACTAGACTAAAAGTTGCCATTTCAGTTTCCCCTAATTGCCCTAAGCCGATTCCAAGATCATGGCAGCACCAAGCCCGCCGGCCGCACAAGCCGTTATTAAACCGTGCTGCTGACCAGTACGTTTTAAATCGTAAAGCATTTGTGTTAACTGACGTGTGCCGGTCGCCGCAAAGGGATGACCAATCGATATTGAACTGCCGCTAACATTGAATTTATCAAAGTCGATTTCGCCTATCGCCTCTTTGCGGCCCAGTCGTTGCTGAGCAAATTCCTTTGATGCAAAGGCTTGCGTGTTCGATAGCACTTGTGCGGCAAAAGCTTCATGCATATCAATTAAATCCATATCCTTGAGAGTTAAACCTGCCGCATCTAAGGCTTTCGGCGTGGCGAACGATGGCCCCATCAGCATTTGCCAATTCGGGTCTAGCGCTGCAAAAGCATAACTTTTTATATAACCCAACGGCTGATGACCTAACGCCTTCGCCTTTTCATCACTCATTAAAACCACTGCCGAAGCGCCATCGGTTAAGGGCGAACTATTACCCGCGGTGACCGTGCCGTGTTTTCGATCAAACACCGGGCGAAGTTTGGCGTATTTTTCAAGTTGCGAGCCGGCACGCACCAAATTGTCTTTGGAGACGGCCTGGTATTTAGGGCCCATAACGACATTAATCACCTGCTCATCAAACCAGCCCTCTTCCCAGGCTTTGGCGGCTTTGATATGCGAGTTATGAGCGATCTCATCTTGATCGGAGCGTGCAATGCCATTTTCTTTGGCCATTTTTTCAGCCGCTTGCCCCATGGTGTATTCCGAAGATGGTTCTTTGATAGCGGGTTGGCTTGGCATCAGGTCTTTAAGACCAATTCCTTTAAACGCTTTTAGCTTGCTGCCCTTGCTGTAAGAGCTTTTAACCATGGCCTCGGTCATTTTTTTATTAAAGCTTATCGGCGGCTGTGACATCACATCGCAACCACCGGCAACGCCAGCATCGATGATTCCGGTTTGAATATTCATGGCGACGTCTACGGCTGACTGATAACTACTCGCGCAGGCGCGTGAGACACTATACGCATCGGTAGTCACTGGCAAATTCGCTCCTAGAACTACTTCGCGCCCAATATTTGGCGCGTCAGGTGCCATGACAACCTGGCCGAATACCAGTTTTTCAATATGCTGCTTATCAACATCGGCGCGTTCTATCAATTCGCCCACCAGATGTGAGGCTAATTGTCGGGCAGGGAAAGTGCTATAGCCCGTTGCAATGCGTAAAAACGGTGTACGTGCGCCAGCAATCACAGCGACACGGCTCATTGAGGAAGCCATAAATCGTTTCTCGAAAGTGAATAATGACGCAAATAATAGCAAACCTTGGTCGCGGTTCGCACAAATGACAGTTGACTTAGAAAAACGCTTCTAAACGAGACCAGTCGAAGAATGGCCCAGGGTCGGGCTTGCGCTCTGGGGCGATATCGCTATGAGCAAAAATTTGCCTACCAATTTGTGGATAGCTTGCCTGTAGACAGGCAAGCAAGTCAGTCAAGGTTTGGTATTGCTCATCGCTAAAACCAGCCGTATCTGTGTCCAGTCCTTCAAGTTCGACGCCAATAGAAAAATCGTTGACCCTGGCTCGTTGCAAACATTGTGATTCACCTGCGTGCCAAGCGCGTTTGTGTGTGGGAACAAACTGAATTAACTCACCGCTTCTTTGAATATAAAAGTGCGAACTGACTGTTAAATGCGCCATCTCTGCGAAATACGGATGTTCATCGCCCGACAATTGATTTTGAAAAAAACGCTCAACCTGATCTCCACCATAAATGCCCGGAGGCAAACTAATGCAATGGATAATAATCGCTTCAATCGCGTTGCCAGGTGGTCGTTCATCGTGATTGGGAGAGACAAGAAAACTTGCCTGATCAAGAAGCCCTGTTGTGCTATCTAGTTGCATGCCTAGCCGAACCTGGCAACCAGGATATGACCAAGGTGCAATACGCCACAGGCCATTAAACCAGCAATGACATCATCAATCATAATCCCAAAGCCACCATGAACATGCCGATCCAACCATCGAATCGGCCAAGGCTTTATGATGTCGAACAAGCGAAACAGTAAAAACGCCAGCACCAGATTTTGCCAGCTGAGTGGCAACCAGATCACTGCTGCGAATAAACCAACTATTTCGTCCCAAACGATCGCGCCATGATCATGCACACCAATATCTGACGCGGTTTTACCGCATAAATAAATGCCAATCATAAAACCAGCAATGAGCAGTGCGATAAATACAACCGACTGCGTACTGACAAGAGAACTTACCAGCAATAGTAATGGCATGCCGGCCAAGGTACCCCAAGTGCCTGGTGCGGGTTTAAGCAAACCACTACCAAAACCTAGTGCCAGAAAATGCACTGGATTACTTAGGTTAAAACGCGCTTGGCTCATTAATTTATCTCTGGCTCAAAGAAAGTGCTGATAGCCGGCATGGGTTTGTGGCCGATAAAGCTTGTCGCCTCGTGCTAGCATTACGCTATGTTCCTGAGCTGATGTGGCTATGCCAATTTTGGTGAGCCTAAGCCCCAATTCTTCGCTTAGAGCTTTGATCTCACCACGACGATCGGCGCGGGCAGTAAAAGCGAGTTCATAGTCATCTCCCCCGTAAAGCGCGTAATCTAAACTATTAGCGGCTTGATCTGAGTTTGAGTACGAATTTTGAAAATTCAGATAAGCCTCGGATAAAGGAATAGCATCAAGTTCGATTTGAATCGAAACCTCACTTTGCTGACAAATGTGCCCTAAATCTGCAACTAGACCATCAGACACATCAATACACGCGTCAGCAATATTGAGCAAACCCTGACCTAACTCTACTCGCGGTTCAGGACGATAATGGGCGAGCGTCAGGGTTTCAGCATCCGTTTTCGGTAAGTTAATTTGATTTTGCAAGTGCGCAAGAGCAAGAGCGGCATCGCCAACAGAGCCAGACACATAAACATCACTCCCGGGCCGAGCACTAGCGCGTGAAAGTACTTTATATTTATCTAATAAACCTATGATTGTACAAGATAATGTTAAATTACCGCTGGTAGTGTCACCACCGATTAACTGAACTTTAAAGCGTTCAGCCTGAGTCATTAAGGCGGCCGAGAATTCAGCCAGCCAAGGCTCATCTACTTGCGGCATGGTTAAGGCTAAGGTGGCGTATTTGGGTATTGCGCCCATGGCAGCCATGTCACTGCAGTTCACCGCCAGAATTTTATGTGCCAGATGGCTTGGCGCCGTGTCGGGGAGAAAATGAACACCTGTGACCATGGTGTCGGTGCTTACCGCAATATCCATATCCTGCGGTGGTTCAAAAACCGCCGCATCGTCGCCGATATCGATTCGAGTACTGCGATGCTTCGGCCCTATCCCCTGACAGTAATTGCGAATTATCGAAAACTCGGCCATGGGTGTAATGCTAGGCGGCTGCCCTCACCTGCTGCGCTATTTTATCCATGACACCATTAATAAATTTATAGCTATGATCAGCGCCAAAAGTTTTGGCCAATTCAATCATTTCGTTAATCACAACTTTGGTAGGCACATCAGGCTTGTGGGCTAGTTCATAAGTTCCCAGAAGCAAGATTGCGCGCTCTACCGGGTCAAGACTGGTGAATTCCCGATCAATATGTGGCTCTATCATGCGGCCTAATTGCTCCGCCAAATTGGGTACCTGCTGCATAATCTCACGCAAAAACTTGCGATCAATATTCTGCATGTCGTGAATTTGCTTAAAACGATCCTCTATGTCTTCGGCTGGCTGCTGGGTTAAATCCCATTGATACAAAGCCTGGACTGCGGCCTTGCGCGCATTGTGCCGATTTTTACTCATTAAGTTAGCTGCTTAACTAAATTGACCATTTCGAGCACCGTCATCGCGGCTTCTGCGCCTTTGTTGCCGGCTTTGGTTCCAGCACGCTCTATCGCTTGTTCAATTGTATCGACAGTTAGCACACCAAAACCAACTGGCACGCCTGTATCTAACTGAATGCGAGTTAAACCTTTGGCACATTCGCCAGCCACATAATCAAAGTGTGGCGTAGAGCCACGAATGACTGCGCCCAAGGCAATTACGCCATCATATTTTCCGCTCTCAGCCATTTTTTTTGCCGCCAAAGGAATTTCAAAGGCGCCTGGCACAAAAACAACGGTTAGTGATTTGGTATTCACGCCATGACGAGCAAGCACATCGATCGCGCCATTGACTAAGGCGTCACCAATAAAACTATTGAAGCGACCCACAACAATGCCCAATTTCTGGCCTTTGCCACTTAGCTCACCACTAATGATGGTATGACTCATATTAAACCCTCTTACAGTATTCGTTCTGATGCTTGCGGTCAGTCGTAGACATCCAAGCCAATATAATCAACTATTTCGATATCAAAGCCTGACAAACCATGCGTCTTTCGCTGCCGGCCTAAAACTCGAATTTTGCTCGCCCCCAAACTTGATAAAATTTGGCTACCGGCACCTAACAAGCGCAAATGGCCGGATGAACCGGGGCGCTTATTGCTTTGTATTTGCTCGAGATCATACACGACCTCCTCGGCATTTTGGGTATATCGAAGAATAACCACAATGCCGCAGTCATTATCCAATATATAGTCCATCGCCCGCTGTACCGGAAAATAGTCTTTGCCGTTGAGCACCTTCAAGGTCGCCAAAAAGTCGGACTCAACGTGAATGCGCACTGGAATCGGCGTGTTTTCATCGATCTCACCTTTAATAAAGGCAACGTGCGTTTCATCGCGTTCGTTGTCTTTAAATACCACAGTTTTAAGCTCACCTTTGGTGGTCGAAATGGTTGATTCTTTGACTGGCACCACCGTTGGCTCATGCTCGAGGCGATACCGAATCAATTCGGCAATTGAGCAAATTTTTAAATCGTGCTCTTTGGCGAACTTCTTTAGATCTGGCATGCGCGCCATCGTGCCGTCTTCATTGAGAATTTCACATATAACGCTGGATGGATCGCGACCGGCTAAACGCGAGAAATCAATGCCAGCCTCAGTGTGCCCGGCACGGCTCAATACACCACCAGGTTGCGCCATAATGGGGAAGATATGCCCTGGCATTACGATATCGCTGGGTTTAGCGTTGGCCGCCACAGCAGCTTGAATAGTACGAGCTCTATCGGCGGCAGAAATACCAGTAGTAACACCTTCAGCAGCCTCAATAGACATAGTGAAATTAGTCGAAAAGCGCGCGCCATTATTATCGCCGACCATTAACGGCAAACCAATTTGCTGGCATCGCTCCTCAGTCAAGGTAAGGCAAATTAAACCGCGCCCATAGCGTGCCATAAAATTAATGTCTTCGGCTCGCACGCAATCGGCTGCCATCATTAAATCACCTTCGTTTTCACGATCTTCATCATCGGTAATGATGACCATTTTGCCATTGCGATAATCTTCTAATATTTTTTCTACACAACTGATCGACATAAGCAAATCCTGAAAAATGGCTGATCAAACAAATTAGACAGCAAAGTAAAAACGCAAAATAGCAAAGGTAAGCCAAAGCAAAATAGCGAACGCCATCAACACACCTATTTGCCGCAACACCACTAAGTTACGCGGGTAGAGCATGCCGACAACATGTAGAACTCGTGACAGCACTAAGGCTATACCAACCCAAAACACTCTGATCGGTGATAAATCCAGACTCTCTAAAATCCACATTAAAATCAAAGTAAGCGGTACATACTCAACAAAATTTGCTTGAATTCGAATCGCCTTGTTAAGCTCTTTATGGCCTCCATCGCCCAGAGAAATGCGCTCACGAAAACGATAGCGCACCACATTGATGCAGAGCAAAACAAACATCAATGCCATGATAGCGGCAAATAATGGAGTAATTAGAGTCATAGTTAAACCTGGGTTAGCTTATCGGCAATCAAGATAAGTGTGCAGTGATTTAAGATTTTTGCAGAGATTCCTTAGACGTAAAACCATGCTCAGCAAGGAATTCTGGTGTGATCGTGCCTTGATCCAACGAAGAAGTATCGCCGGCACTGATTAATCTCTCGAGATAGCGAGCGATCAAGTCAACCTCGATATGCACTTGGTCACCTTTCTGCAAATCTCCAAAAGTAGTGACTTCAAAAGTATGTGGTATTACATTGATGTCAAAGGTGTTTTTGTCAACTGAGTTTACAGTAAGACTAGCACCATTAATGGTGACTGAGCCTTTTTGAGCGATGTATTTAGCCAGATCATCGGCCAGCTCAAAACTCATGCGCCACGACCTCGCATCCTCTTGGATGGTGATCAAAGTTGCTAAGCCGTCGACATGCCCCGAGACCAAATGGCCACCAAGACGCGTGGTGGGGAGTAGCGCCATTTCTAAGTTAACTCTCGTGCCTTGCTGCCAATTGCCAATCAACGAATGATTAATGGTTTCCACCGACACATCGAAGGCATATTGATCGCCATTAATCTCAACCACTGTTAAGCAAACACCATTGATCGCGATACTATCGCCTAAGTTAACGTCTCGATCAGCAAACTCAGGCGCTGATACAACAATCCGCTTATCACCTCCGATCGCATTGATCGAGCTGATAGTGCCAATGGTTTCTATAATTCCAGTAAACATAGCTGCGCTTAAATGATCAATCTCATAGATAGTGGTATTACGCTGGTGAAGCCAGGCTGTCGACGCTTTGCGGGTTAACCGCGGTGACGAGGATATCTTCTGCTACCATCGCTACATCGCGGATTCGATATTCAGGTCGTTCACCAAAGTTAAACGCCTGATCAAACTTAAACATGCTGCGGCCTTGATCACCGAGGATACTACTCGCGTAAAATAACGCCATTTCGTCTACCAAGCCAGCATTAACAAATGAGCCGGCAACGGTTTGTCCTGCTTCAATCAACACTTCATTGCATTGCCACCGACCCAATTCGGCTAAAACCTCTTGCGGTAAAATCTGGCCATCGACGCCGACATTGACCACCTCAGCGCCATTTTCAATAAGAGCGGCGGTCTTTTCGACATCATCAGAGGCGGTAAGAATAAGGCACTGATGGTCATCACCGATAATTCGAGCGTCCAAGGGGCAACGTAAATTCGTATCCAGCACCACACGCAATGGTTGGCGAACGACGTCAATAGAGTTACTGCGGACATTAAGTTGCGGATCATCAGCCAACACGGTGCCGATGCCAGTTAACACAGCTGAGCTAGCAGCGCGCAAGCTTTGCACTTGATCACGTGCAGCCTGGCTGGTTATCCACTTACTTTCACCATCGAACGCGGCCGTGCGACCATCCAGTGTCGCTGCCGATTTAAGTACAACCCAGGGCTGTTGACGTTGCATTCGACTAATAAAACCGCGATTTAACCAACGTGCCGGCTCGCCAAGTAATTCCGACTGAACCTCGATACCAGCACCAGTAAGCAATTCATAACCACCGCCTTCGACTAATGGATTAGGGTCTCGCATCGCTGACACTACGCGTACCACTCCCGCATCAATCAGACCGTCAGTACAAGGCGGCGTGCGCCCCTGATGACAACAAGGCTCTAAATTGACATAAGCAATAGCGCCGCGGGCATTTTCACCAGCCTCAGCTAATGCCAAACGCTCAGCGTGCAGTTCCCCTGCTTTTTGATGCCATCCAGAACCGACGATTTGCCCATCACGGACTAGCACACAACCCACCATTGGGTTTGGCTGAGTCGAATTCTGACCTTGTGTGGCCAAGGCAAGCACCGCCTGCATCATCGAGGCGTCATCATTCGGATCATATTGGCTGAAATCAAAGCTCATACTAATTGTCTTTGCTCATTTTCGATTGCGCTTGAGCGCGTGATGCTCTGCGCCCGCGCACAGTTTGCTTTTGCAATCGTTTAATTTCTTCACTAAAGGCGTCAACATCTTGAAAAGAACGATACACCGAGGCAAATCGAACATAGGCGACTTGATCAACCTCGCGCAATTCATTCATCACAAGCTCGCCGATTTGTCGTGCGGGAATTTCGCGTTCACCGCTAGTTAGCAAGGTGTGTTTAATGCGATGTAAAATTTGCTCTATTTGATTGGAATCTACCGGTCGTTTTTCCAGCGCTCGCTCCAACCCTCTGGCCAATTTGTGGTGATCATAATGTTCGCGATCACCATTAGATTTAATTACAAATGGCAGCTTTAAACTGGCCTCTTCCATGGTGCTAAAGCGCTCGCCACAGGCTTCACAAGAACGGCGGCGGCGCACCGCGTCACGGTCTTCGGTGAGACGCGAATCTACAACTCGTGTGTCGTCGTTCTGGCAAAAAGGGCAACGCATGCGCTTGAGTGTAGTGCAGTTATAAAAGCATCACCAGCGCCATTCGCGCCGATGCAGCCTGAGCACGACTTAGCTGTAGACCGGAAACTTTCGGCACAGCTCCACTACCTCACCTTTAACGCGATCGATAACAGCCTGATCACACTGACCATCCGCGTCAATGGTATCCATTACATCGGCCATCCAATCTGCTAGGGTTTGCATTTCTTGCAAGCCAAAACCTCGAGTGGTAATGGCCGGAGTTCCAATACGAATTCCACTGGTTACGAATGGGCTTTGCGGATCACTGGGTACCGCGTTCTTATTCACCGTGATATTGGCAGCTCCTAATGCGGCTTCAGCAGCTTTACCGGTGATACCTTTTTCGACCAGGCTTATTAAGCTTAGATGATTATCGGTGCCACCAGAAACTGGCGAGTAACCTCGGCTCTTTAGTGCAGCCGCTAAGGCGCGAGAGTTATCCAGTGTTTGCTGTTGATACTCTTTAAAGCTAGGCTCCAGCGCTTCTTTAAAAGCAACTGCTTTGGCCGCAATCACATGCATCAAAGGCCCACCTTGGGAACCTGGAAACACCCTGGAATTAAACGCCTTTTCTAATTCAGGATTCGCTTTGGCTAAGATGATGCCGCCGCGCGGGCCACGCAGTGTTTTATGAGTGGTACTGGTGCATACGTCAGCGATTTGAACCGGACTTGGGTATAAACTAACCGCAATTAAGCCCGCCACATGAGCGATATCACACATCATTACCGCGCCGACTTTGTCACTAATCTCACGAAAACGCTGCCAGTCAACAACGCGCGAATAGGCGCTAAAACCTGCAACAATCATTTTTGGTTTATGTTCAAGAGCCAGCGCTTCAACTTGATCGTAATCGATTTCGCCTGTGCTCTCGTCCAAACCATATTGCACTGAGTTGTAGATACGGCCAGAAAAGTTAACTTTAGCACCATGGGTTAAGTGCCCACCGTGATCCAAACTCATTCCTAATACGGTATCGCCTGGATTTAATACTGCTTGATAAACGGCTATATTCGCTGATGAGCCGGAATGCGGTTGAACATTGGCGTAATCGGCACCGAACAATTCTTTAACTCTCTCGATGGCCAAATCTTCGGCAACATCGACATAAGCGCAGCCACCGTAATAACGTTTGCCAGGATAGCCTTCAGCATATTTATTGGTCATTTTGCTACCCTGCGCCTGCATTACCGCGGGGCTGGCGTAATTTTCTGAGGCAATAAGTTCGATGTGCTCTTCTTGACGAAGGTCTTCATCTAATACCGCTTGCCAAAGTTGTGGGTCGACTTCAGCAATGGACTTGTTATCGGCGAACATGATGATCTCCAGATTTCTCTTCTAAAATGAGTTTTGACTATGTGAATTAAGGTGCTGTATCAGAGTATTACTCAAACAAGCAATACCTAGGGCATATCAGCTAGATCGGCGCCCTCTTTTTCGACCACTTCAACGATTAGATCTTCGGCTTTGGCGCCAAGTGCAAGCACGGTTGGGCTGGCGACAAAAATCGATGAATAAGTACCAATCAATACGCCAATTATTAGTGTTAGCGCAAAACCACTAAGCGCTTCACCGCCAAAAAAGTACAAGGCGACTAATACCAGTAAGGTGGTTAATGAGGTCAGTATGGTGCGTGGCAAGGTTTGATTGATCGAGATATTCATAATCTCTTCAGTCTCAGTTTCGCGCACTTTACGAAAGTTCTCACGAATGCGGTCAAACACCACGATAGTATCGTTTAATGAATAACCAATCACCGCTAGCAAGGCAGCGAGTACCGGCAAAGTGAATTCAAGTTGCAACACCGAGAAAACACCGACGGTAATCACCACGTCGTGAATCAATGCGGCTACTGAACCTAAGGAAAATTTCCATTCAAACCGAAAGGCCACATAAATCATCACGCCAATTAGTGCGTAAATAAGAGCCAAAATACCTTTTTCAAAAAGCTCTCGACCAAATGTTGGACCAACGAATTCCACACTGCGTACTTCACCACTGCCAACTGAAGACGCAGCCAATAATTCAACGATCTTGATGCTCACCTTATCGTCGCTGGTTTGCTCTGTGAGCGGAACTCGAATTAAGACATCTCGTTGGCTGCCAAAATGTTGCACTACAGCATCACCATAACCACCAGCGGCTAAGATATCGCGTAATTCAATGACTGACACTTCACTTTGATAATAAAGCTCGACCTTGGTACCACCAGAGAAATCGATACCCAAATTTAGGTTGCGAGTTACCAGCGAATAAACACTGACCAGCAACAAAACAATCGATAGCACCATGGCAATTTTGCGTTTGCCAATAAAATCAATACGTGTAGTTTTTGCAAGCAATTCCATGACTGTCTCCTAAATTGCCAGCTTTTCTAAGCGGCGGCCGCCGTATAGCGTGTTGACAATGATTCTTGAGACAAAAATCGCCGTCAGCATCGAAGTTAAAATACCGATACACAAAGTGATCGCAAAACCCTGGATTGGCCCAGTGCCGAAGTTAAACAACACAAACGCAGCAATCAAAGTCGTTAAATTGGCATCAAAAATAGTGCTAAAGGCATTGCCATAGCCATGGTGAATTGCCGTTTGCGGCGGCGCACCGTTTTTCACCTCTTCACGTATTCGTTCAAATATC
>CAYVYS010000050.1:0-15594 GCA_964455815.1 uncultured Gammaproteobacteria bacterium
TCACAAGGGAACCCGGCAACCTTGGCCATTGAGGCTCCGCGTTTTAGTTCAGCCAAACGTTCTTTGTGAGTAGCGACAGTTAACGAACCATTGCGCACAAAACCGGTAGCCTGGCCAGTTTCTTGCTCTAAGGTTTCATAAAGTGTGGCGCTGTAGTTTGCCAGCATTGACATGTTGTAACTGGCACGCAAAGTTGGTACTAATCCAGCCGCATGCCAGGTAGTACCGCAGGTGAGTTGTTTACGTTCCAGCAGCACCACATCGGTGATGCCCAATTTAGTCAGGTGATAGGCAACGCTACAACCAATGACGCCGCCGCCGACGATAACGACCTGTGCTGATGAGAGAAGTTGTTTGGCCATGTTTTTCTCTTGATTTTTATTCTGGCTAGTTCTTTGTTTGGCTAACTGCGATTACAGATCAACTAAATACAACTGTGCTATTACCATGCACCATCACACGATCTTCCAAGTGCGCTCGCAGACCTTTGGCTAATACGGTTTTTTCAACATCACGACCAAGTCGAACTAGGTCATCAACCGTATGAGCATGAGTAATACGTTGTATGCCCTGTTCAATGATTGGCCCTTCATCCAATTGCTGGGTTACATAATGGCAGGTAGCGCCAATCAGTTTTACCCCACGCTGAAAAGCTTGATGATATGGCTTAGCTCCGATAAACGATGGCAGAAAACTATGATGAATATTGATGATTTGATATTGGTATTTGTCACACAAGGCAGGCGGCACAATTTGCATGTATCGAGCTAGCACAATGGTGTCTGCGTGATAGTCATCGACCAAACGTTCAACTTCAGCAAAGCCTTTGCCTTTGCTGTCTTTTTCTATTGGCACATGGTGATACTGGTATCCATAAAATTCCGCAATACCACGCATGTCATCGTGATTAGAAATAACCGCGACCACTTCGCAATTAAATTCTTTATAACGTAATCGGTCGAACAAATCGCTCAAACAATGGGAGCCCTTGCTCGCCATTAAAATTACTCGTTTGGGTACACTCGAATCGACAATCCGCCAGTTCATTTGCAATGACTCGGCCAGTGGTGTGAATTTTTCTCGCAAAGTCTCGACATCAAAAGGGAGTGATTCGGCATTCACAACAATGCGCGAGAAAAATCGATTGGAGTCGGTATCTGAATGGTGATTTGCATCACAGATCCAACCACCGTGTTGAGACAAAAAATCACCTACTTTTGTTACGATACCGACTTGGTCGGGACAATCGAGAATTAATCGATAGGTATGTTTCATGAAGTTAACTGAGCCGCGGAAAGGCTAAAAGTGGCAGAACACAAAATGTAATTTAGCCAAATTATTATTTTATCATGAAAAATATCATATTTTTTTCATATTCAACACAACTACGATGAATCTCTGCTAAATGCCACTGCGCTTGCAAGCTGTTTTTTCGAACTGTTCTATTAATTCGCTCTTTTAAAGCGCCTGCTAAGGTGGTGGTCGACGAAGCCCAGAGCACCACCGCGCCTCAAAGTGTGGTACGGTCGCAGCAACACAATAAAAATAACAGCGTTGACCGGCTTCGCTTCATTGCCACATCCCTACATTCCTATGCGTCGATTCTTCCGCTCTACAGCCCCTCGCTTAATAACAAACACTAAATATCGCTGCCTGATTTTTATCAGTTTAAGCCTATACTCGACATTAGCGTCGGCAAGTATTGATCAGGCGATCAACGACACTTTTAAGCCGTTCGCCGCCTGGCTATCCAAAGTTATATTCTTCTCTATTCCAGTGGCTGGCACTCAAGCGCCTGTCGTGGTTCTGTTGTTGGTGGGCTGCGGTCTATTTTTTACCCTGTACATGGGCTTTATCAATATTCGCGGCTTTGCCCATGCCATCAAAATTGTGAAAGGTGATTATCAAGACAAGAACGACCCAGGCGAAGTCTCGCACTTTCAAGCACTGACCACTGCTGTTTCCGGCACCGTTGGTGTTGGCAATGTTGCGCACGTCGCAATTTTGATGTCATTAGCTGGGCCAGGCGCCGCGTTCTGGATGATTGTCGCCGGCTTTTTGGGCATGTCCTCCAAGTTTGCTGAGTGCACCCTAGGAGTTAAGTATCGCCGAGAAAACCCCGATGGATCAGTATTTGGCGGCCCGATGTTTTATCTCGAAAAAGGCTTGGCGCAATTGAACTTCGCCACCTTGGGAAAGCTTCTTGCTAAATACTATGCGCTTTGCATTATTGTCGGCGCGCTTGGTGTTGGATGTATGTTTCAATCCAATCAAGCTTATGTACAGTTTGTTAGCGTAACGGGCGAAAACCAGTCATATTTTGCTGATAAAGGCTGGCTGGTTGGTGCAGTACTTGGTGTTCTAACCGCCTTAGTAATTGTTGGAGGCATCAAATCTATCGCTGCCGTAACCTCACGCTTGGTGCCATTTATGGCTGGCCTTTATGTGTTAACGGCCTTGGTGGTGATTGGCGTAAATATTGATCGCGTACCGGCGGCTTTCTCGCTGATTTTCACTGAAGCGTTTAGCCCCACTGGTGTGGCCGGCGGCATGCTTGGCGTGTTAGTTCTGGGCTTTAGACGCGCGGCTTTTTCCAATGAAGCTGGTATTGGCTCGGCATCCATCGCGCATTCGGCGGTTAAAACCAAAGAGCCGGTCACCGAGGGCTATGTGGCCATGCTCGAGCCGTTTATCGATACAGTAGTGATTTGTACTATTACTGCCCTGGTTATTTTGGTAACGGTTTATGAGCCTGGCGTCACTAATGCCGGTGGCATTAGCGGAGTTGAATTAACCTCGTCCGCCTTTGCCTCAGTATTGCCCTGGTTCCCGTATATTCTCACCGTTGTTATTATCCTTTTTGCCTATTCGACTATGGTGTCTTGGTCCTATTATGGCTTGGCGGGTTGGGTCTATCTGTTTGGCGACAAAACCGCGACTAAGATGACCTATAACCTGATTTTTTGTGTGTTTGTAGCGATTGGCTGCGCCGTAAAACTCGATGCCGTAATCGAGTTTTCTGATGCCATGTTATTCGCCATGGGTTTTGCCAACATCATCGGCATTGTCTGGATGGCACCGATTGTGCGCGAAGAGGTTCGAGCCTATTGGCAACGCATGGATGCTAAATCAGAGGCTTCTTAGGAGCTTAAGCGCTCAATCAACTGCGATAATAGTTTGATACCTGGCTCAATTCGCTCGCTCTTGATCGACGAATAGCCCAAACGAAATTCGTTGTTGGGGGGATTCTCAGTGAAATAATGAATATCACCTGGCTCAAGAATCAAACTGTGCTGGCGAGCCAACACCTGCAATTCATTTACATTCAGCGATTCTGGCCCGGCTACCCAATAACTAGAGCCTCCAAATGTCGGTGCGATAGACGACTCAGGTAAGTAGTGATTCAAGGCTTCACGCATGGCATTCCAACGCGTTTCGTAAGTTCTGGCGGTTCTGGCCGCCAAGGCATCGTAGTAGCCTCGCGCGATAAACAGCGCGACCGATCGCTGATTATTAGATGACGGATGTCGCACCATTAATCGTCGCAAGGCATTGGCCTCGGCGATGACCTCTTTACTGGCGACCATGTATCCCAGCCTCAAACCAGGTGCCAGAATTTTTGAAAAGCTGCCCACGTAGACAACCCTGCCCTGGCTATCAAGACTCTTAAGCGCCGGAGTATGAGCGATAGCAAAACTGGTTTCGGCTTCATAGTCATCTTCAATAACCATAAAGTTGTGTTCACTCGCCTTATCCAACAAGCGCTGGCGACGCTCTAACGGCAAGGTCACAGTGGTTGGAGACTGATGGCTGGGCGTGGTGTAGACGCAGTCACAATCATCTAGATCATCGTTAACGATTAAACCTGACCCATCAATGGCTAACGGTTTAACTCGCGCGTCGAAAGACAATGCAATGTTACGAATATCACGATAGCCGGGGTTTTCAATACCAACCTGACTTTTGTCCCAAAGCAGCATTTTGCAGAGCAAATACAAGCCTTGCTGGGTTCCAACGGTAATAAGAATCTCATCTTCGTCAGCCCAAATTCCACGCCGAGGTAAGATGCGTGTGCGAATTTCCTGAATTAGTAGGGGATCATCATCAACAATATGATCCGGCGCCCAATGGCGTACCTCCATTTCTGAAATCGAATCGCGGCAACATTCGCGCCAGTTTTGCAATGGGAATAAATCGGTATCAAATTGCCCATAAATAAACGGGTACTCCACCGATTGCCATTCCTGAGGCTTTTCAATATTGCGGCGATGACGTTGATTGGTTTTGAGAATCGATACCCAATCAGGCACTTCGCTTGGCTCAGCCTTGACGTCTGATTGTTTGACTTCAAAGCGCCATTTTAAAACTTCAGGATTAATAAAGTAACCACGCCTTTCACGAGCTATTAAATAACCATCGTCTTCAAGATGCTCATAAGCCAGCACAATAGTATTACGCGCTACGCCTAGCTGCTTGGCTAACTTACGGCTCGATGGTAAAGGCTTATCGCTGGCAAAACTGCCGCGTAAAATAGCTTGGGCTATTTGCTGTCGCAACTGAACCTGTAGACTGACCGAACTGGCGTGGTCAAGCTTCAGCAATTGTTCCAGCATTGCTTCGTTCATTTATTTGCCCATTAACTTTTGGTGCACCGCATTAAGGGTAGCCTGATTCTCTTTAACCCTGGCAATTACCTCGCGATACGACATTAGATTCATCGCTTGATGTCGATTTTCACATGCTGCTTGCGCAAGATAGACAGCATGCTCGAAGAAGATTTTGTAAGCTCGCCAGACGGAGAATTTAGGGTCAAACATATGCGTTGGTAACGACGCCACTCCATTGACTTCAATCACCACAAACTCGCCTCGCTGGAAGCTTGCTTCATCAACACACTTAACATCGACTCTGCCAAAGTTGAAGCCTGGCTGAGACTCAAAAAATTTAAATATGGCGGCCTCAAGTTCGGGCGTATTTAGATGCGTATCGTCGGTAAACTTACAACCAAGGGTATGCGAGCCGATAAAAGAAAGCTGCTTTACCTCACCTTCGGCTAGGACCACTGAGGTATCAAAATCCTGTAAAAATGAATCCCAATGCGCAGTGTATCGATAATGGTTACGGGCCAGTGTATCGATACTGTCAACACCATTGCCGGCCACAGTCGGAAAATGCTTTTTGTTGATACCAGTAATCTTAGGCTCTCCGCCGACTCGCACAAAAAACACGCCGCATTCATACGGATTGGCGGTATATTTTTGCAGAATATAGTCGCCGAGAAGCCGTGACGTGTGTTTATCGATATCGGCAGCTTGCTCTAGTTTAACGATACCCTTACCGACACTGCCTAAATTGGATTTAAGCACGACCGGGTAACCGTGCTGATCAGCAAAATTACTTATTTGTTGCTGTTTTTCGGCTAAGCCAAGCGCATCTTTAATTAGCTCGGTAGGCATAAAATACGTCTGATCGAATGCCATTTGAGACTCAAACTTCGAGCTTAAGCCAATCTCTCCATGGTCAAGCGCATAATTGGCTTTCGCTAGTGTACGAATAGATATACGGCGCTTTAAGCACTGCCAGCCCAAGTAGAGGTAAAACGGGAATTCGAATAAACGCGGATTCCAAAATTCGTATTTCTTTATCAAGTGATTTTTCCTACTTGTTGCGCTACCAGCGAGTTTTAGCCCAATTAACCGCGAGCCGAAATTCTGCCACAGCTTTGGCCTGAGCTGGTAACACTAATGCAATAAAACTGGCTCTATTTTGCTCGGTGAGGCTACGCTACTCTAAGATTTCTAAACTAAGGCAAGCTCTGCAATTCAGCCTTCAAGCACTGAATTCTGTAAGAGTTCCCTAACTCGTGACCCATTGCTAGAAATATTTATGGCAATAACCGCTGACCACTATTAAACAGCAGGATAAAAGCGATGAACCAGCAAGTTTGTTATATAGATCCAGATATTGCTGTACAAGCCGACAAGCAATCTGTTTGGCATCATCTTACCAACCATAAACCGATGGAAGATGGCTTGCCCATGGTGATGGTTGAAGGTCATGGTCTGCGAGTGAAAGATGCAACCGGGCGCGAGTATCTTGATGCGGTCTCTGGAGGTTTGTGGACCGTCAATGTTGGTTATGGGCGTGAAACTATTGCCAAGGCGGTCTACGAGCAACTCGCCAAGATGAATTTTTTCTCACCAACAGCCGGTAATGTGCCAGCCGCACTATTCGCTGAAAAGCTATTAGAGAAAATGCCCGGCATGGGGCGCGTCTACTATTCTACTTCGGGTTCTGAGGCGAACGAGAAAGCCTATAAGATCGTGCGCCAAATTGCCCACAAAAAATACGACGGCAAGAAATACAAAATTCTCTTTCGAGAGCGTGACTATCATGGCACCACCATCACCGCACTAAGCTCGACCGGGCAATTCGAGCGCAAGAATCAGTACGGCCCCTTTACGCCTGGCTTTGTGGAAATTCCGCATTGCTTGGAATACCGCTCACCATGGGGCGAGATTCCTGACTATGGAGTAAAAGCAGCTTTAGAGATGGAAAAGGTTATTCTGCGCGAAGGCCCGGATACCGTCGGCGCCGTCGTGCTCGAACCAATTACTGCTGGCGGCGGTGTCATTACTCCTCCAGAAGGCTATTGGGAAACCATTCAGGAGATATGCAAGAAGTACGATGTGTTATTGCATATCGATGAGGTGGTCTGCGGGCTTGGTCGCACCGGCACCTGGTTTGGCTATCAGCAATATAGTGTGCAGCCTGATATTGTAACCATGGCCAAAGGTGTCGCCTCTGGTTATGCGGCCATATCTTGTACAGTTACTACCGAGGAAATTTTCGATATCTTTAAAGACGACCCTAGTGATCGCATGAGCTACTTCCGCGATGTTTCCACATATGGTGGTTGCGCGGCGGGCCCGGCGGCCGCCTTAGAGAACATGCGCATTATTGAGGAAGAAAACTTACTGGAGAACGCTCAAGTTCAAGGCGAGTACTTTTTCGCGCAATTGCTTAAGCTTAAAGACAAGCACGAAATTATTGGTGATGTACGAGGTAAAGGTTTGTTCTTGGGTATGGAGTTGGTCAAAGATCGACAAACCAAGGAGCCGGTCGACGAATCAGTGGTGATTCAACTAGCTGCTCATTGTCAAAATGTCAGCGGCGTGATAATTGGCCGAACCAATCGAAGTTTTCGCGATCACAATAATACTATCGCCCTTAGCCCGGCACTGATTGCCACGCAAGATGAAATCGATGAAATTGTGGCCGCCTTGGACTTAGCGATGAGCGAGCTTACCAACTAATCTGTAAGCTCTTTATTGAGATCGATTTAGGAACGTAATAACTCGTTCTTAGGGTCATACACCGCGTTCATTTCCACATGTGCTTCGCGCATGCCAAGGCTGGTTTGAACCTGCAATCGCATGCCCTGCTCAACTAATTGTGGTTCGACATAAGCAAATGCCAAGCTATAGCCGACTCGAAAACCAAAGCCACCTCCAGTGACGATACCGACATGTCGACCATCTTTGAAGACGGCTTCATTACCAAAGATCTCACACGGCACATCATCATCAAAGGCTAGATAAGCCAGTTGAATCTCGCCACCGTTTGCCTCGCGATCTCTGATCATTTCAACGCCAATGAAATCACGACTGGAATCGATAAAGCGATCCATGCCGGCTTCGACACCACTGACTTCTTCGGTAAACTCATGCCCCCAGGCGCGATACATTTTCTCCATACGCATAGAGTTAAAAGCGAAGCCCCCAAAATCTGTTAAACCATGTTCTTCGCCAACGCGAAACAACGATTCATAAATACTAGGAAGTTGGTAAGTAGGCATATGCAATTCATAGCCTAATTCACCCGCGTAACTGACTCGAATTGCTCGCACCATGGCGGAATCAACTTGAATCATTTGGGTACTCAGCCAGGGAAAACCTTTGTGTGACAAATCATTTGGGCTAAGTGCTTGTAAAATATCGCGCGCTTTAGGCCCGGTCAATAATACGCCACCGATTTCGTCAGTGACATTTTTAACTTCAACATCGTAGCCATAGGAATGTTGTTGCATCCAATCAAGGTCACGCAGCTCGCCAGCCATTGGCCCGATCAAATAAAAATGTTGGTCGCTGATTCGGGTCAACGATTGTTCAGTCATGATACCGCCGTTTGGCCCATGGAAAAGCGTTAAACCCAAGCGCCCATCTTTAGCTGGCAACTTGTTACAGCTCAGGCGATCTAGAAAATTGTAGGCATCTGGCCCAGTGATTTCAAATTTTGCAGTACCCGAAATATCGGTGATACCGCATGCGTTTTGCACGGCATAGCACTCCGCCGCTACCGCTTCATGCGATTCATTACGCGACCAGCTTGGGGTTTCTTCACGAACTTCATCAGTCGCAAACCATTGAGGTTTTTCGTAGCCATTGACGACACCAAATTTTGCACCTTTTTCCTGCAGCAAACCATGCAAGGGACTCATGCGTTTATTTCTGGCGATGGGTCGATGCTCTGTGGCGCCTATGACAACATACATAACTTCATACGCCTCAATAGCCTTGGTAATACAAAAATCTTTGTCTGCCCAATCACCGAAGCGCCGTGAATCCAGTGGCGCGAGATTGATCTCGGATTCTCCGTAAACCATCCATTGCGCCATAAACTTGCCCAGAGACCCCTGCGCAATCCCAATACTCGAGCCGCAAAAATTCCAGAAATTACGTAAGCCTGCCTGCGGCCCCATTAGCACGTTATCATCTGGCGTATGCGTGATTGGGCCATTAATTACTGTTGAAACGCCCACTTCACCAAAGCTCGGCACTAGTTCGATACACCGGTCTAAAAATGGCATTAAGCGTTCAAGATCACCTTCGAATAGTTGGCGGTCAAAATTCCAGTCCATACCCTGCAAAGCCCAAGGCTTGGAACCAAAAGTTTCGTATGGGCCTACCAGAAAACCATCGCCCTCCTGACGAATATAGGAATTAGTATAAGAGTCTCGACATACTGGCAGCTCATAATCCAAAGCCTTAACTTTCTCATGCGCATCAGTCACCAGATACTGGTGTTCAAGATTAATAATTGGTACTTTCACGCCGACCATGGCGCCAACTTCGGGGGCAAAACAGCCTGCGGCGTTAACTACATGCTCTGCAACTACTTTACCTTTTTCAGTAATGACCTCCCATTCACCATTAGGCAATTGATTGATATCGAGAACGCGGTTAAAACGGCTGATAGTGGCGCCATTTTTGCGAGCAAGCTGAGAGATTGGCATTACCACTGAAGTAGGATCGGTATGACCATCATTCGGTGTATGCACGATAATACGAGCATCACTAAAATCCATTAACGGATGCAGGCGTTCAGCTTCGTCACGACTAATAATATTAAATTCACAGGGCACGTTGTGAGCACGGCTTTCGAGATTACGAAACCATTCTTCTTCGAGCTTGGTATAGCCCATTCGTATACTGCCGGTGACATGAAATGGTGAGGCATCACCAGTTAACTCAGGCAACTCTTTGGTATAGAGATCGATCGACGCCTGGTGGATTTTGGCGACGGTGTGATTGCCAATAAAGTTGCATAACAAGCCGGCCGCATGCCAGGTCGAACCACTGGTCAACTCGCCTTTTTCAATTAATAGCGTATCTGTCCAGCCTTCTTTGCTGAGGTGATACAACAAACTTACTCCAAGAGAGCCGCCGCCAATAATGACGACACGAGCGCGATCTAACATAGGTGTGAATTAGGTTTTTTTGATTTTAGTTATCTTTTAGCCGACACCTGAACTCGCAGGTAGCTCAGAAGCATAAAAAGGGATATCTGAAAATAATGGCAGTGGCGCTAAAGTGCAACAACCGCCAGATAAAAGGTTCTGCTGGAGCCAGAATGCCAAACAAAAAAAACGGCGCCATTCGGCGCCGTTCTCATAGTCGTATTAGCGAAGCTTTTAGAATTCTACGCCAACTCCAACACGATACACATTGTCTTCGCCGCCGCCTTCTGAAATTGAGGCACCACCATTGATAAAGATACGCTTCATATTGTCTTCGTCTTTACCAAATTTTAACCAGTGGTTAATCCCTAAACCTAAGGCAGTTTGATCTTTGTAGTGACCAAGGCCAGCGCTGAACGTTGTTTTACCTGGACGCGAGGGTTGAACGTTGTTAGTCAGGGCAACAGCACCAGCGACCCCGCGCCGCGCCTCCTGACGAGCATCTTGCAGTTGGGATACGTTGACACCATCGGTGGGTAAGATGCCAGGAGCCACATTAGTTAAGCGACGTTCCGCCCCTGGAGCTCCTACCGACACTTCATTGACACCCGCAGTGACCGAATTAGTCCCAAGCGCGATTGAACCGGCGAATGGTGCCTGAGCACCAGAACCAATAGCGATGCCACCTTGCCCTTCTGCGCTGGCACGATCACCGATGGCAATAGCACCATTTTGATTAGCGAAAGAGCGTGCACCTAATGCAACGGTGCCAGGTGCATTGCCGAATGCATTATGGCCTAAAGCAGTCGCTGCTACCCCAGCCGCATTGGCACCAGCGCCAAAAGCACTAGCCGTTGCCGCGTTTGCGCTGCTATCACTGCCAACAGCGGTTGTGTTATTGCGAGTAGCTTCTGCGTTTTGACCAAATGCGCCCGAGTTGACACCTTCAGCTAAACTGTTTACGCCAACAGCGGCAGAATCCCGACCCGACGCTCTAGAATCGTTACCAATCGCAATGGTATTTTGATCTAGGGCTTGCGCACCAAAACCATCTCCATTGATATCACTACCGATAGCAATAGATTCGCCTTGATTTGCGATCGCGCCTTCGCCAATAACCAGATTGTTATCTCCGATTGATCTCGCGCCAGTACCGACAACCAAACTATCTTCTCCAATTACCAGGTTATTACTGCCGCCAACTACACTGCCGTCGGCGTTCGCAACATTATTGTTGATACCGCCAACCTGAGCACCGTCGGTGTTGTTAACACTATTCGCTATACCACTTACCGCGGAGCCATTGCTGTTAGATACACTATTGATGTTACCGCCGACAATTGAACCATTTGAGTTAACGACTGAGTTTCCAGCACCTGAAACGGTGGAATTATTAACGTTAATAAGTCTGTTGCCTTGACCAGCAACTTGGTTACTAGTCGAATCTTGGGTAAGGCTATTGTTTGAACCACCTACCACATTGCCATCGCTATTACTGCCGATCACATTGTTGTTACCAACTACCGAATTATTGTTAGAGTCACCGCTAAGGTTGTTGTTCTCACCTGCAACAACGTTGCCATTCGAGTCTGTCAGCTCATTACCTTCGCCACCAACAATATTGTTATCACTATCACCGAGCTCATTGTTAGTACCAGTAATAACGTTTTGATCGGAGTTACTAGCGGTGTTGCCAGAACCAGAAATATCACTATTGGTTGACGATGGATTCACCTGGTTACCAGTACCGGTAACAGTATTATTGTCCGAATCGCCAGAAATAGTATTGCCTGAACCAGACACTTCATTGTTGCCAGAGCCCTCGGTAATGGTATTGTTTTCACCTGAAGCATCATTGCTGTTCGAGCCAACGCTGATAGTGTTGTTATTACCAGTGATTGAATTGAAATCACTGGTGCCAACAAAGTTATTCCCACCAGATACAACGTTGCTACTGGCATCAGTTAAGGTATTCAGATTACCGCTTACGGTGTTGTTATCAGCGCGAGTTGCCACGTTATCAGTACCAGCAACAGTATTGTAATCAGAGTCATCTAATAACTCGTTAGACAAGCCGGCCGCGGTATTGCCATTTGAATCAGACAACAATTGGTTTTGGCTACCTGCTACCGTATTGCTGTTTGAAGCGTTGGTGACGTTAGCGCCACCAGCAACCTGGTTGTTATTGGCATCATCAAGATCGTTGTTCGCGCCACCAACGGTATTGTTGTCACTATTAGTCGCAACATTGTTACTACCAGCTACCGTGTTGTAGTCAGAATCTGATTCCAATTCATTCGACAAACCCGACACGGTATTGCCATTGGAATCTTCGACTAAGCTGTTCTGACTACCAGATACCGTATTGCTGTTCGAAGCGTTCGTGACGTTAGCGCCACCAGCAACCTGGTTGTTATTGGCATCATCTAGATCGTTGTTCGCACCACTAACAGCGTTGTTGTCACTATTAGTCGCGACATTATTGCTACCAGCTACGGTGTTGTAGTCAGAATCTGCTTCGAGTTCATTTGATAGACCCGATACGGTGTTTCCGTTGGAATCTTCGATCAAGCTATTTTCACTGCCAGATACAGTATTACTATTCGAGGCGTTTGCTACATTACTAGCACCAGCAAGCTGATTGTTGTTAGCGTCAGTCGTTTGGTTGCCAGCACCAGCTACGGAATTATTGTCACTTCGAGTTGCCACATTCTCAGTACCCGCGACGTTATTAAAATCAGAACTATCTTGAATAGTATTTGATAGACCAACCGCAGAGTTGCCATTGCTGTCTTGCACTGTATTGAGTTCACCAGCAACTACGTTTTCATCTGCGTCATCAAGACTGTTATCATCACCAGCGACCAGGTTTTCATCTGAACCGTTGTTTACCGTGTTGCTTTCACCGCCAACAACGTTTTGGTCTGAATCATTATCAACGACATTATCTGAACCTGCCACGGCATTATCATCACTGCCTTCATCAATCACATTATCGTCGCCACCGACAACATTGTTATTTGATTCATCTTCAACCAAATTGTTGTCACCACCGACAACGTTGTTTATGGAATCATCATCAATCTCATTATCAACACCAGCTACGCTATTGTTGTCGGAGCCATCAGAAACAGTGTTGTTATCACCGGCAACGGTATTGCGCGCGGCATCATCTAGTGAATTATCCCGACCCGATACCTGGTTATTATTAGACGCATTCTCTAACACGTTATCTGCACCAGACACGGTGTTTCGCCGTGAATCTTCAAGCAAGTTGTCATTACCAGCTACTTGGTTATCACTAGCGTTGTCCTCTAACTCATTATTGCGACCAGCAACCGTATTGTTATTTGACTCTTCGAGTAAGTTATCGTCACCAGCAACGGTGTTGCGGACGGCATCAGACAAATCGTTGTCGCGACCTGATACCTGGTTGTTGTTCGATCCTTCTGACAATGAATTATCGTCACCAGATACCGTGTTGCGATCTGAGTCTTCAACTTGATTATCTCGGCCAGAAACCTGATTTGATTCGGCGTCTTCTAAATCATTGCCTTCGCCGACAACTGAATTATTCTGCGAATCATCTAAGGTGTTGCCATCACCAGAAACCTGGTTATTATCGGTTCGAGCACCAGTCAATTCGTTTGAATCTCCGGATACCGTATTGGCATCACCTGATTCAATTTCATTGCCACTACCAGCAACCTGGTTGTTATTGGCATCATCTAGATCGTTGTTCGCACCACTAACAGCGTTGTTGTCACTATTAGTCGCGACATTATTGCTACCAGCTACGGTGTTGTAGTCAGAATCTGCTTCGAGTTCATTTGATAGACCCGATACGGTGTTTCCGTTGGAATCTTCGATCAAGCTATTTTCACTGCCAGATACAGTATTACTATTCGAGGCGTTTGCTACATTACTAGCACCAGCAAGCTGATTGTTGTTAGCGTCAGTCGTTTGGTTGCCAGCACCAGCTACGGAATTATTGTCACTTCGAGTTGCCACATTCTCAGTACCCGCGACGTTATTAAAATCAGAACTATCTTGAATAGTATTTGATAGACCAACCGCAGAGTTGCCATTGCTGTCTTGCACTGTATTGAGTTCACCAGCAACTACGTTTTCATCTGCGTCATCAAGACTGTTATCATCACCAGCGACCAGGTTTTCATCTGAACCGTTGTTTACCGTGTTGCTTTCACCGCCAACAACGTTTTGGTCTGAATCATTATCAACGACATTATCTGAACCTGCCACGGCATTATCATCACTGCCTTCATCAATCACATTATCGTCGCCACCGACAACATTGTTATTTGATTCATCTTCAACCAAATTGTTGTCACCACCGACAACGTTGTTTATGGAATCATCATCAATCTCATTATCAACACCAGCTACGCTATTGTTGTCGGAGCCATCAGAAACAGTGTTGTTATCACCGGCAACGGTATTGCGCGCGGCATCATCTAGTGAATTATCCCGACCCGATACCTGGTTATTATTAGACGCATTCTCTAACACGTTATCTGCACCAGACACGGTGTTTCGCCGTGAATCTTCAAGCAAGTTGTCATTACCAGCTACTTGGTTATCACTAGCGTTGTCCTCTAACTCATTATTGCGACCAGCAACCGTATTGTTATTTGACTCTTCGAGTAAGTTATCGTCACCAGCAACGGTGTTGCGGACGGCATCAGACAAATCGTTGTCGCGACCTGATACCTGGTTGTTGTTCGATCCTTCTGACAATGAATTATCGTCACCAGATACCGTGTTGCGATCTGAGTCTTCAACTTGATTATCTCGGCCAGAAACCTGATTTGATTCGGCGTCTTCTAAATCATTGCCTTCGCCGACAACTGAATTATTCTGCGAATCATCTAAGGTGTTGCCATCACCAGAAACGGTATTATTCGATGAATCATCCAAGTCGTTGTCGTTACCAGCAACTTGATTGTTGTCAGAGTCGTCAACGTTGTTACCTGAGCCAACCACTGAGTTGTCTTCAGCGTCTACCAAAATATTGGTGTCGCCAGCAACACTATTACCGTTACTGCCATCACTTAAGTTGTTGTTATTACCAGTGACATCATTTTCGTCACTATTGGTTAACACATTGGCATTACCACCAACCGTGTTTTTGTCACTGTCGTCGAGCAATTGATTGTTCATTCCGCTCACATCGTTAAAGTCGCCGCCAGCATCTACGGTATTACTCATCCCGCCAACGGTATTAGCATTGGAATCATCAACTGTATTTGCATCTCCAGAGACAGTATTCGAACTACTAGTACCGCTGATAACATTGTCAGTACCAGCGTCAATCGCATTATTGGATCCAGTGCCTGTGATGACATTGCCGACCATATCGCCATCGCCATCTCCGCCCCCAAGAATAACGTTGTTGTCGCCCGAAGAATCTAGAACATTCGTACCATCACCACCGATTGATGCATTCCCCGAACCATCACTTGCTACGACGATGGAATCACCAATCGCAATATTGCCATTGCCGTTCTCAACATTTGCTCCGGTACCGATAGCAATTCCGTCAGTAGCTGCTGCATTTACGGCTGCGCCATCACCAATTGCAATCGCCGATTCGCCTGCAGCATTAGATTGGTTGCCCAAGGCTACCGCTTGATCACCAGCTGCGTTGGCATCATTTGCACCGGCGAAAGAAGCTTGACCCCCAGCGTTTGCGGCATCACCAATGGCGGTCGATTCGATTCCTGTTGCTGCCGCGTCATCACCAACAGCAGTCGCGCCGTTCTGAGTAGCTTGTGAGGCGTCACCAATCGCGATTGCTTGCGTGCCACTGGCGGTGGCGTCATCGCCAATCGCGA
>CAYVYS010000051.1:0-14441 GCA_964455815.1 uncultured Gammaproteobacteria bacterium
CTTTTATCATGATACATGCATTCTCGAACGATAAGATTTTTTGAATTTAATATCTACTTTTTACTTTTCTTCCCGTATGGGAATAATTTAGAGTGGAATTTCTCGCCAACATTTAAACAAAAACCAGAATCAAGATAAAGATTCAATTATTAACGTGGCAAAATACCCGTTAACAAACACCACAATAGGTTTTTTACACTATGTTTGATTTTGTTAACCAGCCATTATCGGCTGAGCAAATTCGTGTTTTAGGTGCGCTGATGGAGAAGCATCTAGCGACGCCGAATAACTACCCTCTAACACCAAATTCACTGACTTTAGCTTGTAATCAAAAATCGAACCGATTCCCGATGATGAGCCTTGATGAGGGAAAGGTAGTCAACACTGTCCAGCAACTAAATGAACTTAGGCTTGCGAGCATTGATTACGGCGAGCGGGTTAATAAATTCTCGCATCGTGCACCCGGTGCATTCGAGCTTACTCGCGAAGAACAAGGTCTAATGTCGATTCTAATGTTGCGTGAGCCGCTGACGCTTTCAGACATCAAAGCCAGAACAGAAAAGACGGTTGGTTTTGACTCCCTTGACGCAGTGAAAGAAACCCTTGATCAATTAATGAATAGAGACCCGTCACTGATTATGGTTTTACCATTGCAAACAGGTCAGCGAGAAGAACGTTTCACTCACCTACTTGCAGGCGAACCTGATCTAAGCCAATTTGATTTCAAAGACAGCAAACAACCTAAAGGAGTGCAACAAAATTCAAAAATTGCCGAGCTCGAACAACGCATCGAGCGACTTGAAGCCGCGTTGGATATGGCTTGGAACTCTGATGAAGTTTAGTAATGATTCCGCATCAAAAATTGGGCTTCATCCGTGGTATTTGGCCCGCAGATCAGCCGCCTGGTTGATAACATCGATGCAAGTGCGTAGCCATTATCAGCATAAAACTGAGAGAACTCTGGGCTACGGGGCTGAGAGGAACTAGCAAAGAGCAGTTTTAGCTAGGATATTTTCGGTTGAGGATCAAACGTCGACTATCATAAAAGAAATTTTCAATTCTTAACAAATACCAAGTAACAGCTCCTCTATTCTGACTAACAGAATGACATTTTCATCACGTTCTTACTCATACCGTATTCAGGGGTTCGCTTGTTGCATCTTTGTTAGTAATATTAGGACTACGCCGAGCCCATTCAGATGACGATTTACACTGCCCATTAAAGATCGCTACTAAAGAAGTTGCTCAAGCATTCGCTGTATCGTCTCAAATCCTAGAAATTGGAGGTTGTTACTATGAAAAATTATTGGTTGTTTGGTCTTCTAACGATAGCGGTGGTGTTTGGCGCATCAGCCTACCATCTATTAAACAAATCAAATGATGACTTAGGCCAAGAGCTTGCTCAGTCTCAGGGAGCTGACTTAGAAATAATGTTAGATGAAGAAACGGGGGAAATGATTACAGACCCACAAAAGATCAACAAGATGATGGAGCTTAAGAAAACAGAAAAAGTAGAAAAAGCCAAAAAAGAAAAACCAGCAATCGTCATGACTGAAATGGAAGATGGCGCGATCAAAGTAGATTTGGGCAGACGCTATGTGAAACCTCGCTCTGCGTCGATTGATGAAGACGGTAATTTTATTAACGAAGAGCAAATCGAATTAAGCAATGAGGAGGTGGAATAACCATGGTTCAATTTCTAAAAATCTTTCTGTTAACCTCGGCGGTTTCACTTTCAAGCATCGCACACGCCGCTAATATCCGTATCGTTAATACCGATGGGCCAGGCGAAGGTTTAAACTCAAATGCACAAGTTGCTCCAGTAGCAGGCAACAATGGTACAACGCTTGGTCAACAATATATGAATGTGTTCCGAGCTGCCGCACAATTTTTTGGCTCTCGGCTCAATAGTAATGTCGAGATAAGGCTTGAAGCGGCCTTTGACCCGCTTAGATGCACCGAAAGTTCTGGTCAGTTGGGCGGTGCAGGCCCGTTGAATGCCTTTGTTAATTTTCAGAATGCGCCCCGCCGCAATACGGCTTATGTCGGCGCACTGGCCGACGCACTAGCGGGCCGAGATCTTGATCCAGGTGGCAATGACATTGGCGCGGTGTTTAATTCGCGCATCAACGGTAATGCCGATTGTTTACGCGGCTCACGTTGGTGGCTTGGCATCAACTCGCCGGCGCCAGCCAGAACTATTTCACTATACGACACCGTTTTGCACGAAATCGCCCATGGGCTTGGCTTTTTAACCTTCGTAGATGAAGACGGTGTGCGCCTAAGAAGTAGCCAAGGCACAGCTTTTAATGACGCCTATATGCTGAACTTATTTGATGTAGTTCAGAATCGCAATTGGGCAGCAATGACCGATGCACAACGCAGCCAATCGTCATTGAACAACGGCTCATTAGTTTGGAGTGGCCAAAATGTTGATCGAGGCGCAGGCGTCTTTACTGGTGGCAGAAACGGTAACGGACAACTGCGGGTATTTGCGCCCAGAACCTACGATGATGGTTCTTCAGTATCGCATTGGGATACCGCAGTTGGACCAAATGAGCTAATGGAACCTTTCGCCACACCAACATCGAATAGCTGCGCTACCCTGCTGGCACTCAAAGACATGGGCTGGCGAACGCAAAATGAATGTGGACCCGCCGCAGCCAATCAAGGCGGGGCTGGCCAAGGTGCAGGCGGCCAGGGTGCGACCGGCCAAGGTGCGGCCAGACCAGGACCGGCAAATCCAGGCAATGGAGGCTCGCCATCAACTAATCCAGAGCCAAATCTACCAACGATACCTGGAGTTAGATAAAGCCTTTTGGTTACTGAGAAAGCTTGCTGTTTACTTATCGTCAGCAAGCTTTCTAGGACTGATAAAATCAGCATGACTTGATACAACAAGCAAGGATCAGGAATTTAGCTGAACACTCTAAAAGCAACAACCCAATAAGCGAGCAAACTTCAGACTCTTACCCTTGCTCACCATCGCCCTCGCTTGCCCAAAATATTGGGCAATAGTTTTGTCTACTATTTGCTATTGTTTGTTGTCAATAATCTACAGCGACCCGAATGTTCCGCAGAGCAAAACGCACCTTTGTAGTGGTATGGACCAAGCAATGGATCTGACCTAGCTTAATGCGCGCCCGAAACGAGGAAATAATGCTCATTGCGTTTAAACACCGTTGGCTTTTGGTCGCTGTTAAGCGTACTGGCACCAGGGCTTTCGATAATAACTGACTGCGCTTCAATGGCTAACAAAATCGAGTCATCACCAAGCATGGCCTCATAATAGGCAACATTAGAAAAAAAGATGGTGTGAACCCTGTTCTATTCAAACACATCTGGGTCATAGAATTTAGTTGCGGTCAGGCCATCTGGAACACTGGCTCGCTCCGGGCATCTTTATAAGGCCCGCCTGGCTGATCAGAGACTATGACTCCAATGCCATAAAATCGATTTCGCTGCCTGCGTTTATAGCACTTCCAATTTTCCAAAAAATCTGTGAGGTGAATGGCTCTTGATGCTTTTTTACGAACCATGGCATTTAGGGTAAGCTCAAGTTATAAGTTGAAGCAAGTCTCACCTCAGCAGCGTTCTAATCCAATCACGCATTTGTGCACGATTTCTCACCGCAATCGTTTTGTTTATAGACTGACATAGTCATAGTGCAATTACTGCCAGCTCATTGTTTTACCCTTAACTAAGCTGATCATTGTGAATTAAGAAGAAGTAACCAAAAAATGAATTACACCATAGCACTAGACTCAAGCGCAGCCTTGCCGGAACTATTCGTTAAGAAACGGCCGATCAAAATCCTCCCAATCACCGTACGTATCGACCAAGATGAATTCTCCGATATCGTTGACGAGACGAAATTGATCGAGATCTACGAAAACGGCAGAGTTTCAACCAAAGCCGACATTGACGTAATTTCACCTTCGCAAGAACTCATTCGAGACTTCATTCTGGAACAAGTTGTGCCGAAAAGTGATTTCGCGGTCTGCCAAACATTATCAAAAACTAAGCCGCTCACGTCGCCTTGTTGGACGAAAAGACATAAGAATTAGCTCTTTGAACGTATCGCCTTCACACCGCTCGTTATAATATTTCCTTCCTTTCGCGTGTTAGCGTAACCGTTATCACAATAAACTCAACTATATCTATTGAGAAACACTCATGAAAAAAACCAATCTTTTTGCGAGCTTAGTAGCCGCATCAGCGCTTCTCTTTTCTGCTCTTAGCTTTGCTGCAGAAGAGACTCAACAAGATGCCAACGGTGTAATTCTTTCCGGTTACGATGCCGTTTCTTACTTCACCATGGAAAAACCAATCAAAGGTTATTCAGGCATTACAGCTGTGCACGATGGTGCCATCTATCACTTTAGCTCTGAAGCAAACCGCGATCAATTCAAAGCTAACCCAGCTAAATACGCTCCTCAATACGGCGGCTTCTGCGCTTATGGTGCAGCCATTGGTGCAAAATTCCCTATCGACCCAACAGTGTTCGCAGTTGTTGACGACAAGCTCTATGTAAACAACAGCGCTAACGTAGCAAAACTATGGAACGCTAAGCAATCAAAAGCCATCACACTTGCTGACACTAAATGGTCAAAAATTCGCGAAGTCGCATCAAGTGAACTAGAGCCTGATGATGATTTAGAAGACGACGAATAGTCGAAAATAGATTAGAACTTTTCTACTCTATAAAAAAGCCACACCAAACAGTGTGGCTTTTTTTATGCCATCGATAAAACCGTTGGTTGACATTGAGAGCATGATGCCTGCCAATTAAGGTACGTTGGCTGCGACCCCTGAATTGATGGTATGCAAGGAGTTGTGATTCCAAAATCTATATCCAAACTGCTTAGCCTCCCTCTTAAAATTTTCCGGCAAGCGGCGACTCCAGGGTGAGCTCAGGCTCTTTAACTAGCCCAACGGAGGGTCGCCGCGGTCATTGTTTTGCTTATAGAACCGATTTCAAACGCCGTATCGAAATCGAATTTGCTCGCTTAGATATCGCCTTCTTTAGCACAAACCGATGCTCTTCTAACAGAAGCATCGTGCTGCAAATCAACAACCGCCAAAGCCGGGCACATCTTAGTTCGATCTCCTTGTATCATCTTTGTTAACTCATTCTCAAGGCCAGCTTTTGCAACGGCCAATATGGTGGCCATCAGTACACTTATAGCAATAAGTTTTCTTTTGAAACCTGATAGAAAACCAATAAGCCCAGACATAGTGACGCCCACAGAATAACAATTAGTAGTCTGACTCTATCGCGTTCAGAGGATCAGACATTAGTTTGCAAGGAGCACAGCGGAGCCTGAGATAAACACGCAACTTTCCTAGATAAGTAAGTGATGGGAGTCGCTTTCTAGCAACGAACACCAGTAAGGCAGATTCAAGTGAAAAAACAACCAACTAATCAAAGGAACCTCTGGCAGATCAGGGTGAGAAAATTGGACAGCAGGTTTTTCGAAATTGAGATGCTTGTATGGCGTCATCTAAAATCAATCACGCATAAATAGCCATTTCAAGTTGTATTAGCTCAGTTACGATAATCTAAGTCTTAAGATACAATAGCAGTAGGACAATAATAGTATTTCTTTATTCATGAACGTTAATTCTCCTGAATTTATAGAAAACCCCTATCCGTTTTACGATGCTCGCCGTTCTCAAAACCCTGCTTTTAAACGAGATAGCACTACTTGGACACTGACTGGGTATGAAGTTTTATCCAAAGTGCTAGCTCACTCATCTATTGGCCGTGGAAATGTCGGTCAGAAACCTCAGCAAGGTAGTAGTACATCCGAAATTGACACAATAAGAAGTGAGAACCTCGTTTTACAAATCATCGATCAGTGGATGCTTTTTCAAAACCCTCCTAAACATAGCAAGTCCCGAAAACGTATTGCCGATGTATTTACGGTGAAGATGATTCAACATCTGGAAAGTCTGATGCGTCGCATCGTTAGACGGCAAATCACCGCTATTAAGAACAACATCACCGAGGGCCATCCATTTGATTTAATAGAACAACTCGCTTATCCCTACCCAGCTGAAGTGATTTGCGAAATGATAGGAATTCCGCCCGAAGATCAATCTAAGTTTCAAGACTGGACTCGAGACTTCTCGCTCTCAGTACAATTAGACTTCCTTAGCATAGGCTCACAATTGAGAACTGAGTTAAACGAAACTGCAAAGCAAGTTAAGGATTACTTTGATCTAATTATTCAGCAAAAAAAAGAACATGGTGGTGACGATCTAATAAATCTATTAATTGAACAATCTAACGACTCTATCTCACACATGGACTTGCTATCAAATTGCATTTTTCTATTGTTTGCGGGTCAAGAGACTACCACTCTTATGATAAGCAATGCAGTACATGCATTGCTGTCGCATCCAGAGCAATTGAAGCTACTCAAATCCAAACCTGAGCTAGTTGAAAATGCCGTGGAGGAATGTTTACGTTTTGATACTTCAACTCAGATGATTGGTCGCTACGCTCTTGATGATGTAAAAATCTCAGACTTAGACATAAAAAAAGGGGATCACATTTTTGCTTTCATAGGCGCAGCAGGGCGAGACCCAGAGGCAAATTCAGACCCGCATAAATTTGATATCACCAGAGAGAAAATAAAACATCTAGCCTTTGCGCGGGGAGCCCACCATTGTTTAGGAGCCTCCCTCGCCAGACTCGAACTGAGAGTTTTCCTAGAAGAGTTTTTGTTTAGTTTTGAATATCTGTCTTTAGCTGGGCCGGGCCAGCGTAGGTTAACGTGGTTAATGAGAGGTTTCGAATCACTCCCAATACGCTACCAAAGTAAGCCAAACCTGAATCAAGAAAAAGTCACTATAACGCTTGGAAATGATCTTCATCCATTCCAAATTAACGATCTAGATAATTTCTCGTTCCAAGATTACCGATTAGAGAACGTATTTGAGAATATCAACCAGAACCAACAACAAGCATGTGTAGACATGTGGATGCAACACCAAGTAATAGCCAGTGAGGAATTAGCATGGAGGCGCAGCGAGCAAATTTGTTACATATTCACTCATGCCAAAAGCGGCAAAGTGATCGGAGTAAATACACTTTATGAAAGTAAGCTAGCACACAGCAACGAGCATTACTTTTTTAACCGCATGTATATAACTCCTGAGCATCGAAATACACGATTAATGATTACGGGCACGGCAGCGATGCTATGTTACGCCAAATATTTTCTTAGCGACCGAGGTATACCCGGCATAATTAATGTCAATGAAAACCAAAAATTGAGCCGCAGTGGGATGCAAAGAATATTTAGCCGATTAGGATATCAACATTATGGCTGGCAAAACGACAAAGAAGTTATTTTCTTTGAGTTTGATAGGGTTAATTATGTCTAGTAGTAAAGAAGGCTATACCGAAGACATTTTTGTTGGTGATGCTGAGCGAAAGCAAACGCAACATTCGAAGTAAGGCTGTATCAAAGATTGAGAGCTCAATATCAACCCAATTTCTAAACGCGTTACCTGACCATGAGTAAACCAATCGTCCATGGGTATTTTGTGTGCTGGAATGAACAGGAAATACTGCCTTACTTTCTTGATCATTATAGCTGGCTTGATCGATTGGTTATTTACGACAACGAATCAGACGATGCTACAGCCTCAATTTTAGATGCTAACCCTCGCGTTGAAAGAAGAGTATTTAACACCGGAGGAGTTAATAGTTTACCCACTCTCACTCATATAAAAAACACGGTTTGGAAAGAGAGCCGTCAGACAGCAGATTTTGTTTTAGTGGCAGACATGGACGAGTTTCTTTTTCACCCAGATATTAATTGGCTGTTAAGCGAAATGAAACGACTAGAGGCAACAATCTTGTTACCCAAGGGCTTTCAGATGCTTAGCGCGGCGCGCCCCGAGACTGACTCTAGACTAAGTGAATCTATACAGATTGGGGCACGAGATACAGTCTACGATAAGTGCCTACTCTTTAACCCTAACAAAATAGAAGAAATTAGATTCAAATTAGGAGCCCATGTCTGCCACCCTGTCGGCAAGGTTAAGTACTTTAGCTATCCGGGGCTGGCGCTATTACATTATCGTTATCTCGATCCGGCTTTCGTATTTGAAAGGAATTCAAGCTTAGCAAAGCGCATGGATAAAGCCGACATAGATGCTCGTTTAGGGACTCACCACTTTCGAAATTTACAACAAATTGTGAAGGACTATGAACACCTTCAAAAACGTGCATCTAATGTGATATCCCAACTTGCAAGCGATTTTAGCACTTATCAATCCCAGTTAATTAGAGATGGCTATAACGCGCTAATTGAAATAACTAAAGAACAATTATCAGCAGGTGATTTAACAGGTGCTAACAAAACAATTACCTGCTTAATCGATCGTTGGCCGGACAATTTAAGCGTCGGCGCACTTAACTGCATTCTCAATGCAAGATCAGGTTATTCAGCACTAAGCACGCAAATTCTGGTTCGCAGAACAGCGGCACTTTCATCACACAAAGAAGAATCGACAAACGCTTTTCATGACCTTGCTCAGATTTTCACAGAATTAGGCTATCCGAATCTTCAAAATCTAGCGATAGCTTTTAGCAAAAAAAATCTAAACAACAATTTGGGCATCCAAAAATAAAACTTAAATTTGAATATTTCGGTGGATACCCAACTTGAATTGAGAGTTAAATCACCAGATCTTAACGCGCTCTTCAGGAGACAAATACAGCGCATCACCTGGCTTCACATCAAAGGCAGAATACCAGGCATCAAAGTTGCGCACGATGCCATTCGCTCGATACTCGACAGGACTGTGCGGGCCATTTTTAAGTTGAGAGCGTAAGGCGTCTTCTCTATACATTCCTTTCCAGATTTGACCATAGGCCAGGAAGAATCGTTGATCGCCAGTCAACCCGTCTATCACTGGCGCCTCTGCGCCGCCCAAAGAACGTTTGTATGCAGCGTAAGCCATAGTCAACCCGGTGAGATCACCAATATTTTCACCCAGAGAAAGTTCGCCATTGACGTTTTCGCCTGGCAGTGGCTCGTACTTATTGTACTGCTCAGCCAAGCTTTTAGCGCGCGCGGTATAGCTTTCGGCATCCTGTTCTGTCCACCAATCTCGCTGTTCACCATTGCCATCGGTTTTGCGCCCTTGATCATCGAAACCATGGCCCATCTCGTGCCCGATCACCGCACCAATGCCACCGTAGTTAACTGCTGGGTCTGCATTGGGGTCGAAGAATGGGGCTTGCAAGATAGCTGCCGGAAATACAATCTCATTTAATGACGGTCGGTAATAAGCATTCACAGTTTGTGGGTTCATGCCCCATTCACCGCGGTCAATCGGCCCGCCCAACTTACTTATCATGTCATTAAATTGCCAGGCGTTGGCTGATTTTATTGTTCCGATCAGATCATCTCGATTTACTTGTAAGGTAGAGTAATCAGTCCATTCATCTGGGTAGCCAATTTTTGGATTGAACTTACGCAATTTTTCTTGCGCTTCAACTTTGGTCGCATCATCCATCCACTCCAGGTTATCGATACCCTCTTTGAATACCGCACGCAAGTTTTCAACCAACTCACTCATTTGAGCTTTAGACGATGATGGAAAATGCTTATCAACATACACCTTGCCCACCATTTCACCCATATAACTATCAATCTCGCTGACGGCACGCTTCCAACGGTCTCGCTGTTGTTCTTGCCCACGCAGAGTTTTGCCATAGAACGCAAAATTCGCATCATCAACTTTTTTCGGCAGGTAGGCCGAGTTAGCAATTAACAAATGAGCGGTGAGGTAGTCTTTTAGCACCTCGATCGAGGTCTCAGCAAACAACGTGGCTGAACTTTGCAAAGCATCCGTCTCACGCACCACAAAGGCTTTTTGATCATCAAGGCCTGCGGCTGCTAGCATTTGTTCAACCGGAAACCCATCCATGAACTTCTGCATCTCAGCTGTGGTCATTTTGTTGTAAGTTAGATCACGTTGACGCCGCTTTTTAGGCTCCCAATGCACTTCCGCCAAAGCCGTCTCAAACTCCATGACCTTTTTCGCGCGGCTTTGGGTATTCTCATACCCGGCAAAGGTAAGCATTTGCCCCAAGAGCTCTACGTAACCAGCACGATAACGATCAAAATTTTCACCTTCATCGCGATAATTTGCTCTGGCCATCCCTAGCCCAGATTGAGTGACATAAAAGATATAATTTTCGATGTCTTTAAAATCCACATCAACCCAACCAGCCACAATCGAGCTTACGTCTACCTTCGGGTCACCCATCAGTGTCGCAATCTCAGCGTGAGTCTTCACCGCAGCAATGCGCGCCAGATCAGCTTGAATAGGGGCCATGCCATTCTTTTCAATCGTTTCTGTATCCAAGAACGCGGCATAAAAATCACCGATCTTCTGTTCCTCCGACCCCTTTACCGCCTGCTTAGCAGCCGCCGCCTCGATAATAGCTTTAACGTTCACATCAGAGCGATCTCTAAGAAAATCAAACGATCCGAAACGCGATTTATCCGCTGGAATCTCGGTGTTCTTCAACCAAGTGCCGTTCACATACTTAAAAAAGTTGTTTCCCGGCTTTACTGACGCATCAATAGATTCTAAATCGACCCCAAAAGAACCTAATTCAGGCGTGGAGTTCTCAACTAGATCGAGAGACTGATTTTCATTAGCAGCCGCCACAGTTGTATTCGTTTCTTCCCGAACCTGACAAGCCGTGGTCAGCCCTAAAGTGATTAAAGTAATAAAAACGCTGTCTCTAATTTTCATGCAGTTCTCTCCAAAATCAGTATTCGAATGGCCCCAACTAGATATTCAAAGAAACGATTACTAGAAGAGCGCTATTGTAGGTGCGCAGATCATACAGCACCAATGACCAGAAAAAATGAACGAAACTTTAGTCGAATCTACGCGAGCAAACCCCGCAAAAAGACACCCTGAATTTAGTAATAGAGGGCGCTCTTAGGATTCTTGTTTTTGAGCAGGACATAATTGCTAGAGTCGGCGGCCCGTGGAGGAACTCCGCGACATAAGCAATTAACAATCGGTAATTCACAACTGGAGTCATCGCAATGGTGTAGACTTTTTTCTAATCGAACGACCGCAAGCGGATCGCGAGTATGCAGATATTACCTTTCCCCAACGCCGGTTGCGGCGTCCTCGTTAACAACATCCAGTTGGCCGAACTCAGCGACACCGAAATCAAAAACCTTCGAGTCGCGCTGGCCAACCACGGAGTTCTGTTCTTCCGAAACCAGCAACTGCCGCCGGAAGAACATCTGCACTTTGCCCGGCGCTTCGGCGAACTAGTAAAGAACAAGTTCTTCTCCCACGACACCGAGTTCCCCGATATCGCCGAGGTGCGCAAAGACCCCGATCAGGAAACCAACCTGGGAGGGGGCTGGCACACTGACCATTCCTACGAACAGGAACCGGCCATGGCCTCCATCCTGGTCGCCCGCGAGCTACCCAACTCCGGCGGTGATACCTGTTTCGCCGACCTCGGCAAGGTCTATGACGGCCTCTCGCCAAGACAACAGAAGACGTTAGAAACGCTGGAGGCTGTACACTGCAACGAGCACGTATACGGCGAGAAGGGCTACTACCAGTCTACTGACATGGCCCACCAAATCGGCGGCACGGACGAGATCGGCAGAACTGTACACCCGGTGGTTATCCGCCATCCGGAAACTGGGCGCAAGTTGCTCTATGTCAACCCTGCTTTCACACTAAACTTCGTCGGCTGGACCCACAAGGAAAGCCGCTCCTTACTTACCTACCTTTTCAGACAGGTCAACCAGCCGCAATACATCTGCCGATTTAACTGGGAACCTGGTTCGGTAGCTATCTGGGACAATCGCAGCACCTGGCACAACGCAATCAACGACTATCCCGGCCAGGCCCGCTTGATGCACCGCATCACTCTCGCGGGAGGTGCGCTTGAAGCCGCTTCTAAGCAATAACTTGAAATAACCACTCAAACAAGAGGACTTGCTTCTCGTTCAAGGATCGAACGAAGACAACTGGAAAATACTCACTACTGAATTTGCAGCTCAGTTCAACCACTGGGTCGGCTCAGAACACATCGTCAGACAGATGTGTCAAGACAAAGCCTATCAACCAGTTCCAAAAATACAAACGCACCGACAGCTTTTGAGCTGACCACTACTATCTCCCCCACTGCTATCGCTGTTTGCAAGGATAGCGCTCGCCTTGAAAAAGTTGAAAGCGCAGAAAGAAACCTAACAAAGGTTGTGAGCCTACACCACAAGCCAAATTTCTAGACCTTTGCAAAACTCTGTTGGAAAACCTTTATTCAAATCGATCGATTTTTATTTCTAAACTGTGAATGTCCTAATTAGTTTGACGCCGTGGTAAACAGCAAACTCATGTTACACGATGGGGAAAACTTATCCCGTTAGCTGCCAAAGATCACTACTTATAGAAACGCCTCAGCTTACTTATTGTGGAGTGCCAAGAGATTAAAACTCTTGTTGATACTTAAACCAATTGTTATCACGCTCTTGTTTTTTAAACTCAAACTCAGACTTTGATTTCTTTGCATCGCGAATGGCAAAGTTATCATTTGCGTAGAAATACAGTTTGTCATCAATGATTGAGAATGATTTGGGGTTCGATTCAATAATTTTGGCGTTGCTCAGAGAGTGCGCACAGTAGCCACCGTACTGAGGTACAAATTTGCTAGGGTCTTCAAGAAACTTATCGCGATTTTCTTCAGATGAGAAGTGCCAAACGCGATCGAGGTATTCGCAGCTGTGAATTGAAACGCCTTTGACAGCCTTGGATTGTTCAAAATAAGCCACAGCATCAAAACCATCAATGGCTATCCCATCTCGGTTAGCTTGTATTGGGCTCGATTTTGGCTTGACAACTTCTTCAACTGTTTCATTGTTCTGCGCGGCTTTCTCGCTAAGGTTGTCTTTACTGGCCTCATCTTTACTGGCCTCACCCGCGGACAAAGGAACGTTCGCCAGCATTACGCAAACGAATGTTAATAGTGAAACAGCGCCTAGTTGTTTGATTTTCATTCTATTGATTCTTCGAGATACGATTGTCTGAAAAGTATAGTCTAAAATTAAGGGGTTAAAAATCAATTTCCGATTAACTACTATTGTCTGAAATATTAAGTAGGACACTCACAAATATAACTATTGATTCTCAATTTCTAGCAATGACTGTCCCAAATAGTTTTCCCTTTTATTCAGACAAACTCACACTGGTAGTTTTGCGTTCAGCGAAATAGATATCCATTCCGCCCTTGCCACCCGGGCGATTCGACGGAAAGTAAATTTTATTGCCATCGTGCACAGGCGCGGGTAACTGTTCTTCGTATTCGGTATTAATCGAAGCGCCCAAATTCGTTGGCGTATCCCAGTCATCACCTTGCTGTCGGGTTGAAACCCAAATATCACTGCCGCCTTTGCCTTCCGGTAAAGCCGCCCAAACATAACCGTATTTAGGGTCGATATGACCATCAAGATGCTCGGTACTTATGTTGATGGTTGTTTCGCCCTTCGCGGTCATTGTTTGTGCATCAAAGGTCGTGTATTTGTAATCAAGCGTGGCAGGATTTGGTGTGGTAGAAGCCGTGAAATAAAGTTTGGTTTCGCCATTTTCTTCATGCCAGATCGGGCAGGAATCAATCGCTGATCCATTAGGCCCACCACCACTCTGACATCCTAAATTTTTCGGCTCTTGCCAACCCATAGGGTCATTAACATCTTCGCGGTAACTCACATAAAGGTCTAAACTTCCGCATCCACCAGGTCGATCGCTGGCAAAAAACAAATAGTGTCCATCAGGCGACTGAGCCGCACTATGGTCGTTATATTTTGAGTTAACCGTAGCCGGTAATAAAATAGCGTCGCCCCAAGGTTCATCGACACTGCCTCTTTGCGCTACGTACATATCGTAGCGAGTTGGCGTACCATCAGCACCTAACCCCCAGTCATCTTCTGGGTTAGTTTCGACGAAACCACCCGGGCGATTAGAACCAAAATACAATGTGAGATCATCTTCACTTACCGTTGACCAGCCGTCGTGATATTTAGAGTTGATATTGCTATCAATATTGCCGACTTGCCAATCACCCACTGAGTCTGCAGATACATGATTGGCGACACCAGCTGTTGTTAAACCAACCACCAATACCAGCATTGAATTTCTGTAAATTGTCATTGTTCTTGACTCCTCATTGTTAATTTGCATCTAATTCTGACCCAGGGTTTGCATTTAATATTGCCCCGCCTTGGACGGCCTATTATGGCCTAAGTTTTGGTCTTTTTCTGATCTTCCTCCGCTCTTGAGGTACCTACGTACCGTATTACGTGCAAGGCCTGTGCGCCTCAGCTCTATTTTCTTATTCTCACAAGACCAGGGAACCGGGACACCCACAAATA
>CAYVYS010000052.1:0-14132 GCA_964455815.1 uncultured Gammaproteobacteria bacterium
GCTGTGACTTTATCAGCCGGTAACATGCCCCCTTTACCTGGTTTAGCTCCCTGGCTGAGTTTAATCTCCAACATTTTTACGGCATCGTGCGAGGCAACTGCGGCCAGTTTTTCTTCGCTGAGATTGCCTGACTCATCACGTACACCAAACTTACCAGTCCCGATTTGAAATACAATATCGCAGCCTCCTTCTAAGTGAAACGGAGATAAACCACCCTCACCAGTATTGAGCCAACAACCGGCACTTTTTGCACCAAACGAAAGAGCCTGCACGGCTGGCTTAGAAATCGCTCCATAACTCATGCCAGAGATATTAACTATGGCTTGAGTGGTATAGGGTTGCTTGCAATAACCCTCACCCATAGTAATTGGTTTTGGAGGTAAGGACTCATCCGTCAATGGCGGGAACGGTGAATTGACAAACATCACCGTGCCTTCTGGGCGTAAATCACGCGACGAACCGAAAGCAACGGTGCTATCTATATTCTTAGATGCCCGATAAACCCAAGTCCGCTGAGCTCGATTAAATGGCATTTCTTCACGATCCATGGCGAAGAAATACTGGCGAAAAAACTCACCTAAATGTTCAAAGAAATAACGAAACCGCCCAATTACCGGGTAGTTGCGACGCACAGTATGTTCCTTCTGCGTCACATCGATAATGTACAACACCACCAATACTGCCAGAAACAGGCCAATCAAAAAAACAAATAAAATGACCGAATAGGTCAGAAAATATTTAGCAAATTCAGCCATGAACTATCTCAATATTAGTCACGAAGGATTTAAGTTCTATAGACTAATGTGGAGACCAGCAATGCGCAATTAAAAATACCATTGATAGTCAAACAAGACATGACAAACCACTAAACTAACAATGGGGAGTCATTAGGCGATTTGATTACGCTATCGCTATGCTTTTAAAGAGCGGCTAAATGACTATAACGGGACCACAACCGAACCACGACCAGGGATCGGAATAACATAAAACTGGCCTAAGCAACTTGTTTCATCAGGGTTTGGATCCGGTCTTTCAACTGCACCGATATCACAGCCACAGACTGGTCGCTCGGTAAAAACTTGATCGAAACGAAAACCACATTGCCCGGCGTTATCGATCAATAGAGAATTCGCATCAAAGGGGACGAACGAACGCCCGTTGACGGTGGTTAAAGACCTCAACGAGGCGGCTGTAACGATATTATTAGCGGGAGTTCCAGCAAAGTCGCCTGTGGCATTGGGTAACCCTGGAGGGAATATGGCCTCAACACTTCGATTAACACCAATATAATTTTGCCCTTTTGTGATTAGCCCCATCTCAAAAGTCGCGGTAACTCTAAAGATGTCTTCAAGAGTGAGTGCCACGGAATTACCCGCGACAATCGTATTGTCCAGCTCCAAATAGTTACGATCGGTATCACTGTATTCAATTCCACCACCACGCCCGCCCTCGGTCAGATCTGCATTGGCAACATTGGAGGTGATGGTGTCGTGTCTAAGTGCAATTGACGTTCGTTCCCCGGGCCTGATCCAAATTCCCCCACCTGACCTACTCGCCGTGTTAGCAGAGATCGTTGAATTGTAAATATTTGCGGTTGCGATTTGAAACAACGTTAATCCACCACCGCTACCAGTCAAAGCCTGAGCACGATTGCGTACGATCGATGTATGACCAATAGTCAACTCTGAATCTGCACCAGCTCTGATACCGCCGCCGCCAGCTGGCCCAATCGACCGATTACCCGAGACATTCGAATCAAGTAAAGTCAGGCGTGAAATCGCTCCATCAACGCTATTGCGCAAAGCAATTCCTCCTCCCCCGTTTGCGATGGAACCGGTGATACTTATCGCAACCGCAACGACTTCAGAACCAACATCAATAAACAAGCCACCTCCAGAGAAAAGATTGGGCGAGCTCTCAATACCTCCGGCATTCCCTCGGTTAATGGTAAACCCCGACATAAAAACAATCCCATCATCTTCTAAATCAACGACAAAGAGTCTATGTTCATTTCCTCCATCAATCACTCTTTGGCTAAAATCAGCCCCTGGCGCGATGAAATACGGCTCAAGCGGGTTTCCAGATTCTACAAACTGGGCTGAACTCGGACCAATTATAGATACACTCTCAGTAATCTCAGGAAGATCGTCTTCCAAAGTGTATGGTGTATCAGGACCACCAGCTTGTAATACAATGACATCGGAACCATTACCCCGATTACATCCGCCAATAGCAACATCACCATTCGCGCTTTCGATGGCAGTGCGTAAGGTACATTCACCGCCAAGATTAATGTCCCGCGTAGTGTCTACAAAGATTGGGAGAGTAGGGTCAGGGTCGACACCACCAGCCATGCAATATGTGCCATTAAAGCCAAGAACAACAAACCACATAAGTGTTTGTTTAGTTATTTTAAGAAAATCGAACATACAAACTGGCGTCCTATTCGTTAGCTTTCGGCAAGCCTAAAGTGCTACTTATCTAGTGTCTATAAGATAAATGGATTAGGTATCGGCTTCTCCTTTTGTCGCGAGCAAAAAAAACCCGCTAAATATAGCGGGTTCTTCTTAGTACTGTTTTTCGAATGTTTGCTTAAGCCGCATTCTCCTCATCGAAATCTTCTTCATCATCGTCTTCTTCAAACAAAGCCGCGTGCGCTTCCAGGTCGAAGTCGACCAACTGAATATAGGCCATTGGCGCATTGTCGCCAGGTCGATTACCGCATTTTAAAATACGGGTATAACCGCCAGGACGATCCTTCATACGCTCGCCGATTTCGTCAAATAACTTGGTGACGATATCTCGATCTCTTAGCTTAGCAAAAGCGGCGCGCTTGTTAGCTAAGCTCGGCTCTTTACCTAAAGTGATAACGGGTTCTACGAACATACGCAGCTCTTTTGCTTTGGCCACGGTGGTCTTAATTTGTTCGTGCTGCAACAAAGACACCATCATGTTTCTAAACATAGCCTGACGGTGGCTTGAATTGCGATTAAATTGACGACCTGATTTACGATGTCTCATGACATAAACCTTTTTGCTTGGCGCTCTAAGAGCACATTAATCGTTGTCGACGCGTAACGCGGCAGGTGGCCAGTTTTGCAACTGCATGCCAAGTGATAAGCCACGCTGTGCAAGCACGTCTTTAATTTCGGTGAGCGACTTTTTACCTAAGTTAGGTGTTTTCATTAACTCAACTTCTGAGCGCAACACCAAGTCGCCTATGTAGTAGATGCTCTCTGCTTTTAAGCAGTTTGCCGAGCGTACTGTTAACTCTAACTCATCTACTGGACGCAACAAGACCGGGTCAACCTCTGGCTCTTTCTCTTCTTGCGCAACGGCTGCGATCTCTTCAAGGTTAACGAACACTTGAATCTGTTGGCTTAGCGCTGTTGCCGCTTTACGAATTGCATCTTCTGGATCGATGGTGCCATTCGTTTCAATGCGCAGAGTGAGTTTATCTAAATCGGTACGTTGCTCAACGCGCGCGTCGTCGACTGAGTAAGACACTTTCAACACTGGGCTATAGGTCGCATCCAATTGCATTAGGCCAATTTCTTTGTCTTCGTTTTCGCCTTTACGGGCTTCTGAAATCTCGTAGCCACGACCACTTCGTACCGTGAGTTCCGCATGGAACTTGGCATCTTTAGAAAGGTGCGCGATGACGTGATCTGGGTTGGTGATTTCAACGTCTTGAACGGTTTGAATATCACCAGCGGTAAGTACGCCTTCGCCGTCGCCACTTAAGGTTAAGGTAACCGCTTCATCAAATTCTTTTTTGATGGCAACGCCCTTAAGATTCAACAAAATATCGATCACATCTTCCTGCACACCTTCAATAGAAGAGTATTCGTGCAAAACGCCATCAATCTTAACTTCGGTAATCGCAGAACCTGGAATGCACGACAATAAAATGCGGCGTAGTGCATTACCCAAGGTATAGCCGAAGCCACGCTCTAGTGGCTCAATTACCACTTTGGAACGCGTTCCGTCTTCCGTGTTGACGTCAACGAAACGAGGGGTCAACAATGGTTCTATTTGATCTGACATGTTTTTCTCCGGTTATTTGCTGCACCCTCTGGCGGACGTCAGTAAAATGAAATGGATCAATCAATCGAGCAGAGCTCGTTTTAAATTCGTTCGCTAAGTAAGCTAAGTCGATTACTTAGAGTAAAGTGCCACTACGAGTGACTCGTCGATATCAGCAGGAAGGTCGCTGCGAGCAGGCGTGGCTTTGAACTCGCCTTTTTTTGCGCCAACATCCACACTCACCCACTCAGGAAAGCCGACTTGCTCGGCGATCTCTAGTGCGGCACCAATGCGTAATTGCTTTTTGGCTTTGTCACGAATTTCAACTTCGTCACCTGCCCGCACATCAAAAGAAGGAATGTTGACGATCTTGCCGTTAACCTTAATCGCTTTGTGACTGACCAATTGGCGTGCTTCAGCACGAGTAACCGCGAAGCCCATGCGGTAAACCACATTGTCCAAGCGCGACTCTAATAAACTCAATAAGATCTCACCAGTCGAGCCTTTACGTCGAGCCGCCTCGTCATAATAGGCGCGGAATTTTTTCTCTAGTACTCCGTAGATGCGACGCAATTTTTGCTTCTCTCGAAGCTGCGTACCATAAACGGTAGTACGTGGTCGACGAGCTGTAGCGCTTTGGCCTGGTAGCTTGTCGATTTTGCATTTTGATTCTAGTGAGCGAGCGGGGCTCTTTAAGAAAAGATCAGTACCCTCGCGACGTGCCAACTTACAAGTTGGGCCTATGTATCTAGCCATGATGTTGCTCTATTTTTAATGACGCCTTAGCAATTGTTTGCCTGAGCATCTTGTCAGTTTAATGTTGCTCTTGTGTTGGTGTGACAAACACCATCACAAACGGGTTATACGCGGCGCTTCTTAGAAGGGCGACAACCATTGTGTGGGATTGGAGTTACATCTGTAATCTGCGTAACTTCGAATCCGCAATTATTTAAAGAGCGTACCGCCGACTCACGGCCAGGCCCCGGGCCTTTAACACGCACTTCTAAATTCTTCATTCCAAATTCTTGCGCCATCTTGCCACAACGATCAGCCGCGACCTGCGCCGCAAACGGTGTGCTTTTACGCGAGCCACGAAAACCTGATCCACCGGCCGTCGCCCAGCAGAGAGCGTTGCCGTGTCGGTCACTAATCGTAATGATGGTGTTATTAAATGACGCTTGGATGTGCGCAATGCCATCCACTATATGCTTTTTGACTTTTTTCTTGGTCTTTTGAGCTTTTGCCATGATTCTTTCTCAATTCAAAAACAAGTCTCCCTAGTTTAGGGAGCTGGCGTTGTTATTAACGCTTGATTGGTTTACGAGGGCCTTTACGGGTTCGAGCATTGGTTTTGGTGCGCTGACCGCGTACCGGCAGACCGCGACGATGGCGTAAGCCTCGATAGCAGCCCAAATCCATCAGGCGTTTGATATTCATTGAGACTTCACGACGTAAGTCACCCTCAACTTCGAACTTGGCTACCTCGCCACGAAGTTTCTCAGCTTCAGCTTCTGATAGAGCATTTACTTTGGTAGATCGGTCTATACCCGCTGAATCACAAATTGCTTGTGAGCGAGTTTTACCGATGCCATAGATCGATGTTAATGCAATCTCGATATGCTTGTGTGATGGTAAATTAATACCTGCAATACGTGCCACTGTTTATCTCCTGCCTTTTCAAGCTGCTCTTTTTAACCGTGTTGGCCGCAGGCCTTAATTTCAGTTTAATGGCTAAGAACAGCTAATTTCAGCTTGGCTCTGTTCTTAAACAGGGCCGGTTTTCTGGCTTGACGCCACCCACTTGATGGGCGCGCAAGAATACTGTTACGACCTTATAAAATCAACTCTTTAGAGCCGATAAAATCGCAAAAAATACAATCTTTTTTGTCACTAACAATGCAGCAATTAGCCTTGTCGTTGTTTGTGACGAGGGTCAGTGCAAATTACACGAACCACGCCCTTGCGACGAATCACTTTGCAGTTACGACAAATTTTCTTTACTGATGCTCGAACTTTCATGTCGATACTCTCTTTTAAACACAATCTATTAAATACAATTTATATAGTTCATCAATTAACTTAGGCGACTCTATAAAACTAACTAAGCAACTGATTAACGACGGCGCTTGCGTCGGCTACCACCGGAATTACCGCCAGTGAGATTAGTCTTTTTCATTAGGCTCTCATATTGCTGGGACATCAAATGCGACTGTATCTGCCCCATTAAGTCCATAATCACAACAACGATGATTAGCAACGAGGTGCCACCAAAATAAAATGGCACACTGTAGTTAACGATCAATAACTCTGGTATAAGGCAAACGATGGTTAGATAAATTGCACCGACCAAAGTCAACTTTGATACCACACCATCGATATAACGTGCAGTTTGTTGTCCGGGTCGAATACCTGGTACAAATGCGCCTTGTTTTTTCAAGTTCTCGGCAATTTCTTTTGGATCAAAGGTCAACGCGGTATAAAAGAACGCGAAGAACAAGATCATGCCGATATACAAAACCGTATAGAGCACTTCACCTGGTTGCATTTTGGTTGAGATATCTCGCAATACACCAGCAACACCAGTGGTGGATTCACTGCCAAAAAAACCGACCAAACTCGCAGGGAATAAAATAATACTCGATGCGAAAATCGGTGGAATAACTCCGGCCATATTCATCTTTAATGGCAAATAGCTACTCGGTGCCTGCATTACTTTGTTACCGCGTTGCTGGCGAGCATAATTCAAAGTGATGCGTCGCTGCCCTCTTTCAACAAAGACGACAAATGCCGTTACCACTATGACACCAACTATCAAGAGCAACAAAAACAAAGGCGAGAACTCACCACTCTTAGTTAACTCATAAGTGCCAGCAATAGCACTTGGCAAGCCCGCTACAATGCCGGCAAAAATGATCAAGGAGATACCGTTACCGATTCCGCGATCGGTAATTTGCTCACCTAACCAGACCAAAAACATCGTACCAGCAACTAAGGCAAGCACACACACAATGGTAAATTGAAAACCACCGATTAACGTGACCGGAACACCATTGGTGCCGGAACTCGCTTGCAGGGTTGATGCAACACCAATGGCTTGGAAAGTCGCTAAAACAGCGGCGGCATAACGCGTCCAATTTTGAATCTTGCGACGCCCGGATTCTCCTTCAGCCTTAATTTGCTTTAAGCGCGGCTCAACCGCGGTCAGCATCTGAATGATGATCGACGCCGAAATATAGGGCATGACTCCTAAGGCCATTACCGACATACGGCTCAGAGCTCCACCTGAGAACATATTTAATACGTCGAGAATTGAACCCTGGTTTTGCTCAAAAAATGTTGCAATCGCAATCGGATCAACACCTGGCACAGGCACGTGCGTTCCAATTCGGTAAACAATGAAGGCGGCGAGCACGAAACCAATACGCGCCCATAGCTCATTGAGCTTGCCCGAACCTGCTAATGCTGCTGCTTGTTCACGTGCCATTCTTTTTACCTTTATCTAGCGTGATATTGAATTCTATTTATTCAAAATAGGGACGAATCGTACCACCTCAAGCGGAACGAGCTACACCTCGACTTTTCCACCCGCTGCCTCAATCGCAGCTTTGGCGCCTTTAGTCGCTCCAATGCCTTGCAAGGTAACTGCTTTGTTTAGTTCGCCTGACAAAATCACTTTTGCTCGAAGATGATTGGCGGTAACCAAACCGGCTTTTCGAAGAGCCGCAAGATCGACGATCTCACCCTCTACTAAATTGAGTTCGTGCAAGCGAATTTCTGCCATGCTTTTGGACATAGCTGAACGAAACCCGCGTTTTGGCAAGCGCATTTGCAATGGCATTTGGCCGCCTTCAAAACCAATTTGCACCTTGCCGCCGGAGCGTGATTTTTGGCCTTTATGCCCACGACCTGCGGTTTTACCAGAACCTGAACCAATGCCTCGGCCAACGCGTTTACGCGTGTGCTTTGCACCTTCTGCTGGTTTAATGGTGTTTAAACGCATTTTCTAATCCTCTACTTTCAGGAGGTAAGAGACTTTGTTAATCATGCCACGATTTTGAGGTGTATCGATCACCTCAACCGTATGATGCATGCGACGCAAGCCCAGACCCTTTACGCAGGCCATGTGCTTGGCACCACGGCCAAACATGCTTTTGACCAGTGTGACTTTAATTTTCTTTTCGTTCGCCATCGTTCTATTACCTAAGTGAGACAGGAGTTATTTACTCCATAATCTCCTTAACACTTTTGCCACGCTTGGCAGCAACTTGCTGCGGGCTCTTGATTGAACGCAAACCTTTAATTGTTGCGCGCACTACGTTAACCGGATTAGTTGAACCAATGCATTTAGCTAACACGTCTTTGACGCCAGCAGCCTCGAACACAGCACGCATAGTGCCACCCGCAATAATGCCAGTACCAGGAGATGCTGGTCGCATAATCACAGTTGAGCCGGCGTGAGTCGATACCACTGGGTATTGCAATGTGCCATTAACCAGATGAATTGGCTTCATCTCACGACGACCAGATTCCATCGCTTTAGAGACAGCTAGAGGCACCTCTTTTGATTTACCTCGGCCGATACCGATGCTGCCTTTGCCATCGCCAACGACGGTTAGCGCAGAGAAACCGAAAATTCGGCCACCTTTAACCACTTTGGCGACGCGTCGAACATTAATTAACTGTTCTAAGCTTTCATCAACCGGCTCACGGTTATCACGATTATTTCTTTTTGGATTTGCCATAACTTTTCTCCCGAACCCTTATAGCTTGAGGCCGGCTTCACGCGCGGCTTCGGCCAATGCTTTCACTCGACCGTGGTATCGAAAACCTGAGCGATCAAACGCCACTTCTTCAACACCCGCTTGCTTGGCAAGTTCGGCGATTTGTTTACCAACAACGGCAGCTGCATCGCAGTTACCAGTATTTTTTACGTCTTTCTTAACACCAGCAGTCAACGTTGATGCAGACGCTAATACTTTGCCACCCGTTTCATCGATGACCTGCGCATAGATGTGCTGTGAGGTGCGATGTACCGTCAATCGGGTGGCACCTTGACGTGAAATTTTTGCGCGGATTTTGCGAGCGCGACGCAGGCGCGCTTGTTTTTTATCTTTCATAATAGTCTCCGCCTACTTCTTCTTAGCTTGCTTACGAATGACATACTCATCGGCATAACGCACGCCTTTGCCTTTGTAAGGCTCTGGCTTGCGGTAAGCACGAATTTCAGCAGCCACCTGACCAACACGCTGTTTATCAATACCGGTAACAACAATCTCAGTATTGCTCGGTGTCTCAACCTTAATACCTTCAGGTACTTCATAAACAACCGGGTGCGAGAAGCCAAGCGTTAAATTAAGCTTCTGGCCTTGCGCCTGAGCACGATAACCAACACCGATAATGGTGAGCTTTTTCTCAAAACCAGCACTCACACCAGTGACCATGTTATTCACCAAGGCTCTGGTAGTACCCGCTAAAGCGACAGCTTGTTTACTATCATCATTAGTTGAGATTTTAATTTGAGCGTCTTCTTGTGCCACTGAGACAAGCTCATGCACATTCCACTCGAGCTCACCTTTGGAGCCCTTCACCTTAACTGATTGACCAGCTAGCGTAACTTCGACGCCATTTGGCAATGCAATCGGTGTATTTGCGATACGAGACATAGTTTTACTCTTTCTTTATTTAATGCAGCCTTCCTTAAACTCAATCTCTCTGTACCATCAGAGGGTTTGAAAAGCAGGAACGCTTACTTAAACTCGTTGCCTTCAGTCAGCCTAGCTAACTGAACACAACACTTCACCACCAACACCGGCCGAACGTGCAGCACGATCAGTCATTACACCTTTGTTGGTAGAAATAATTGCAACGCCTAAACCGCCATTAACCTGGGGCAATTCAGTAGCGCCTTTATACACGCGCAAGCCAGGCTTGCTGATACGTTGTATGTTATCGATAACGGGAGCGCCTTCAAAATACTTTAACTTGATGGTTAAGCTAGGCTTACCCTCTTCTTCGGCTGTATCGAAGTCTTCGATAAACCCTTCTTCTTTAAGTACCTTGGCAATTGCTGCTTTCATCTTTGAACCAGGCATGGTCAAAGAAATTTTCTCAGCGTGGTGCGCATTGCGGATGCGTGTTAAAAGATCCGCGATTGGGTCTGTCATCATGGTGGTGTACCGTTTCTAAATCGTTGATAGAGAATTGTGAGAGCGCTTACCAGCTTGCTTTCACAACACCCGGCGCCTGGCCTTTTAGAATTACTTCGCGCAATTTGTTACGGCTTAAACCGTATTTACGGTAGTAGCCGTGTGGACGACCAGTTAAACCGCATCGATTACGCTGACGAGTTTTCGCAGAATCACGAGGTAGCTTTTGCAAAGCCAACATCGCTTCCCACTTCTCATCATATTCTGTGTCTGGATTTGACACGATGGCACGCAACTCATCGCGACGTGCTTGATAGCGCTTATTCAATTTGCTGCGTTTTTCATCGCGAGCGATCATTGATTTCTTAGCCATAGCAATAATTCTCTTGCTTTTATTTGGTTTTCAACGGGAAATTGAAACCGCGTAATAGCGCCTCAGCTTCCTCATCGGTGTTTGAACTGGTGGTGATGGTGACATCCATACCACGCAGTGCATCCACTTTGTCATAATCGATTTCCGGGAACACAATTTGCTCTTTCAAGCCAAAAGTGTAGTTACCGCGTCCGTCGAAAGACTTCAGGTTTAATCCGCGAAAATCACGGATACGTGGGATCGCAATCGAAATTAAACGATCCAAGAATTCATACATGCGCTCACGACGTAAATTTACTTTAGCGCCGATTGGCCAGCCATCACGAATTTTAAACCCCGCAACTGATTTGCGCGCCAAGGTCACAACCGGCTTCTGGCCAGTGATGGATTCGAGGTCGGCTACCGCACTTTCGATGATCTTTTTATTACCTACCGCTTCACCTAGCCCCATGTTGATGGACACCATAGTGATGCGTGGAATTTGCATCGCACTTGAGTAGTTAAATTTTTCTTGCAATTGAGGAACTACGTTGTTCGCGTAATGTTCTTGCAGTCTGCTCATTTCTTTTTACCTATTCGTGTTTGGATGGCGGATGGCTAATTAGCCGTCGACTTTACTGCCATCACTTTTAAATACACGGTGTTTGTCTTTACCTTCGCCTTCTATACGCACTTTGTCAGCTTTACCCGTTTTAGGGTTAACCAAGGCCACGTTAGAAAGATTAATCGGAGCTTCTTTGGTCAGAATGCCGCCAGTGACACCCGCCATTGGGTTTGGTCGAGTATGCTTTTTGACTAGCTGTACATCGTTGACCAGGGCACGACCATCTTCGAGAATTTGCAAAATCTCGCCAGTCTTACCTTTGTCGCGACCGGTTAACACAATCACTTGATCGCCTTTTTTGATCTTGTTCATGGTTTCTATTCCACCTGTTCTGTTAAAGCACTTCAGGTGCGAGTGAGACAATTTTCATAAAATTGTCACCACGCAACTCTCGAGTGACCGGGCCAAAGATACGCGTGCCTAAAGGTTGGCGAGACGCGTTAAGAATGACAGCCGCATTTTTATCAAAACGAATCACTGAACCGTCGGGGCGACGCACGCCTTTTCGAGTACGCACGATGACCGCGTCATAAACCGCGCCCTTTTTAACGCGCGAGTTCGGCAGTGCTTCTTTAACGCTGACCTTGATCACATCACCAATGCCGGCATAACGACGCTTGGATCCGCCCAACACTTTGATGCACATCACTTTGCGTGCACCGCTGTTGTCAGCTACTTCTAAAATACTTTGCATTTGAATCATGGGTTTACTCCAATTTATTCAGTGCTTTGTGTGTTCTGCTCGTCAAAGAGGTCTAAACGATGACCGCTTTCTCAACCACTTTAACCAAACGCCATGATTTGTTTTTAGATAAAGGGCGGCACTCTTCAATTACAACCGTGTCGCCTTCACCACATTCGTTGGTTTCGTCATGCGCCAAATATTTGGTCGACTTACGAATATATTTACCGTACAAAGGATGCTTCTCGCGGCGCTCAACCATCACAGAGATAGTTTTCTCTGCTTTGTTGCTCACCACTTTTCCTTCGACGGTACGTGCAGTTTTATCAGCCATTTCTTATTAACCTCTGCTTCGCCCGTTTACGCCGAAGCTTGTTCATTCAATACGGTTTTGATCCGAGCTACTTCACGGCGAATCTGCTTGAATCGCGCCGTGTTGCTTAGCTGGCCTGTGCCGCGTTGCATGCGCAAGGTAAATTCTTCCTTACGCAGTTCAACTAATTCTTTATTAAGGTCTTCAGCACTTTTGGCGCGAAGATCTGCTGCTTTGCTTTGCGTTGCCATGGTTCTAATCTCCAATCGCTGCTAAAGAGCGCGCTTAACAAATTTGCACTTAAAAGGAAGCTTAGCGGCCGCTAATTTAAACGCTTCGGCGGCCAGCTCTTCGCTAACACCTTGCAATTCATAAAGCATTTGGCCTGGCTTTACTTCCATTACCCAAAACTCAGGATTGCCTTTTCCTTTACCCATACGAACTTCTAAAGGTTTTTTGGAAATCGGTTTGTCTGGAAATACTCGAATCCACACACGCCCACCACGCTTGATGTGACGAGTAATGGTTCGACGTGCTGCTTCAATCTGGCGCGACGTCATGCGACCACGAGTTGTAGCCTGCAAGCCGTATTCGCCAAAGCTCACTTTGTTACCAGTGTGAGCTAAACCGCGGTTACGCCCTTTGTGCGCCTTACGGAATTTGGTACGTTTTGGTAATAACATGTCAAAAACCCTCTAATTCGCCGCCCTTAAGACGCCGCTGTTTCGGCTGGCTCTTCAGCCACTGGTGCGTTTACCGCCTGGAAGACTTCACCTTTGAAGATCCAGACTTTGACACCGATAATGCCGTAGGTTGTTAGTGCTTCGCTGGTGGCGTAATCGATATCAGCACGCAGAGTGTGCAAAGGCACTCGGCCTTCGCGATACCATTCTGAACGTGCAATCTCAGCGCCATTCAAACGACCTGAAATCATCACTTTCACACCTTGGGCACCAGCTCGCATAGCTGATTGCACTGCTCGTTTCATGGCGCGACGAAACATCACGCGTTTTTCGAGCTGTTGGCAAATACCATCAGCCACCAGTTGAGAGTTAATTTCAGGTTTACGAATTTCTTCAACTGATACTTGAGTTGGCAAACCCGTCATCGCGGCAATTGCCTTGCGCATACGATCTATGTCTTCGCCTTTTTTACCGATAACAATACCGGGGCGAGCCGTATGGATGATGATATTAATGTTTTGCGCAGGGCGCTCGATAGTAATCTCACTAACCGCCGCATTCTTGAGTTTTCTTTCTAAAAATTCGCGTACCTTCAAATCTTGCAATAAGAATTTTGAATAATCGCCTTTTTCGGCAAACCATTTAGCATTGAAGTCTTTAACAATGCCTAAACGCATGCCGTTAGGATGTACTTTTTGTCCCATGGTTAGACTCCGCTTAACTAATTGCCGCGTCGTCACTCACTTGAACAGTGATATGACTAGTGCGTTTTAAAATTCCAAAGGCACGACCTTTGGCACGTGGGCGCATACGCTTCATGGTTGGCCCTTCATCGACGAAACACTTGGAGACCACCAATTCGTCAATATCAGCACTTTCATTATGCTCGGCATTGGCAATCGCAGACTCTAAAGTCTTCATTACAAGATTCGATGCCTTGGTTTCGCCAAATGACAAAATTTCGAGTGCTCGCGCCACGGATTTACCGCGAATTTGATCGATCGCCAAGCGTGCTTTCTGCGGCGAGATACGAACGTTTCTGGCTGTAGCTTTTACTTGCATATTAGTCACCTATCGACCTTTCTTATCGGCGATGTGGCCTTTAAAGGTACGAGTTGGTGAAAACTCACCCAACTTGTGGCCAACCATATTTTCTGTAATCAATACAGGCACATGTTGGCGGCCATTGTGTACCGCGACTGTCAGGCCTACGAACTCAGGCATAATCATGCTGCGTCGAGACCAGGTTTTAATTGGCTTGCGATCGCTTTCAGCAATCGCTTTTTCAACTTTGGCCCACAAGTG
>CAYVYS010000053.1:0-13601 GCA_964455815.1 uncultured Gammaproteobacteria bacterium
CATTGTTACCGGCTCGCGTATTAAGCGCGCAGACTTATCGTCGGTAACGCCAGTGTCAGTAGTTACTGGTGAGGAATTCAAAATTTCGGGTAACATCAATATTGAGCAGAAACTAGCTCAATTACCACAAACCGTTCCAGCATTTGGACCTAGCTCCAATAACCCTGGTGATGGTACCGCGACGGTTGATCTGCGTGGCTTAGGAACCGCGAGAACGCTAGTGCTGGTTAACGGCCGTCGTTATATCCCGTCAAACCAAGAAGGCGTTGTCGATTTAAATACCGTGCCGGCATCCTTGATCAAGCAAGTTGATATAACAACTGGTGGTGCGTCAGCGGTATACGGTTCTGATGCTCTTTCTGGTGTTGTTAACTTCCAACTTGTCGATGATTATGAAGGCGCTGAATTCTCAGCACTTTACGATGTTACATCGGATAACGATGGTGGAAAATTCAACTTTGACTTTACCTTAGGCGGCAACTTCGACGAAGGTCGTGGTAATGCAGTAATTTTCGGATCATATTCCGAGCGTGACCCTGTCTTCCAAGGCGATCGCAGCTTCTCTAATGTTGCGTTAACTGAAAATGGTGGACAGCTAGTGCCTGGTGGTTCATCTGGTGTACCTGGTACGCGTGTTTTCGGTGGTCCAAATCTTGCTAATGGTGACAACGTTGGAATCTTCAACGCGGATGGCTCAGCTCGAGCTTTCCTTGATCCTGAAGATCGTTTTAATTATGCGCCAGACAACTTCTTGCAATTACCGCAGGAGCGCTTCTTAACCTCAGCAATGATTCATTATGATTTGACTGAGAGTGTTCGAGTTTATTCCGAGCTGACCTTTGTTCGCAATGAAGTCCCTCAGGAATTAGCTCCAACTCCAGCGTTCTTGGGTGATTTGGTAATCAATCCTGACAGCCCATTTTTCGCTCCTGATGTTCAGCAAGCGTTAGCTGGAATTCGTACAGATACGAATGGCGACGGCGTCATTAATGGTTTGGACAATGCGTCATTGCCGTTTATTGGTCGTCGCATGGTTGAAAATGGCCCACGTCAGTCAATCGATACTCGTACTGCGAACCGAATCTTGTTTGGTTTCAAAGGCGATCTAACTGACGTTTGGAGTTATGACGTCTACTACAGCACATCACAACTTGATCAAACCAATCAGTTGAACAACGACGTTTCTGATTCTCGTTTCCGTCAAGCAGTACTCGTTACTGATGATGGCACGGCTTGTCAGGATCCGAGTGGCGGATGTGCTCCTTTGAATATTTTTGGCCCCGGCAATATTAGTCAAGCGGCAATCGATTTCATTAATGTTGGTGCCACCAACATTACTGATATCAATCAAGAAGTATTCAACGCTTCGGTATCTGGTTCACTTGGTTCGATCGGTGCAAGCCAACCAGTAGGCTTAGTTGTTGGTGTTGAGTATCGCGAAGATGAATCTTCATTCCGCCCAGATACGTTCTTGTCTTCTGGTGACGTGCTAGGTTTTAACGCTGGTAACCCAACAATCGGTTCATTTGATGTTTCTGAAATCTTTGCTGAGATTTCATTACCGGTTACTGACAATTTCGAAGCCTGGGGCGCATATCGTTATTCTGATTACTCTAATATCGGCGGCGTAAGCTCATTTGCAGGTGCCTTGACGTTCTCACCAGTTGAGCAGGCTCGCTTCCGAGTTGGTTATCAACAAGCAGTTAGAGCACCTAATGTCGCTGAGCTTTTCTTAGGCACAGCCAATGGTTTCCCTGGCGCAACTGATCCATGTTCAGCGGACGGTTTTGTTGCTGGCACTACTGATGCAGCTCTTTGTCAAGCGACTGGTGTTCCAGCCGGGCAAGTTGGTGTTTTCGGTCAAGCTAACACGCAAATTGAAGGTTTGTTCGGTGGTAACCCAGACTTACAAGAGGAAACTTCAGATACATTCACTATTGGTGTTGTATTTGAACCGACTGATAACATCGCTATCACGCTTGATTACTTCGATATCAGTATCGAAGATAGTATCAGTGTGTTAGGTGGTGGTGTAGCCAACGTGCTTGACATTTGTTTCAACCAGGTTCGTGATGCTTCTTCACCATTCTGCCAGGCGGTATCTCGTCGTCCTGATGGTAATGTTGATGTTGTTCGGGTGCTAAATGAGAATATCTCTGAGCTTGAAACATCAGGTATTGATTTAGCGGTCACCTACAATACCGATTTCGATTTCGGTTTCGGTGGTGAAGGCTCAAGCCTAAACGTTGATTTCCGAGCGACTTTCTTGGATACCTACGATGTTACACCAGTAGCAGAAATCGACGATACCAATGTTTGTGCGGGTACGTTCGGCAACACCTGTGGACGCCCTCGTAACGAAGTAATCGCAAACGCGCGAGTAAGTTGGTTGTCAGGTAACTGGGGTATCTCAGGCTTAGTTCGTTACTTGAGTTCTGTTGAAGACGACACCATTGAAAATGGCGGTGTAAACAGAGCCGACCTTGTGGTTCCTGAAGTCGACGATGAGTTCTATCTCGATCTAAGTGCTTCATACGCATTTAGCGAAGACTTGTCAGTTAACTTTGGAATCAAGAATGTGTTCGATACAGAGCCAACACCACTTGGTGACCAGCAACAGCAAGCAAATACGTTCCCAGAAACTTATGATCTACTGGGCACGCGTTTCTTCTTGAGTGCTAATTACAAGTTCCGTTAATAGAATACTTGTAAAACTAAATAAAACGGCGGGCCGCAGGCTCGCCGTTTTTTTTGTTTATCGACCGGTAAATTTTTTCTACAATCTTTCTACTGAGTAAACAATCGATATTGTGACCCCATCCTGAAACGACTTCATAATGGATCTCATTAAGGACCTACAACAAGCTTATCGGCTGCTTAATAATGGTGATTTAAATTCCGCATCACAAATCATTATAAAAGCTCAGCAAGCCCAGCCCAGTCACCCTAAGGTTTGGCAATTAAGTGCCCTGCTGCATAAGTCAAAAGGAGAATATCAAGCGGCAATAGAGTGTTTGATGCGCGCGATTTCGTTGTCTCCAAATGATGCTGAGCTTCACAATAGCCTGGCAAATTTGTTACAACTTAAATCGCATTGGGAGCAGGCAATAGAGTCGTATGAAACTGCGATCAAGCTAAAACCGGACTATAAGGAAGCACGCATTAATCTTGCTTTGTGCCACAAATCTAAAGGTGATTTTGATGCGTCTTCTAAAGTTCTTGAGAGTGTTTTAAAGCATCAGCCTAAAGATGCGAATGCGAAACAACTGTTGGCAAACTTAAGGAGAGATCAGGATCTGTACGAAAGCGCCGAGCGGCTTTATTCCGAGCTTACAGACTCTTTAAAAACGGATGCGAAATTCTGGTATCACCGAGGCCTCAATGCTCAAAAACATGGTGATTTAAGTATGGCAGATAGCTGTTTTGACAAATCCATGAGCATAAATCCACAATTTGTACCTGCTGTTGTTGCCAATGCCTCGGTGTGCTTAGAACGCGGTCAAGCTGAAGTTGCTATCGCTAGTTTACAAGATTTTATCGTCCATAACCCTAGGTCTGTCGAAGCACATAAAAGCTTAGACCGGATTCTTTGGGAGCAGGGTAGAGGTGCAGAGGTCGGTCAGAGTTTGCAACACGCGACCGAACGAGCGGCAGATGAAACCCCGCTAGCAATCGCTTACATTGAACAATTGATTCATGTAGGGCAAATAGAGAAAGCCTACGAAAAAGTATCAACGTTAATTGCGGGAAATTTAGTTTCACCTCAGATGCTGGCACTCCGAGGTAAAACTCTTGCGCTACTATGCAGGCCTAATGAGGCGATAAACGATTTCACCGCTAGCTTAAATAGCGACTTTCAAGTTGACGTCGCGAGCGATTTAATTCAGCTATCACTAATTCAACAACAATATGATTTAGCACAGCAAAACCTTGATCATTTAAAGGATGCAAAACAAGACACTCAGCTGGCTTGGGCTCTACAAGCAGTATTATGGCGGCAAACTGCTGATGATCGCTACCATTGGCTGGTTCGTTATGAAGAATTTTTGCGAACCTTTGAGATGGCTACCCCGAAGGGTTTTGATTCGCTCTCTGACTTTCTGGTATCTCTTGAAAAAGAGCTACTAGGCTTGCACGTGACGCATTACGAGCCACTAGAGCAGACACTGAAAAATGGTTCTCAAACCGCGCCAAAGCTATTTCAAAGAGACATTGTGGAAGTGCAACAATTAAGAGAGTGTTGTCGGGAAATAGTGGATCAATATTTGGCTAGCTTTAAATTTGAAGAGGGTCATCCGTTTCTATCGCGATTGTCTGACAAGTTCAGGTTTTCTGGTTCCTGGTCAGTTCGCCTTTTTGATCAAGGCTACCATGTCAATCATGTGCATCCCCAAGGCTGGATAAGTTCCTCTTCATATATCTCACTTCCCGATTTGGTTGCTTCGAATTCACAAGGGTTTATACAGTTTGGGCAAAGCTCGATGTTGCTGAAAGAAAATGATGATATTGAAAAAATGATAAAGCCGACGCCAGGAATGGTGGTATTGTTTCCCTCCTATTTTTGGCACGGTACTGTGCCATTTACTTCTGAACAAAATCAGCATCGCTTGACGGCACCGTTCGATGTCTTACCCATTTAACTAATCAACTAGTGATTTGACAAATTCAAAGAATAGACTTGATGACGCTGAAGTTTGGTCAATGTACTGGTCAGGTGGTCATAAGCATAGCTGTATTGCGAGTAAAGCTTCTGAAGACAGGGAAGCTCTTGATTCGTATTGGCAACAACAAGCTGCGATATTACCAGAAGGTGCGAAAGTGCTAGATATGGCCTGTGGGAATGGCGCAGTGAGTTTTGCGATTGCTACAGCGAGACCTGATTTAATCATCGATGCAATCGATAAATCTGAATTATCGGCGTCTCTGCATCAAACATCAGCGAACAAAAATAACCTTCGCTTCATTGATCGAACCGACATCTTAGATTTGCCCGAGAGCTTAAGTGGTTACGATTTAATCTGTAGTCAGTTTGGAATCGAGTACGCAGGTCTTGAATTACTACCAGAAATTTTAGTTTCGAAATTAGCGCCGGAAGGAAAAATAAGCTTGTTAGTGCACCATCAAGAAGGTGACCTCTTTAGATCGACTAAGCGCAAAGTACAAGAACACCAATTGATTGAAGAGCATGGCTTGTTACATTTATTAAGAGAATTTTTGAGCAACAAGCCAACTGATCGGAAACGTAGTGAGAAAGCACGTATCGCATTGGAAGCAGCAGGTCAAAGATTTGTGGATAAATCGATCGGAACCAAAGCCATTGCAGGACAAATTTTCGACGCGATTGGATACATACTTGGGAAAGAAAAATCGACTAGTGAATCGTTACTCAAACAAGTCGATAGCCTTATTAATAATACACAAGCAGAAAAAGAGCGCCTCCTGCAAATGATAGCGGCATCGCAAAGCCGTTCTATGATGCAAGACTTTAATAATCAACTTGCCAAAGTGGGTATCATTACTGGTGTTTTTTCTGAATTTTTTGTTGGCTCTGAAGAGTCGAAATACTTATTGGCTTGGCGATTGGAAGCCCAGAATTTAAGCTTGAGATAGATATGGCGGAAAATAATTTCAAACAACAATTAGAGCTAGCGCAATCTTTAGCAAACCAGAGTGACTTCAATGGCGCGATAGCGACTTTCGAGAGCGTACTCGCTGAGCAATCTGATCAGATTGACGCAATTATGGGCTTGGGTAATTGTTGTCTTCAAATAGGCGATATAGAAAAAGCCTTTAAGCAATACGAAAAAGGCCGAGAACTAAGGCCTTCGGCCGTTGACTTTGCCTACCAATACGCACATTGTCTTTTTCTAGGTGGTTATCAAAAAGAATCACTAACGGAACTACAAAGAGCGACCGGTCTATGTGGTGATGATCCATTTTTTTGTACAGAGATCGCGCGGCTATTAGTTAAATTAGGTGAGGCTCAAGGAGCCTTAGGCTTATTGGATCGTCTAAAACAGCTCACTGTTGATGATCAGTTAATCATGTCGCAAGCGTTGGGTTTGCAGAACCGCTGGGCAGAATCGGTTCAACTACTACATCGCCTGAGAACAGAGTTGCCGAGCGAGGCTTTTTTAGCAGGCGAGTTATCTTTGGCTGCCGCTCATAATAGAGACTATAGGTTGGCGATAGCTAATTTTGAGGAATACTTAAAGCTCAGTACTCCAAAGGCAAATGATTACCTGCGATTTGCTGACTTGTTAGTATTAGGTGGAGAGCTGCAAAGAGCTCGACATGCCTTAGAGCAGTGTAAGGATGAATCTCAAGACAATAAGTTTGTCGCTGATTGGCATTTTTTAAGTTCGAGGCTTTCTCGAGCACAGCATGACTCGAACAGCGCGCAGGAATCTTGTGAAGCCTCACTAAAGTTAAGCCCAGCTAATGGGCAAGCTTGGAGTGCTTTAGTGGAATTTTGTGATGATTTTCGATTGGAGGAACATAAAAATCAGCTAAGCGACTTAATCGAAAAACAAGCCTTTAGCTCGAGCTATCAACTCGAACTAGCAGAAAAGGCCTTTGCTCGTTGTTGTGCGCGTTTGGGTGAAATAGAGTCGGCCACTTCCGCTCTCAAAGAAGCAAATCAACGAGCTGCCGCTGACTTAGACAGAAGAAAAGCAAGGTACAGCAAGCAGACTTATGAGCGTGAAGTAAACAGCATCATAGAGCAATTTCCAAGAGCCTTGTTCGATTTACCAGGTGCAAAGCCAACCGCGGTAGAAGGTACTCCAATATTCATCGTCGGCGTGCCTCGATCTGGAAGCAGTCTTATTGAACAACTTTTGGTACAGGATAAATCGATTCAGCGAGGAGGTGAGCAGGAAGCGGTAAATTTGGTCATCAATGAATATTGGCGACAGAATTCGATGGCAAATATTCCGTTGCCAAAAGATCTAACTCAGGAGCAATGGAGCCATCTAGCTGGTGCTTGTATCGGGCGCTATACCTGTAGAGTGAATGGTATGTATACCAACAGCTTAGCTAGCAATTTTCAGCATGTTGGTTTTATTTTAAAAATGTTTCCACAGGGGCGAATTATTCAACTGCATCGTAATCCGAAAGATTGCGCTATCTCACTTTATCAAACGGCTTTTTCCAATAGGTATTCCTATGCTTGTAACATCGCCGATGCCTTAGATTTTCATGAATGCTCAGAGCGTTTGATGTCACATTGGAATCAACTCAATACCAATCAGATTATTAATATCGATTACGAATCTTTTTTTGAAAAACCTGAGTACTATGGTAAACAAGTATTCGAATTTTGTGGCCTAAGATGGAAGGATGAATATCTCAAGTCAATTAGCGAGCCAGACTCATCTAGCGATGATCAAAAGTTTACAATTGCTTCAATAAATAAATGGCGCAAGTACGATTCTCTATTGGCCGATGAATTAGCTGTCTAATAACTCTTTGAAGGTGAGCAAAGCAGTCTCCCATCGTTGCTCTAACCATGTTTGCCGTTGATTAAAAGCAGTCTTGATGGCGTTTTGTTCTTCTTCGTTTAGATTTGGATGCCAGATGGAAAAGATCAGAACGATGCGATCTTGTTTGGAATTATTTTCAGCGCTATGTAAGTAATTGTCGTCGAAAATCAATAGTTCGTTCTCTACCCAAGATTGTTTATCGCCATCAACTATTAAACAGCAATCGTTAGGAATATCAATGGGGAGGTGAACTGTTAGGCTGTGGTTAGACTGACCATAATGCGCAGCAATTTTCTGACCGGCTCTGAGTATCGAAAAGAACACTTCGAAAGGCTGACCATATAATTCGTAGCAAGGCAGGCCCTCGATTGTGGCGTAGGTTTGGGCGAAATCAGCCGCAATCGCCTCGTTTTTTGAACCAGCTCTAAATAAATCGATGGCTGACCAGTTATCTGAGTCCAGCAGTTCTGGCATTTCGCTAAAACTTCCATGGTGGCTTTGCAAATAAGGTCGCAATTCACTTCGCGAAGATTGTTGTAGATAATCACGCAACTCCTTTTTAATCTTGGGTAATTCTTTGACTAATTGGTTCGCCCATGCAAATTCATGCGAAGGGTAGAATGATTGTTTTGCTAAGCCGGGGATATAAAACAAAGATGGGTTATAATTCTCTGGATTGGAGAGCTCTTTATCATGCGTTCTCATCCATTCAGCGTTTTGAATGAGAGAACAATTTTCTCCACTAGTATGCTTTCGGTGTAGCTTGCTCAATTCCTTGCGTAAAGACTCGTTAGCCATTTTTGATCGTTCAATGGTTCTTGGTTCAGCGCTGGTTTTTTCATCAATTGCTAGATAGTTCGGATCCAAATCCTGGCATAAAGAATACAAACATGTTGCTGCGTTTACCTCACCTCTAGTTTGCAACCAAAACCCTGCGTATAACAGAGCGAGTGGATTGTTGGGCATCAGCTGAATGCAGGCTAGATGCGCTTGTCCGGCACGCTGCCAGCTTCCGAATTGTTCCTCTAGTACCGAGGTTTGGTGATAAGCCTCGGCATTTAATTTTTGAGTGTCGACAAAACGCCTTAGCTGCTCGATAGCCTGGTGCTTTGCTTGCTGCCCTGAAAAATTTTCAAGGATATCCCTGGGTAACATTCAAGTTGTCTCTTTAACTATCTAAATCAGGTCTTGTCACTTGTGGGTCTTCTCGAAGCCAGCCGGTGATGGAATAGCGCATAGACTGAGCGAGTGGATTTACGTGCCCGACACTATGCAAAGCAGGCACTTCAAATATCGTCAAATTATTAAACATCGGGAACCAGCTTTCAGACACACTGCTCCCCGTGTTATCAAAAAAGTTTAGTTGGCCGCCCCAATTTACGGACCAATTTTTGGTAAAACTTAATACCGCAGCATAGCGCCGAATGCTGCTTCCTGGTGTCTCTCTGCCATCACCCATATCATCGTGAAGATTTAAAAAATGTCCTCGGGCGAAACAAGTGGCTTGCGGGTCAAATTTCACTAGTTTGTCGCTTTGGGTTAGATCACGCGCAAACTTGATAAACGCCGTACTATTAAAAAAAGTAGCGATCTCATACAACACAGACTTCTCCGTGACTATGCCTTGTTGAATCGCATCAATTATCGGGTAGACCAAATAAATATATTGATAGCTGGTGCTTCCTGTTTCATAAAGCTTGCGCATGATCGCTTGCATTTCTTGCGGCTGCATTTTTTCCAAATCCACGGCGCTATGCGTGATAGGGCGCCCATGATCATCAGAATAAACTAGCCCCCATGCAGTATTCTCTGCTAGCGTACTCCTTACGAGTTCAGCAGATTCGTCATCAAGAAAATTCGGAATTCTTACGCGACCTTTTTGCGCTAAAATTTGTTGAAAGTCATTGACCTGTAAAGATGGATTAATCGAGATTGGCATAGCTAGCTGGTGTTTATAATTATCTTTGTGAGTATAGCTAATAAGATTCTGGTGACTGAAATAAAATTCACATTAGGCGAAGGATTGTGCAACCGTTTTCGTATCACTAGTATTGTTAAACAAAAGTAAGGTGATGTAATGAAACAAAAACTGACTTTAGTAATAACTTTGAGTACCGCTATTACGCTTGGCTCGCTCTCATGTTTGGTAGTGGCTCAGAATGAAAGTGTTGACGATGCAACACCTCCAGCTCCTCGGCATATGATTCGCAAGCACATGAAAGAGCGCCTAGAGCAGATGGATACCAATAAAGATGGCCAAATCGATTTAAACGAGTATTTAAGCCATGCCGAGAAACGCTTCACTAAGCTTGATGCAAATGGTGATGGTTTTATAACTAAGCAAGAGCGCCGCAAAGCCCACAAAGAAATGCGTGAACGCGTTCGTGATCGTCGAAAGCAGTGGCGTGAGCATCGTGAACAAATACAAGACGCTGACAATTCTTAGCTAATGTGGTCCAACAAAACTGATGCTGATTTGGCTGCCTTGGTTCGTCAGGGCAGCCACCAGGCTTTTGCTGAAATTGTTCGGCGTCACACTAAGACCTTATATTTATTGGCTTATAGGAGTCTGGGGAACAAGCAGGATGCGGAAGATATTGTGCAATCCGTCATGCTCTCTTTTTGGCAAAAGCCTGGTCGATGGAATGAAGAAAAAAGTCAGTTATTAACCTGGCTTTACACTGTGGTGCTCAATGCTTGCCGTGATCTATTGCGAAGACAGTCTTCGTTGAATAAGCGCGTGTTGAATTTGATCAGTTTTACTGCGAGTTCTAGTCAATTTGAAAGCGAGCAACAACGCCTAGAACAAGTGCAGGAATTTGAGCAGCATCAACGTCAATTACTAGCAGCAATCAGCGAACTGTCGATGAATCAAAGAGATGCAATCAATTTGGTGAGTTTTTGCGATCTTCCTCAAAAGGAGGTTGCTAAGATTATGGGAGTAAGCGTGAAGGCTGTTGAATCCCTGCTAGTGCGAGCCAAGAAAAATTTGGCAAAATCAATGACGCATTCGCTATCTGAGAATAATGATAGTAAAACAAACTTTAAATTTGTGAGGTAAGCGAGAATGTTGAAAACGGAAACCGATCTCGATCAGCAATTGAGCCAACTCAAATCGGTGCAAAAATCAGATACTCGGGAGTTAGAAGCCCGAATTCTAGCCAAAGCTGAGTTTCAAGAGCCGGTGACTTTAAAGACAAGAAGCTCTCGGCGCTGGCAACTTGTCGCACCGTTCATGGCTGGTCTTATGTTAGCCGGTATGTATTTTATGATGCCCACAAATAAGCCTATTCAAGTCAGCGATAAAGAGTTGGCGCTGGCTCAGCTTGAGTTCGATGAGTTGTGGTTGATGCAAGATCAGCTTCTTTTAGATGAGTTTTAAGTGAGAAGTTTGAGCGATTATCGGCGCCGGAAGATCAGTGCCTTTTGTCGGTTATCGATCACATAATCGTAATCTTGTCTGAGTTGATTGAGTGCATCTGTGCCGAGCAAGCCCTGAAACCGGCTCGCACCACCTAAATCTATATCGGCAATAACTAAATCTCGTAATTCGAGATTCCCTAGGCGTAAGCGCCTAACTCGATACAAGTTTGCAGTGGTAGATCCATTAGCAGTATTGAGGCGAATTTGACGATTGAGTGGCTGCAGATTGAGCTGGCTAACTAAATCGCGTGAGAGTGCCGTAATCGATGCGCCAGTATCCAGGAGCAAGCGTGTTTGGCGCCGCTCTATTTGCGCATCAACCAGAAATGAAGTGCCAGAGGCTTGCAGGGGCACTACAATCCCTCTGCTTGGGGCTTTAGTTTTAATGCGCGGAGTTTGCGCCACCGCCGTTTGGTCATTGATTGAAGATAGCGCTGTCTGTGCCGCACCGCCGACCTCTGGATCAAACACTAATGGCTCGAGGAGATTGCGTGCCAGCTTTGTTTCCCTCAGTCGCAAATGCGAGAAGGCGAGTTCTAGCTGGAAGCGACTGGCATGTGGCGCGATCTGTAAGATTCGCTGATAAAGACTATTGATACTAAGCTCATCATCCTGAGAAGCTAATTGTGCTCTGAGTTGATTAGTGCTCAACACTAGTTCACGCAGTGTTTGCTCGATATCAATGCTGTCACTTTGTTGCTCCAATAGGGAAAGCTGCGCATTAACCACAGTGTTCCATTCCTCAAGTTGCGAACCCGATTGTGCAACACCGCGCCAAATCCGCAGGTCATCGAAAACGACATCAAGCGCATTTAGTGCGCGCAGCCGGCCGCTATGATCATCCTTGTTAAGCTCGTATGCTGCTTCGATACCGAAATTTTTAAGCTCATTTATTTCTTGTGCTGAGAGCCTCGAATAGGCGGTTTCAATTGCCTGTGCTGCGGCCGTAAATTGGCGCTTGATGATCAAACTCTCAATGTTTTCTTTAATTCCTGAAGTTACCAAGACCTTATCATCAAGCCTGGAGGTCGAATTCTCAGCTTGTGGCCTGCGGGGTGCTTCAAGGAGGTTTTGCTCAATTTTGGTGTCAACTGCGACTGAGTCCTCCTGTTTGGCGCCGATTTGTGATTGAGTACTAGAGGCGAGCAACCAAAGGCCTGCGCTGCCCAGCAGAATGAGCAAGCAAAGAGCAGTCAAAAAAACAGGGTTGATCTTCATGTTTGCAAGATAACATAGGCCGATTCATGCGCAGTCAATACTCAGATTTGTTAATCTACCTGCGAGAAAGCGGGTTTGTTAATATCAGACCCAGTAAACAGCAAATTACTGACGAAAACAGGTAAAACAGTGAATAAAGTTTTTATAGTTAGTGCGGCTCGAACCGCGATAGGTAGTTTTGGCGGCACATTAAAAGGCGTAGCTCCAGCCGAACTCGGTGCATTTATTACCAATGCTGCGGTTGAGCGTAGCGGTGTGGAACGGCAAACAATAGGTTCCAATGTGGTTGGACATGTGATCCGCACTGACATTAAAGATGCCTATATGGCGAGGCGTGTCGCTTTAGATGGCGGTCTGCCAACGCATACCCAAAGCCTGACATTAAATCGCTTATGTGGTTCTGGCCTGGAGGCAATCACCTTTGCCAGTCAGCAAATTCAACTAGGCGAGGTAGGGATTGCTGTAGCTGGTGGCGTTGAATGTATGAGTAGTGCCGGACACTTGCTGACGACCAATCGCTGGGGGCAAGCCATGGGTGATGGCACTATTCAGGATGAACTAACAGGCTCGCTCACAGACCCATTTGGAGTGGGGCATATGGGAATCACCGCCGAAAATCTATCGCAAAAATACAAGATCAATCGTCAGCAGCAAGATGAGTTTGCGTTACAAAGCCAGCAGCGAGCCAGCATCGCTATCGAGCAAGGTTACTTTGCCGAGCAGATTGTTCCGTTCGAGATAAAGACGCGTAAAAGCACACACGAGTTTTCGGTGGACGAGCACCCGAGAGCGCAAAGCACAATAGAGGGGCTAGCCGGCCTGCGAGCCGCATTTAAGAAAGACGGTACCGTAACGGCGGGCAATGCCTCGGGGATTAATGATGGCGCCGCGATGGTGGTGCTTGCCAATGAGCAGCAGCTTGAAGCACAGAATTTAACCCCGATGGCACGAGTGGTCTCTTATGGACGCTGCGGCGTTCCGAATGAAATCATGGGTATCGGCCCTGTTGGCGCCTGCAAGCTTGCTTTAGAACGAGCGGGGTTGAGCATAGCTGATATGGATGTTATTGAATCGAATGAAGCCTTCGCGGCGCAAGCGCTATCGGTAGCCAAAGAGCTAGAGTTACCGAACGACAAAACCAATCCCAATGGAGGAGCCATTGCCCTCGGCCATCCGATCGGAGCCAGCGGTGCAATCCTAATGACTAAGCTCATTTATGAGCTGCACAGAATCAAAGGCAAATACGGCCTGGTCACACTCTGCATAGGCGGAGGCCAAGGCATCGCCATGATCGTAGAAGCCACCTGAGACCAACCACCCGCGGCCCCAGCGAGCCAAGACACGCCGCCAGGTAAAAAGCCCCAGCGCCCACGGCCTCAGCGTGCTAAGACACGCGCCTGGTAAAAAGCCCCAGCGCCCACGGCTCCAGCGTACTAAGGCACGCGCCTAATAAAAAGCCCCAGCGCCTGCGGCCCC
>CAYVYS010000054.1:0-13423 GCA_964455815.1 uncultured Gammaproteobacteria bacterium
TTACCAAAAAACACTGGGCGCTCAGCTTATCCTGTCTGAGATTACCGAAAGTACCGAAGGTTCCGCAGTTCAAACTGAAATGGTAAAATCAAGAAGATCGGCACCAAATTATAATAATGCACTGAGCGCAAATTTCGGAGCCTTAGTTTATAAATCTACCTCTCTATTCGATTCAAAATTCAATAAGGCGCGCTATTATGACTCATGATCGCGACAGAGTTTACGCACAGACACTGTATTCATTTTTTTGTTTTTCACTGCTAGCTCTAGCAAACTGTGCCTTTGCTGAAACGGCATCCATCGACGATGTCGAGCAAGTCACCAACTACAAACTGCGGCTAAAAGTCGAAACCTCGGCAAGCCGCGAAACCATTTGGCAGCTCTGGGAGGATGTTGACAACTGGCAGCAGTACGATGAATTAGTCATCTATTCAAAACTTGATGAGGGGCATGTATTTGAAACAGGCGCTCGTGGTGAGGTTAAAGCCAAAGGTGCACCTAAGAGCCGGTTTGTACTCACCGAAGTAATACCTGGCGAAGCGTTCACTGAACGGCTGGCCACACCGCTTTGGCAATCAATTGATTTACATCGTTATTTTGAGACCAGTGAAACTGGTAACACCATCTTCGTACACGAAGTTGAGTTCAAAGGTCGTTTGCGCTGGCTGATCTACGCAGTGGCCGGCGCTACTTTTAAAAAGGAACTGCCCAGGGTTATGAATAAATTACGCGAAGTTGCCGAACTAAACGAAGCTAAATTGGAACAAGCTAGATTGAAAAATACCGAGATAAAAGAAAAACAGATATCAGAATCTGAATCAGGCAAGACTGAAGCTCAGGCGAGTCAAAAAAGAAAAGCCGAGTAAGCGAACTTACCCGGCCTTCCCTGCTAGCGCTTTTTAGGCACTACCTCAAAAAACTTCTACTTACTACTAAACAAGCTAGCGTAATGGCAAAGCTGGGTCGCCCAACAACGCCCAGTTATTCAACATCTCATTGCGTGAAGACATTGTTAATTTGGCGGCTCGGATTGCCTCGCCTACCGTCGCGGCCTCAGGTGCTTGTCGCATATATCGCTCAGCAAAAACGGCATTCTCTCGATATTGCCCTAACACCGCAGCACCATGAATCGCGGCGGCACCTTGCTCACCGGCAAACAACCATTGATGCGCCAGAGTATTCACTGTCAGTGATTCATAGTTAGTGGTGTAACATGCCAGCGGCATGACCATTGCTGGAGTCGCGTCATTTTCTAACGCCTTGACCACGGCAGTATCAACCACGCTATCAAAACTCCAGGCGGCATCACTGCCATGCCCAGCAAAAGAAATAAATTCTGCTCCAGCGTTAATTGAGTCGACGATCTGTGCTTGTGCAGTGCTTATTGGCAAACCCTGGTCAATGATGTCTTGCATATACACTTCATCGATCTGATCGATTTGCTGATCAGCCGCTAAATAACTTCGCACATACGCGCGTATTTGATCATCAAATTCTAGCCCACGATTATCTTGTTGTTGTGCAATCAACAGGGCGTCTTGGTAGACCGAATCACTTCGATTTTGATGCCATTTTTCAGTTTTGGCAATGACATAACTTAAATCTTGCGTGGTTCTTACCGGCCAGCGCCCCAAAGCAAATTCAGGTTTATTGTCGCCATCTAAATCCGCAAACTGGTTGTCACTTGGTGAAAATTCAAAAATGCTAACCGGCGTATAGTGCGTCGGGATAAAGTTCACGACTTCGCTATCAATCACGCCGCGATAATCATATGTGTGCCCGCCCACAATCAAGGCATAGTCAAAAGCGTGATGAGTATGCGCTAAAGATAAGAAGCGATCTAAAGCTTGTGGCGTTGAGTTAGTAAAACCATAGCTAGCGACCACCTCTAACCAATCTACAATTGAAACCGTGAAACCTTGCTCGCGTTTCAGTTGGGCAAAGCGCTCTAAATCAGCATTGATAAACTGCGGATGCGCTACGATCCAATAGTCCGCATTGTTGGTGTGTAGCACCGCATTCCGATGCGCTTCGATTGACGTTGCCGTTGGTAAATCAGCTCGATTAGAAGCTTGATAAAACAAGCCGGTCGTCGATGAAATCGGCAAACCGGTAAAACCAATTTGCTGTTCGCCCAATGCTGTGAATTCGATTCGAGTAAGCGCCCCGCTTTCAGTATAAGCAAATAGAATACTCTGCTGATCGGCAAGCACGCGATAGTCTTCATTTGCCTGGGCAGCAAAGCTTGGCGTGCTTAAAGCGCTTACATCAGTTAATGCCGACACTTGAATTTCATCGACGAGGATTAAATCTGCCAATAAACCGGTATCGCCTGGCACCACCACACTGACTTCATCACCGGCGCCGGTGAGTAAATTTGCCGGAATCTCAATCACATTTTGGTAGAGATTCAAACCATCAAAACGCGCATCGCCAACGAGTGTGCCGTTAACCAGAATTTGTGCATGGTGGTCGTCGTCATCGCCGGGCAAATCAATTCCACCGAATAATTCGATTCGCATCGAGGCGGCTTGATCAGTCAAAATCGCTTGCGAAAAATTAAGTGGGAAGTCTGCTCTGGCTGGGGCCCCAAAAGACAATAATCGAGCGTCATACCAGGGGTCATCATTTTTAATAGATTGCGAGAAAGCACGATCAGTAGTCACTATAGTACTGATCGCGCCCGAGGCACTCAGTAGATCAGCATCATCGGCTAACTGGCCGTTGAACTGTCCGGCATCAACCACGCGTGTCGGGTCTAGCTGAATTTGGTATTGATAGTCTCTTAAATAAACTTTATCTCGGCCATTGGGTTCTCTGACAAAAAAGTAAAGCTCGTCGTCTGCGCTAACAAGATCATCGTCTGACTCAACATAACGCGCTACCGCCTCGCCATTGAGCGTCACTGCGAGCCGCGACCATGGCTGGCGATTCCAGCGCGGAGCTTCATCTAAGATGGTCGATACCGCCACTCGATGAATGCCCGTTTCAGCAAAACTTAGATTGAGTACAAGTCGATCTAAACCAAGCTCTCTGGCCGCTAACCGCGCCTGACGCCGAGCATCGGCTCGAATCCAACGCCCACCGCGCTCTACATAACCCTTGGCGCGCATGCGTGCTTCAAATTCAGCGCGAGTAGCTTGCCAATCGATTGCTTCGGTGGTGTCTTGATCACCATAGTCTACGCCCGCTTCAAACGGGCCGTAGAATTCTTCATGACCGCTATTATCGATCGCCGACAAACCAAATCGACTGACAGTATTAGCCTGTTGTCGGTTTAGGCGAATTCGGGTTTGATAATCTCGCGCCTCAGCCGTGTTGCCACCAGCCGCAGGAATCAAACGTTGATTTAATTGTTGCCAACCCTGACTAGTTTCGCCCCAAACATGAAAGCCAAGATGAAAGGTCTCAGAGCTGGTTTGCCAAGCAAGCGATAGGTTTCGATCAAGCTGATCAAAGCGAACATGACTCAAAGTAACGGGTGTGGTGAAAGTGCTGCTAAATGCCAAGGCCGCGACAAACTCATCGATGTGCGAACGCTCCGTATTACTCACTCGATCTTCGTCGACCGTAAGAATGATCTCATCCGCATTAATATCAGCTCGGCGCAACAGGCCACCATTATTACCTCGCCTTGAAGTTTGTGAGGCGACTGCAACCGGTGTTGAAGAAAAACAACCGGCAGCGAAGTCAGCGCCTTCACCTGAGGTTGCGCCATTGTCATGGCCATCAACATTGCCACCAGATACCGCATTAAAGAACACGGATGATGGCCCGTTAAGGGTACTAAAATTCAACTCCTGACAACCGTCGGTTTCAACCGCGAGATAGCAAATATCTTCGCCACCGGTGAACAAACCATTACCTGCCTCCAGGCGATCATTGGTGACATTAAAACCGGTGCTATCGAGCGACCCAGTTTGAACAGCTGAATTAATAAACTCTGGCTCACCAACCGGCGTTGTGGGGCTGGGCGTCAGCGTGTTGTTTACTGTTTGAATTTGCGTAAGTAGTGCCGGAGTACCAGTAAACGTATTTACAAAATCAATGCTTTGGAACCCTTGAGACTGCCCGGGGCCGAGCGTGCAGTTAGCGCAAGTAGGCCCAAAAACTTGCTCGTCAACAAACGCACAGCGTGATTCAAATAAAACGTTACCACTACCATCAGCCAATGGCACAGACACGTCGCCATTTTCAATCGCAATATAATCGAAAGCGAAGCCCGGGCTGTTGCGATCTTCGTTTCGCGGCTCAAGACAAGTAACATCAAAGCCTAAATTATCAACGTTTTGGATTCTGATCGTGCACGGGTCGTCATCAGCACCAACACCAAACTCTGGTGTCATCGGAAACACATTAGGTACTGTGCCGGTGGCAAAAGGCGATGGAAAGGTAATTCTGGTAAACGGTGTCGGCGTGGTGGCATTTGCAACAGTAAATGCTGGCACGGTTGCTTGCCCAACGATCAAGCGCGAATCTTGAGCCTGCGCCTGAGTAAACAGGGCTGGAGCCAAGTAAAAAAGTGCAATTAATGGTAGAAATTTATTCAGCAAAATCTCGCCTCCCCTCAAAGGCCTTTGGATCGAATGAATCGAAACATATTCAATTATCGTGAAGCTTACTCATTGAGTTGTCATTGTATTGGCAAAAGTTTCATTGCAATTGAAAAATTTCGGCAAATTTATGATATCAAACCAATTTTCAGGACAAATGTGGTTAAACAATGTGTCTAACTCACGGTTTAGCTCTATAAAGTTGACCTTTGGCATCACAGAAACGAGCGCGCTCAAAAATAAAGTTAATCTGTGACTCTCTCGAGCTAAAACTCACCGTGTTAGCTTTAGTCAGACAATGCCAGGCATGTAGCTGATTGGGTTGGCGAGAACGAATCGATTTCGGGTTTAATACCGCCACATTCCTGCCTTGCGGTTCGCGTGCCGAATAAAAACAAATCATATCGACATCGGCTCGCTCTAAAACCCAATCTCCCAGCGCCTGACTGGTGGCGTAACGATTTGGGCTTTGTAATTCAGTTTGCAGTCTTCGATAGGCGCTGAGCGTCAAATCTAAGACACTATTGCTTTCAAGCAAAACTCTGAACGCCGAATGCTCTGAGCGAATCGGCTGATCATATGCCTCCAGCATGTCATCCAGAAAAACAAAGCGATAATATGCGGATTCACATAATGCCGTTTGTAGCTCTTCACTGGCATAAAAATAACTTGGCATCTGCCTGTTGCCAAAGCGCGAGCCCCATTTTAATGGCGGGTAACGAAACGCCGTTTTCAGCAAATAGTGCAGCTTCTCAGTACCCTGCCGATACGCTGGTTTATTTTCATCAAGCAGTGATTCGAGTAACAATTGCTCGTCAGCATCATCGACTAATTGAGATGTTGCTGCGAAGGCTTGTGATTCAACCACACGCCAAACATTATTTTTGTAATGCGCGAGCTTGGTTTTGTCGTTAAAGAGATCGGAGTGCATGCCAATGCAGCGTTAAACTTTCGCTCGCATTGCGTCCAAATAGAGATTGACTTGAACCAAGCCTGTGATGCTTTGCAACATATCCGCCGGGCTAGATGCAAAAGCGCGATTCTCAGAGCGCAACCAATGGCGCATAAATTCTAAGTCGCCACCAGCGATGGCATACAGTGAACGGTAGACTCGAATAGTTTGCAGACACAACTCCCCTGTTTTCGAGGCCGGATCAAAACCCTTATCCTTATTACGCGAGAGCGTAGCGCGATCTACACCAATCACAGAGCTAGCCTCATCGCGTGACAAACCCAGCGCCTTGCAACTATTGTTGAACGCCTTAATTAGAACCCGGTTTTCGTCTGCTTTAGTATGTAACATAAATAACTAACTTCGTTTTTCATACAGTTTCACCTTGTCAATGGCAATTGTATCACAAAGCAACAAACGCATCATATATAAACAATATATTGCATTTGCAACTCGCATTAAGACGCTGCGTAATTCACTATCTAATAGACTCTTAGGATCAACGCTATCACTAAACCAGCTTGGAGGAGCGAGCATCTAATTTGACTGGCCAACCCTGAAATTGCTGATTTTCTTCATTGCTATCAACATCAATCAGCAAACGACAGGCATGAATATCGACAGTCTCACGCTGTTGATCGAAAACCAGATAGCCAAAGTCACTACCCTTTTGGTGAGCACACAGACACGGGGTACTAGCGCTTGATTGTTCTGGGTTACCAACCGCGTGCATATAAACGAGGTTACCAAAAGTATCTCGATACACTCCGGCATTGGTTAAACCATGCGATCGACCATTGCGATGAGGCATCGATACTGAATCGGGTAACCACCAGCGCTGCCAGCCAACCGCAATCGCCGGTGTACAAAACGACCAGGCGCTATCACGTTGTTGGCTAACACCATATTGCGTTAAGGTGGTCAAATGCGTGTCACCATATATGTGTAAAGCGACCGAATCTTGTAACAAGCCGACGGCAGGGTGTCGAGCCTGACTCGGCCAGTCATTACTGTCAAAATCGCTTAAATGATGATCAACGGCTCGGATTATGACGTTAACTAATCCGCAATTAGCACAACACACTTTCTCTAAGGAACCTCAGGTTTAATCGAGTTTAGCCTGTGTTTGATTGTCAACATGTTGACAACCAAGGCGCCGGTGCGTTGCGCCGCAGTTATTCTTCGGTCAAGCATCGCAACGCGGAGTGTCGGCATATTGAGCCAAACCCTTACGGGGCGAGCTTTTGCGCCTCCCTCTCTGTGTTGCCACTCATTTATTTGGAACAAGCAAATTTCCATCGCGACTGCCTTGATTGAAAGGCGCATGAACACCGTCACAGGCAAAATCGATTAAATCAGAGGTTCCTAAGTTAATTGAGGCATACTGCGCCATTAACCGATACCGATTGTATAGACCGCTAAAAAACGGAGCACCAAAATGAGAATTTTTTTATTGATGTTTTTATCAGCTGTTACGGCTGCATCTCAAGCCGAAGTGACACGTCACAAACTCGCCAATGACAATCCTTTTCCTATCGCCCGAGCGGTAGAAGTGACAGCACAAACCGATTTGATATTCCATAGCGGCCAGGTACCCGGCCCAGCCAACCCTGATGAAGAAAAAGGCAGCCGTGCTTATTTTGGCGATACCGAAACTCAGGTGCTTAATGTATTGAAAAAGTTCGAGGCCTCCTTTGAAGAATTGGGCGTTGATTTTAGCGATGTCGTTAAAATGACTGTGTTTCTTGTCGGCGACCCAGCAATGGATGGCAAAATGGATTTCGCAGGCATGATGCGTGCCTATACCAAATTCTTTGGCACACAAGAACAACCTAACTTGCCAGCAAGATCAGCCATACAAATCGCCGGCCTCGCCGGCGGGCCAGGCATGTTAGTTGAAATTGAGATGGTGATTGCTCGACCAAGCAAGTAGTTCTTTAAAAACCATACCTTACGGGAGCTTTTCAGCATGGGCTGGGTCTTAATAGAAGTTACAAGCTAATAAGACTACAGCCCGCATGAATTTCTATCACTTAGGGAGTATTGTTAACGTTTTATCTTTAATTACACTCTCACTCTTCGCTATCGAAGTAGTAGTCGCCGCCGACAAATCAGTGAACTCAAACAAGCGATTTGATGAGCTCAAATCGGCGGTTTTTGCGCTACCTTATCAAGCACGCCCTACCTATAAAGTCAGCAAAAAAACGTTTGGAAAACCCGGTAAAAGCGAGCAAAACCAGCTTCGAAAAGCCGCTTTAAGAACGCTTCGCAGCAGCCAGGATTTAATTGACTTCCCCGGCGGTCAGAAACTGCTGCAAGCAAACGGCATATGTTTCTCCGGCGACTGGATTATTGATAAACCCAGTCAATTCACCGGCTTGTTCCAGCAAGGTTCAGCCAGCCCGATCATTGCTCGCGCATCGGTAGCCCTAAGCGGCGTAAAACAGAAAAACAAACGCGCATTTGGTCTGGCAATCAAACTATTGCCAAATGATCTAGGCCAGCAAGCAAGCTTGAATATATTCACAGCGAATTCTTTAGGCGGCGTAGTCAACAAACATGTACTGGACCTAAAACTGGATAACAACCCACCACTAGGTCGCATACCCAATCTAACTGACATCAGCACCGCACTAAGGTTGAGAAAAGATTTAGAATCCGCTGATCGCCATGTGATTAAAGAAACTAATAGTCGCGGCAAAGCCGATGTGACTTATCGAAGTATTACGCATATCGCGGCTTATCAGCCCGCTGAATCTGAAGCTGTCATCGCACCTAAATGGATTCGTTTTCGCCCAGCTAATCCAGAACGGGTTGATAAAGACGATTTTCGCGATGAGCTAGATACCAGTCTTTACCAGGACCAAAAAATCGTCTATCAAATTGACGTCGCGGCAGACCATGGCAGCCGAAAATCATCCGCCAAATGGCAAACCATAGGCAAACTTGAGCTAACAGATTCTGTGACCTCAAAAGCTTGTGATGCCAAATTGCATTTTCAGCATCCTGGCCAATAATTTGCCGATCAAGAATACGCCCAAGTTGCTCAGCAGATTCACAGATTAAGAATGGAGTTAACACGGCCAATTCGGCATAATTGCGCCCACTTCCAAAGATTTCGATTTCGTTGCACTGAAAGCTAATTATCAAGCTAATAATTGTCGTTCCAAGCAAGCCTCGTTAACGAACTGGTGCCCGCCCAAACGCTAAGCTGATTTTATGAATAAACAAGTTTTAATCAAAGGCTACAAGCTGGTTGGACTTTTTCTGGGTATTGCCATCGCGTTGTGGTTCTTAAACCTAGATCTGCAACGCACCATGATGAAGTTGACGCTTGAACGACAAGCAAATGCATCCGAGAACGTATCCGTCTTTTTTGTTGGCAATGACAACCCTGGGCTTCTTAAACGCGGAAGAATTGAAAGCACTGGCCAAAAAGAAGTTATTTATATCCCTATCCCCAACCATGTTGATGTCGATAGAGCAGTAATCCGAATCGAAGGCTCAGCATCGGATTGGAAAGTTCACCAGGTAGGGATTCGCTCTAGGTTTTTCCTCTTTGATTTGTTTGCCTATGAATGGCCATTGAGAAAAATAGAGTCGGCCGCGCCACAGTCAGATGTAGAGCCAGCCGTTCAAAATGGCGCGCTGACCTTTGCTAACAGTAAAGACCCGTTAGCACTCAGGTTCCCGATCAATGAAGGCTCGCTCGCGCAATCAAACGATTTATTGCTGGCCAAACTGTTTTATATCGCGCTTATATGGTTGCTGATTTACTGGGTGTTTTTTAGCAACTTTATTTGGTCACTCTTATCAACCAGAGCGAAAGACTACCAGGCGTTTGAAGCCAGCGCCTTAGCCAGCCGTGAGCGCAATAAGCTTCTCATTCCTTTGAGTGCACTACTTTTTATTGCCGTCATTCTAATTCTACGGTTCCCGCTTATTGCCGAGCCAGGTATTCTTATTGAAGATGCCATGGAGATGTCGGATGTGCTCTCGGGCGCGGCTCATCCATTAAACCCGGAATCGTATTTTTACTATCGCGGCTACTACGTGTTTTTAACCGAAGTCGTTGCTCATTTCTCCAGCTTGTTTCCATTTTCATGGCAGCCAGCCATGTACCTCTGGATTGGCTTAGCACTTGCCTGTATCGCCTTTTGCACCTTCACCTACTCAGGGCTATTTAAGTCGCGAATCATTTTGTTAGTGGCACCAATTGTCTTTTGCCTCGGTAGTTTTTCTGGCCCATTGATGTATCTGACAATCACCTCGATTCTGTTTACCTCGACAGTGTTGCTGATGGCAATCACGGTCAGACCTGTGCCATTCAATCATTGGCAATTTTTAGTCTATGGGCTGCTCATCGTAATACTTGCTTGGTCCGGCCCATACACCCCGCAGCTACTTCCCTTATCGCTAGCACTCATCTTGTTGCACGCCTCGGGTCGAAAAACAATCGTCTTAGCCTTGATGGTGGTGCTGGCGTTTCTGTATACCGCGAGTGCGGCATCAGGCATGGTGCAATTCGATAACATTTTGGATTCAAGCGTGCGGGTTGCGCTGTTTGACGCCCTTATCAAGCACATATTCTTGATGGAACTCTACCCTGATGCGAGTTATAAAACTGGGCTAGCCATTATTGCAGCGATTATTTTTTCCCAGTTTGTTTTTAGAAAAGACCGCTCTTACCTAAAACATAGCCTGGCATTTCTCGGCGCATCGCTTGCGTCATTGGCAACCTACTACATTAGCTTTAAATACCATATCTACCGCGGCGTATTACTTGATTCGCATACCGTGATTGCGCAGTTTTGTTGGCTGGTGTTTATCATGCTCACCATTGATAAGCTTCTGAGCTTAATCAATAACAAACACCTTAAGGTGCCAGCTAGTATTGGCGTATGCATTGCATTAGTTGTGTTTCTCTATGGTAAAACCATTAAACAAAAAGACGATTATGTACTGGTAGTGCATAAAGATGTGCCACTCTTTATGGAGGCTATTAAGCAGGCACAAAACGTTGAATTACAAGCAGGCGAGTTCTTACAATTATGGCATATCAACCAATTCAAGCAGGTCACCAGTATTTATTTGGGTGACACTGGCGACTCAGCCAAGAGTGTTGAATTAAGCCAACTACCGAAAGATGTACAAGCTTTTGCAATTCCGTTTAGCCTGGATAGAGAATTGAATAACATTGTGTACTACGACCCACGCACCAACACCATAAGCTATTCTCATACCGGCAGAACTAAGCAGCTACCAAAGTGGCAACAGCCCTGAGCCTCAGCGAGCCAAAGCGCGCGCCTGATAAAAAACAGCCCTGAGCCCCAGCGAGCCAAAGCGAGCGCGCGATAAAAAACCACAAAAAATTTTGATCCTTTATAATCAAATCAAAACTTAAAAAGCCACCTTTTTTCGCCACGCCATTTAATACCAGCTAATGTATTACAACTTTCCAGAGCTCGATGCTCCTGCATTAGACAAGCTGCTAGACGCCGACATTTGTATTGTAGGCTCAGGTGCAGCAGGCATAACTCTGGCTCTACAGTTTATTCGCACAGATAAACGAGTTGTGGTGTTAGAAGGCGGCGTTGCTGGAATAACCAGTGAGAGCCAGGAGCTTTATCATGGTAAAACCACCGCCAATGGCAAACAGCTAGATCATTACTTACCGAGTAGCCGGATACGCATGTTTGGCGGTAGCACTGGGCATTGGGCTGGATATTGTCGCCCCTTTGATGCGCATGATTTTATAGAGCGAGATTGGATTCCCAATAGCGGCTGGCCGATCTCGATGCAAGATATCGTCCCTTATTACGAAATGGTATCCGCTTTATTAGAGATAAAGCCATTCAATTTAGCAGACGACTTAAGTATCCCAGAGAATAGATTCATTAATAATGAACGATTCTATGTAAGAAACTACCACATGAGCCCGCCGACCCGATTTCACCAGACCTTTCGCGCGGGCTTAAAAAAACCAGAGAATATTTCAATTATTTTCGATGCTAACGTAACCAACATCAATCTCTCAGAGAATGGCCAGCAGGTAAGCTCGGTCGAAATTGCTTCGCTCAATGACAAGTCCAAAAAAGCCACGGTAACGGCCAAGCAATTTATTCTGGCCACCGGCGGCGTTGAAAACGCAAAACTATTGCTCAACAGCAATAATGTGCATAAAAAAGGAATCGGCAATGCAGCTGGCAATGTAGGCAAATATTTTATGGAGCACCCAGAATACGATGCCCCATGGGCGATGGCACTTGATATGGAAGATGCTCCAACAAGAAACTTTTTATTGTTTCAGCCTACCATGCAGCTACCAACCTTGATGCCAACGCCTAGCTTTCAAAAAGAGCACAAGTTGTTAAATGCCTCAATCGAATTGAGGCACTACAAACCTCGCCGGCTGGATACCGAAGAATTTGTCACTGCGGCGAATTTATTTAAACAACTCAAATCAGCTAAGGAGAATTACAAAACTTTCAGGGCCTATGTGAGAACTGAAATGCCGCCATTGCCTGAAAACAAATGCTATCTAGCCGATGAAAAAGACGTATTTGGGAATCAGCAAATAGCACTCTCATTTTCAATGAACGAACTCACCGACCACACTCTCAGCACGCTGGCCGAGCTAGTCGGTTTAGAAGTAGGCATGAATAGAATTGGCCGTGTTAACACCAGCTATCAATCTGGCGAGCATAAAACCAAAGTAGGCTTCGGCTCGCACCACATGGGCACAACCAGAATGTCTGCAAACCCCAGTGATGGTGTGGTCGATAAAGATTGCAAAGTACATGGGGTCGACAACCTTTATATTGCTGGTAGCTCCGTTTTCGCAACATCGAGCTATGCGAACCCAACATTTACCATCGTTGCTCTAGCTCTACGATTAGCCAAACATTTAAAATCGCTATAGTGATGAACCCAGCTATTACCAGAAGAACGTTTTTTGCTGCGATAGGCTTGAGCCTGCTAGCCTCTTGCAGTCGAAAAGATGGTGCAGAACGCTTAGGCTTATTCACTGTGTTAGAAGAGCTAGCTGAACAAGAATACACCAGCATACTGGCGGAACAAATTATCAAACAAAGCGAAATACCATTTCACGCCAACAATACCGAATCAGTGTTCAGCCAGCATTTTAAGGCCTCTGCAAGCGAGGAAAACCCAATAGAACTAAAAAAGAGAATTCAGCAAGAAATTGCTCAGGACTTCGCAAGCGGAAATGCGCTCAACGTTAACGGCTGGCACCTATCACAAAAAGAAGCCGTTCTATATGCCCTTGCCTATACTCACTCTAAATCAAAATCATTCTAGTTTTAAGCTAGAGATATAAAAATTATTTTTTACAAGCCTATTCAATCCTATCAACTCATTAAAACGCAACACCCATAAATATAATTTGCGGTTGTAAACTCTAAGTGCGCCAAATTTATCGCTACGAATCGCTCAGCCTGTTCAGCCTATTAGTCTTAGATAATTGCCTAAGTATCGCGTAGAGTCTCTGAGCGAGAGGAGGTTCTGTAATGATATATGGGCGCCCTATTATATTGACTCTTCTAATACTTCAAATGTGAGCCCTGAGTGAGAGGTGAGACGATCAATAAGTACATCGCCCATGATACTTGCAGGCGTCCAAAACCCGCCTCCGACCTCTGGCTGCACTTCGAAAGCAAGGCAATAAGCGGCTTGGCCGATTATTTTTGCCGTTGAACCATAACCAGGGTCCATATCCCCGTAAACTTTAGTAGTGATTGTTTCACCCTTCTCCGTTTTCCCGATAAACCTGAAATCGTAAAAGCCTTCGCGCTGCTCTCTCTCGCTAGGGCCTTCGCCTGGTTTAGGTAAAACGAAGTTCGATAACAACTTTCTTACAACATTAAAACCGGCTCCGGCAAAAAATAGAGCTAACCCC
>CAYVYS010000055.1:0-12760 GCA_964455815.1 uncultured Gammaproteobacteria bacterium
AAATAGTGTAGGGGTGGGGTATATTTAGTTTGGTTTTCAAATGAAAAACAACATACGTTGACTGCTCAACGCAAAGACAATATATCAGCTGTCTTACAAACGACAAGTATAAATTAACGTGGGTTAATTCAAAGTTAATCTTCGTGAGTTGTTTATTTCAGCGATTTAGTCGTAACTTATCCCTAAAATCCGATATTCGACAACTTCCTCTGCGATACGGATGCTGACTTCGTCATCGACCCGCTTTGTTAACAGCGATTTGGCTAATGGGGAGTCGATACTAATATCACCAGCCTGAGTATTGGTCTCATCAGGCCCCATGATCCGATAACTTGCCTCGTCTTGTTCGTTTTTTAAGAGCTTGATTCGCGCACCAAAAAATATTTGCTCTCGATTTCCAACATGGTCAACTACTTTGAGATCTGGCAGGCGTTTTTGCAGATATCGGATACGGCGATCTATCCCGGCTTGCTCTTTTTTGCGATAAATATACTCGGCGTTTTCACTGCGGTCTCCTTCGGCAGCGGCGGCGGCTAGAGCATCATTAACGGTGCGTCGTTTGGCCCACAGGTCTTTTAGTTCCTGCTCTAAATTAGCGTAGCCGGCTGGGCTAATGATAGGTGTTGATTTTGCCTGTGGAGGTCGCCAGCGAGACATAATAATAGCCGAATAACTTGATTGAATTGGCATGCAGCGTCATACTCAGTTGCCATGAACGCCCGCGCATAAATCATTAAAAAGGAATTCTAATGATAAACCGAGCCACACAAATTTTGCACCAAACCTTTGGTTACTCATCTTTTCGAGGACAACAACAGGAGGTCATCGAATGCTTGCTGAATGGTCAGGACGCACTCGTGCTGATGCCCACTGGCGGAGGTAAATCCCTTTGTTATCAACTACCAGCTTTAGTTAGAGATGGTCTGGCGATTGTCGTTTCGCCGCTGATAGCATTAATGCAAGATCAAGTGAGCTCGTTGGCGCAACTGGGTGTGCGAGCTGCATTTCTGAATTCGAGTCTGAGTCGTGAGCAGCAGTCGCTGGTGATACGCCAGATAGTCGAAGGCGAGCTGGATCTTTTATACATTGCGCCCGAACGCTTATTGCAGGATTCCACTTTGGATCGACTGCGCGCTGTTGAAATAAGCTTGATAGCAATCGATGAGGCTCATTGTGTTTCTCAGTGGGGGCATGATTTTCGTGCTGATTATTTAGGCTTACATGTGCTGCAACAGGCCTTTGCAAATGTGCCTCGCGTGGCGCTAACGGCCACGGCTGATCAGCGCACGCAAAAAGAAATTATTCAGCGTCTGGCCTTATACCAACCTAAGGTTTTTGTCAGTAGCTTCGATCGCCCAAATATTCGCTATGTAGTCAGAGAAAAAGGCGAAGCCAAAGCGCAGTTACTACAATTTTTGCAAGATCACAAACACCAGGCGGGTATTGTCTATTGCATGACCCGTAATCGCGTTGACGGAATCGCAGCATGGTTAAATGAACGAGGCTTTAATGCCTTGGCCTACCATGCCGGGCTCGATGCTCAAACAAGAGAAAAGAATCAGCATCGATTTCTACGCGAAGAAGGCCTAATTGTAGTTGCCACCATTGCCTTTGGCATGGGCATCGATAAGCCTGATGTCCGTTTTGTCGCTCATTTGGATTTGCCCAAGAGTATTGAAGCGTATTATCAGGAAACCGGTCGCGCCGGTCGCGATGGGCAAGCTAGCGTGGCCTGGATGGTCTATGGTCTGCAAGATGTGGTACGTCTTTCTAATCGCGTCAATGAGTCGCAGGCATCCGATGAATTCAAGCGAATAGAGCGAAGTAAATTAGATTCCATATTAGCCTGGTGTGAGACAAACACCTGTCGTCGCCGCAGCTTGTTGCGATACTTTGGTGAAACGCGAGAGCAAGTCTGCGGCAATTGTGATGTTTGTCTGAATCCGCCCAAAACCTGGGACGCAACTGAGGCGGCACAAAAATTACTCTCGAATATTTATCGAACCGGGCAGCGCTTCGGGTCGGGTCATGTCATTGATGTGCTGCGAGGTAAAGACACTGCCAAGGTTAGACAATTTGGGCATCAATCACTTTCAACCTTTGGCATAGGTGAAGAGTTAAGCGATAAAGACTGGCGATCAATCATCCGCCAGCTTTTAGTCCAAGGCTACCTTTGGGTTAATGATCAACAGTATGGAGCAATTCAACTGACGGATGCGGCTAGAGAAATCCTGCGCGGTGAAATTCAGTTGTTTTTGCGCCAATCAGTTATGCAGAATACTCCTAACAGATCAAGCAGTCGTTTGAAATCAATTCAAATAGATGAAGCCGATCAAGAGTTGTGGGAGGCGCTTAGGGAGCGCCGAAAAAGTCTCGCTGATCAATTAGGTGTGCCGCCATTTCATGTATTTCATGATGCTACTTTAGCTGAGATGGTTCGCCATCGCCCAACAGACGAACAGGCGATGCTGCAAATAAATGGTGTTGGTCGAGTCAAGCTTGAGAAGTTTGGGCGAGATTTTCTGGATACTTTGAGTCAGTTTGTTGCCAATCAAATTAGTGAGGTTCAATAAGTGTCTAAACTCGATGAAATTGTTAGTCAAATAGAGGCTCAATCCACACCTCCGGTTCATCTATGGAAGCCCGCCAGTATTGGTGAAATTGATATACATATCGATAGCAATGGATTCTGGTACCACCAGGGTGATCGAATCGTTCGTGATCAATTGGTGCAGTTGTTTGCGTCAATTTTATGGTGCGAAGCAGAGCAGTATTTTCTAGTAACTCCGCAAGAAAAACTCAAGATTAAAGTTGATGATGTACCGTATGTGATTCAACAGGCCGGGCTCGTTGAGAATTCTTGGCTGGTCACGACGAATACTCATGAGCAAGTGATTATCAATGAGCAACATCCTGTGGCGCTCAGACAGTATAAGAATCAGCTCTTGCCGTATGTGCGTATTCGCTATGAGCTATGGGCAAGAGTCAATCGCAGCGTCTATTTTCAGTGGGTGACGCAGGCGCTCGAACAGCAAGCAGATGATCAACAAGCGATACAAGGCGCAGTGAGTTTGCTCAGCGGTGACTATCACTTTGCTTTGTCTTAGCAGCTTTAGCGCGCCGACGTTTGTGCCTGTTGTTCGAGTATCGCGTTACGAGTTTCCAAAAAACTGTTCAAGCGCTCGATTGATATCTCGCCACTTTCTATGCCTTGCCTGACCGCGCAGCCCGGTTCCTTTAGGTGTTGGCAATTTCGAAACTTGCAAAGGGCAGCGGTTTCGGCAATTTCGATATAGCCGAAGGGTAATTGCTCAGCATTGATATGCCATAAACCGAAATCTCTAATGCCCGGCGAGTCTATTAGTCGGCCGCCCGATGGTAAATGAAATAATCGAGCTTGAGTTGTGGTGTGCATACCTTCACCAGTATTTCGAGATAAACTCCCTACGGGCAAATTTGCCTCGGGCAGCAATGCATTGATCAGAGAAGATTTACCCACTCCAGATTGGCCTACAACAATGCTGGTGTTGTTCTCAATAAGCGGGCTTAGTTCATCCAGTTGGGCACGTTGATGGCGTGAGCTCAAAATTTTTGCGGTGCTATACCCCAGATTCTGGTAGCGACCTAAAAGCGTGTCCAGTGGCTCGCAATTGCTTGCATTTACCAGATCAATCTTATTCAGCACCAACGCAGCATCAATTTGCATAAGCTCAGCAGCTACCAGATAACGATCGATGAGCATGCCTTGTGGTGATGGTTCAGCTGCGATAACAATCAGCATTTGATCAATATTCGCAGCGACCGCTTTTAGTCGACCAAAGTTGTCTTGGCGTTCGAGTATGCTGCGCCGATTGGAACGACTTTCGATCACACCGCTTAGCTTATTTCCGGCACGCCAGGTCACGATATCTCCGGCGACAATTGAACCGAGATTAGTGCGAGTTACACAACGATGAACTTTGCCCTTATCGTCTCCCTCGAGAGCCTGCACTTCAAATTCCTTGCTGTAACGACAAATAACCAGCCCCGATTGAGGGCTGCTGAGCGCCCCCGATTGAAGTTGGCGGCTAAGATTACGTTTAGCAGTCCTGACCGCTTGTTGGCGTTGAGCTTGATTCTCGGCTGCTTGTCGAGACTGCTGTTTAGACAGCTTTCGTTTACTCATTCCATCTGTTGTTCAATCAAAGCGAGTTTCTGTGAGCGCGTTAGAGATTTTAATTGTAATTCACGCTTTAAGGCCATGCTTTGGTTTTCATGTGACTCCTGAAACACCAATTGTACCGGGCGCCGCGCGCGGGTGTACTTTGATGCTTTAGCATCTTCGTGGTTATGTTCATGGATCCGTCGATCCACATCTTTGGTGATACCAGTATACAAAGATTGGTCAGCGCATCGAACCATATAAACCTGCCAGCTCATGAATCAGAGTCCCAAAAGAGGCTCCAAATCCGGGCATTTATGTAAATTTCTGAAAAGGAGGTCATATTGTGATGCATTTAAGTCGGAAAATAGGTCATTCTGCCTAATAAATGTGATTTTTTATTTAACAAAAATCCGGGGATGATGTATGTTTGACAGTCTAAATAATATTAATAACAATAATTTAACCTCGTTAGTTGGCAAACTTGCTTAAAAGTAAGCCAAAACCGACACCAGATAGGCATACGCTTGTCTAACTATTCGGCGATGACGCGGTTGAATGCTTTGGGTGGGATCAATCTTCGTAAAAAAATCCAAGCCGTACTACTCGGCACTGGTTAGCGTTAGGACCCAAGCAAGCACACAAGCTAATGTCGCAAGCTTAGCAAAACTCAACGAGGCTTAATACAGGGGTACTAAGCGCAAAGCCACAAATATTAAGTGCGTCCGAACAAATGATGAACGATTATTTTTGCGATTGTAAATGGCAGATAACTTAAACAACGAAAACAAATCCGTCACCAAGGTTATGGTGATTGATGACAGTAACACCATTCGCCTAACGGCTGAAACCATTCTTAAAAAAGAGGGTTATGAGGTATTTACTGCGACTAATGGCTTTGAAGCAATGTCGGTGATCACCGATACCCGTCCCGACATTATATTTGTTGACATTATGATGCCGCGGCTTGATGGCTATCAAACATGCAAGCTGATTAAGAACAATAGTTACTTTCGCCATACTCCGGTCATCATGCTGTCTTCAAAAGACAGTCTTTTTGACCGCGCTCGAGGTCGTGTGGCGGGCTCTGAGCAGCACATCAATAAGCCGTTCACTAAAAGTGAGCTGCTAGAGGCAATTCAGCGCTACGTATGAGCTGAAAAATAAAGCTAATATTTTCACTAACAATTGATAGAAATTTAAAGATGTCCGGAAAAAGTATATTAGTCATCGATGATTCCAAGACTGATTTTCTCTATGTCAAAAACATTCTCGATCATGGCGGTTATAAAGTTGCTTATGCTGCCTCGGGTCGGGATGGCATTGATGCTGCAAAAAAACTCAAGCCCGATTGCATTTTAATGGATGTGGTAATGCCTGAAATGAATGGCTTTCAGGCCACGCGAGCAATATCACGTGAAGTAGAAACCGCTGAGATTCCGGTGATTATGTTGAGTTCCAAATCTCAGCAAACCGACAAGGTATGGGCGGAACGCCAGGGCGCGATCGACTATCTGGTCAAACCAGCTAACCCTAAGCTGTTGCTGACTAAGTTGCGCGATCTTCTTGGAGCATAGTCATGACGGCCAATCCCGCATTCGATATTTTAACTACGCTTCGCCAAGATGCATTGGATCTCGCCGCCCAGGGGCTGGTTTATTCAACGCAATCGGCTGGTGTAAAAAATATTGCCTTTGTGGTCAATGGTATTAATTTTTACTGCGACGCATTAGATGTCAAAGAGATTGCAGTTTGTGATGGTTTGATGGTGGTACCACAAACCAAAGCCTGGATGCGTGGTTTGATAAATTCTAAAGGGGTGTTGTATTCGGTTACAGATTTAAGCCTGTTCGCTGGCTACGGTAGACCGACTTCGGCTCAAAAAGGGCATTTGTTGCTCTTAGATGATAAAAATAAGCAATCCGCATTATTAGTTACTCGAGTCATTGGTTTTCGTTATTTTGATGGTGAACCAGTGTTGAGCGACCTTGAAGCCAAGCTCGACGATCTTGACGGTCTCGGGACTTATGTCACGCAAGGCCATCAATCTGATGAGCAGGATTGGTATCAATTAGATGTGACGACTTTATTGAATTCTGAGCAATTTCGTGAAGTTCAGTAGTAAACGATATTGGTTGTTTCGCCTGAAAATTGTGGAGACCACAATTGTTGAGGGGGCGATTAATTATATTAACAATTTGTTTTTAAAAAGACCGCCGGGACGATAAGAGCGGGAAGACTAGGTAGGTGGAAACATGAGTGATCCAAAAGATTTTAATAATGATGATTTGCTTGATCTTGATGACAATCTGATTGATGAGATTGGCGAAGATCTAGACCAGTTGTACGAAGATGAAGCATTGCCCGATTTTGATGGTGATGATCTCGACGACACGGTTGATGAGCCAATAGCAACAGCTAAATCGAAAGGAAGTGGTGAAGGTTTTTGGTTAGGTTTTACGATTCTGGCATTTTTACTAGCATTGGCCTCAGCGCTATTGCTTAGTCCGTCGGTTGGCGTTCAAGAGCAGCGAGCTGACTTAGCGGTAGAAGCGGTTTCACGTGTCAATTTGGCCAGCCTGACTGCCGGCCAAGCGATGACCAGAGCCGGCCGTTTTGATCCTGTGGCGCGCTCTATTAATGAAGCAGAGCAAGCGATCAATAACCTCACTCGAGGGGATGGTCTGAATCGCGGAATTGCCAATACATTGTTTGGCAATGAAGTGCATAACCAGTCAGTTCAGGAATTGTGGGCAGGTTACAAAGCCGCGTCAGATCAATTCTTGGCTAATCGCCAGGACGTAGAGCAAGCCAAGACACGGGTGAATAATCTAAACACTGTGCTATCAAAAACGGTGACTGACTCGGTCGCTTTTGTGGAAGCAGTTGCCAAAGAAGGCCGCAATAAAAACACCAGCAATTCAAAAGACAAGTACTTGTTCTTAACTTCCGAAGCATCCAATTTAAATGGTATTTTAAGCCGTTTAGGTACTTCGGTTAACGGTTACTTCAATACTAATACCAACCTATCGCAGCTGGCCGACGCGCAAAATGGCTTAATGGTGCGTCTACAAGAAACACTCAATCGTATTGTTAGTAACTCCGCTGCTGTGGTCGGCACAGCCGCCGACCCATTACGCACTCAGTACTCAGAGCTAGAGTCACGAGTATTAGAAATTGGCGACGGTGCCAGCGCCGTAACTGAAGCACGTTCATCATTACGACAAATGCGAGAACAAGGCGTGCGTTTAGCCGAAGGCATCCAAAACGCTTCAAATCAAAGCTCTCTAGTTGGGTTAATGGAACGCTTGGCAACCTTTTTGCCACTTATTCTTGGCGCTTTGGCGGCTTTTGGTTTATGGCGTTACTCACGCGCTCAAAGTCGCGACCTAGTGGTTCAGGATTCCGGTCTGGAAGAAACGCTCGCTGATCAACAAGAGGCTATTCTCAAACTGCTTGATGAAATGAGTTCACTGGCAGATGGTGACTTAACGGTTGAAGCCGAGGTAACAGACCAAATTACCGGCGCGATTGCCGACTCCGTCAACTTCGCGGTAATCGAAATGCGCGAGTTGGTATCACAGATTAACCGCGCCTCACTGGAGGTGGCGAATGAATCTGAATTGGCAGTGTCGAACGCACAGGCTGTTTCGCAGTCGAACATGAGCCAGGCGGATGAAATATCCAAGGCAGCGATTATGATGCAACGTGTTGCTCAGGATATGCGCCAAATGTCGGACCAAGCAAATAGTTCAGCTGAAATGGCGACGGAATCGATTCAAGCTGCTGAGCAAGGCGCGCAGGCGGTGCGAGACACCATTGATGGCATGGAAAACATGCGTGAACAAATCCAGGACACATCTAAGCGGATTAAGCGACTTGGCGAATCTTCACAACGCATTGGAGACATCGTAGCGTTGATTGACGACATTGCTGAACAAACGAATATCTTGTCTCTTAATGCTGCGATCCAGGCCTCGATGGCTGGTGAAGCAGGCCGCGGATTCGCGGTAGTATCGGATGAGGTACAGAGTCTGGCGGAACGATCGACCGAAGCAACCAAGAAAATTGCCGAATTGGTAACCACCATTCAGAACGATACTAATGACGCCGTATTGTCGATGGAAAAAGCAACACAAGAGGTGGTTAGCGGTACCAAGGTTGCTGACTCAGCAGGTCGAGCGCTGGCAGAAATCGAGCGTGTATCGCAAGGCTTATCCGAATTGGTACAAACGATTTCTTCAGGTTCAACTCAACAAGCTGAAACTGTAACCAAAGTATCAGAGCAGGTAGTTGAGGTGAGTGATTCATCCACAGACACGTCTCGAAAAGCTCAGGAGTCGGCAAACTCGATCGCCAAACTCTTAGAGTTAGCAAAAGAATTAGAAACATCGGTATCTCGATTCAAATTGCCAGCAAGTTAGGTTGTTTTACCGACCTTGAAGTGACGCTAGTGCATTTTAGCTAAATATCGAAACGTGTTATGTCTATTTACTCGAACATTGATTTAGAAACCTTTCAATGGGTCCATCGCGAGGTTGAGCAAACCCTTGGCAGTGCCGAGGGCGAATTAAAGCAATTCGTCTCGTCGCAAGACAAGTCGCAGCTTTACAGCCTGAGCAATCACCTGCATCAGGTGGTGGGTTCATTGCAAATGTTAGAACTCAAATCGCTTTCTTCCTTATTAATGGAGAGTGAGCGTTTGGTCGAAGATTTTGCCGGTAAGGACAGCAGTATTCGCCAACCTAAGTTCGTGACATTGCTCGAAGGCTCGTTTAGCGCGCTGCGCAAAACTTTTGAGAGAATTGAGAGTGGCTTGCCTGAGAATCCGATTGATGTGGTCGAGCTGATCAATCAAATTCGTTCAACTCGAGGCCTCGAAAGCGTCGAGATCTCCAGTTTGTTCTCACCAATGATTGACGTCTTTCCAGAGGTCAATGCAGATAAAGCTCTAAAAGACACTGTTTATATTAAGCGCGCTAAAGCCTTACGCGTTTATTTCCAGAACTTCATGTTGCAATGGTTGCGAGATAAAGATCAAGGTGCCCTCGATAAAATCGCGCTAGTAATCGATAAAATGTTGCAAATGAGCACCTTTGGTTCGGTTGCTCGTTTGTGGTGGGTCGCCTCCGCTTATTGCGACTATGTTAAACATAACGACCCAAGCAATACCTCTGTTCATGGGCGTATATTCCGCAAGCTTGATGATCGTTTTCGTGACTTAGAACTACAAGGTGAGTCTGGCCTGGTAAGAGACCCTGGTGAAGAGCTAATCAAATTGATGCTGTTCTATACCGGGGTTGGTGAAAAGCGCACCGAACGCATGGACGACATTGTTGACGCGTTTAAATTACAAGAGTATTTCCCCGCACTTAAGATTCAAGATGCTAGTAATTTGCTGGCGGTAGAAAGTGCTCTGGAGCAAGTAAAGTTAGGTGATGAAGTACCGCTAGTGCTAGTACGTCAACTTGTTACTGGCTATTTTGAAAGCGAGGAACGCGAGAACAGACAGTTACTGGATATATTAGAACCGCTCGAAGAAGCTAAAGAAAAACTGTCCGCTGCCGATGTGGGCGTGGTTGGAGAGGTCGTAAATGAAGCCGCTCAAACGGTGCAGAATATGCGTCGTGGCCTTGTTAAATCCGATGATGACACAGGTTTTCATCTGGCCTCTGCGCTGATGTTTGTCGAGAATAGTATTAATAATCCGCACGAAGTGGATCAGCATTGGTTGCAAAATGGTCAGCTCAAGCTACGTGCGTTACAAGCGCTGAATAATCAGGAAGAGCTTACTGATGATATGGACGGAACCCACCTAACTGGTGGTGAACGTCAAGCACTACTCGACGTGGTCGGCAACGAGGTTGAAGAGAATTTAAAAGAAATCGAGCAACGGCTTGAAGCTTTTGCAAATGACCCTAGCCAGACTCAAGAACTGACTGGTATCGACGGGAAAATCCGTCAGGTACGAGGTGCGCTGCAGGTTTTAGGTGAGCAAAAAGTTGGTCTGTTGCTAAAGATGGCTGAGGAACAATTTATAGCGCTCGAAGCTGGCGAGGCAGACCCTAAGCCAGAGCTAATTGAGGCGCTGGCAATATCGGTCGGCACGATGGAAGCCTATGTTAAAGGCTTGCAGAGCGATAGTGGGGGCATGGATGTGTTGCTCGATCGTTCTATCACCGACCTCGAAGTTGCAATCGGTAAAACCGTCTCGCGCGCCGATGTCGAGGAGTTAATCGATGGAGCCTCTGACTCTTTGTTCACTTGGCTTGGAAACCAATCTGATTTTGACTTGTTCACCAAGTTGAAATCAAGTTTGCGAGATCTCACTATCCTGGCGAAAAAGACCAAGTTGCAAGAGGTCGAGTTGCTGGTCAAAGAGCAAGATCGCCTAGTTGATGTGATTTCCCAGGAACCGGCGTTTTTGACCGACAACATTACTGCGACCTTGCAAAACAACATGGCAAGTATTGCCGAGCAAATTATTACGCTATACGGCACAGAAGAAACCGCTGAAGAAGCCGAACGTGATGAAGAGCTCGCTTATAAGAAGTCATCAATTGAATCAGAAGATGAAGACGCTCAACGCTTTCATGATGAAATGGATGTTGATGAACTCGGCGAAGAAATCGCGCAAGATGTTGAAAAAGCTGGAAGCGAACAAGCCAATGCAACCGAGATTGCCAAGCAGCATGCTGCTGAGCAAAAAGCCGCACCAGAGGTCGATGAATCAATTTTTGAAGTATTTATCGAAGAGAGTGTCGAGGTTTTAGAGCGCGCCAATGAGCAATATGAAAAATGCAAATCGGATTTAAATGATCGAACCGCCATCCGTGAGCTAAGACGAGATTTTCATACCCTCAAAGGTAGCTCTCGCATGGTTGGCTTAAATGACGCAGGCGAGGTCGCATGGTTCAGCGAGTCGTTATTTAACTATGTGCTCGATACCGAAAAACCACTCACGCCTGAGATACTGAACTTTGCGCGTGAAGCTCTGGATGAATTTGAATCACAAGTCTCAGAACGATATGTGAATCAGCATTTGATCGACGTTGCGGCTTGGGGCCAAAAGACTGAACAGGTTAATGAAAGTCTTCAGGACAATCCACAAAGTGAACCCGATCCGGTGCCTGAAGCAGAACTTGTTGAAGATGCACCTGAGGTTGAAGAAGAATCACAAGCCGATATTTCTGAAGAAACTCAAATTGAGCTAGAAGAAACTGAAATTGAGTTCGATTCTATTAGCCTGGATGGTGTCGCAGAAAATGTTGTAGATGACAACGCCTTGGCAGACGCACAGCAATTTTTCAGCGAAGCAGATGTCAGCGATGAAGTTACAGTGGATGCAGCAGACGAATCCCTTGACGCTGCCGCGATTGATGTTGGCGTTGAAATCGCTGAAGAGCCAGTAGATGATGTGACGCTTGAAGACCAGGCTGTAATTGCGGATGGTAAACAAGATGATAGTCATAACATTGTTGATCAGGATCAGGAATTTTCAGTTAACTTTGACGGTCTATCTATCGATGATATTGAAGAGCCTGAAGCTGAGCAGATAGAGCAAAGCGAGACTATTTCCGATAGCGACGAGTCTAGCGAAGAGTTCACAGAAGCAGCAGCGATAGCTGAATTCATCGCCATGGATGATGACATTGACATCATCGAATACAGCAGTGAAATTGTGATTGAAGAAGATTCAGTCATTGAACTTGCTGAAGATGTAGTTGTTGATCTCGATGACTTTGAAGATCAAGAACAGGGATCTGACTCAGTTGAAGTCGCTGAATCGGACTTGGATATCTATGAGGGAGGGGCTGACTACGTAGAAGGAGTTGAGCTCGACCTAGAATCGTCCTCGATTTCAATCATCAATCACGCCGAAATGCGAGAGGTGTTTGCCTTAGAAGCATTTAATAATATCGAAAAGCTCAATGCGGAATTACAACGTGATCCGATTCTGCTTAATGATGACGACCCGCTGTCGATTGCCTTGCATACGCTTCTCGGAAACGCTCGAACACTAGGTTTGGATAAGGTCGCAAAGACATTGCAAAGCGCTGAAACCTTATGCATTAGCCGTAATGATGCTGGCTTGCCTTTAAGCAGCGAAGAAAGTGAAGTTTTAAAAGATATCGGCAAGGCCTTACGAACTGGCATAGACCAAGCCAGTGACGTAGCTCCTTATTATCACTGGAATGACGAAGAATGGGATGGATATGACCAGGCACTTAGCCATTTTCTGAAAGATTCCACCGCCGATTCGGCCGAGCTTATAGAAGAACCTTCGTTGATTATTGAAGAGCTTACAAGCGACATCGAAGAGCCGACAATTGAAATCAGCGAATCTATCGAGATTGAAGAGCCCTCAGCCGAGGAAGTTGAAGAGCCCTCAGCCGAGGAAGTTGAAGAGCCCTCAGCCGAGGAAGCTAAAGAGCCTTTAACAGGTTCTGAGCAAGCAGAAGAATCCCAGCAACCTTTTGTTGGTTCAGGGATCGCTCTCGATCAGTTGGTGATAGACCCAAGTTCGCTCATCGGCGAGCCAGGCTTACTTGACAATATAGAGGAAGAGCCGTCAGCTCAGGAAATTGAAGAGCCCTCAGCCGAGGAAATAGAAGAGCC
>CAYVYS010000056.1:0-12084 GCA_964455815.1 uncultured Gammaproteobacteria bacterium
GGCTATGAGGGCGAAAACCATCTTGATGAAGTAAAAGATGAGTCAAACCCCTATTTCACCTTTGACCCCAGCAAATGTATTACCTGCTCGCGCTGCGTGCGTGCCTGTGAAGAAACTCAAGGCACCTTCGCGCTAACGATTGAAAATCGTGGCTTTGCCTCAAAGGTAAGCGCTGGTCAGTCCGAAGCATTTATTGATTCAGAATGCGTTAGTTGCGGTGCCTGCATTCAGGCCTGCCCTACCGCAACACTTAGTGAGAAATCAATTATTGAAGCCGGCCAGCCCGAACATGAGAAAATCACCACTTGTGCATATTGCGGGGTTGGTTGTGCCTTTAGAGCCGAAATGCAAGGCGAAAAAGTGGTGCGAATGACGCCATATAAAGATGGCAAGGCCAATCGTGGCCATTCTTGTGTTAAAGGTCGTTTTGCCATCGGTTATGCAACCCATAAAGAACGCATGACCGAGCCTATGATTCGAAACTCGATTGATGAGCCGTGGCAAACGGTTAGCTGGGACGAAGCTTTCAAATTTGCCGCTGACAAACTCAAAGGCATACAAGAACAATATGGTCGTAAAGCCATCGGCGGCATTTCCAGTTCGCGCTGCACCAATGAAGAAGTTTGGCTAGTGCAAAAAATGGTGCGCGCTGGTTTTAAGAATAACAATGTCGATACCTGCGCCCGCGTTTGTCATTCACCAACCGGCTATGGTTTAAAACAAACCTTAGGTGAATCGGCTGGCACACAAAATTTCGATTCGGTTGAAGATTGCAATGTCGCCATGGTCATGGGCGCCAATCCAACCGATGCTCATCCGGTATTTGGTTCACGACTTAAGAAGCGGTTGCGCGAAGGGGCTAAACTCATTGTAGTTGATCCGCGTCGCATCGACTTAGTAAAAAGCCCGCACATTCAGGCGGACTATCATTTAAAACTCATGCCCGGCACGAATGTTGCTTTTATTAACACTATGGCGCATGTCATCGTCAGAGAGAATCTTTATGACGCCGATTTTGTTGCGCAACGATGTGAAACCGACGCCTTCAATGAATGGCTGGAGTTTATTAAAGATGAGAAAAACTCACCTGAATACAACGAGAGCATTACTGGCATTCCTGCACAAGACCTGATTGAAGCCGCAAGATTGTATGCCACTGGCGGCAATGCGGCGATCTACTACGGCTTGGGCGTGACCGAGCATAGCCAGGGCTCTACTACGGTGATGGGAATTGCTAATCTGGCCATGTTAACCGGCAATATTGGTAAACGCGGTGTTGGGGTTAACCCTTTGCGCGGACAAAATAATGTACAAGGCTCATGCGACATGGGTTCCTTCCCGCATGAATTGCCTGGCTATCGCCCAGTGTCTGATGACACAGTGCGCGCTACTTTCGAACAAGCCTGGGGCTCTGTACTAGATGGTGAACCAGGCTTTCGAATTAATAATATGCTCGATGCCGCTTGTGCTGGTATTTACAAAGGTTTGTACGTGCAAGGCGAAGACATTGCGCAATCTGACCCGAATACCAAGCACGTCGAAGAAGCTTTGCGCAGTTTAGAATGCTTGATCGTGCAGGATATCTTCTTAAATGAAACCGCCAAATTCGCAACGGTATTCTTACCCGGAGCGTCGTTCCTTGAGAAAAACGGCACATTCACTAATGCCGAACGACGAATCTCACCGGTTAGAAAAGTCATGGAGCCGTTAAGCGGCAAAGAAGATTGGGAAGTAACCATGGGCTTATGCAATGCCATGGGTTATGAGATGAATTACTCACATCCCAGTGAAATCATGGAAGAGATCGCTGCCCTAACGCCCACTTTTACCAACGTCACTTATGCGCGTTTGGATCAAGAAGGCTCGATCCAATGGCCGTGTAACGATGAATCACCCGATGGCACACCAGTAATGCACATCGAGAAGTTTGTGCGCGGCAAAGGCCTGTTTAAACTCACCGAATTTATACCGACTGATGAAAAAGTAACACGCCGCTTTCCTTTATTGTTAACGACCGGGCGTATCTTGTCGCAATACAATGTGGGCGCACAGACTCGGCGCACTGAAAATAACGTCTGGCACAATCAAGACTTGCTCGAAATCCATCCGAGTGATGCCAATGACCGCGGCATTGTCAGCGGCGACCGCATTAAAGTTCAGTCACGCTCCGGCGAGACTCATTTAACTGCCAAAGTGACTGAACGTGTACAACCCAGTGTGGTTTACACTACCTTTCATCACCCTGAGAGCGGTGCTAATGTGATTACAACCGACAATTCAGATTGGGCCACCAATTGCCCTGAGTACAAAGTGACCGCCGTGCAGGTCGCCAAGGTGATGAATGAGGATAAAAATTCAGATTGGCAGTCACAATTTGAAGAATTCAGCGACCGACAAAATGAGTATGCTGGCTTAGAAGCCGAAGAAGAATTAGCCTAAGCGAAGCTGTTAGTGAATGGTCGATCTATCTAAACAAAAACACACTAAGCAAGAGCAAACGACAATCGCTTCAGGTGTGCAGTCGCGCCCGATCACAAGTTGCCATGCTGATCAGCTGCACACTCAAGAACAGGACCTGATTGCCGAAGAAGTAGCCGTCGCGATCACCTATAACGGGCGCAGTCATGCGGTGATGATGGCCAGCCCCATCGATTTAGAAGATTTTGCTTTGGGTTTTAGTTTGACCGAACGCATTGTCGACAGCCAGGCAGACATATTGCAGATAGAGGCAAAGCAAGCCAAACAAGGCATTACTCTGAATATTCAAATCCCGAGCTTCTTGCTGGATCGCTTAGACCAAAAACGCCGCCAAATCGCCGGGCGCTCTGGCTGTGGCATTTGTGGCATTAGTGATTTAGCAGAAGCGTTACCGACGCCACCGACATTAACCACCACACCTTCTCCACAACATAGCATCATCAAGCACGCGGTTAACAAACTAGAATCACATCAAAAGCTACAACAACAAACCGGCGCCGTGCATGCGGCCGGACTATTTAGCAAACAAGACGGTGAGCTAATATTGTTGCGCGAAGATGTGGGTCGCCACAATGCGCTGGACAAATTAATTGGCGCACTCTTAGTTGATGATTCAACCAGAATCGCAGACTGCTTCGTTTTAATGAGCAGTCGCGCAAGCCATGAATTAATCAGTAAGTGTGCGCAGGCAGGAATAAATACCCTGGTTAGTATTTCAGCGAGCACATCATTGGCAATCGACCTGGCTCAAACTGCCAATATCAATTTAATCGGCTTTGTGAGAGGCAAACGCCAGATTCTTTATCATCAAAGCAACGGCTAAATCGGGAATTCGAACGAATGTTGAGCGGTGTGTGTTTTGGAAGCAATGACTTAATCAAGTCTGGGCAATTCTACGACGCGGTGTTAAGGACCATAGGTCTACAACGTTTGTTTGAAAATGAATTAGAGATCGGTTACGGGCAGGCGAATCAAACCCCAAGCTTTTGGATTTTAAAACCTTATAACCAACAGGCAGCCTCTTTTGGCAACGGCACACAAGTCATGTTTGTGGCCAACTCTACCACCGCGGTTAATAATTTTTTCGCCACAGCGATTCAACACGGCGGTCAAGATGAAGGGCAGCCCGGCCCCAGAAACTATCGACCCGGATATTACGGAGCTTATGTGCGAGACTTAGATGGTAATAAATGCCATGTGTTTTGTATCGACAAAAACGCTCAGGAATCTAAAGCTTGAAAATAAGCTCTGACGCATTGTTGAACGTGCCGAAAACGATCACCACCGAGTTTTACTCCGCCATACCAGCGGCTAACAATAACTAGGTGATTAACTAATTGATGTTGTTCAAGCATATTCAAAATCACCAGGCCTGCGCCGCTCTCACCACCATCATTTTTTTGGCGTTGACCATCAGCAAAGATCACGCCCCAGGTATTGTGCGTGGCTTTAGTGAACTTTTTCTTACGGCATAATGTCGTTAACGCGCTTTTAATCTCGGCTGGCTGGCTAATCTGATACCCGGTAACGGCGTACTTGGAGCCGCGATCGCTCAATACAGAGAGAATTTGAATCATTAGTCGGTCACATCCACTACTTATTGAGTTAATTAGAGGTAGACTACCACCGACTTGGTTTTTTGACTTTTTTTACTGCTATGCAATCAGCCCATATCTCTGCGCATTTTGACGGTGGCAATATTGATGTGCTCGATATTCAAGATCGAGACATCCAGCTTGCTATTCGCAAAGACAATGCTTCGGATTTTTATCAATGGTTTTACTTCTGCCTGCAAGGCACCGTCGGTGAAAGCTATCAGCTCAAGATCACCAATTGCGCAGACTCAGCTTACCCAGGAGGTTGGGAGAATTACCATGTTTGCGCTTCTTATGATCGTCAGCAGTGGTTTCGCTCAGCCAGCCAGCTTGATGATGGCGCACTCTCTTTCTCGATCGAGTTAAAGCAAAGTAGCGTCTATTTTGCCTACTTCGCGCCCTACTCTTTTGAACAGCATTTAGATTTACTTGCCTGGGCCGAAGCTGACACACGAGTCAGCAGCGAATGCCTGGGGCAAACTCTGGATGGCCGCGACATGCAAGTGCTCGAAATCAGTGAAACCACTCAGCCTGATCACATAGTCTGGATGATTGCTCGACAGCACCCTGGAGAAACCATGGCTGAATGGTTTGTAGAGGGTTTCTTACAAGCCTTATTAGACGAAGACAATCCGCTGGCGACTCAGCTACTGCAATTCTGCAAGTTCTATGTTGTACCAAATATGAATCCAGATGGTTCTGTACGCGGTAATTTGCGTACTAATGCGGCCGGCGCTAATCTAAATCGCGAATGGCTTGAACCGAGCATGGAGCGCAGCCCAGAAGTCTATCTAGTACGAGAAAAGATGCTTCAAACTGGCGGGCAGATTTTTCTGGATATCCACGGCGATGAAGCGCTGCCTTATAACTTTGTTGCCGGAAGTGAAGGCACACCTAATTTTAGTAAAGAAATTCAATCCATGCAGGATAACTTTAAGCATGCCTATGAAAGCCTCTCACCTGATTTTCAAACTCAGCACGGCTATCCAATCGCCGCACCAGGCAAAGCCGATTTACGCATTGCGACTAACTGGTTAGGTAACGAGTTCAAGACATTGTCTTTCACTTTAGAAATGCCTTTTAAAGACAATGCCAATCTGCCAAACCCACTAACCGGATGGTCACCTGAACGCAGCGCACAACTAGGTAAAGATATCTTGTACCCAATTGCGCAAACCCTTAGCCAAGTTGACTAAGGCTGAGTAACACTACCGGAGATTACGATCAATGAAAAACCGATTATTCGCCACTATTACCTTAGTTTGTTTGTGGGGTTTTCAGTCGGCATCAGCAGACTCTGAGACATCAGTCACTTACTTGGGCAATGAAGCTTTATTGTTTTCGAACAATAATGAAAAGGTATTGTTCGACCCGTTTTTTCATAATGACTACGGCAGCTATCAACTTGTTCCTGAAGATATTCGCAAGGCTATTTTTAGTAATCAAGCGCCCTATGATGAGATTGATCTTATCGTGATCAGCCATGCGCATGGAGATCACTTTGCCGCCGATGATCTTGCTAGCTATCTCAAAGCAAATGCTTCTGTGACGCTACTTGCGCCAAACCAGGCAGTTGAGAAAGTTGTCGAATTAGAGTCTGAAATTACCAAGCAAATCACATCACTTGAATTAGAGTATGGTGATCAGCCCGTCAACAGCAAGATTGGCGATATAACAATCGATTCGGTTCGCATTCCTCATGCCGGATGGCCGCAAAGAAAAGAGATTTCTAATCTAGTGCATCGCGTCACCTTAAGCGACGGCAAAACCATTATTCATATGGGCGACGCTGACCCCAATGATGAGCATTTCAAACCACTTATTTCTCACTGGCAGAAACAACAAAGTGATATCGCGTTCCCACCTTTTTGGTTTTTCATTAGTGAACAAGGGCCAATGATTTTGAAGGAACGAATTAACTCTAAAGAATCGATTGGTGTTCACGTGCCGATTGATGTACCACAAGCATTACTCGAAAGCGGTGAGCGTTTCTTTACTAAGCCCGGCAAGAAGATCAACTTAGACTAAGACTGAATAACTTGCTAAGTTCTTACGAAGCAAAGACAATAAGAGCGAATAGACAAATCAGGAGATATACCATGCGTGGAGCCGGTGGCAGTACAGGTGGTTTTGGCTTATTTTTTCTCGGGTTTTTTATGTTTTGTGGCGGTATTTATATGCTGCTTAACTCGATTACGTTTTATGCAAACTACGGATTTGGTCGACAGCTCTACGGCATCGGTGGCTTTAGCGTTACCAGCGGTATGATTATGATCCCCTTTATGATCGGGGTTGGCATGATCTTTTATAATGCCAAAAACATCTTCGGTTGGCTGCTCGCTGCAGGCTCTTTAACTGCCTTGATCTTTGGTGTGATATCTTCCATACAATTTCAAATGCGCTCAATGAGCGCCTTTGATTTAGCCGTCATTTTGATTTTAACGGTTGGTGGATTAGCGATATTTTTACGCTCTTTAAAGGCTTACTAGCAAAGGCCTTTAGAAAGCCTATTCGCTCAAAAGGCTAATCAGCATACTTTCGCCGTATGAACATTTGCACCTCGCTTAAGTAATCACCGTTTAATTTATAAAAACGAAAATACACTAGTATCGCGATTGCCAGAAAGAAAGATGGAATGCCGATCATGATCCATTTCATGCCGAAAATAGTTTCAGCTGTTTGCACTTCATTTGGTACATAGTTAACAGCAGCCAACAAAACCCCAATAAAGAATCCGGCAAAGGCTGAGCCAGCTTTGACTACCAAAGTTTGAACTGAGAACGCCACGCTCTCACAACGAACACCTAGCTTGAATTCAGCGTAGTCAACTGTATCCGCCACCATGATGACGATTAAGGCCCAAAACAAGGCCATGCCAACATTAACCAATACGCCGGATATTGATATTAGAATAATGTTTTGTGGCGCAAAGGCGGCAATAAAGATCAGCATTAAACAACCAACTATTGGAAAGACTGCTGCGCTAATCCAGAGTAGCTGACGCGAAAACATTTTAGCCAGGCGCGCAAACAACACCAAGGTTGCCAATCGCGACAGCCCTGCTACGCCTAAAAAGAAAGGGAATAAATCTTCACTACCAACCACGTAAGTAAAGTAGTAAATCGCAAAAGAAGTCACGATATTCATGGCCAGATTATGCGCTAAAGCCATCACCAACAGACTCGAGAGCTGATCATTATTGCGAATCAGATTTATCATCTCCTTTAGAGACAAATTCTCTGCTTCAGCTCCTTCAGTTTCGGTAAAGCGCTCTTTAACTCGCGTTAACACCACAATTGTTGAAACAACAAAACAGGCAATCAATACCAGGCTGAACATTTGAAAGCCGGTTGCTCGATCACCATTACCTAGATAGTCAACCGCCGCCAAGGCGAAGGCCGCAGTAACCACATAAGCTAAGTCTGCAAAGAAACGCGGGTATGGCACCAATTGTTCACGCTCTTCCTTGTCGATGGTTAGAGTCGGCACTAGTGACCAAAATGGAATATCCATCAAGGTATAGGTCATTCCCCAAACAATATAGCTTACCGCCACATAGACCAGTAGAGCTGTGCCTTCAAAATGGTGGGCACTAAAAAGTGCGAACAAGGCAATAGAGTTGAGAATCGTACCAATCAAAATCCATGGCTTGAACTTACCCCATCGTGTGCGGGTATTGGCGACAATCCAACCCATCACCGGATCGTTAACGGCATCCCATATTCGCGCTATTAAAAATACCGTGCCAACAAATGCTGCTGACACACCGACTACATCGGTGTAGTAGTAAAGTAATTGCAGGTAAACAATAAGAATTGCGAAATCCTTGCCAAACGCACCAAAGCCATAACTTAACTTGGTGTTCATCGATAGCCGCATAAACTCTCCAGCAATTCCTTGGTTTTTTATTAGTATGTTCTGCTCATACTAACATAGCTATTGAGCTCAAATACTAAGCAGAGACATTAAGGATAAGTGCTAAACCTATATGCCGGGCTTACATATCCCACAAATATTGAGTCATATAGATTCTGCCTTGTGGGCTGAATTCAATGCCTTCTTCTTCAAGCATTATGCGTTGCGCGAATTCATTGCCGGCATTAGCGCCCCACTGGGAGCGCGGACTAACTTCACCCTTAGCATTTACTATACGATGCCAAGGTACAGAGCTTGAATTCGGTAATAAGGCTAGTGCTTTACCTACATGGCGAGCATGACTTGGGTAGCCAATAAGCCTGGCAATCTGCCCATAGGTTGCGACCTTCCCAAGTGGCACTAAGGATACTGTCTCTGCTACCGACTGAATAAAGGCTTTATCCATCGATGCGATTACTCTGGAACCAGTACGAGTTTGCCCGTGAATCTTTTCGCGAGAAAATCCTCTTGTGCTTGTACGATATCTTTGAGTGGATAGCTTGCTGCTACTAAAGGTTTGATTTCTCCTCGCTCAATATAAGAGACAAGGTTTTCAAATACTTCTAAAGGCTGCCAGGTAGAACCAAAAAATGTCAGGTCTTTTAAATATAAAGTGCGCACATCTAATTCAACAATCGGCCCTGCGATAGCACCAGAGGTAACATAGCGCCCGCCAAACTTGAGAATCTCTAATAAGCCTGGCCATTGCGGGCCTGCGACTAGATCAACCACCACATCAACGCTGCCTTGGCCAAGTTCGGCGGGTAAATCGGCATTTCGATCTAATACCTGATCTGCGCCAGCGGCCAACACTTGTTCGGTTTTGCTAGCACTCGCGACCGCGATCACTTTAGCGCCACGACGCTTGGCTAATTGAATGGCGGCTGAGCCGACTCCTCCAGAGGCACCGGTAATTAGCACCGTTTCTTCGCCTACCGAAGCTCGGTGCAACATACCTTCAGCCGTCGAATACGCACAAGGCAAAGAGGCCAATTCAACATCAGTCCAATCGCTATCAATCGTTAGAGCATGTTCGGATTCAACGCGCATATATTGCGCAAAGGCGCCATCTCGCTCAGAACCGGTGCAGATACTCTGGCAGGCTTCTGGATCACCAATTGGAATCATCGTCCTTACTAATACCCGCTCACCGATGCGCTCTGAGGCTACACCTTCTCCGACCGCCACAATATGACCACAACAATCAGCGCCTTGAATTCGAGGAAAATTAAATGCCGTGCCTGCCCAACTTGAGCTGTCATCTTTGAGCGATTCAAAACCATCGGCTCCGCCTCCACTGGTGGCTTCGGTGACATTTTTAGAATACCAAGCAGTGCGTGTATTGATATCAGTATTATTCACTCCAGCACCGCGAACTCGAATAAGCACTTCTCCTAGAGCAGGCTCTGGTGTGGCGACATCAGTTCGATACTCTAGCTGATCAAAGCCGCCGTGCCCGGTTAGCAATACGGCATGCATAGTCTTTGGAATTTGTGTCATGGTTGGCTACTAGTTGTTAGTGAAAATTGTTGTTATCAAATGTTAGCTGCGCGGATACAAGGTTTCAGTATGTCCGTCAACGCCTATGATTTGCCCCGAAATATGTTTAGCAAAATCTGAACACAAAAAGCAAATCAGTTGTGAAATTTCTTCAGGATCGACATAGCAATGCATAGAAGTACCGATGGCATATTGATGACGCACCTGCTCAGGATCGAGATTCTCAGCTTCGGCATGCGCCTCAATAATGCGCTCCATACGGTCACCATTGACATTGCCCGGCACTATGCCATTAACGCGAATATTATCCGGCCCGAGTTCCATAGCCAGTGTCTTGACCAAACCGCTCACCGCCCACTTAGCCGCCACATAGGGGCTACGGTTAGGAAACCCCATTAGCCCAGCCGCTGACACCATATTGATGATCACGCCACTTTGTTGTTGCTTGAAGACGGGTATAGCCTGCCGAGCACAATAGAATTGCGCATCAAGGCACACTCCCATAGTGGACCGCCACTCAGTTACGCTGACATCGTCAATGGCCTTAGTCGGCCCGCCAATACCGGCATTGTTTACTAGAATATCTAAACCGTCATTTAAAAAGTCGGCAAACATCTGATCAACTTGACTGGCATCTGACACATCGCAGTGATAGCTACTAATTTCCTCAGGAAGTGTTGCCAAAGACGCGCGATCAATATCGCAGGTAATAACATGCGCGCCAATTTCATGCATAAGCAACGCAGTTACTCGACCCATGCCATCACCACCGGCGCTGATAAATACACGTTTGTTTTCTAGAGTCACTTTCATCTTTGGATACGCTATCTACTAACTAAGAATTACTAAGACAACAAACGTTCATCAAACGGAAACTCCATCAACGCTTCAAAGCCATCGTCAGTGACCAGCACCTGCTCTTCTAGTTTGACGCCCTCACGTTCGCCAACTGCACCAATATAGCTTTCGACACATACCACCATGCCAGCCTCGAGATGATCGTCAAATTCGATAGGGTCACGATAGCCTTGATGAAGATGCGGATATTCATCACACATGCCAACACCATGAATCACTGCCACATAAGCTTGCTCACGAAATTCTTCAGGTATCGGCCAGACATTTTTCTGAATCTCTGAGAAGGTAATTCCGGCCTTGATCAAACCGAGGTTATGTTGCACTTCGTCGTAAGCATAACGGTACAATTCTTTTTGTCGGAGGCTTGGCTCGCTTGGCCCGCAATGAAAGGTGCGGGAGATATCAGCACAATAACCAAATGGCCCCACCATATCGGTGTCAAAGGCAATCAAATCACCATCTTCGATTGGCCGATTTGACGCTTCTTGAAACCAGGGATTAGTGCGCGGGCCAGAGGCCAGCATACGCCCTTCATGCCAATCACCATCGTTGGTTAGATTAGTGTAATTAAGTAAGCCCCAGAGCTGGGTCTCGGTGACACCCGGTTTTAAGGCGCGCTGAATCATTTTGATACCATGCTCCGCGACCGCGATAGACCACCGCATACAATTGAGCTCATCCTCATTTTTTATGCGCCGTGCTTCATCAACCAGAATCACACCATCGATGACCTCAATACCTCGCTGTTCCAACGCTTGAGTCACACTCGGATTCACGTATTCGAGCGCGACTTTACGCTTAGTTGAACCAATTTCAATAAGATAGTTCTCTACGTCTTTAGCGAATCGCGTGGCATATTCCTGTAAATCTGACCCACCATAAAAGTGCGATATCGGCGCGGCCTTTCTGGGTTTGCCATTGAACTCCAAACCGTTAAACAGCGCAAACGGCGCATCCAAACCCATAAACAACAAAGTGTGCGGCACATGCATGGCAAAAATACTATAGCTGCGAGTATTGTTGGCATAGCGCATACTCAAGGGGTTCACCATAATCAATGCGTCAACATCAAATATGTGCATTTGCGCTTTGAGCCGACCTACACGGTAGTCATGCATGCGTTGATGATCAATATCAGGCAATGTTCGATAACGACTTAGATCACTCCAGTTGTCTTCAAGGATCAATTTGTCGGTATCGAGTAATTGCATTAACGCAGCAGATGTTGTTGTTGGTCTTCTATCAGTTTTACGATTTTTAAATGCGGGTCTTCGGCACCGTACGCTTGCTTGGCGTGTTCATAACTTGCTAACACTTTTTCACCAAGCGGCAATGGCACCTCAAGGTGCTTAGCCAGTTCATTGATCAAGCGCATGTCCTTGGCTGCTAAACCTAATGTGAATGAAGGGTCATAACTACCGTCAAGCACTTTGGGAATATAGGCATCAACCACATAACTTTGCGCACAACTGGTCTGTAGCACGCCGAATAAAGTTGGCAAGTCGATACCCGATTTGGCGCCCAGCATTAAAGCTTCACCGATGCCAAGAGCAACCAAATAGTTTAAATGCAATTGGCATAGTTTGGCGGCGTAACCCGCACCAGAAGGCCCCATCCTAACGGCTTTGCTGGTAAATGAATTCAGCACTGGCGCAAATTGTTCTAACTGATCTTCTTCTATGCCTAACAACATAGTTAATGTGCCAGCCGCCGCGCCTTCGGCGCCGCCGGTCGAGGT
>CAYVYS010000057.1:0-11445 GCA_964455815.1 uncultured Gammaproteobacteria bacterium
AGCAAGATCAACACTGACAGTGTAATGCTCGCAGCAGCTAAGATAAAAGAAATCATAGAGCGCGCTCATCTTTAGAGAGCTCGTCAGAGCTCTCTAATAATTGTTTTATCAGGCGGCGCTGAGTGTCATCAATTGCTGTGTCGTTTGTTTGCTCATGAATCACAGCCTCTCGTTTTTGTACAAAACGAATTACTGCGAATAAAGTAAGCAAAAGAACGATAAGCGGAGCCAGCCATAGCAAAGAGGTAGCAACACTAAAAGCCGGTCGATAAAGCACAAATTCGCTATATCGTTTCACCATGAACTCTTTAATCTCATGATCTGACTGACCGGCACGAATCATGTCGGCCGCGATTTCGCGCAGATCTTGGGCCAGAGGCGCATCTGAATCTGCAATATTCTGGTTTTGGCAAACCACGCAGCGCAGCTCCGCGATCAGGGCTTGGTACTGAGCTTGTTGCGCCGCATCGTCGAATTCAACTACTTCTACTACCGCCTGGCTGGCAGCAGGATAAAGTATAAATAAATATATTAAAAACAAAAATTTACGCATTGTTTTTAAGATCATTTTTAAGTATGGGAATGATGATAGTATTCAGGGTTTGCGCGTCGATTGGGCCAGTGTGCTTATAAATAAGTTTGCCTTGTTCATCGATAATAAAAGTTTCTGGTACGGCTACCACGCCCCAATCAATGCCGACGCGCCCGAGCTGATCGGCTGGTGTGGCTATATAGGGGTTGCCTCGATCTGCCAGCCACTGCCTGGCTGCTTCGGGTTCGTCTTTGTAGTTCAGGCCAACCACTGGCGCAATATTTAATGTTGCCAGCTGATTAAATAGTGGATGCTCAATTCGGCATGAAACACACCAGGATGCCCACACATTGAGTACCCATTTTTGTCCCAGAAGTTGCTCGGTCGAGAATGCATCATTACCGGCAGTTGGTGCGACATTCGTCAATTGAAAAGCCGGGACTGGCTGATCGATTAAAGTGGATGGTAATAATTTTGGGTTGCGACCCAAACCAAAGGCCAAAAGTATAGCGATGGCAATAAAAACGGCGAAAGGACTTAAGTACTTGGGGTTCATGCTGGGCTCTGTGCTTCCTGCTGAATCGTTAGTTTTTTGCGAGGTCGTCGGTAGCGTCGATCAAAAGTTGCCAGCAAACCGCCAAGCGCCATGAAAAAACCACCTAACCAAATGCACGCCACGTAAGAGCGTAAATACAAGCGCAAACTCCAATATCCATCGCCGAGATTTTCTCCTAAAGACACATAGACATCCCGGCTTAGGCGCGTATTAATGGCGGCTTCAGTCATCGGGTTACCAGAGCTGTACTGACGTTTTTGTGGCAACAAATCAAAAGCTTGGGCATTTGGTCCTGCAATTGAGATACGACCCTGGTCAGCCAAATAATTACTCTCTTTAATGCGCTCCACACCGTCAAAAGTAAAGGTATAGTTACCTAATACGTAGGTATCACCAGCCTTTATGCGTACATCTCGTTCGATGCTATAGGCGTTCACATGAGTTACACCAACGATAAACACCGCAATACCAAGGTGCGCTACCATCATTCCCCAAATCGAGGCTGGGATAGTGGTTAAACCCTTGAGTTTATTGTCTTTATGTTTTAGGCGATCATTGAGGCTGACGAAGCTCCATAAGCCAACCCAAATGGCTAGCGCGAGACCAGCGAAAGCACCAAATGAAAAGCCGCTATGACTCAAGTGGAAAGTTACTACCGCACTTGTTACCAAGCTGATGGCTGCCAAAATCAGACTTAAAGTGTTAAAGCGGCTTAGTTGGTCCTGTTTCCAACGGCTGTTAGAACCAACTCCAACAATAAATGCCAGCGGGATCATTAACAGGGCGAACATAAGGTCGAAATAGGGTGCACCAACTGAGATTTTGCGCCCCAAAGCGTCATAGAGGATAGGCGCGAGAGTGCCCACTAACACCATAAATGCGGTGATAACCAGCAGGATGTTGTTCATCAATAAACTGGTCTCTTTAGAGAACAGTCGATAGTGAACACGGCTTGTTAGTCGATGTGCTCGCAGCGCATAAAGCAGAAGTGAGCCGCCGATAACAACAAGCAGAAAAATCAGAATAAACAGGCCACGTGTAGGGTCAGTGGCAAAGGCATGCACTGATGTTAAAACGCCGGAGCGTACTAAAAAGGTGCCTAATAAACTCAATGAAAAAGCTAATATCGCCAGCAAAACTGTCCAGGCCTTAAACGCGCCGCGTTTTTCGGTTACTGCCAAAGAGTGAATCAGAGCCGTGCCGACCAGCCATGGCATGAATGAGGCATTTTCGACGGGATCCCAAAACCACCAGCCGCCCCAGCCGAGCTCGTAATAGGCCCACCAGCTTCCTAACACTATGCCTATGGTTAAAAACAACCAGGCGACTGTTGTCCAGGGGCGCGCCCATCTCGCCCAGGCGGTATCGAGTTTACCGCTAAGCATGGCGGCGATGGCGAACGCAAACACCACGCTAAAGCCGACATAGCCCATATACAGCATCGGCGGATGAATCAAAAAGCCGGGGTCTTGCAGCAGGGGGTTGAGTTCCTGTCCGTCAAGCGGAGCCGGCAGCAAACGCGCAAAGGGGTTAGACGTAAACAGCGTGAATGCGATAAAACCGATGCTGACTGCGCCAAGCACCGCGAGCACTCGCGCGATCATGTCTTGCGGAATTCCACGGCTAAATCTCGCGACCAAAGCCGACCAAGAACTAAGCATTAATATCCATAACAATAACGACCCTTCATGGCCGCCCCAAACACCAGACAGTCGATAAACCAGCGGCTGATCAAGATTGGAGGTATGAGCAACGTACTCAATCGAAAAGTCGTTCAGGTAAAAGGCATACGTCAAAATGCCATAAGAAGCCGCAACCAATGCCCACTGCGTATACGCAGCGGTGCGACTAAAGTGCATCCACGATGATTTTTGAAATCGTGTTCCAAGCAAAGGAATACCGGCTTGGACTGCGCTAACGCATAGTGCCAGAGTCAGGCAAAAATGACCGAGTTCGCCAAGCATGATTATTTACTCATCCTAGTAATTTACCGGGCCGGTGGCATCATCGCATTTGTTTGCCTGCGCAAGCATGACAGCTTCGGCTGCTTCATTTGGGACATAATTTTCGTCGTGTTTAGCGAGCACCTGACGAGCGATGAGTACAGCGTCTTCATTGAATTGACCAACACTGACAATCGCTTGGCCTTCACGAAATAGGTCTGGCAATATACCGGTATACTGGACTATTAAATCATGCACGCAATCAGTAACAGCAAATCGTTGCGTTACGCCATCATCGAGCCGACTCAGGCTTCCTTTTCGAACCAATCCTGCGATCTTGTAGCTTTGGCTTGGTTGAAAACCTTGTTCGACTATTTCGCTTGGCTGCTTAAAATACTCTAGGCTGCTTTGCATCGAAAGCAATGCTAGAAAGGTCGCCAAGCTGACACCAACGATCACTAGACCCAACAAGGCTAAGCGCTTTTTTTGACTCGGGCTCATAAATAAAAATAGTAATTAATATCAACTGCTTGAAATATTTTCTTTTAGTTTTTGCTCACGCTGAATCTGGCGCAATAATTCGCGCCGTATTTTAGCATTCTTGTGTTTGTAGTGAATGATAAAGCCGAGTAGCGTTAACAAACTTAAGCCCCAACAAGTCCATACCTCAAAGGCATAACCTCCCATTGCGAAAAAGCTCTGCCAGTCCATTATTTCCGCCCGTACTCAGATGAGGCGACTAGTGCTCTGACCCATTGTTGACCACGATTAGTTGTCAGCACATGATTTCGCAAACTCAAAAACAGCGTATAGCCGTAAAAGAACATAAAACCGACGGCCATGAAGATCAGAGGCGTTAACATTTCGCTCGGCATTCTTGGCCCTCCGGCGACAAATACTGTAGGCCCCTGATGCAGGGTATTCCACCATTCCACCGAATAATGAATAATCGGCACGATGACTACACCGACCACGGTTAGCAGCGCGGTGGCTCGTTCGGCGGTGGTGCGTTCTTCGAACGCAGCATATAAAGCCATAATGCCAAAATATAAAAACAACAGAATAAGTTCAGAGGTCAAACGCGCATCCCACTGCCAGTAGGTTCCCCAAATAGGTTTTCCCCAAATGGCGCCTGTGACCAAAGCGAGAGCCGTAAATGCAGCACCAATCGGGGCAGAACAAATTACCACCGCAAAGGCCATTTTCATGCGCCAGACTAAAGCGATCGCGCCTGCAACCGCCATAGTGACGTAGACGAATAAGGACATCCACGCCACCGGCACATGCACAAATAAAATACGAAATGCATCGCCTTGCTGGTAGTCAGTCGGGGCGACAAACAGCCCAAAGTAACTGCCAATCAAAGTGGGTATGATAAACAACAGGCCAAATATCGGGGTTAGTATGCGTGCTATTTGGAAAAATTCACGTGGTGATGCAAGCCGATGATAAAACCGTTCAAGTATCGACCATAGTTTGAGTATCCAGCGCCTGATTATCATTGCGTTATTTATGGTATTTAAATGGGTTCGCGATCTAGTCGATAGTCAAACGTAAAGCACTTGCAATCGCTAATGGTGCAAGTGTCAGACTCAACACTAATATTGCAAGCAGAGCATACAATTCACTTGCTACCGGCAGGCCTAAAGCAGATTGATTTAGTACCCCTGCGCCAAAAATTAGAATTGGCACATATAAAGGCAAAATAATAACTGCGATTAACACACCACCGCGCTGTAAGGTCACTGTTAGTGCGGCACCGATTGCGCCAATCAGGCTTAAACTCGGAGTGCCGATCAATAGGCTAGCGAATAATACCCAAATCTGTGTCGAGGGTATATTAAAGCTAATCGCTAATATTGGTGAGAGCATACAAAGTAGCAAGCCATTAGCGCACCAATGGGCAATTGCCTTGGCAGTGGCTGCGATCGCCAGTGAGCGACGATGTATTAAGATTTGCTCTAAGCTACCGTCTTGATAGTCTGGTTTGAACATCGCCTCAAGACTCAGAATTGTTGCTAATACGGCGGCGACCCAAATCACGCCACCGCCAATCTGACTAAGTAATTCACTAGCCGCAGGCAGACTAAATGGAAAGATCAGCGCGATAATCACAAAGAATAGAATTGGCTGAGCAACGTTAGCCGAATTGCGCAACAATAGGCCAATTTCGCGTGTGAAGTAGAAGCTAAAGGTGTTCACGCTAAAGCTCGAGCACGCGTAACCGGTTTGCTAACTGACTATTTTCCAGGTTGCCATGGTGAGTCAGAATGATGCTGTTTGCTGAGGCAAGATGATTTTCGCAGTGAGCTTCCAAAGTGTCTCGCCCTTGTGCATCAACGCCGGTAAATGGTTCGTCTAAGATCCATACTGGGCTAGGCCCTAACAGCAGTCGTGCGAAAGCTAAACGGCGTTTTTGACCAAAACTGAGACTAGACGTAAGCTGCTCAGCCTGCTCTAGCAAACCAACCTGGTGCAAGACTGTATCAAGCTCATCCTCGTCACTACGACCATCGAGCTTTTGATAAAAGCGTAAATTTTCAATTGCTCTGAGTTCATTTTTTAAAGCATTCTTATGCCCCAGATAAACAGGATTGGCATCACTGTTTGACAATTGCCAGTGGACTTGGCCGTTGGTAGGCGCGAGCAGGCCAATCAAAATGCGTAACAAGCTGGTTTTGCCACTGCCGTTGGCGCCACGAATATGTAAGCACTCACCTCGCTGAAGACGAAAACTCAAATTTTCGAACAACACTCGTTCGCCACGAACGCAATGGAGTTGGTCGGCAATAAGCAGGTCAACAATAAGTTGCGACATTTCTATACTTGCGTCGATGCGGTGTTGAGGGTCTTTGCATTAGCCGGAGTTTAGCAATACCATTCTATGCTTGCATTAAATAACACGCGGTAGTGTGATGGACTTCGAACAATATAAGTTAACCGGCCAAACGGTAAACCTGGCAGATTTTCCTACTAAGGAGAACCATGGGCTCGATGATGAAGAGCTCAAAGATCGACGCAACGAGTTGGTCAAGGATCTCGACGATTTACAAAGAACAGTTTATGCACAATCGAAGCAATCAGTACTGTTTGTGTTGCAGGCGATGGATGCAGCTGGCAAGGATAGTAGCATCGCTAAGCTCACCAAACGCTTAAATTCTCAGGGCAGCCGAGTTTGTAGTTTTAAAAAACCGACCAAACTCGAACTGCAACATGATTTTCTTTGGCGCGTTCATGCGCAGGCACCAGCCGCCGGGGAAATCGTGTTTTTCAATCGTTCTCACTACGAAGACGTGTTGATCGTCAAAGTGCACGGCTGGGCAAGCGATCAGAAAATTGCACGCCGTTATCATCATATAAACCAATTCGAATCTTTGCTTGCTGATCGAGGGACTCGGGTTATTAAATGTATGCTTAATATTTCACCGGAGTATCAATTAGAGCGCTTCACTTCGCGTTTAGAGAATCCTGGGAAATATTGGAAGTTTAATCCGGGCGATCTTGATGAGCGCCAGCATTGGAAGAATTATATGGCCGCCTTTGAAGCAGCGATGCAGCAATGTGCCAGCGAAGCATCACCTTGGTATGTAGTACCAGCTGAGAATCGTCGATTTAGAGACCTGATGCTGACTTCCATTTTGCATCAAACTTTGAGCAATATGAATGCTCAATACCCTGAGCCTGATTTTGATCTGTCTACCTACAATGTCGACACGATTGAGAAGTTAGCTAAATTTAGTTAACGCCCATTGCTTCAAGGTTTCGTTGTGCGACCACGTCTCCTTGTTTGGCCGCACGTTGGAACCATTCAATTGCTGTCCGGCGGCTTAGCGATACACCGCGGCCACGAGCGTACATGATGCCGAGATTCGTTTGTGCGCCCGGATAGCCTTGTTCGGCAGCTGATCGATACCAATAAACGGCTTCACCAAAGTCGCGGCGTAACACCAATCCATCTTCGTACAAGCTACCCAGATCAGATTGCGCCCAGGCACGACCTTCTTCGGCAAATCGCTGAATCGCAGGCAGTGCGGACCGAATGATTTGATCCGCTTGTTCACGATCGCGTCTAAACCCTCGCCCTAAATAATGCATATAGCCGAGTCTGAATTGAGCGCGCGCAATACCTTTGTCGGCCAATGGTTGCAATAGAGCAGCGGCCTGTTGATAGTCGCCTTTGTAGTAAGAGCTCAAGCCGCGTAGCAAATATTGTTGATCGAACTGTGCTTGTTCGAGCGCTTGATTGCTTGGAGTACGTGTATTTGTTTGAGCAGTTTGTTCGATCTCAGTCGGTTCTGGTTCAGCGTCGCTTACTTGCTCATTGGCTGGCTCTTCGGTCGGCGTTTCTGCTTGTGCCCCGGCGCCTTGTTGTTGTGCAGCGGCAGCGACTTGCTGATTTTGTTTGGCTGCTTCCGCTATTGGTTTCGCACGCTCGATCATGGCCTCAATTAAGGGGATTGAATTGTGCTGAGGGTCGATGATCGATACGGTTGCTAAATGAGCCGCCGCTCGCGAAAACTCTCCCTTTAATACCGCGTCATTGGCTTTTTCAATGAACTCATCGGCGATGGATTTAACACCAGCGAGCGCTTCCTCATTCTCAGGATCGATCAACAGCGCTTGTTGAAAGAAGTATAAGCTATTGTTTTTGGCTGGCAGTGTGAGTCGTCGAGCTTTAAAGGCTTTTTTGGCATCGGCAAGAAATTCGTCTCGTTGTTGGCGCAAGCGGAATTGTTCAATTGCCTGCGTGACACTAGCAACTTGCTCAGAATCCGCTTCTACATATTGAAGTTTTCCCAAAGCCTCCTCAGCGCCATCTTCATTGTTAGCTTCAAGCGCATTGTAGGCTTTGATTTCAAAGTGCGTCTTGATGTCGTCCAGGCCTTGTCTGGCAGTAACATTGCGGGGGTCTATTGCCAGAATTTCTCGATAGCGTAGAACGGCATTATCTTGCCTAGGCAAGGTGAACTGGCGCAATTTCACAAAAGCCAGAGCTTTGTTCGTGAGTCGGGTAATTTGTGCGTCATGTTCTTCCTGCTCACGATAATTGTTCGCTCGATCCAGATCGTTATCTCGGCTGAAACCTTCATTCTCGTCTTCGGTTTTAGTTGAAGTAATTTCACTGGTATCGGTATCACCTTCGATTTGTGTCGATATTTGATTGGGCACTTCACTGACTGATCGCTCTCCCTGCGGCCAGAAAAAGGCACCTAAAATTGCTAATACCAGAATGCCAACAAACCAATTTACAACGCTGACATCAAGTAATTTGTTGCTTATGGATTTGGGCCGATGAGCAATGCCAGTTAGATCGCCACCTAATACGTGTTGACGGCGTGGTGGAACATCAAAATTTACTGCTGGCTTTGGTGGTGGTGTTTTGGTTTTATTTTCTCGCAAGCCGACCAGCGATTCGATTTCCGAACGAGACAATTCGGCGGGCTTTGCATTCACCTGCTGGTTTGAGTCGGTTTTTTTTGCGTTGTCGTCTTGCATAAAATAAAGTGCGCCCGATCATGGGCTACTCAATATCCACTATTATCTATTGTATCGAACTTAGGCTCAACGCAGGATCACCAAGACAAAGCGGTAATCTGGCTATCAATTATCGAGAATAAAGCCGCGTAAACGATTAATTGATTCGATTTCATACCAATTACCCTCTCGACGAGCCAGTACATAGATGCCAGTTCCGGGCGCCAGCGTGCTAACTTGAGAAGAATAGGGGTTGGGCTTAGCCATGACCTCATAGCTTTTATCAACGATAATCAACTGAGGGCCATCATCATCATTTGATTCCTGTTGCTGACGAAGTTTGTTGGCGATTCCGCGCACAGCAGGTGTGATCTTTGCGTTAAAGCTAATTTGTTCAATTTCGCTTAATTCAGATAAGGCGTTTAAGTTCAATTCGCTGAGATGCCCGTTGGCGCTCTTCAGTTTGTTCTTTTGCTCAAATTCCTTAATTGCCGCGGCTGACTGTGGCCCCCAGATTCCATCCACAATGCCAACTTTATAGCCCAGTTTTTTTAATGCGGTTTGCGCGAAAAAAATACTATTTTCATTAGCGTCAATAATGGGGTTTGCTGAATAATTGGGCAGCGGAGCTGATGTCGGACGCACTGGTGGCGTCACTTCTGGCAATGGTTGCTGGGCAGTGCAGCCAATTAAGATCGATACTAATATTAGGGCGCCGATATCACGCCAAGGCACCCCGGGTCGAGCGCGGTTTAAACGGGCAAAAATCATACTACAAGCTAGCTGTGGTTAAGTCCGCCATTTTGGATGGCGTTTATTGTTAGTTGTTAAGTTGCAAAGCCCGGTCAGTTTGTTCTCTCGATTCGCATTATCAGTTCGTTGTTTAGAGATCGAAGAGCGACTTGGTTTTCGCAATTGTTTATCAAATGAATTCTAATTTTATTGCAGGCTGGTACGTCTTAAAGCAAATCCACTTCTATGCATAAGCACTAGCCCGTGTAGTGAATTATCATATTTACCCAACCTCGATTGCTTTATATCGCATTTTCTGGGCAGAAAAAAGCGGCGACAGGATTTGTCAGCTAGACTTTTATTAGTTTTTAAGGCAGGTGGTGGCCTATAAGTGCTTAATAGTTAATAAGTTTTGTTGTTTGTCTGACGTTATTTCCATAACCGCTCCGTATGACAGTTGAAGACGAAATAACTTTTCTAGCGGTGTGCTCAGAATATGCCCGTGCACAATTCGCTGGACACCTGAATGGCTGACAATCGCCACTTTTTCATAGGTTTGGTCAATTAATTCATCCCAAAATTCTAAAATTCTGCCTCGCATGCTGAGGATGCTGTCGCCATTTGGTGCGGCTTGTTCGACAAAATTATGCATCCAGCTTTGCGCTTCGGCTGATTTGAAGTCACTCCAGGGGGTCAATTCCCAATCTCCAAAATTGTATTCTTTGAGGCGATCATCTTGGTAATATAACGCGTTCTTTGACTGTTTGGCGATGGTTTCAGCTAATAGCGAGCAGCGCTGCAAGGGGCTTGTGTAGATTGCCTCGTAGTCGCATCTGAGTTTAGCGAGTACTTGTGTTTTCTCTTGCATAAAACTTGTCGCTAATCCGATATCGGAGCTTCCATAGCAAATGCCCTGGTCAATATCAGGTGTGGTATGGCGAATTAGGTGAATAAGCATTTTGGTGGATGTTTTACTAATAATGAATCAAAGAACGTAAACCAAACAGACTAGATAAAAAGTGACTTCCGCGATTTGTTGGGCAGCGCCTAAAATGTCACCTGTAACACCATTGAGGCGACGATTCACATATTGAAAGAACAAAAAGCAAACAGTAGAACTCAGCAAAGCGGCGAGTATATAGCCTAGCTGCTGGCTCATTAATATGGCCAATGGCAATAACGCGATTAGAGCGCTGAGCGCTCGGTTCGACCAGCTAAGCGGATGCTCTGTGATCGGTTTTACTTTGCTTACATCAGGGTCTTGTGCGTAGTGATACAGATCTACGCCGATACTGGATAACTGGCGGCTCCAGCAGTGACCAGTAATTAACATCAAGCCAGCTAGCCAGGCTTGCAACTCACTCGCTAAATAGAAAAGACTGATTACTTTTAGCGACAATATGCAGGTCAAGCCGAGCGCGCCGTATGTGCCAACCCGGCTATCCTTCATGATTTTAAGCACTTCATCTCTGGACCAGCCACCTCCTAAGCCATCACAAGAATCGGCGAAGCCATCCTCATGAAATGCGCCGGTGGCAAGTATGCTAACGATGGTCGACAAAACGACCGCCAGTAGAACAGGTAATATCTGAGCAGTGACTACCAATGCTATGGCAGCTAATGAGCCAATCAAAATTCCGATTAGTGGAAAGTATTTGCGAGATTGATTTAATCGTTCAGCCGAGTAGGGCAAGTCTTTAGGTACCGGCAAGCGGGTATAAAACATGACGGCTGTCAGTACCAACTGCCACTGATAATTAAGGCTGGTTGGTTTCATTTGTTACGGCGTGCTCTCGCCATATCAAGTTGTTCACAGATGCGTTCAATGCCTTGTAAAATTCTAATGGTATGTCGCTGAATATGATCGGGATTGACAAAGAAGAGATTACCTTTGCGAACCGCTTCGATACTTGACCATTCTCGCCATTGATCAAGCCAATCGGGGCGTGCTTCAGACATGCCGCTGGCGATGATCGCTTCTGGGTTTCGCTCGAGAACGGATTCAATATTGATTACTGGGGCGACAGCAAATTCATCCGCATAAATATTAGTGCCGCCACAGGTTTCAATCGAATTGCTAATAATATGATTGCCGCTGATGGTTTGCAGCGGTGAATGCCAGACCTGATACAAACTCGATACCTTATCTTTATGCTGATACTGTTCTTTTAGTTGATTTAGGCGTGTCAAAAATTGTTGGGCGGCGG
>CAYVYS010000058.1:0-11431 GCA_964455815.1 uncultured Gammaproteobacteria bacterium
TCCCGAAGGAACCGGATTTTGAATCCGGCGCGTCTACCAGTTCCGCCACCCCGGCGCACTGGAGGCGGGATTATAATGGGCTATTTGGCGGATGATCAATTGCTTTTTTAGTTTTCCTTAAACTTGTGAGATTTCGTCGAAGCAAAAAAAACGCCGCGAAAAATCGCGGCGTTTGAATAACAAAAAGAAGAGAGAGTTATGAAAATAAATACTCATTTACATTTCATGACTCCATAATAGGGGTAGATCTGGGGGCACTGGTGTGATTAACCGCGTTTTAACTAAATTTGCATGAAAAAGATTGTTTTTTGTGGTTTTTGCAACACAGTTGGTTTGATTAACAACAAATTTATCGCGCTTAAAAATCAAAAACTTAGACAAGTTACTTAATTAAATTTAGCATACCTTCTGTGATTTCCGTCATTATCCCTTGTTTTAATCGTGCCGATAGCATTGCTCTCGCGATTGATTCGGTGCTTGCGCAGGAGCTGGATGATGACTATGAAGTGATTGTGGTTGATGATGGCTCTACTGATCGTACCCGAGAGCTCATTCACAACCGATATCCACAAGTTAGCTATCTTAGACAGGCTAATAAAGGAGTAAGTGCTGCCAGAAATTTAGGCCTTGAGAATGCGAAAGGAGAATGGATAGCCTTGCTCGATTCAGATGATCAATGGTTACCAGGCAAGTTGGCCGCGCAGATGGAGGCGCTAGCAAAGAGTCGATTAAAGCTCTGCCATACGCAAGAGATTTGGATTCGTAATGGTGTGCGAGTTAATCAGATGAATAAGCATGCCAAAGCAGGCGGCTGGATTTATCCAAACTGTTTGCCTCTTTGCGCTATCTCACCGTCGTCGGTGGTTTTACATAAGTCCGTATTTGAATCATTAGGGAATTTTGATGAAAGTTTGCCAGCATGCGAAGACTATGATTTGTGGTTAAGAGTTTGCGCTCAATATGAGGTAGCGTATATCGATACGCCTTTGATAAAGAAGTTTGGCGGGCATCCAGATCAACTTTCACGCAAATACTGGGGAATGGATCGTTTTCGAGTCATAGCTCTGGCCAAAATGTTAGCTGGCGCTGAGCTCAAGCAAGAGCAGCGAGAGCAAACCAAGGCAATGTTGTTAAAGAAACTCAAGATATTACAAACAGGCGCCATAAAGCACGGTAATACATCATTGGCTGAGGAATGTCGGTTAAAATTAGCGCACTATGAAAACCTCAGCTGAAGCACCGGTAAATATTGTTTGCGCGCTCATGTGTGAGGCGCGGCCTTTGATTGACTTCTATCGATTGAAAAAGCGAGTTGATACGCCGTTCGTAGTTTTCGAACTTGAATCCAGCCCGGTTCGAGTCGTGATTTGTGGAATTGGGATGACGAATGCAGCAACCGCAGTAGGCTGGGTAAATGGCTTGGCTGAGCAGACGGCTATCTGGTTGAATATCGGCACGGCTGGGCATGCGGCTTTGCCCATCGCAAGTGCTCTGCGAGTACATAGCTACGCAACAATCTCTCAAGAACCTAAATTTGTACCATTATTGGCGCCATGGCCAGGGCAATCCTCGGCCTTGCTTACAGCCCAGGAACCAAGTTCAGATTATCCATCGGCGGCGCTGGTGGACATGGAGGGCGCTGGTTTTTTCACCGCGGCTTTACATTTTACTTCTGCAGAATTCGTGCAAGCAATTAAAATTGTTTCTGACAATATTGAACAAGGTTTTGAAGACTTAAATCCGGCAAAAATCACAACTTTGGTTGAGCAAAATATTGAAAAAATAGTCAATCACATTAATGCCTTAAGAGGCATTTTGAAAATCCATCATGCGCCGCAGATTGAACTGCCACCGTTGCCGGATTCGTGGACTTTTAGCCAGCAAAAGTTAGTCCGAGATGCGATTCAAACGCTGGCGGTATTAGGCTTTTCTGACCACATTAGGAGGCTCTTCGATCAAGGTGCGAATTCTGCACTAGAGTTTAATCAGATTCGTAGTTCGCTAAATGAATTAGCTCGTACGTATGTTCCCGCGCTAAACGCGGATTAAATTCTCCATGGTTGATACGATTTATATTGAACATCAGCTTGAGTCGCATCCTCGCACACAAGCTATTCTCAGGCGATACCCTAAAGCCGAAAGGATTCTCATTGAGCGCTATGGGCAATTATTCAATTCGCATAGACAAAATTTTCGGACCCAAAAAGCCAAGCCATCTTTGATTCTGGCAGCCAAACACAATAAGCGTGTGTTGCCAACACCTGCTCAATATGAAACGGGTGGTGGTGCCCACTATTATTTTTCGCACATGCTCAACTGTATTTACGATTGTCGTTATTGTTTTTTGCAGGGAATGTTGCGATCAGCCAACTATTTGTTATTTGTTAATTATGAAGATTTCGTCGCCGATATCCTCGAAGCGACTCAGCAGCACAAGCTAGACGACAAGCCTTGTTGGTTTTTCAGCGGCTATGACTGCGATAGTCTGGCATACGAGCCGGTGAGCGGGTTTGCTGATTTTTTTCTTGATGCTTGTGCAAATCTCGATAATGCGGTTCTTGAATTGCGCACCAAGAGCACTCAGATCCGCTCTCTACTCGCGCGTGAAGCCAGAGAGAATGTAGTCGTTGCCTATAGCTTAGCGCCGGAGAGGATAGTCAAACAGATTGAACATGGCACGCCTTCACTGGCTAAGCGCTTAGATAGTTTACATCGCTTGCAAGAACATGGCTGGCGGATTGGTTTGCGCTTTGATCCGATCATTTGGTATCAAGATTATCGCCAGGATTATAGTGAAATGATCAAAACAGTCTTTTCGGTTTTGGACGCAAATAAAGTCGATAGTCTTACGCTAGGTGGATTTCGATTGCCCAAGCCTTTTCACAAAAGCATGCGTCAGCAATACCCTGAACATTGGATGATGTACGCTGGTTTGCAAACGCAAAATCGTCAGGTGAGTTATCGACAAGAAATCGAACGAGAGGTGTTAGCTGCGGTTGAGGCCGAGTGCAAACGGTATATCGATACAGACAAAATTTTTGTCTACCACAGTTTCGAATCAGACAATTTTGACCATCAAGACGGTGATGCTAAAGCATGTCAGAACAGCTAAAGAAAGCGCTGGTAACAGGAGCCAGTTCCGGAATTGGTGCAGCCATTGCTACGCAACTAAAAACGCTTCAATATGAAGTAACGGGTTTGAGCCGCAGTATCACAGAATCGCATAGTATCGATCATGCCTGGCAGATCGATTTAGCCGATATCTCATCGCTGGAAAAACAACTCGCCGATCGATCTGATGCCTATGATCTATTGGTGTTGGCCGCAGGAACCGGCAGATTTGCGAGTATTGAGGAGTTTTCGTATCGGCAAATCAATCAACTGGTAAATACCAATTTGTTGGCCAATTTATATTTGTGCAAACATTTTATCCCTATGATGAAGCAACAGCAGTTTGGTGATGTGGTATTTATCGCCAGTGAAGCGGGCATGGCGGGCGCCCGTTTCAGCACTGTATACAGCGCTACAAAATTTGCATTACGAGGCCTGGCGCAGAGTCTTAGAGCAGAATGTCGCAATGCCAATATCCGGATCATGTCTTGCTTTCCTGGGCCGGTGCAAACTGCATTTTTTGACCACCTTAATTTTGCCCCTCAGGGCGGGCGAGAATTTTCTTTACAGGCAGACGATATAGCCTCAACAATTATTCATAGCCTCGGGCAAGCGCGACATGTCGTTACTGAAGAAATCATTATTCAACCTATGAAACGCAGTTTTTCAAAGACCGGGGCTGATAAAAAAAATAAATCCACTAGTTGACCGAGGCCATATTACGCTGGGGTCACTAAAAATTTTTGTTTTAGGTCTGTGTTATTCTATTAATGGGGATAGCGCTTTATGATTCGAGTTACTCTACAAGGTATCAATCCGTCAACGTCGGTAGCACATCATTATGTGATTGCGGGGCAGCCTGTGGTCATTCAGCAACGAGTCGATACGCTTGAAGGTTTCCATAAGGGGGCTGCGAGTGAGCGTTTTGAAGAATTGCTGAGTAATCATCGCGAAATTCGCCTGCTTTCTGCAGCTAACTCCGATCTTCGTTTTCACGATTTAACGCCGTTGGCAAACAAGGCTCGTCGGCTTCGCTATTGGCGCCGCGGCCGGCGCGGGCAGTTTGATATCGATGGTGTGCCAACCTGTTGTGTGGATTTTAAAGATAATCATATCCACATCATGAACGGGCGAGACTTAAGCTCGCAATTAAATATTGAGGTAGCTCTTGGGCCGGCATTGATTGTGTTGTTGGCTTATCAGCAACTTTATTGCCTGCATGCCAGCTCAGTATCAACACCGGCGGGCACCATTGCTTTTATTGCAGAATCGGGTTCAGGCAAATCGACCTTAGCCGAGCATCAGGACAATGATTGGCAGCAGATCAGCGACGATATATTGCCGTTACGAACCATGCAAAAAGTCAAACTCATAGAATTGTTAGCCGACTACCCGCAGTTAAAACTCATAAAAGCCAAGCCTGAAGGTTTGGATTCAAGCAGCAGACCGCTGGATCACATCATACGCATCAACCCAGAACCTAGCGAAAAAATCGAATTTCGCCAACTCAGCGCGGTTGAATCAATGTTGCAAGTAGTACGTCATACGGTGGCGGCCAAAATATTTAGCAGCCGAGTGATGCATGATCATGCTGGATTTGCGCGTCGCGTATCACTATGTACTGCAGTGAGTGAAGTGTCTTATCCGCGTGACTGGAGTGTGCTGAGTGAGCTTAGAGAGAGTATTGTCGAATATTGCACAACGCAAAGACCAAATAAGCGCCATGCCTAAAGTTTGCTTGGCTTAAAGTCAGCTAGGTAATTCGTTTAAACCCACGCACGGCACGTTTTAGATAGCCCCAGCATGCCGAACGAGTTTGCATTCGTTGGCGAATATAGTCGGGGCTAGGGAATAGAGTTTCACGCAGCAACCCAAGTCTAGAGTTTAAATTTGGTAAAGTGCGTAAGTCATTGATAAAAAATCGCCATTCCGGCAAATTTCTTTGCAGAAGTAGGGCGCTGGCCTCCTTTCTTTGGCTTAGCGTTGTCAGTTGCTCAAAGGTTTGTTGAGGAACAGCCGTGGCGAGCAATCTCTGGCAAGTCGATAAAACATCCAGGCAAATACCAGCAAGTTGTTTTTCCGAGACCAAATCGATTAGCTGGTGCCACTGTTGCTGATTTAATTGATTCGCTAATAAATGAATGTCGTATAACCACGCCAGCCGTTCCTCGCGATGATGGTGTCCAAGACGATGTATGGCAGCGATAAGCAAGCTGTCTATGTGATCAGGAATAGTCGCACTTTGCTCGCCAAAATTAATCTGCTTACCGCGCTCTATGAGCTCAGTAAGCTCATAAGAATTTGCTAGACATTGGCGGTTGTTGATTCGCCAGTGCAAATCAATTTGCAGATGGCTTTGACCAGCAAGTTGGCGGCTAAAACTTTGTTGATAAGACACATAGTCGCCGGTAATTGCAAAAGCGCTGTTAAAGCCAGCCGCTTGCAATGCGGCTACGAATTCCGCCTTGTTGGTTTTATTAATCAGAATGTCGCAATCACCACGAGGTCTCAACCAAGGTTGCGAGTAAACGGTGTGAGCCAGCGCGGCTCCTTTAAAAATAAGAAATTGGTCCAAGCCTCGTTGCTTAAATTCCGCTAATAACTGATTTAGCGCTTGTTGCTGAAGATCAAGATTCGCGATGATCAATGCGCGTTTTGATCTTAGAGCATCCCTTACTTGTTCTGGTAAGGAGGCATGATTGGCAAGTAGGGCGCTGACTCCGTGATAGTCCATCGACTCAAGTAGAGCATCGTATTCTAGGTCAGTGGTGAGCGAACAGGATTCATCAGATAACAGCTTCGCCAGCATAGCAATATGTTGCTCGCCCTGATTTTGCGGAAGCATTGTTATTCGATCAACTCAAGTAATTGTTGTTCTACCAACTGAGCCAACAGTTTATCAACATCTTTTGAGATAAGTGATTCAAGCACTTGATATTCAAGTGAAATTTCCTTAACAGCATCGCTTAGGCAGATCTCATTTTGGAAGTGAGAAAGGAGTTGCGTGCCGACATGATTGAGTCCGTAATACGCGCCGGAGTTTAAATCCAGTAGTACGCTTTCATCCTCGACTTGAGTGATGGAAACGTGCTCGGCAACGCGAAACCGTTGTTTTTGGGAATAGGGCACAATTTTCTCCGCAATCTGCGTTTATTTTACTGTGTTTTCTTGATTGATTTAGTGTCATTTTACGCTTTGAATCACTTTAGCTTTGCTATAGAATCGCGCTTCGCTCGTAGTTGGCAGGCTGTTAGTGCTGTCTGGCGCGAGCGATTAGGAAATAACTCCTTGTCTTACCAGGCTTTTGCGCTGGAAGGCTTATTAACCGTGAGGAGCTCAAATGAGACATTACGAAATTGTGTATCTGGTGCATCCAGATCAAAGCGAACAGGTTGGCGCCATGGCCGACCGCTACAAAGGCGTGGTTGAACAGGGCGGTGGCAAGGTTCATCGCTACGAAGACTGGGGTCGCCGCCAGTTAGCCTATCCGATTAATAAAATCCACAAAGCTCATTATGTGATGATGAATGTGGAAGTTAATCAGGAAACTCTCGACGAAATTGAAAATCTTTTCCGTTTCAATGATGCAATCATTCGCAACTTGGTAATCAAAACCAAAAAAGCAGAAACTGAACCATCGATTATGATGAAAGAAGTTGAAGCTGAACGTCAGCGCGATGGAGAGCGTGAAGCAGCTAGAGCAGCAGAAGCCGAAGCTAAAGCTAAAGTTGCAGAAGAGAAGCCTAGTGAAGCAGCCGAAGAAACCGCTGCAGATAAGAACGATGAAACCAGCAGCGAAGAACCTGCTGCTAAAGATGACGCTGCAGAGCCAGCAGAACCCGTAACTGAGGAGGCAGAGTAATGAGACGCAATGCACCTAAAAAACGTCGTGGCGGTTTCCGTCAAATGCGCCGACGCTTTTGCCGCTTTACGGCAGAGGGCGTCGAGTATATCGATTACAAAGATTTAGCGACTTTGAAGTCGTTTATTTCTGAGTCGGGCAAGATTATTCCAAGCCGTAACACTGGCACCGCAGCCAAATACCAGCGTCAATTGTCTTCAGCAATTAAGAATGCTCGTTATTTGGCGCTCTTGCCATATACCGACAGCCATAAATAGGAGGTCGAGATGCAAGTTATTTTATTAGAACGAATCGTCAATCTCGGTAACCTGGGCGACCTGGTCAATGTTAAAGCCGGTTACGCTCGTAACTATTTAGTGCCTCAAGGCCTGGCCACGGTGGCTACCGAAGCCAATATTAAAGCCTTTGAAGAGCGTCGTTTAGAGCTCGAAAAAGCCTCGGCCGATCGCTTACAAGCAGCCCAAGCAAGGCAGAAAGAAATGGAAGGTCAGGAGGTTGATATCGCTGGTCGTGCCAGTGAAGAAGGCAAGTTGTTTGGTTCTGTTGGTGTGATCGAAGTTTCTGAGGCGTTCACGGCTAAAGGGTTAGAGCTCAATAAATCAGAAGTGCAGCTACCTGAGGGCCCATTGAAGTTAATTGGCGAATATCAGGTAATGGTTTCGGTTCATCCGGAAGTAAGCTTCGAAGTAAAGGTAAATGTGGTTGCTGAGTAAGGCAAACTGATCCTTTTCAAAACATAAAAAAGCCTTCGATGAATTCGAGGGCTTTTTTTGTGTCGAATTATTGGGTGTAAGAGTGCTATAGGCTAATATAAATGATGAAAGCAAGGATGCCTCTTGCGGTTCCGAAGATTCTAGTTAATAAATTTATAAAAAATGACCCACAATAAGAGTTCGCAGATAACATTTGTCAAATTTGCTTCGATTCTCATTTTCACTTTGATTGAAGTAAATAGTTCATATGCTGTTCAAATGGGGGAGCTCGCCTCACAAGAACAAGCGAGAGGTATAGTCGGAATTAGTAATGAAGCATCTTTTTCTACCTGCATAGGGGTTGTTTTAGAGCCGACCAAAGTGCTGACGACCGTAACTTGCACAGGTAACTTTAATGGTAGCTTTGCCACCAATTGTTCCAGCAAGTGATGATTTTGAAATTCTTGATAGTGGAGGTTGTTTTGACTCAGACGTGTCTGAAAATACCATATACTGCGCTGGTTTTCGAAATGATTCAATGTTTATGGAATTCGACGATCAAGGTGGCCCTTTGTATTTTGATAGCAGTCAAGGTCCGTTAGTAATTGGCTTGCTCCAACAAGCCTCTGGTGGTTTTGAAAATAATGGCGAATTTAGATTGGAAGAGTACGCCAACGTGTCGGTGATGCGCCAGTTTATTGAAGACAATGCGCCAAATACACAATTTGTGAATTCCTTAGATGAAGGTGATGGTGCTGATCCGAATCTTGATCCTCAACCGATTGTCGTGCCACCAATAATTGAACTAATTCTTAGTGCAGATTTGTAAATTGCTTTTATCACTACTTGGCAAGCAGAGCTAGGAATACTGTGCTAAATTAGCTCGCCGTATTTTTATTTGATCGAAACCGCCAATATGGCTGAAGCCAGCACGCCAGAAGAAGATTTATTGCGTTTGCCACCACAGGCAATCGAGGCTGAGCAGTCGATCCTCGGTTCCATGATGTTGGACAATAAGATCATTGACGATATCAGCACCGAGCTTGCATCAATGGACTTTTACCGCAATGATCATCAGCTAATATTTAATGAAATCATAAACTTAGATGAACGAGGTGAAGCTGTAGATGTGGTTACAGTTTCCGAATCATTAACCCATCAGGGACAATTAGACAGCGCTGGTGGGTTGGCATATTTAGGTGCGTTGGCGCAAAACACGCCCAATACAGGGAATGTTAAGTCTTACGCCAAAATTGTTCGCGAACGAGCGATCTTACGGCGACTAATCGACAGCGCCAACGACATCATCCAAAAAGCCTATCAGCCAGACGGCCGCACACCAGAAGAAGTGCTGGACTATGCTGAATCGATTATTTTTGAGATTGCCAAGAATAATGATAATGCCAAAGCTGGGTTTCGGAAAATCAACGTGCTGTTGGCCGAGGCAGTTGATCGCATTGAAGAATTATTTAATTCCGATTCATTGGTCACCGGAGTGCCCACCGGCTTCATTGATTTAGATAAAATGACCAGTGGTTTGCAGGGCGGCGATTTGGTGGTGGTAGCCGGGCGGCCCTCCATGGGCAAAACCTCTTTTGCCATGAATATGGTAGAGAACGCAGCCATTAGTGAAAATTTACCGGTCGCAGTCTTTAGTATGGAGATGCCCGGTGCGCAACTGGCCTCTCGTATGCTGGCCTCCTTGAGCCGGGTTAACGCCAGTTTGATTCGCACCGGCCAGCTCAAGTCTGAAGATTGGCCAAAGATTACTTCGGCCGTGAGCATGCTTCAGGATAAGCATATCTATATTGACGACACGCCAAGTTTATCTCCAATAGAAGTGCGCACACGATCGCGCAGACTGGCGGCAGAGCATGAGCATGGCTTGGGCTTGATCATGATCGACTATCTGCAATTGATGCGCGGCAATGATGGTGCTAACAACGAAAACCGAACGCTTGAAATTTCCAATATCACCCGGTCTTTAAAAGGCTTGGCTAAAGAACTCGATTGCCCAGTAGTAGTGTTATCTCAGCTCAATCGCAGTTTAGAGCAACGGCCGAATAAACGGCCGCTGATGTCTGATTTGCGAGAATCCGGTGCGATTGAGCAAGATGCGGATGTTATTTTATTCGTTTATCGCCATGAGCGTTACGAGCCTGAAACCGATCAGAAGGGCACGGCGGAAATCATTATTGGTAAACAAAGGAATGGCCCAACAGGCATGGTGCGTCTTGCATGGCTTGGTGAATACACCCGATTTGAGAATTTTGCTGACCCGAATTTCGCTGCTGGAATGCACTAATGACGCATGCGCCACGCGCTTACCTAGAAATTCACCCGTCACGGCTAGCGCATAACCTCAATATAGTTAAGAGCTATGTGAGTGAGGCGAAGATCATGGCCGTGGTCAAGGCCGATGGCTATGGTCATGGGCTCAAGACCGTGGTCGATGCACTTCAAGATGCCGATGAATTTGCTGTCACTGATTTGCATGAGGCAAGTCTGTTGCGAGAACTTGGAATTCAACAGCCAATCACGGTGCTTAGTGGCGTATTCAATGAATCCGATCTTCGCTATATGGCCGAGAATCAAATTTGCGCCACTATTTATGACGACGCACAGCTGGAGATATTGACGAAAAGCCAGGGTGATTATCAACTGTCGGTGTGGCTGAAAGTTGATACTGGCATGGGGCGGCTAGGGTTTTCAGCAGAAAAAATATCTATTATTTACAATAACTTAAATAGCATTCATCAGATAAAAACTATTCGCCTATTGAGTCATTTGGCGAATGCTGATGAGGTCAACCACATTACCAATGATAAGCAATGCCAATTGTTCCGTGAGTTGATAAAACACACTCATTGCCCGCAAGCTAGTTTATTAAATTCAGGGGGCATTTGTCAGTTAGCTAAGCACGAATATAGTTTGGTTCGCCCGGGCCTGATGCTGTACGGGGCTTCGCCCTTGCAATCTAAAACTGCTCAAGAGCTTGAGCTGCAGGCTGCCATGGAATTTAAGGCGCCAATCATCAGCGTGAAAACAGTCGCTGCTGGCAGTGCTATTGGCTATGGTAGTACCGCTATTTGCCAGCACGACACCAAAGTTGCCGTTATTGCTTGTGGCTACGCCGATGGATATCCTCGCGCTGTTGAGGGGGCAAATGTACTAATAGACTCAGTAAAAAATGCCATCAGTGCCCCAATTATTGGTTGCATCTCGATGGATATGTTGACGGTTGACGTAACTGAGCAAAACGTTAAAGTCGGTGATATCGTGACACTGTGGGGAGCTGAACATCCGATCGAGCAAATTGCGAGAAAATCCAATACCATTAGCTACGAGCTGATGACCGGCGTAGCTAATCGTGTTGAACGAAGAGTTATGCCAATGGATTAATAGCGTCTTGCGACGTTAGAAAAGAGCCTTGCGACTTAACAAGAGAGTCTGGAAAACAAGCTATGGGAAAAACTAAAACTGTTTATGCCTGCTCTGCTTGCGGCGCCCAGTTCCCTAAATGGACCGGGCAATGTCAGGAGTGCGGCGACTGGAATACCTTGCAAGAAGAAACCGATTATTCTGGTGCGATTGCTAACAGCGGTAGCTCATCCAAAAAAGCCGCTAGGTTTGAAGGTTTTGCTCCTAAGGCTGAGGTTAAAAAGCTCAAAAATGTCAGCCTTGGTGCCACACCAAGAATCAGTAGCGGTTTGCAGGAACTCGACCGCGTGCTCGGCGGAGGTTTGGTTGCCGGATCGGTAATTTT
>CAYVYS010000059.1:0-11137 GCA_964455815.1 uncultured Gammaproteobacteria bacterium
TGCTCAAGTGATTTGCTAAAAACTGATGTAAGTTGTTACAATAATTTCCTAACTACTTAAAACTATTAAAAAAAATAATATTTGAACACAAATCGATAAGTGTAACGGCAGCCCGAGCTCCGAATATGGGTGGGTAAAACCGGGTTGAGATGTATTTGTATCGCTTACGCTGCTTTAACTACAACACTTATCGTCACGCTCAAAAACACTGGAGTTAATATGGCAAATCCTACAAGGTCATCGAGCTATGTTGATGCAAATCGCATTAGCCATGGAGCCACAAATTCGCACCAAAGGGTGCGTCGATGTGCGCAGCTCGCATTCTTAGCATCTTGTTTGCTCTTTTATAGTGCCAAGAGTTTTGCACTCGGCTTAGGCACTTTAGAGATTACGTCTAATCTGGATCAGCCTCTCACTGGCACAATTGAATTACGCGTAAGCCCGGGGGACGATTTAGATACATTAACGGCGGTGATTGCACCGCGCTCTGATTTTGAGAGTTTAGGTATTGATTACCCTAGTTACCTAAGCGACATCAGCGTGCTGGTTGATCAATTGGGCGCGACTCCAGTGCTGCGCGTTACCAGCAACGACGTTATTATAAAAGAACCTTTCATTCACTTTTTAGTTAGAGTGGAATGGTCAGGTGGCAGCTTTCTAAGAGAGTACACTGCCTTAGTTGACCCACCGGTGTACGCGGCTGAAACTCCTCAAGCAATTTCCGAGCCGAGATCAGTTGGCACTGACGAAAGCTACATTGATTCACCTGCTTCAGTTGATCCTGAGCCGAGCCCTCAGATCAGCGATATTGATGAGCCAGTCGAAGACGTTGTTAACGAAGATGTGATCAATGATGAGCCGGTCACCGAGGACAATACTTTTATCGACCGCGAAGATAGTAGTGATGCACTGAATACCTCGACTGGCCTAAATGAAGACGAAGCACGATATGGGCCAGTGGTGCGTGGCGAGTCATTGAGTCTCATCGCACAGGAACTACAACGCCAGTTTCCCGATTTGAGTATCTATCAAATCATGAAAGTCTTGTTTGAAGAGAACCCGGGTTCTTTTATCGACAATAATATCAATGGCTTAATCGAAGGTGCTTTACTAACAGTCGGAGACTTAAATGCTATTCGAGCAACCGATATTTCGGAAGCGCGTTCTTTCTTTCGTGAACAATTAAGCGCTTGGGATCCTTCGGTCCTCAATAGTGGTTCGGACGCTGGTATCAGCGTTAATGATGATAATTATAATTTTGGTAGTGGGTTTGATGAAGATACGGAGCAGGACGCCGTTGTTTCGACAGAGGCTGCTGAAAACTTCCAGGTTGGATCGTCTTCTGAAGTAAGTAATTTAGTCAATGCTGATCAGGATGGTAACCGTAATGGTGAGGTTTTAGCTCTGCGCGATGAAATTTCGCGGCTAGAAACGTCTCTAGCCTCCAGCGAACTTGAAAATCAGGAGTTTTCTGAGCGGATTTCAATACTAGAAGGACAGCTGGCTGATATGAATCGCCTGCTTGAGTTAGGTGTAGAGAATGCGGATTTAGCCCAAGTTGAATCAACTCTTGCAGAGCAAAACGCTGCTGAAGCCGCAGAAGGTGATGATCTGGATGCCTTGCTTGCCGACGTTACCGGTGGCGCTGAAGAAGTTGCGCAGGATAGTGACGCAGCAATTGAAGAATTTTTAAGTAGCGGTGAAACCGCCTTAGATGACGCTGTTGAGAGCGTTGATGGCTCTTTATCAGCTGATGGTTCTTTGCTAGATGATGGCACTTTGCTAGATGATGATTCTTTAGCAGCTGATGGCTCTTTAACAGCTGATGGCTCTTTGTTGGCTGATGGCTCTTTGTTGGCTGATGGCTCTTCCGATCTGGATGAAAGCGACGATGCGCTATTAGATGAGCTAGCAGATTCGGAAGAGGCTCTAACACCTGTCCCTGATACAGCGACTGTCAATGAAACGCCAGTTACATCTCAGGCAGAATCAAAAGGTTTCATTGCTAAGATCGCTGACTTAGTGACGTCTAGTGGTGCTTGGAAAATAGTAGCCGGAGTAGGTGGTGTGCTGCTCGCGTTTTTTGCCTTGCTATTTATTCGCCGCCGGCGCGCCGATGAAGAATTTGAGATCAGTATGCTTTCAATCGAGAGTAATTCGCAGACACAGGATGATACTGACCACTCCAGCACCAGCGCCGCGTCATTATCAGCCACCGAAAGTGCGAATGTGGAGAGCGTCGCCGACAATCCTGATAAAGAAACATCGTTCTTGACTGTATACAGCGACTCAGATGCCGTTGTGCAAGCAGACGAAGTAGACCCGGTAGCTGAAGCAGATGTCTATATCGCTTATGGCCGCGATGAACAAGCTGAAGAAGTTTTATTAGACGGCGTTGCTAATCAGCCTGACCGTCTTGATATCAAACAAAAGCTATTAAGCTTGTATCACAAAAACCGCAATGTAGAGGGTTTTGAGCGAGTTGCAGAAGAGCTCTATTCAGGTGGCGAAGTCGACGGTGACATCTGGCAGGAAACTGTGCAGATGGGTCAAGATTTATCACCAAATAATCCTTTGTTCTCTGTTTCTGGATCAGACGTCAAAATAGCCGAAGATATGAATTCTGAGATTTCGGTAGAAGGCGACAATATCGACGAAACCTTAACTCCTGTTGAATCCAATATGGAAACTCCAGCGGCGACGGAAGTTGATGAGCCATCTATTGAACTCAGCACAACCAGCCTAGACGATGCAGTAGAAGCTATCGCCGCCTCAGATAAAGGCGATGATTTTGTTGATAGCGAGGCTATTGAAGCGTTGGACAATGACGATTCAATAGAGCTGATCAATTTTGATGATGCAGGTAACGAAAGCGGTATAGAGTTAGACTCTTTGGAGATCGAGCCACCAGCTGCTCCAGAGGTTGATGAGAATGTCGTTCAATTAACGGCGGTTGCTGAAGCCGAAGAAGAGTCCAGCGTCATTGAGATTGATCTAGATCAGGTCGCGCAAGAGGAAGAAGTCGATTTGGGCGCACAGTTTGACGAAATTGAAGATGAAGACGGTGAACGAGATCTGCGCGAAGTGCAGGAAGTCAGCGATCTAGAGATAGATTCCGGATACGACGAGGCTCGCACTCAATATGAGTTGGCTAAAGTATTTGTCGATTTAGGTGACGAAGACGGAGCTCGTCGAATTCTCAATGAATTAGTCGCTAATGATGATAGTGATAGCGAGGTCGTCAGCGACGCTCGTGAATTATTAGAATCGATAAGCTAGATTTTTTTCGATTCAATATACATTTTGACCATAAAGCGAGCCCGCGACTTAGTCGTGAGCTCGTTTTTATTTTGATTCAAGCTAATTTTTAGCCCAATAGTTTAAGCTCTACGATGCGTTACGCAGCATGCATTGAATACGACGGCTCTGAGTTTAACGGTTGGCAGACTCAAAAACATGCAGTGCGGACTGTTCAACAAACACTTGAGAGAGCTCTGAGTCGAGTTGCCGATCATGAGTTAAAAATTGTCACGGCGGGCAGAACTGATGCTCAGGTGCATGCCAGTCATCAGATAATCCACTTTGACACCCACGCTCAGCGTGATAGTAATGCTTGGCTGCATGGTGCTAATCGCTTTCTTCCCCATGATGTGCGAGTCCAATGGGTAAAGCCGGTAGATGATGAATTTCATGCCAGGTTTGCCGCAATTGCGAGACAGTATCGCTATATCATCTTTAACCAAAAAGTCGCCTCATCGTTATTTCGTCGGCATAGTACCCACGTTTACCAGGATCTTGATATAAGCGCTATGCGATCAGCTTGCGTGCATTTATTAGGTGAACATGACTTTAGCTCCTTTAGGGCGGCAGGATGTCAGGCGCACTCTCCAATTCGCACCTTGATTCATTTTGAGTTAAATCAACAAGACAATTGGGTATGGTTTGATGTCAAAGCCAATGCATTCCTACAGCATATGGTGCGTAATATTGCCGGTTGCCTTATTGCCGTAGGCAGCGGAAAATACTCCCCAGAATGGGTAGCTGAAGTACTACAGCAAAAAGATCGCAGGCTAGCAGATGTCACTGCTCCAGCCAGCGGTCTATATCTTACTGGCGTTGACTATGCGGTAAAATATGATCTGCCTACGCAGCTCCGGCCGGTGTATTTTTGGGGTTAAGTTTTACAGGGGTTAGTTTGTTGAAGTCAGTTTATTCGCAATTGAAGTCGAGCCAGTGATGAGTTCTATTAAGATCAAAATATGTGGGATGACTAAAGTTGATGAGGTAGCAGCTATTTGCCAGCTCGACATAAATGCTATCGGCGTTATTTTGCATGCCAATAGTCCCCGCGTTATTGATATTGATTGTGCCAAAGCAATTCGTGACGTCGTGCCCGCTTCAATCAAAATGGTTGGCGTGGTGGTCAATGCTGAGCAATCAGCAATTGAAAGTTTTATCGAACAAATTGGCCTTGATTTAATTCAATTGCACGGTGACGAAAACAACTCCTTTGGAGAGTCTTTAAGCAGGCCATTCGTCAAAGCTATACGCCCCAAATCATTGCGCGACGCTAACCTCTTGGTTGCACAATACCCTTCGTCAACCGCCATTTTGTTAGACCCTTTTGTAGACGGCCAATATGGCGGCACTGGGCATACCCTGAACCAGGAGTTTTGGCCCGATCAGGCTGACAAACCATTGATATTAGCTGGCGGTTTGAATCCTGAGAATGTCAAAGCACGCGCGCTTGCGCTGACTCCCTGTGGTGTTGATATAAATAGCGGCGTAGAGCACTCGCCCGGCCGCAAAGATATGAATAAGGTCAGTCAAGCTGTGAGTGCAGTTCGCGAAATTACATGAAACCAACAACACTCTCGCAGTGGATTGATTACATACAAAGCTTGCACGCGCGCTCGATTGATCTCTCATTAGAGCGAGTCAGAGAGGTCTACCAATCTTTGTATCCTGACGGACTAAAAAGCAGAATTATCAGCGTCGCTGGCACTAATGGTAAAGGCAGCACTGCAGAGCTTTTAACGGCTATTTATCACGCCGCTGGCTATCAAGTGGCGAAATACACTTCCCCGCATTTGGTGAGCTTTAACGAGCGATTTGAAATCAATCGTGAATTGGTTGAAGACCATAAACTATTGGCCTCCTTTGAGCGAGTAGAAGCTACCAGAGCAAAAGTGCCGCTCACTTTTTTTGAGTTTGGTACGTTAATTGCCATTGACCTGTTTGCCACTGCAAAAGTTGACATCATGGTGATGGAAGTCGGCTTGGGCGGCCGTTTGGATGCCGTCAATATTCTCGATACTGATTTGGCAATAGTGACTAATATTTCCAAAGATCACACTGCTTGGTTAGGTCATGATCTTGATGAAATAGCACAAGAAAAAGTCGGTATTGCTCGCGCTGAAAAGCCGCTGATTTTATCCATGTCGGTCGCACCAGACAGCTTGCTACCAAGAGCGCAGCAAATCGGTGCCGAGGTGATACAGCGAGATCGACAGTTTTCTGCCAAACAGGCGAGAGATAAACAAAGCTGGTCATGGCAAGCTGGGGTCGATCTGATTGAGCAGCTGCCATTGCCATTTGATCAATCAGATGTACAAATTGATAATGCTGCTGGAGCATTGATGGCAGTCGCTCGGCTCGCCGATCAATTGCCAGTCGAACATGGCCAAATTAAAAAAGGCCTTGCATCCGCTCGCCTTGCTGGGCGATGCCAGATTATTCAGCATGCGCCGTTGATTATTTTTGATGTATCGCACAATGTTGCATCGCTTGCACGCTTAGCGGTGTTTACAGGCGAGCAGTTAGAGCAGATTGATGGTCGATGTGTAGCGGTTTGCGGCATGTTGGCCGACAAAGACATCAGCTTGAGCTTATCAACTATGTATGACTTAGTAGACGAATGGTTTTTAGCTAGTATTCATCAGGAACGCGGCGCAAGCGCCAGAGATATTCAGTCGTTATTGCCAAAACAACAGAGCTCGCATTGTTTTGAAAATATCGAAGATGCTTTTCAAGCCGCATTAGCTCAGCTTGGCCAGGATGACTGTTTGGTTGTATTTGGTTCTTTTCATATAGTTGGTGATATAATTAAGCATCTTGAAAATGACCAAAACAAACCCTTAACGAACCTTTGTTAGGTGGGTAAGTTAGCGGCTTATGTACACAAAAACATAAATAGATAAGCTGTTAACTAGTGGAAATTCAATTGGTTCGAATGTAAATGGCGAAAACTGAGCAAACTGATAGCGAGTCGAATTCTGACTTCAACTTAAAGCACCGAATCACCGGCGCAGCAGTGCTGATTTTCTTTGGCGTCCTCGTGTTGCCAGCGTTGCTTGGCCCGCCAAGTGGCACTGATACTAGTCAGGATGCAAATGCCGCCAACCAGCAAGCGGAACTAACTAACACCACATCTCAACAAGAATTAATAGAAACTGATCTGCTGGCTGATGAAGTAGAGCCTGAGGAGACGGTTTATATATCGCGAATTACGCCATTGGATCAACAAAATTCGCAATCTCAAGCAAAGCCGAAAGCAACTGCCTCAGCGGCTAAAGCAGATCCACCGAAATCTGTTGAGAAGAGTGAAGATAAAGCAGCGGAGCCGAGCAAAACGTCGGTGGCAAAAAATGAAGTTGTAAAAGAAGACTCAGCTGCAAGCGAAGTTCCAAAAGCAGACAAAGCAGATAAATCGGAGTCGACTGAGACTGCGAAAGCATCAGCAAGCGCATCAAAACCTGAGACCGCCACAGATCAACAATCAGAGTTAATAGCTAAAACCGGTCAGAGTAAGCCAAAACCAGCAACGGTTGTTGCTGCCAATGATGCAGCAGTTGATGTCGGTTGGGTGGTGCAGGTCGGCTTGTTTTCGACTACCGGCTACCAAACACGAGCGACCAAACTAGTTAATGAGTTAAATCAAAAAGGTTTCAAAGCCGACAGCACCATTGTCGATACCAATAAAGGCAAAGGTATGCGTGTTTGGCTTGGTCCTTTTGCTAAGCGAGCACAGGCAAGTAATGAAGTGCAGCGACTAAAAGTAGAGACAGGCAAAGATGGCTTTGTGCGTGTCTATCCATAAACGGTAGAGGATTCTATGGCGGGTTTCGATTGGATTATTGCAGCGATCATTCTTGTATCAATGATCGTTAGCATTTTTCGTGGATTTATCAAAGAATCACTCTCTCTGATCTCCTGGATATTAGCGATCTGGTTGGGCATCACTTTTTGTGTCGAAGCTGGCGAACTTATCCATCAGTATGTGCGTATTCCCACACCTAAGTTCCGTGAATGGGCTGGCTTTGCCGCAGTGTTTATTTTGACTCTATTCCTGTTCGCAGTAATTTCTTATATGGTATACAAGTTCATCGTGCGCGGCCCCATCAAAGGCGTAGACCGAGTCCTGGGAATAGGGTTTGGAGCACTACGCGGTATTGCTATTGTCGTCGCTCTTTTAATGGTTGCGCGTGCATTAGGAATGGAGAATTCTCAATGGTGGAGTTCCGCAAAACATATTCCCAAATTTGTACCAGTTATGGATTTTGTTGAAGGCATGTTGCCAGAGTCGTTACGGAGAGAACCCACTGAACCAGGTAGTATCCAAGATCAAATACAACAGCGCGCCATTGAGAATTTGGTCGAATCTGTGCCATCACCGTCAGCCGATGAAGAAACTTTGCCAGAACCACAATAAATGAAAATTAACGTGGCGCGGCATACACTTAAATAAGGTATGATTCGCCTGTTCGAGTTAGGCTCTCGCCGTTTATTTAATGCGAGGCAAATATAAAGCTCAATACTTAATCGTTAGCGACAATACTTAGTCATGTGTGGTGTCTTAGGAATCGTTGGTAAATCGCCTGTCAGTACTAGTCTGTATGACGGTTTAACTGTGCTGCAACATCGAGGTCAGGACGCTGCTGGTATTCTGACTTGTGACGACAACGGCTTCATCAATCTCCGCAAAGACAACGGTTTAGTAAAAGACGTCTTTTTTACTCGCCATATGCAGCGCTTAACCGGCACTATCGGCTTAGCTCATTGTCGTTATCCTACCGCCGGTTCTAGTTCACCAGCCGAAGCTCAACCTTTTTACGTTAATTCGCCATTTGGTATTGCGCTGGCGCACAATGGCAATTTAACTAATGCAGCAAATTTGCGCCGACGTATTTTTCGTGATGATCGACGTCATATAAATACGTCGTCTGATTCTGAAATTCTGCTCAATGTATTTGCGCATGAGTTGTATCGAGTGCTGGACCCCGGCGACCTGCAGCTAAATAGTCAGCAAATTTTTTCAGCCTTAGAGCAAGTTTTTAAGCGTTGTCGAGGTGGTTATGCCGTGGTCGCTTTCATTATGGGAGTCGGCATAGTCGCCTTTCGAGATAAATACGGTATTCGCCCGCTGATTTATGGCTTTCGTGATACTGACGCCGGCCGCGAATACATGGTTGCCTCAGAGAGTGTGGCGCTTGATAGCCAGGGCTTTACTGTCATTGCTGATGTGCGGCCAGGTGAAGCAATTATTCTGCCTGTCGACGGCGAAGTGCAAACTCATCAATGCGAAGCCAGTGCGAGCTATGCGCCTTGCATTTTTGAGCAAGTCTATCTGGCTCGACCAGATTCGATGATTGATGGAATCTCGGTATATCGCACTCGTATGCGCATGGGCGAAAAGCTGGCGCGCAAGATTCAGCGTGAATGGAAAGATCATGATATCGATGTGGTTATTCCGATCCCGGATACCAGTCGGACTTCTGCTCTAGAAATGTCACAAGTGCTTGGCGTTAGATACCGCGAGGGTTTTATTAAAAACCGCTATATTGGTCGGACATTTATCATGCCAGGGCAAGAGCAGCGCAGAAAATCGGTGCGTCAGAAACTTAATGCCATCGAACTAGAATTTCGAGGCAAGAATGTGTTGTTGGTTGACGACTCAATCGTGCGTGGTACAACCTCGAAGCAGATCGTGCAAATGGCACGCGAAGCCGGAGCGCGCAAGGTCTATTTTGCCTCGGCGGCACCACCAGTGAGGTATCCCAATGTTTACGGCATTGATATGCCTGCCGCATCGGAATTGATTGCCAACAATCGCACGGTAGAACAAATTCAAGAGCAAATTGGTGCCGATGGTTTAATTTATCAGGACTTAACCGATTTAATTGCCGCCGCCTCTGAGGGCAACCCGCAGATCACCGAGTTTGATACTTCATGTTTTAGTAAACGCTATGTAACTGGTGATGTAGGCCAGGAATATTTTGCTGAACTAGAGAACGCCCGCAATGATGACGCCAAACAGGCTATGGAAGTGAAGCCCTCTAAACTGCGAGACGTATCTCAGTTTAGCAACTAGCATTGTCATATGGATAAGCATAAATCGTATAGGCCGCAGACTATCGCCGTGCGGGGCGGGCAGGTGCGCAGCTCTGAAAACGAACATTCGGAAGCGATCTACACCTCCTCTAGCTTTGTTTTCGAGAGTGCCCAGCAAGCAGCCAGGCTCTTTGCTCAACAAGAGAAGGGTAATGTCTATTCTCGATTTACTAATCCGTCGGTGCAAACTTTTGAGCGCCGACTTGCCTTGATGGAAGGCGGTGACGCTTGTGTTGCCACAGCGTCTGGCATGTCCGCTATGCTTACTCTGTGCATGACATTGCTTAAAGCGGGCGATCATGTGGTGGCATCGCGCTCTATTTTTGGCGCGAGTTATAATTTACTCAGCCAGCTTATGGCTCGCTTTGGTGTTGAGACTTCATTTGTTTCGCTCACTAAACTAGCTGAATGGGAGAGCGCCATTCAGAGCAATACCAAGATGGTGTTTTTCGAGACACCGAGCAATCCACTAATGGAACTCGGCGATATACGCGCCATTTCCGATCTCGCGCATGCCGCTAATTCTGATATAAAAGTAGTCGTCGATAACTGTTTTTGTACTCCAGTTTTACAAAAGCCATTGGAGCTTGGAGCCGACTTGGTGATGCATTCTGCAACCAAATCTATTGATGGTCAGGGGCGATGCGTCGGCGGAGCAATCGTTGGTGATGCGGAACTGGTTGGCGAAAAAATGGTCGGTTTTATGCGCACCGCAGGCCCATCAATGTCGCCATTCAATGCCTGGGTGTTTGCCAAGGCATTGGAGACCCTAGAGTTGAGGGTAAATCAATCGTGCGAAAATGCTCTGCACATTGCTCAGCAATTAGAGCAACACACCAATGTTAGCCGCGTTCATTACCCTGGTTTAGATTCTCATACACAAAATGGCCTATGTCAGCGTCAGCAATCCAAAGCAGGTGCGGTAGTCTCTTTTGAGCTCAAGGGAGGGCAGGAAGCCGCCTGGTCAGTGATTGATCAAGTTGCTTTGTTATCACGCACCTCGAACTTAGGTGACACCAGAACCACCATCACGCATCCTTTTACCACTACTCATGCGAGGTGGTCAGAAGAAGATAAGCTCAGAGCAGGGATAACACCAAGCTTGGTACGAATAGCTGTGGGATTAGAGCATCCCGACGATATTTTTGAAGATCTGGTTTTATAGACAATCTTCAAGTTTCATTAAACTCTATTTTTGAGGCTTATACTTGATACGGGCCCTCAACATTCCTAGTTCGATAAGATCTGTGGATTGCTTTAAGTTACTTAAAACGAGCATTTGTCGGGTTGTTAATAGGAAACTCATTTTTTCTTTCGGTTTGTGATTTACTATAACTTTCAAAGACTTAATGTAAGTTAAAAAGAATGATAATAGGACGAGGTATCAATTAATCTTCACGGGAGAAAAAGTAGATGAGGGATTTAATCAGCAATTTCAACATGATAGGTACTAAAGCCCTTTTTTTGGGCATATTGTCAGTGGGGTTCCTATTAAACCCCGCTGTTAGGTGTATCAAGTGAGCTTAACTCTCTATATATTTTTATATGTTATTAATAGCCTATTCTGGAAATGGATTTTGAGTTGGGGAGGAGCTGATTTAATCGAAGGTTGGAAATCAATTTTCTTCACTGATTGGTTTACTGCTCATTGGAGCGCTGAACAACTTAGGCTTTATGCTCTATGTATGTGGATAATCACTACAATAGGATTTTTTATTGGTTTGTTTTTTCCTGAATTAAGGGGCGT
>CAYVYS010000060.1:0-10909 GCA_964455815.1 uncultured Gammaproteobacteria bacterium
GAGCCGTAGAAGCGTTCATAATAATGTAGTACCGCAGGCACAATACCCGCGGCGCCGTTGGTTGGTGCGGTGACCACTCGACCACCGGCGGCGTTTTCTTCATTAACCGCTAAGGCGTATAAGTTGACCCAATCCAAGGTAGAGAGCGAATCACGAATGGAGGTTTCTGGGCGGCCAACTAATTTTTCATAGAGTGCTGGGGCTCGACGCCGAACTTTCAAACCGCCGGGCAATATGCCTTCTTGCTTGCATCCGCGTTGCACGCAGCCTTGCATCGCGTACCAAATATCCAATAAGCCTGACCGAATCTGTTTTTCTGTGCGACGAACCGTTTCGTTCGCCATCATAATCTCAGCAATACTTAAGTCGTTATTATTGCAATGCCCTAATAACTCTTGCATAGAAGTAAATTCATAGGGCACTTGCACTTCATCTTCAAGTGCTTGATCACTCGACTGAATGCCGTCTTGATCAACCACAAAGCCGCCACCTACCGAGAAATACTCGCGCTCTACTAATACCTTGCCTTGATCACTATAGACGCCAAAACGCATGCCATTAGCGTGCTGCGGTAATGGCTTGAGGGTGTAAATAACATCGTTCTCAAAGTTGAATGCAATCGGTTGTTGGCCTGCAAATTTTAGAGTATTTGATTTTTGAATATCAGCCAGCCGACCGACCAAATAATCGGGATCAATATCACTAGGCTGATTTGCTTCAAGCCCAAGCAATACAGCTGGCCCAGAGCCATGCCCTACGCCGGTCGCGCCGAGCGAACCAAATAACTCTATACGTACTCGATGCACTTTGCTTAATTTTATATCACTTTGGTTGCTGACGTATTCAACAAAGTCATTGGCGGCGGTCATTGGCCCCATGGTGTGTGAGCTAGAAGGCCCTATGCCGATTTTAAATAGATCAAAAACGCTGATATTCATGCGACTTAACTCCAGCTACGAATTAATGATTTGTTGCGTGCGCTTGAACACATCAAGACCTTGTTGCTTGAGCCAATAGGGAATATCTAATAACACCCAGTTCTCAGCGAGTTTATCGCCCTCGCGGCGATACACATCCACCACTTGCATGTCGGCTTTAATGCCTCCACCAGGTAAGCCTAACCAACCACCAATAGGTACGCTTGATAAGTTGGGCCAGCCAAAAAAACAGGCAAAATCACCTTCGGCAAATCGACATTCATGACCGTTAAACTGCTTGTCTTTTAAGCCGCCTCTAAAGGGTAATTGGTGTTGCTCTTGATAGCGCTCAATGGTGTAAGTGGCGCCAATGCCGGCGGGTCCATACCAAAGCATATCGTCAGACCAAGTTTCAGCTAAAAGCTCAGGCGGACAACTCATAGAGCCGCTCTCATTGAGTCGGCTCAGGTCATTTACCATGCGGTCAACGAGATCCAGTGTTATAGCCGACTCATTTGGTTTAGCATCATCGTACAGCAAACCATCATGCTTGCGAGGTCCAGGGTAATTGAAATAGGCACCGGTTGACGGTGGCAATGGGTTGATACCTACTTGCAGCATTAGCCCTATAAAATCGACGAATAAACCAGTTTTGCTTATTTTGCCGTCTTCAACGCAGCTGAACTCAGCGTATCGCAAGTTAGCCAGTTTGCGGGAGCAGGGGATACCAAGAATATCATTATCAAACAAGCCCATGAAGTTACCCATGCTCATCACCCACACTTTGCCATCGTACTTATTCTCACCCGCGATAAACACGTCTTCTCGGCGTTGCATATGCTTGAGAGCATTGAACAAAGGTTGCCAAAATAGCTCAGCAACTTTGGCCGCATTACTTTGTTCACGAAACGGGTAAACACCGCGCCAGGTATAGTCATCGCTAGTGTAATTCGACAGAGTATCGCTGATAGTCTGTAAGCTTGTTTTTTGTTTTGCGAGTGATTCCATAGCCGCGAAGTAATCGCGAACAAGCGCTTTTTGTTGTTGAAACTGGTTCATTGCTGGGTTAATAAAAAATAAATAGTCGATTAAATAAGAAGCCAAGAAACGCTAGTATGAGGCCATCGCATCATTGATGACACTCTGTGCTAGACTAAGCCACCAAACCAAATTAGAAACAAGATGATGATAACGAACCAAATCAGCAATAACCATGTCCAAGGTTCAACCTTGCCCGGTACCTGGTACCAGCCGTTGGATTTCATTTCCAAACCTTGGCTTCGAAACATCTCGATTTGGCCTGGCACACTGTGAGGGTGCCATTCTTTTTGAAAACCATTTGAAGCTACGCTGAAACACCAAGCAACTACGATATTAATCGTACCCGCAATCACACCATACCAGGGCCAAGCGATTACCGGTCGCTCAAGGTTCAGAGCACTCCAAAGGTTATCAACTAGCGGTTTAATTGGATCGAGGGGCACTATCAGTAATAAGCCAATGAAACCTGCGACCACACCAATGAGTAAACCGCGTTGAGTAACGTTTTTAGAGAAAAAGCCCATACCAAACATTGCTAATTTGGCGCCCACTGCATACGAGCCGACTTTTGAAAGTAGCTCTAAAATAGAACCTTTGCCATCAACAAAAGAGATCGCAATTGGGATGATTAGTAGCCCCCAAATGATGGTTAACACACGCGAGATTCGAAGATAATGTTGATCGCTACCATCGGTTTTTAGATAGGGCCGATAAAAGTCGGTAACCGTGATGGTGGTTAAAGAGTTCAACGCGGAAGAGGTTGACGACATAGACGCCGACATAATCGCTGCAGCAACCACTCCAAGTAAACCGGGTATAGCCAAGCTATTTGAAAAAATTAGAATGATTTGGTTCGGTTGCTCGAAAGGCTTGCCTTGATAATATGCATACAGCAAGGCGCCAATTAAAAAGAACATAAAGTAGAGAAAAAACGCGCCATAACCCATGATTAAGTATGATTTTTTAGCGTCGCCAATGTTTTTGGCAGCTAACGCGCGCTGCACCATAAACTGATTAGCACCGTAAACCGTAACGTGGTACAGCGTCATCGCAATCACTCCCGCCCAGATAGTTGGCGGTATTGATAAATCAAAATCGGTGATAATTGGGTTAAGCTTTTCATTCATGTCGAGAAAGGCTAGAACCTCAGTAAATGGGCCGACTTGAGACAACAAGGAACCCAGCACCACTAACGCTCCTACGATTAAGATTCCACCTTGAAGAACATCAGTCCAAATCACGGCGTTCATACCGCCGAGCATGGTGTAAAACACCACAATAATGGTCAAGATAATAATCGCGTTGCTGGGTGACATGCCAGTGATAAACGTCACCACAAAGGCGGTGGCGGTTAAGATTGACGCCGCGCCAACCGACATAGTGAACATAAATAAAATGCCCATGATCAAACGCGATGCTTTGCCAAAGCGGCGCTCTAAGTATTCGTAAATAGAAGCGACGCCGCTATTGAAGAAAAAGGGAATGAAAAAAACGATGCAAATGAATACTACAAGTGCGTAGTTCACGTGAATCGCTAGTGCGGCCATGCCCGAGCCATAGGCCCAAGCTGGCCCACCTAAAAACGATAATGCACTCACATATGTGGCTAGCACCGAAATGCCAATCGCCCACCATGGTGCGCTTCGGTCACCGAGGTAATAGTCGGATGCAGTTTGCACGCGACGACTCATTGCCCAGCCTAACGCGATATTCGCAATTAGATAAACTAATACGATAGACCAATTGAGTACGCCAAAGCTAATCCCGGAATGAGTCATAGGTACCTTGAGTTTCCCCAGTGATTTTGGGGCGTGATTATTAAATTTAGAATATATGACTTCGAATGCAAATTCAATTGACTTTAGCTTTGCTTCGAGATGAATGTTTACGAAATTCTCATCAGGTCGCGCTTTTCCTAAACGATAAAAGTTAATTGCATTCGAAGTCACTGTTGTCGTAACCTATCAACTACTCTAACTAAAGAAAACTACAGAACATGGCCAATAAAATTCGCACAACCCACGTGGGTTCATTACCTAGAAGTAAAGCCGTTGCAGAGCTAATTTTTGCTCGTGAAAAGCAGCAAGAATACGACCAAGCTATCTTCGATACGACCATGGCCGAGCACGTATCGCAAACCGTGGCTAAGCAGGTTGAGGCCGGCATCGATATAGTGTCAGACGGTGAAACGTCTAAAATATCTTATGCCACGTATGTAAAAGATCGCTATCACGGTTTTGGTGGAGATAGCGAGCGTAATGCGCCGGCGGATTTAAAGCTCTTCCCTGACTTTTTAGAGAAGTTGGCACAACAAGGCGGCACCCCCGATTACGCTAGGCCTGTCTGTAATGGCGACATCTCCTCCAAAGATAGCAATGATTTGGCTAACGACATTAATAATTTAACGGCAGCGGCAGGCCAACATGGTGCTAGCTCTGCGTTTATGAATGCGGCATCGCCAGGGGTGATTTCTTTATTCTTACCAAACCAGCATTACTCCACACGCGAACGCTATCTCGAAGTATTAAGTGAGGCAATGCGTGCGGAGTACCAAGCTATTGTCGATGCGGGTTTGACACTGCAATTAGATTGTCCTGACTTAGCGCTATCTCGACACATGTTGTTCAATGACTTAAGCGATGAAGAATTCGTTAAAATCGCTGATTTACACGTTGAGGTACTCAATAGCGCATTGCGAGATATCAATCCAAGTCAAATCAGAGTACATATTTGCTGGGGCAATTACGAAGGTCCGCATGTGTGCGATATACCTATGGATAAAATGTTTAACACGCTAATGAAGGTCAATGCTCAGTACTTACTGTTTGAAACATCGAATCCGCGTCACGCGCATGAATGGCAAACTTTCGAGCAACGTAAAGCTGAAATACCCGAAGACAAAATTTTGGTACCCGGTGTGATTGATTCAACCACTAACTTTGTCGAGCATCCTGAATTGGTTGCTCAGCGTATTCGACAATTTACCAATATTGTTGGGCTAGAGCGCGTGATAGCTGGCTCAGATTGCGGCTTCGGTACTTTTGCTGGCTTTGGTTCAGTCGCGCCTGATATCACCTTTGCTAAATTGAGCAGTTTGGTAGAAGGGGCGGCACTAGTATCATAACAAACCCATCAAGACAGCCCTGTCTGACTCGAGTTGAAATTTCGCGAACCTATGTTCGCCGAGATATAAAAAGCCAGCCTTCCTATCGGTAGACTGGCTTTTTAAAATGGCCGCTATTTTTAGCTATAAACTTAGGCCATAAAAAGCGTTACGGCTTACTTATAACGATAACCGAAGCGTACTCCCCAAGTTACTGGGTCAGCAAAATTTTGCGCGATTACGCCGCCTGAAAAAACAACCGTCCGATTTATAATTTCTTCATCAGTAGCATTTTCAACAAACAACTGGCCATACCATTTAGTGCTTTCAGACTCCCAGTTTAGGCGAGCGTCGACCTTGGTATATGAGTCTTGAATATCAAAACTGCGACAGCGATCATTAGTGCAATAATCATCAGAGTAATACACGTTTACTGACGGTGTTAGTAGCCCGCTTTGACCTAGGTCAAAGATGTAACTAGCCGTGAAGCCCAAGGTGAAGTCTGGCGTCAGTGCGACAGGGTTGCCGCTAGCATCAAAGAAACGGCCGCCACTACCGGTTAGCGGATCACTACCATTGACTCGAGGTAAATCAACAAATTCACCGCGGCCACCTGTAATAAAATTCTGCACCTCAGAATCAGTCACGCTGGCTCGTATGCCAAGGGTTAAAGCTTCAGAGACCAACCAATCAAATTCAACTTCAACCCCCGTTGCTTCAGCATCGCCAACATTAGTGCTGACAGCAGTAGTAGAGCCTCCAACGGTTAAGAAATTTTGCCCAAGCAAATCTTCAAAATCATTGTGATAAGCGGTGATGTTTAAACGTGCAGCGCCTTCTAAGAAGGTCGTTTTTAGACCTACCTCAAACGCAGTTACAGTTTGCGGGTCAAAGCTGATTTCTCCGTTAACTGAGTTCGGTGCTGAATTAAAACCACCAGCTTGAAAGCCACTTGATGTGCGTGCGAACAAGAATGTGTCGTCGCTTAAGTCGTAACCAGCCTCAACTAAATAGGTTGTTTCTGAAAAGGTGTCATCACCTTGAAACAGGCCGCCGTTAGTAGGTGTAAAAATTGGCGCACGTAAGCTGCCAGAAATTGCGCAACGATTAAAATTGTTGCACGATTGTGACGACTTGTCGTCTTCGGTATAACGCAAACCACCTGTTAATGTTAATTGCTCGTTAACGTCATACGATACTTGCGCGTAAATTGCCGATGAATCGGTGTCTACGTCTGACAAACTTGAGAAGAATGATGGTTCTGGACCACGTGGCTGGCTTAAATCGACAGGCTGGCCATCATTACCACCAGCCGGCACCAACGGCGCAAAATCAATCGCGCCAGTTTGAAATTGAAACGGGGCAACGGAGTTAAAAATGCCTACGGTTTCATCTTGCAAGAAGAATGCTCCAACCGACCACTGTAGAGGGCCATCGCCATTAGAGACTAATTGAATTTCTTGAGTCGTGGTCTCGGCTTCATCAAATTGACGGTCAATAATTCCTGGAAATGGCGAGAAATCTGAATCGAAAACCAGTTCGCGATCAAAGTCAGCGTAGCCCAATAATATTTTTAGTTCAGCAAATGAAAGGCTCCAATTTAGCTCAAGATCAAAGGTGTCTTGGTTAGTAATTTGATCGCTAGTGCCATCAATGTTTGATCGAAATGGGTCATCTGATTGCAATATGCCTTGAGAACCGTCACGCAAGTTCACCGGGGTAACCGTGCCAACCGAGCTCAAACGGCCATTGGCGTCGAATGGTGAACCGGGAGTGAAATGGCCAAAAGCGGCATTGCCAGCGCCGTCAGCTGACCAAGTGCTAGCTCGAGCTAACAACTCAAACGTGTCACTCGGCGCCCACAAGAATTGCGCACGATAATACTCTTGGTCTTTGTCTCTAAGGCTTTGACTGGAGTCAAATTCATTCTCGAACTTGCCGTCGTGTTCATCTAAATCCCAAGTAAAACGAAACGCTGAGTCTTCGCTGACTTTAGCGTTAACAAAACCGGCAATGCCAGCACGTGAAAAGTCACCAGTAATTGCACTGATGCCAAAGTCAAAGCCTTCTAAATCAGGCCGCTTGCTAATAATATTAACTGAACCGCCGAATGAATTTCTACCTGACAGAGTACCTTGTGGGCCGCGCAATACCTCTAGACGCTCAACATCGGTGATGGCTGCCAAAGCCTGAGATGTGCGGCTGCGATAAACACCGTCTACGTAAAATGCAACTGTGGGGTCCTGTAATACTGAAGTGCTCTCGGTTCTCGCGCCGCGAATGGCAGGCCGAGCATCATTACCAGATTGGCCAAAATTCAACCCTGGAACTAGAGTATCAATATCGCCCAAATCAGAGATGCCATTTTTTTCAATACTGTCGGCTGATAATGCTGTGACGGACACACCAATATCCTGCAAGCTTTGCTCTCGTTTTTGCGCAGTTACTATTATTTCTTCCAGCGTCAAGCCAACCGAAGAATCTTGAGCCACTGCAATATTAGGGTTAGTTACAAAAATCGCTACGGCCGCAGCAATGGGCAGCAGCGGCAACTTTGTTGATTTCGATTTTGTCAGCATGTTTCTCTCCTAGTTTTTTTATGATTAGTGTGCTTAATAGGCGATTTAATCACCAATTATTAAGCACATCTTAAGTATTCAGAGTACTTTGTACTTCGAATTCATTAAAATGTCAAAACTAAGTTGACTGATAATTTATGCTCCGTGATAACGATCAAAAATTTTCTACATTGCAATCACTTAGTTACATTAACTTTCAATATATTAATCAGCTACTTAATTGAAGTATCATTGATAAATTAATATGAAAAATGACACATGTCTAATTAAATGTCGTTCAAACAACCGTCATAAAGTTGATTATCTTCTGGATTAATTCGTGAATCCGAAGTACATTAATGCTCAATTAATCTAATTTTTAGTTTTAAACTCACTCTTCGCGTTCATGAATCAAGTAAGAACTTCGCCCAACTCTGACATTGCAAACCGAGTCATTCGGTTCGACCAGATGGTGCCATGTAAAACAGCCTTTATTGACGCCCGAACCCCGGGCAGTGATAAAAAAGAGAACTTTTGCCTTATCGGAGAAGGTGTTGCTGAAAACCCTGATCAAATCGTGCATATTAATATTGCACACGGCTTCAATGTCGGTGCAGCACGCCAGCCTAAAGGTTGTAAAAATTCTCATCACAGTCATGACACTGAAGAAGTATTCATGATTCATTCGGGCGAATGGCAATTTACTTGGGGCGAAGATGGTGGTGATGGTCAAGTTTTGTTAGGTGCGGGAGATGTTATCTCGTTACCTGCAAATATGTTTCGAGGTTTCGAAAATGTAGGTGAACAGCCCGGCTTTATGTTTTCTATCTTAGGTTTAAATGAAAATGGTTCGGCCGGAAAGGTTCTTTGGGCACCATATGTATTTGAGCAAGCTAAAAATTATGGGCTTGTGTTGCTCGAAGATGGCCGTTTGATTGATACTGAATCAGGCGCTAAAGTTCCAAATGACGGCGTTGTTATGGCATCGACCACAGCCGATCAAGTCGCTGCTTTAGATCTGCTCAGTTTAGACGATTTACAAAAAGGAGTAGTGACGGCCGAACAGATTTCAGAATTGCCAAAGGGCGGCCTAAGCGATATAGAAGGTGTAACTGAATCAGCGCTTATTGGTGTTGCCAACTCAAGCGAAGGAATGGCACCCGCGAAAATATCATGGCCTCATGGTTTTCAAATGCGTCATACTATCTTAGAGCCGGATGCCATGATTTCTGATCACATTCGTTATGAGGAAGAGGTTATATTGGTTCACCAAGGCAAGTTGTCGGTTTATTGTTTAGACCAGCTTTTTACACTTGCAGAGGGTGATCTTTTTACTGCACCAATTAACTCGATTAGGCGATACTATAATAGTAACGATAAGCCAGTTGAGCTCTGGGTTGTGCGCCGGGGCAACCATCCCAGAGCCGCCAGTTTTGTCTGAATACTTTGATATATTTATATTTGATTCGGACTTTTCAATATCTTTCTTTACAATAACGTAAACAGTATTTTTTATATAGTAACCACCAACGTTATTATTTACGTACCCTACTTAAGGTCAGATCTTGTTACTAAGACCGAGCCGCTTTGCTAACCACTATGAATAGATTAGAGCATCACTACGACAGTGCGCCCGCCGCCCCTGAAAAGCAGGGCAATATGAAAGGCTTTGACGCTGAGTTTACCGATATCATTGACTACATTACTCGTATCACTTATCGCATCTGGGAAGGTAAACAAATCGGTTTGTGCTTTGATTACTACTCAGATGATTGCCCAGTCTATACGTTAGCTGGCTATACCGAGGGGGCAGCACAAGTGGTGCAAAATACCTTAAATACTCTCTCAGCATTTCCTGACAGAACCTTAGACGCAGATAATATTATATGGGGAGGCAATGATATTGATGGTTTTCATACTTCGCATTTGATCGACACAAAAATGACTAATGTCGGCGACTCAGACCTCGGGCCTGCAACAGGTTTAAAAGCTCAATTTAAGGTCATTGCTCACTGCATTGTAAAGAATAATAAGATCATTGAAGAGTGGTTGGTCAGAGATAACTTTGCACTGGTTCAGCAGCTTGGCTTTAAGCCCTCTAAAGTTGCCAAACAGATAGCTAAGTCGCCACCTGAAGCTCGTTTTGAGCAATGGCGTCAGGCCGAGTTAGAGCGAGTTTCTAGCTTAGAGTTAAGCCATCGCGCGGAGTTACCTAGCCAGACTAACGCTGAGCAAACGGTATTGGCGGTACTACAAAATATTTGGAATGCGCGCATGATGGGGGACGTATTTAAATATTATGCTGAAGATGCTGCTCTGCACGCTTCAGCCAATAATGAGCGGCATGGGCAAGCGCAAATTGTAGGTTTCTATGGCGCATTTTTAGGGAGTTTTTCCGACCTGAAAGTTTCTTTCGACTATAGTTGCCAACAAGCAAGTAGTCGAGGTGGTGACAACGTGGCTGTTCGCTGGACAATGGCTGGCAAGCACAGCGGCCAAGGTCTTTTCGGCAAGCCGACTGGTGCCCCGATATTAATTATCGGCGAGAGCCAATACCGCATCGAGAATGGTAAAATTCAAGAAGAGTGGACTGTGTTTGATCAAATCGCAATCATGGTTCAAGTCGCTAGAGCGCGTAAGCAAAACAAACGCCATAAGTAAACTAGCAAACAGGCTGAGGGCGCACTGGTATGAATCGTAAAGTATCTAACTTGATTTTATAACTATCGAAAACGACTGATGAGCCTTATTCAAATTGCCGATTACCTAGGCGTATTTGTGTTTGCCGTTTCCGGAGGTTTGGTTGCGATACGCCACAATATGGATTTGCTTGGTATTTTAGTAATCAGTTTATTCCCAGCCATCGGTGGTAGTACCCTGAGAGATATTTTATTAGATGTTCCGGTATTCTGACTTAGTGATCAATTCGTCATTGCAATAGCATTAACCGGTGGCTTAGCTGCCATAGTGTATAAACCTTGGACCTCAGTAAGGTTACTGGTTTGGGCCGACGCTTTGGGCCTAGCGCTTTTTGCAATGCTCGGTACATTTAAATCTTTTGAATTGGATTTTGGTTTTATGACTTCGGTCATGATGGGAACTATTATCGCTACTGCAGGTGGCTTAATGCGAGATATTGTTTGCGACGGCTCGCCACTACTGTTAGGGAAGACGTCTACGCTACAGCTGCTTTGACCGGAGCAAGTGTTTGTTATGCTTTACTGAGTCTAGGATTTAATAATACGCAATCGCTGCTTGCTGGCTTTGTTGTTGTTTTTACAATTCGAGGT
>CAYVYS010000061.1:0-10378 GCA_964455815.1 uncultured Gammaproteobacteria bacterium
AAACTTGAAGCCATAATAGCGCCAACACTATAGAGCTGCTAGCGCCAGCTGTGGGTAAGCGGGCATTTTTTTAGAAATTCCTGGATTTTCATTGTTTATATTTGCAAAAAAGTCATAAAAAACCGACATTTATTAAATAAATTTGAGTTAGCTCAATGCTTGCGTTATCGTCAAATCGATGGATTGAGTGAAACTAAATGTCTCATTTAGAACAGGAGGGCGTCAATGCGACTTGTTACACTCAATCAGCAGAGAAAGAAGAAGTAAGTAGTATCTGTCTCGGAATTGACTCACCGGGGGAGTGTTTCAAGTTATATAAAATAAAAAGCGGAGGTTAAGTTGAGAAGAACTAAACTTGTAAATTCCATAGCGCTAGCTTTGGGTGCCACAGTTGTCAGTAATTCGGCAGTGGCTCAGTTAGAAGAGATTGTTGTAACCGCGACTAAGCGTGCTGAAAGTGCGCAAGATATTCCCGTTGCAATTCAGGCAATTACCGGCGAGAGCCTAGATGAACTCGGAGTTAGTACCTTTGAAGAATACGTCAAATTTCTTCCAAATGTAGTACAGCAGGGCCGGGGTCCAGGGCGAAATGAAATCTACATTCGCGGGGTTGCCACTGAACAGTCAAATAATACGGTTTCATCAGTGCAAGGCTCAGCGCCTGCGGTAGCACTATATCTAGACGAACAGCCAGTCGCCTTTGGTGGCCGAAACCTGGACGTTTATGCAGCCGACTTACAGCGTGTAGAGGTACTGCCTGGGCCACAAGGCACTCTCTTTGGCGCTAGTTCACAGTCAGGTACTGTACGTCTAATCACCAACAAGCCGTCAGTCGAAGGTTTTGAGGCCAGCATTTCTGCCGGATATGGCGTGACTTCTGGTGGTGATCCGAGTACGAACTTAGAAGCCGCGGTGAATATACCGCTGACCGATACCTTGGCAGTGCGTGCGGTGATTTATTCAGACACACAAGGTGGCTGGATTGATAATGTGCTCGGCTCATTTAATCCAAACCAAGCGGAGCTGATTAACGTTATCAACCGTAATCAGATCAATCCTAATGCTCAAGTATTGCCTGGTGCTCCGGTTGCAACTACCGATAATGGTGGCTTAGTTGAAGATAACTTTAACGATGCAACGTATCAGGGCTTCCGACTTGGCGTTTCTTGGGACATCAATGAAGATTGGAATCTTTTGCTTCAACACACTGAGCAAGATCTTTCTACAGAGGGTAGTTTTGAGTTCACGCCGACCACTGGCAATTCCGATCAAGCTAATGTGTTCTCACCAGACTTTAATGATGACTCCTTTGGTTTAACAACCTGGACATTAAACGGCCGTATTGGTGCCCTAGATTTAGTTTACACCGGTGGATTCTTAAATCGCGATGTAGATTCACTCATCGACTACACTTTGTATAGTTTTGGTGGTGGTTATCAAGCTTATTACATTACGCCTTACTACTTAGGCGGTAATGAGGTGTTCGACCTTCGCAAACAATATGTGGATGACACTGAAAACGAGCGCACAACGCATGAGATTCGTCTGCAAGGCGAAGTCGGTGAACGCTTCAGTTACACCGTTGGTGCTTTCTTTGATGATGTAGAAACGAAGTCTATTGGCCAGTTCCAATATTTCGGTTCCCTGGCCGCTGGTTTGAACACCGCGGTAAGGCCAGCCAATTTAGCAGAAGGTACGAGAACTCGAGTTGGTTTACCTGAGCCGACTATCTTCGTGAATGATTTTACTCGTGAAGAAGAGCAGGTTGCGTTTTTCGCAGACGTCTCATTCAGCCTGACTGATGCCTTAACGATTAGCGCCGGTGCTCGAAACTACGATTTAGACTTTATTCTTCGTGGTGCCACAGGTGGTTCATTCGGTTGTCGTAATCAAGATATCGCCTCACTACCAAGTGGCGATGGCATTATCCCGAGCGGCCGTGCTCCGAGCCTGGCAGTTACTCGTGCTGATGGTACAGTAGGTTGCTCTGACAACTCAGGCAATGACGTTACCGCTCGATTGCGAAACCTTGGCCAGTTTGGTGCGCTCTCAGAAGGTGGCACGCCAGTGGCAAATCTGGAAAACCTCAATGCCGATGGTGTTGCTAACCAGTCGGATACGATTTTCAGATTCACTGTTGACTACAAACTGACCGACGACATCTTGTTGTTCTCAACAGTCTCAGAAGGGTTCCGACCGCAAACGGTTAACCGTAATGCTGGCACACCGTCTGGTAACCAAACTGGTGTATTCCAGGGTTTTGTGGTTCCAGCAATTGCCGACACGGATGAGCTCACTAACTTCGAAGTAGGTATCAAAGGTGATTTCTTTGATAATCGTTTGCGCTTAAACGCAACCTATTACAACTCTGAGATTGAAAATCTGCAAACCACTCGTTTTGATCCATCAAATGTGGCGTTCTTGGTATTTATCGAAAACGTAGGTGATGCGGATATTCAAGGTCTCGATGCCGACTTCACCTGGGCTGCAACAGACGCCTTAACCGTGTCTGGCGCGGTGGCCTTTGTTGATTCAGAGATCACTCGGTTGGATCCTCAGTTGGTTGGTATTGCCGCGCCAGTTGGTAGTGAATTGCCTTTCACGGCGGACTTCTCGTTTAATATTCGAGGCCGTTATGACTTTACCTTAGATAGCTTTGGTGCTGATGCCTTTGTACAAGCAGGGCTGGTTTATACCGGTGATAGTTTGTCTGGCATTGTCGGTAATGCGAACTTTGTTGAAGATACTACTCGTCGAATCTTTGGTCGTGGATCTGGCTTAGAGATTCGTAATGAAGGCGGCACTTTCGGCGCATCAAATGTTGCAACCGAGGTTCCGGGCTCTTTTGGTTTAACGCCAGACGGTCAGTTCTTTAACAACGGGCGTTATGTTCAGGAGTCGTACTCCATCGTTAATGTTTCTGCCGGTGTTAACAAAGATAACTGGGGAGCACAGTTCTACATCAATAACTTGTTTGATGAAGACGGTATTATCAATATCAACACTTTTGATTACACGCCGCGTGTTTCTGTAACTCGGCCACGTACCATCGGCATTCGCTTTAACTATAACTTTAATTAGTGTAGCTAAAGAGTAACCCAAAGCATTAGCAATACTTGCCAAAAGCTATAGCGCTAATTGAGAGTTATCTAGCTACGGGTCACTTACGATACTGAAGTACTCAAAAAGGCGAGCCATGCGCTCGCCTTTTTTGTTTCTGTTAATTTTCTTATACTGCTCATATGAGTTTTTCGGGCGTTCATCTACGCCGTAATTTTCTAAGGTTTTTTATTTAAGAATGGTAGCAAGCAGTGATCAGACAATTGCGACGCAAGCGACCGAGCTAGCTAAAGCTGGTCAATTCGATGCGGCGCTAAAGTTGATTGAAGCCGCTGAGATAGATCAGCAAGATGCCGACGTAGAATGCATTTACGTCAAAGCCGTCTGTCTTAGAAAACTCGGGAAGGACGATGATGCCATCACCTCTCTCGAACAAGTGCTAAACCTTGATGAAGGCTATGTTCGAGCATTTCAGGAATTAGGGCATATTCTTTTATCACAAGGCAAATTATCTGCCGCAGCCAATGCTTACGAAGAGGCCGTCGCGAAAGATCCAGCGCTCATCGCGAGCTGGCGATCTTTGACTCAGATCTATAAACAAATAGAACAACCCAAGGCCCTAGAAATCGCGCAACGAGAATTGCATCAACTTGAACAATTGCCGCCTGCATTACAAGCGGTGAAAAGCAATTTGAATCGTGGCAATCTGGATATGGCCGACCTGATTTGTCGGCAATATTTGCAATCGAATAAACAAGATATTGAAGGCATGCGCTTGCTTGCCGAGATAGCTATTCGAGCCAAAGTACTTGATGACGCAGAATTTATTCTAGAGAGTGCTGTTGAATTTGATAGCTCTCATATCGGTGCTCGATTCGACTATGCCAATGTACTGATAAAGCGTCAGAAATTTGGTAAGGCGCACGAAATTGCTCAACAACTGCTTGCGATGCGGCCGTCAACCACTCAATTCAAAGCGCTACTGGCATCGACCGCTACTGGGATTGGGGAGACTGAACATGGCATTCAACTTTATCAAGAGCTGATCGTCGACGGGGTTAATTTAGAGCAATGCCTTTTACTGTTAGGCCACGCTCAAAAAACGGTTGGTGACATTGACGCTTCAGTTCAGTCTTATCAGAAACTCTATGCGCTAAAACCAGATTTTGGTGACGCATTTTGGAGTTTGGCCAACCTCAAAACTTATCAGTTTAGCGATCAGGAATTGGCTCATATGCTTGAGTATCGCGACAAAGACGAAACCAGTGATACAGACAAGGTGCATTTTAATTTTGCTCTTGGTAAAGCCTATGAAGACCGAAAACAATATGACCAAGCTTTTGCGGCTTATGAGCTTGGTAACGCACTAAATAAAGACTTACTAAAATACAGCGCGCCTGAAATCCAAGAGCGAGTGCGCAGACAAATTAATATTTGTACGCCTGAGTTGTTTGAGCGCTTAGACAGAGTAGGGCATGCCGCAACTGATCCTATCTTCATCGTTGGCTTGCCACGTGCTGGGTCGACGCTATTAGAGCAAATTCTGGCGTCTCACTCGAAGGTAGATGGCACTTTGGAGTTACCTAATATTCTCAGCCTGGCTCGTCGTTTACAGGGCAGAAACCAACCCAAAGAAGGTGAGGAGCCACAATACCCACGGATACTTGGTGAGCTAGATCGAGATTACTTCAAACGCTTCGGCGAGCAGTTCATTAACGATACGCAGGTCTTTCGCCGTGGCGCGCCACTGTTTATCGACAAGATGCCGAATAATTTTCTGCATCTTGGTTTGATCAAACTGATTTTACCCAATGCCAAAATTATCGATGCACGGCGTCATCCAATGGCCTGCTGTTTTAGTGGCTTTAAGCAATTGTTTGCCGAAGGGCAGGAATTCACCTATGGCTTGCACGAAGTAGGCAACTACTATCGCAACTATGTTGAGTTAATGGATCACTGGGAGAAAGTTCTACCCGGTTTCATACTGCGTGTTCAACACGAAGATGTGGTAGATGATCTTGAGACCCAAGTTCGACGGATTCTCGATTTTTGTGATTTGGAATTCGAGCAATCGTGTATCGAATTCTATAAAACAGAACGCAACGTTCGAACCCCCAGTGCCGAGCAAGTGCGCCAGCCAATTTACAAAACAGGTCTCGAACAATGGCGCCATTTTGAAAAACATCTGAACCCGCTGTTAGACGCGCTTGGTGACGAAGTCTTAGAGCGCTACCCTATCACGTAGTTATATGCGCCTTGATGCCGAATTTATTCGCCTGCCGCTAGCATTGGATATTGAACGCCTAAAGTATGAGGCGCAACAATTTGGCGAAGCGGATTGGGATCATCATCCTCTTCGCTTTGATGGGAATGCCGCCCTGGCATTGGTCTCGCAGGGAGGGCAGAGAACCAATGCGACCGATGGCATTATGGCGCCCAGCATTTTCCTTGCTCGATGCCCCTATATTAAGCAGCTTATGGCTGAGTTGAAAACGGTGGTTGGCCGATCTCGGTTGATGCGTCTCGCGCCAAGTAAAACAGTGCCGCCCCATGCTGATACTGACTACGCATGGCGGCATCGTGTTCGAATTCATATTCCGATAATAACCGACCCAAAAGTCACGTTTTCTGCTATCGATAAGGTAGATATCAATATGCAAGCCGGCGAGGTTTGGATCTTCGACAATTGGAATGAGCATGCCGTCTTTAACGATAGCGAAATCCGGCGCATACATTTAGTTATCGATACCATCGGTACTCCTGAATTTTGGGAGTTAACTAAAGCTGGCTGGAACCCGAGAACGCAGCAATCGCTTGATAACAAGAGCCAGTCTTTTGATACCTGGCAGCAAAGCATCAAAGAGCTGGATTTCAAGCATTCCGATCTTGAGCCAATTGTCGCTTATGAACAAAACAACATAGAGCGTGTTCGCCCAGTGGCTGAAGTGCGGGATATGCTCGATGAGTTATTATTCGAAGTGGATGGCTTAGAGCACAAAGCGCCAGAAAATTATCTTAAGCTATGTGAAACCTGCGATGCCCTGGTGCGGGATTGGCGCATGTTGTTGTCACATCATGGCGCAACGCTTGAGGCAATTTCGCATTTTCATCGTCGTATTAACACCACCAAAAGACAGCTAAAACCGCTATTGCTCAATGTAAGCCTGAAAACCAATAAAGTTGATGCCATGAAGGTATTTTCATTGTGGCTGGACGCGATGATAGATCAAAATGTGAGCTCATCGGATGCGGCTTCGGCACAAATATCCTTAAGTTCAGGTCACAGCGTTGCAACTAAGCTTGGATCGGCATCGCTTCAGTTTGATCGCCCAATTTTTATCATTGGCGCACCTCGATCTGGTATGGGGATGATTTTTGAAGCACTTTGCCAGAACCATGCGCTATGGAGTCTCGGTGACGATATGCGTAATGAAATAGAATTTATTGACGCATTCAATCCAGCCAAGAATGGTTTTAAGTCGAATCGACTAAGCGGCCACGATGTTACTGAGGAAATTGCCCAATCAATAAAGACTAAGATCAGCCAGCGAATTCGAAACTCACGATCCCTTTCGCTCGCTGAGATAGATGAAAGTCATCAGCCATCGAGTATTCGTTTTTTAGACAAAACCGTAAAAAACGCGCTGAGGATTCCCTTTTTACAAGCGATTTTCCCTGACGCTTTTTTTGTGCTTATGTCACGCAAGCCGCAATCGACTGTTGCCAGTTTGATTGAGGCGTGGGAATCAGGCAGTTTTGTAAGCTACCAAAACCTACCAAACTGGCCGGGTTTAGCGTGGTCCTCAGTATTGGTCGATGATTGGCAAACGCTCATTGGTAGTAATGTGGCAGAAGTCGCCGCGACGCAGTGGCTAAAGGTTAGCCTACAAATTGCACTCGATTTGCAGAGCGTAGACGCCTCGCGAGTGGTGCATCTTCGTTATGAAGAATTGCTTGAGGCACCAGCTCTGCAGATTAGGCGCTTGTGCCAACGCTTGGATTTACCTTTCGGTCCTCGTATGCAAGCGTTTGCAAACGACGGGCTACCGTTTTCGAAAAGCGTGTTATCAGTGCCAAACGATAACAAATGGCGAGCTCGATCGGAGCAGCTTGATCGCGTAGAGAACATTTTGCAAAAGTTTGAGCAACCCACCTTCGATAAATACAGCTGATTGTTTACTGATGATTGTTTCCCACGCGCATCGTTTTATCTTTTTTGCTGTACCCAAAACAGCAACTCATGCTGTAAGAGAAGCATTAAGAACACATATGAAAGAGGGCGATTGGGAGCAGCAAGTTTTATTTGGGCAGGATGCGTCGCCGATTCCTGAAATCGCGCAACTAAAACATGGTCATATCACGGTTGAACAAATTAAGCCTTTTATTGAAGACCAGCAGTGGCAAGACTATACAAAGTTTGCTTTTGTGCGGCATCCTTTCGACCGGTTTGTTTCGGCCTGCGCGTTTTTAAATCGGCAAAATAAGGATTATCAGACCAATGAGACTCGTTGGATGAAGCTGGCGCTGCTGCGCCGGGTATTCAGAGAGAGATTGCTCATTCGCCCACAGGCTCATCAACTGTGTGACCAACATGGCCTAGTGGCTTTGGACTTCGTCGGGCGCTACGAGAGCTTGCAGTCTTCAATCGACTCACTGTTTGACATCTTAGGCTTACCGAAAATTGATCTACAACGAAGAAACTCATCTAAACACGGGGCCTATCAAGAGTATCTTGATGCCGAATTAACAGCCTCACTGGCTTCATTTTATAAGGACGATTTCGAGCTATTTAATTACTCAGTAGAGTAAAAAAGAGTTTTATAAAGCTTATTCTTTAAATTCAATTGTAAATGAGATTGATTCTTATTTGTATTATGGTTTAAAATCTCGCCAACCAAAGAACAGGTGAGCTTATGAGACAGTATTCAACTCTAAGTTTGGCGATTGCCGCCAGCATTTCCGTAAATCTGCTGGTTGAACCCAGCTTTGCAATCGCACAACAAAAAGACGATATAGAAGAGGTCACGGTCGAAGGTCGGTTCTTGTCTATAGACGAAGTCAATGCAGTAAAAACCCCAACTCCGATCATTGACGTGCCACAAAGCTTGTCGATTATCACGGCAGACCAAATTACCGAGCAGGGCATTACCAGCATTGGCGATATTATTGACTACACGCCAGGTGTGAATACCTCGCAAGGTGAGGGGCATCGCGATGCGGTCGTTTTTCGCGGTGTTCGTTCAACCGCTGATTTTTATATCGACGGTAATCGCGATGATGTTCAGTACTATCGTGCGCTATACAACGTTGAGCAAGTAGAAATTTTGCGCGGGCCGAATGCCTTACTATTCGGTCGAGGTGGCACTGGCGGTATCTTAAATCGCGTTGCCAAAAAAGCCGAGGTTAGTGAGCAGTTTACTGCTTTTAAGACCACCGCCAATTCCTTTGGTGGCTTGGGCTTTGAACTTGATTACAACGTTTCCAGTAGCGAAACTTCCGCGTTTCGTATCAACGCCATGTATGAGAGCCTGGATAACCATCGTGACTTTTTTGACGGTGATCGATTTGGCATTAATCCAACAGCGCGTTTTGAGTTGAGCCCGGCCACGACCCTAGATCTCTCTTACGAATATGTAGATCACGAGCGTTTTATTGACCGAGGTATTCCTACTGGTGCTGATGGTCGCCCAGTTGAACGTTTAGAAGATATTGTTTTTACTGATCCTGAAAACAGCGTTACTACACTCGAAGCGCATATCTTTCGAGCCGCCTTGCAACATGATTTTTCTGATGCTCTAAAAGGAAATTTCAGTGCTTTCTATGGTGACTACGATAAGTCTTATCAGAACTTCTTTGCAGTCGCATTCGATGAAGTAACAAATGTTGTTGATTTGGACGGTTATATCGATGAAACAGATCGTCAAAACCTGATTTTATCCGGTAATCTTGTCGGCGAATTCGATGCTCTTAGCCTCGGGCACACGATGATAGTTGGTGTGGAATATATTGATACTTCGTCTGACCAATTCCGATTCAATACCTTTTTTGATACTACTCAGGATGACGTAGAAAGTTTTAGTGCGACTCGCCCAATAAGTTTGAGCGGTGGTGTTGGCATTAATGCAGCTGGCCAGACGACTAATGTTGGCTTTACTGATCTTAATGACGATACTCGCGTAAACATCGATGTGTTATCTCTCTACATTCAAGATCAGATTGAAATCACTGAGCAATTTGATGTTCTCATTGGAGCTCGCTTTGATAGTTTTGATATTGAAGTATTTAATGCCGCCAACGGCGAAACACGCGATCGTAGCGATGACGAAGTATCACCGCGCCTGGGCTTGATCTACAAACCGCAAGAGAATGTCTCGGTATACGTCAGCTATAGTGAATCCTTCCTGCCTCGCAGTGGTGAGCAATTTGCAAACATCAATGGCAGTAACAATGTCTTAGACCCCGACACATTTTCAAATCTTGAATTTGGTGTGAAATGGGATTTCAACACGGGTTTGAGCTTAACGGCTGCTTTGTTTGAGAACGAGCAAATTTCACCACAAGTTGCTGATGCTGATCCGTCAACACTAGATGTGATTGATTCTGATATCTCTGGTTTTGAGTTGCAATTGTTAGGGCAGATCAATGATGCCTGGTCGGTTTCGGCAAATTACAGCAACCTTGATGGCGAAATTGTCGAGCGAGATGGCCCAACTGGAAGAACGCCTCGTGAGCTGCCTGAGAATACTTTGTCGGTTTGGAATACATTCAAAATGTCAGACATATTTGGCTTTGGGCTAGGTGCGACATATCAAGATGAGAGTTTTATTAACAATAGCAATAGTGCGGTTTTACCAAGCTATACGCGGGTTGATGCCTCAGCGTACTACGTTGTATCTGAAAACCTGCGTTTACAATTGAATATCGAAAACTTGACTGATGAATTGTATTTTCCGAATGCCCACTCGACTCATCAAGCCACTGTTGGTGCGCCAATCAACGCGCTGTTAACGGTGACTGGTAAGTTTTAGACAAGTCTGGTCATTTAGCTAAAAGCGCGCAAGTTTTTCATTAGAGGGCTTAAGGAGGCTAGAGAAAGCTTGCGTTGTTTTATGGCTATTTAAACCGATTTGCTAACTTCCATAGTTAACAGCTTGGCGCTAACAGAAAATCCGTTTGGTCGTGCTAGCCTCTTAGGCATACTCACTAAACCAAAAGCCGACGTTGCCTGCTAAAGAGATAGAACAATCATCCAGACCCCAGCGCTGGGCGCAACTCGCGGTAATGCTATCGGCGGGCTTGGCGGTACAAAAAGCTCTGG
>CAYVYS010000062.1:0-10369 GCA_964455815.1 uncultured Gammaproteobacteria bacterium
AAAATTAGTTGAACAAAATGCGACTGATTATTTTCTAACAATTAAGGTGATTCTGCACTGGGGTCGCTCCCTTCCTAAAGAGCGTCATCAAAATGCTAACTAGAAAAGTCCAAAAGCCAGAACCGCAGAAACTTTACCTGTCAAAACAGTCATTTTTTCGCATCATAATTAGTTTGATAGTATCGAATTACATCGTTATTCCAGTTCATGACGAAGAGCATCGACAGGCACGGCCACAATAAGCTCCAAAATTCCTTTCTAGCTAACTCTTTCATCAGACCGTGAACATTGGTGACCAGAAGTTCATCTGAGAGGTCGTATAAGTTAATCGCAGAAATTGCCCAAAGGTAGATTAGTGAAACAACAATTAGTGTCTTTATCCAAGTGGATACTTTTTTAAAAGAAGAGACTATTAAATTAATGAGGTCGGCCGATACTCCGCTCACGAAACCTATAGATACTGAAACTATAGTGATACTCAATACTGGTAAAGCCTGAGTTTCCTAGACACTTTCCTGCTTCAAAAAATATTGTTGTCCGTACACGGTTGGCGGCACTCGATCATTATGTCGCCGTCTTGGGTTGTAAAAAATCTCGATGTAGGTAAACACACCAGCCCTTGCATCGTCATGGTTTTTATAGATTTTGCGTCGGATTTTCTCCTTCTTGAGATTCGAGAAGACGCTTTCCGCTACCGCGTTGTCCCAACAGTTCCCTCGCCGACTCATGCTCGGCTTGACTCTCTGCTCAAAAACAATGCCATGACAATGATTAGATTTCCTATTAAATTAAAATGAGAAGATCCTAAAGAGTTATAACAATGTGTGTCTGCTTGAATTGTTGTTAATCGCTAGGTTTACTCTATTGGCGCTTTATGACGCTTTGAGTGAAGCGATTAATGATTCCAAACCATCGGCCATTAATCGGGCGTTTATCCAAAACCGAATTACGGTCAGCAATTGGCAACAGCCGTATTGAGCGTGGGAGCGTTGTAATAACGGCCGTAAATAATCTTCGAACAACACGCCATCATCTTGGTTGTACCAAACCGCGCCAAAGCGTTGTTGCTCATCGAAATAAACTACAATACTGACATTATCATCTACTCCTAAATAGCCAATCGACTTGTACCGACTATTCAGCTCGCTTATCTGAGCCGCATCAAAACCGCTCACCTCATGGGTAAAATGATCAGTTGAATTACCCCAAACGGCTTCAAGCATATCAATCAGCCCCATGCCGTTCAGGCGGTTCCATTTGGGCCGCTTAGGGTCAAGAGATTGGTCAAGATCACGCAGGCTGGGAATATCAGTCAGGTCATTAGCCCCGCGATGCAAGCCCGCAAGCGTTTGATAAAAAGAGACTAAATCACTGGGTAACGTCACACCATGCTTTGCTTCAAAGTCTCGCACATCGGCGTCACTGGCCACTCGCTCAAAATCATGCAGGCAATCAATTTCGTCAAGAAATTCGTCAATATTTCGATAGTCATCATCCCCTTTAGCCAGCAAGTAAACAAAATAGTCTCGCCGTGAGATCAACTCAACTTCGTCTTCAAGTTGGCAAATCCGTTTTAAATCTTTGGCCGCAAAGTCAGAGTTAGCCAACACGCTTTCAGGCGCCATCGAACGATGCCACTGCTGGTAATCTTGGTGGCTAACAATGCCTGCTAAAACTTCGGTAAGTTTGCCGTCAACAGGTTGCTGCCAACGAGAAGGGTTCAAAAACGAGTACACGGCCACATTAATCACATGCTGCACCGCCGCGTCTAAATCGCCATAATTTAGGCTTGCTAAGTAGTCAGCAATGTCATCAAACTCCCAGTCTTCAAATTCTTCTATGGTTTCAATAATGTCAAAGCGGCGCTTATCCTGTTGCGTATAAATGAATTCCTCCGTTTCAACATTTACTTCTTCGGCCGCAGCTTCTGGCTTGCTGAATAAATCATCGTAACTAAGTGCAGGGTTGCTGGCGAGCGCCTCGGCCTTTTTCTGTTTGAGGCGGTTTTTTTGTTCTTTAGTCGAACTTGGCGCCATCAGACGAGAGTCTATAAACAATAACCACTGAGAATCTTGTTCTGGCCATTCTAAGAGAAGCTCTGTCAGCCCTTCAACATCATCCGTCTCAGCCAACTCGGTTACACGCTTAAATAATTCAGTAGTCATAATTATGCGCAAGAAAATTCATCAACGTTCAGCATTCTAACAAACTCAGGCTTTACTACTTTTTCCTATATCGTTGTTTCATGAATGGTAAGGCCTGAGTTGTTTAGGATCTTGGTGTCATAACAACACATAATTAGTATTATAAAGGCGCCCCTTTTTAGCACTCATATTTACTTAGCTCGCTTTTGTAAATCAGCTTTTCTTTCTATATAAGAAGCCACCAAAATGAATAAAGACACACTCGCCTCGGAATATTTACTTGGCAAAGGCATCGAATTTGGCGCCTTGCATAATCCAGTAGCGGTCGATCACAGCAAAGCTCGTGTTGACTACGCAGATCGCCTAAAAAAAGCTGAGGCCATCGCCGCATTCCCTGAGCTAGAAGACTTAGCCGACCAAATTGTTGAGAGCGATCACATCGTTGATCTGGATAATGACCACTTAGACATCATTGCCAGCAACGCTTATGACTTTGTGATTGCGAATCATGTTATCGAGCACCTGACCAACCCAATACGCTTTTTGAAGAATGTAAGCCAACATCTCAAAACAGGTGGGCGATTTTTTCTGACTGTCCCGAATATGGAGTTCACTCACGATAGTCGTCGCAAACTCACTCGGTATAAGCACTTGCTGGCTAAGTATTACCTCGGTGTTAAACGCTTGAGTAACCGCAGAATCAAAGATTACTTATTGCATAAGCATGAGGTAGAGAACGTTCACCCAAAGACCGAAGAGTATTTTCTAGCGAATGGTCTGCCGCTGAGTTACTACCAAGGAAACCGGCTTCCGTTAAACCCTATCAAGCGTAAACGCTTGTACGACTATCATCGCAGCCGTTCAATTCATGTTCATGTCTGGAATCGAGATTCGTTTGATTTCTTTTTGCGCCGCACAAATGATCTACTCAAGTTGAATTTTGAAATTGAGCAATATCTGCCAGCTGAAGTCTCACCAGGCGAGATGATTTATCTGTTAAAGAAAATCTAGTTGGTAGCATGAAGCAAGGGGCTAACCCTCCCGACTAGCCAATCTAGCTATAACACTAGAAAGCGATTATTAGGAGCAGCGAACAAGCGGATCGACTCATAAACGACGGGAGTCAACATTCTTTAGCGCCTAATTCTCGCAAGCGTAACACACCAAATAAAGCTCGATCACAACAGATCTTTTTGAAAAAATACTTTTTTATCATTTATCGGTTGCTATAAAGCCCAATAATGATAATATTGATACATATATTAAATATGAATCATTGGAAAATGTCTGATAAAAATTTCTATACCACCATTGAAGCCGCTAAATTGCTACGAGTTTCGGTTCGCACGGTGCAGCTTTGGGTTGAAAATGGCGCGCTGGAGGCTTGGAAGACCGCGGGTGGCCATCGCAGAATCGCAAAAGGTTCCGTCGATAACTATATTCAGCAGAGCCAGAAAACCATTTCTGAAAATAGTGCCAAAAAGCGCGTTCTTATCGTTGAGGATAATCCAACAGTTTCTAAGTTTTATGAGGCGGCGATTAATTCCTGGGGGCAAGATATAGAAGTTATTTCGAAAAATGATGGCTTTGAGGGCTTAATCGAAATAGGCCGTCAGATTCCTGACGTACTGGTAACCGACATCTATATGCCGGGCATGGACGGCTTACAAATGATTCAGTCGTTATATAAATCTAAACTTTTATTTAGCGATAGGATCATCGTAATTAGTGGCTTATCCACTCAGAGTATTGATGAACGTGGCGGAATACCGAGTGAAGTCGATTTTTTTACCAAACCAATTGACATCGAGCAGTTTAAGAAGGCCTTATTTGCCAAGCTTGCAATCAGCTCAGCGACTAGTTAAGGAGGCTTTATGAAAGGCATTATTTTATCTGAATTTGTAGAGTTCTTAGAACTATCCTTTGGTGAAGATCGAGCGCAAAAGATTATCAATGCCAGTGAAATTCAATCGCTTGGTGCATATTCACGAGTCGGGCTTTACGATTACCAGGAACTTATACAATTACTTACCGAAGCAGTAGCTGAAACCGAAACTAAGGCAGCAACGCTGCTCGAATTATTCGCCGACCATTTGTTTATGGTTTTCGAGCGCGACTACAGTGTTTTCTTTGAAGGCGTTTCGAGCGCAACTGAAATGCTTACTCAAATTGATAACCACATTCATGTTGAAGTGCAAAAACTCTATCCTGACGCCGAGTTACCAAAGTTCACATACACACGTTCTGATCAACAATTACAGTTAGATTATGTCTCGCCGCGCCCACTTGCCGCGGTAGCGCAAGCTCTAGTCGGAGCATGTATAAAATACTTTGGCAAACAGGAAACTCTAGTTAGCAGCACAATAGCCAAGAATCAAAAGTCAGCGAGCTTCGTGATTCAATTAGGCACTGATTCGTAACCGAGGCTTGTCGTGGGGGAAAACATAAAGGAACAATTGGCACTTGCGCAGGCACGGGCCGAACGATTGAAAAAAGCGCGCGCTGAAACTGAGCTGTTACTGGAGCAAAAGTCTCGCGAGCTCTATGAAGCCAATCAAAAACTCGAAACAGCTCAAGCTAAACTCGAAGATGACATCAAACGAGCAACTCATGAACTACATGTTTCCAATCAACGCTTACAAACAGCTTTAAACGAAAAATCAACCTTCATTGGCCAGATGAGTCATGAAGTAAGAACCCCACTCAACGCCATCATTGGTTTGTCAGAAATTCTACTTCGCTCTAAGCTGGATGACGCCCAACGAGACTATATTGACACCATCAACAACGGAGCAAAATCTTTAATAGTGCTCTTGAATGACATGCTTGACATTACTCGAATCGAGGCAGGGCGCGTCGACATTAATCCGCAACCGACAAATACCCAACGATTGCATCAAAACATCATTGCAATGTTTGAAATGCAGGCCAAAGAACGAAAGTTGAGCCTGGACTTACGAATTCACAATTCAGTGCCCGCTATGATTCGTATCGACAAAGGTCGATATCAACAAATCATCAATAACCTTATAAGTAATGCCCTTAAAAACACGGAAAGTGGCGGCGTTAGTGTTCTGGTCAATTATTCGGCCAATACTATATCTGATGAGTTGGGAATATTGAGCGTGAAAGTAGTGGACACTGGTGTTGGCATTCCCGCCAATCAGTTAAAGAGAATCTTCAACGCCTATGAACAAATAGGTCGACCAGATCAAGGAGTTGGTTTAGGCCTTGCTATTTGTCAGCAGCTCAGCGAATTAATGATGGGCAAAATTCACTGTCAAAGCAAAGTTGGCCGAGGCAGTATTTTTGAACTTAGCTTGCCGGTTGAACAACTTAACCAGCCAGACCATGAAAGCGCACAGGCGACATCATCGGATATTAGCGCACTTGAACCACTGCATATATTGATTGCAGAGGACAACCCTATTAACCAAAAGGTGATCTCCGCACAGCTTGCTCAACTAGGTCAAAAAGCCGATATTGTCGACAACGGTGCAGAAGCGATAAAGAAGCTAGAACACAAAGAATATGATGTGGTGATTTTGGATATCCTAATGCCGATCATGGATGGCGAAGAAACAATTATGGCAATTCGAAACGCTAGCCAAAACATTTCTCGGCACTATTGCATTGCCCTTACCGCTTCGACTTACCAAGACCAGCGTGAACGCTTGCTTGCTCTAGGGTTTGACGATTTCTTAAGCAAGCCTTTAAGTCTTTCAGAACTCTCTACTGCACTTAAGGAGGTACCTAGAAATTTATGGCTTACTCTTGATTCACCGTCAATAAACAAGGTTAAACCCCAAGACCCAATTGGTTTAGATGCATCTACAACAGGCTTTGATTTTGATTACCTAAAAACGCAGTTTGGCGACGCTCATAAAAGTATTTTTAGCCAAATCGCACCGACTTTCTTAAGCCATGCCTATGAAGACTTAGAACGTCTTAAGGCCGGTATTAATGAGGGCTCGATAGATAAAATCGAAAAAATCAGTCATTCGATGAAAGGCGCTGCCAGTAGTATTGGATTGAGCGATTTGGCTAATCTCCTGCTAAAAATTGAAAAGTCTCCCAATAACTCATCTATTCATCTACTCATGGATAGGATTGAAAAGCTAATGCAAGATCTTAAGCCTGTAATAGAGCAAGAACTAAAGCAGATAGGCTTGTCTTAGCTATGTTTAATCGTTTTCTACAACGCCAATCCGAAAACGAGTTTATAAAAAATCTCGGCTGGTTGGGTGTTAGCGAAATTGTGGTTCGGATTACCAGGTTAATCACGGCCATCGTGTTGGCAAGAACTCTCGACTCAACTCTTTTTGGTTTGGCCGCACTGGTTCTTACTGTCAATGAATTAATCCGTGTTTTCAATCGCAATGGCATAGGTGCAAAAATTGTCGAATGCGACGCCAATGATCTCGAACAAATATGTAACACCGCCTACCGGCTAAATATTATTTTCTGCCTGGGCTTATTTGGCCTGCAATGCCTTGTCGCTTACCCCCTTGCGCAGTTTTATGACACCCCTGCTCTGGTCCCAATGTTACAGGTTTTATCGATCACCTATTTATTGATGCCAGTGGGTATGGTTCAAGCAGCTCTGATACAGCGTGAGCAACGCATCAACAGAGTAGCACTCATTGATGGTGGCCAGGTCGCATTAGATAATGTTTTAACCGCTATTCTTGCGCTCGCAGGTTGTGGTGCCTGGGCGATAGTTTTACCTAAGTTTTTAACCTCGCCAATTTGGGTATTTGGTTATCGATTGTCACATCCTTGGCGACCGAGCGGCACAATTTTTTGTTTTAGCTTATGGCGAGACCTGCTCAAATTTGGGCGCTATTTTTTGAGCATCGAGTTACTAAAAACAGCACGTCTGAACGTAGACAACATGATCATTGGGCGCGTACTCGGGATCGAAGCCCTGGGGCTCTATTACTTTGCTCGAAACGCTGGCTTGGGATTTAGCTTAGCGTTCATTAATGCAATTAACGCCGCGCTCTACCCGAACCTTTGTGCGGTAAGCAACAAACCTATCGAATTAAAAGCTCGCTTCGCGCGAAATTTAAAGCAGATCACATTTATTGCACTACCATTTATCTCATTGCAAGCTGGCTTAGCCTTTATTTACGTACCGATTATTTTTGGCACACAATGGGCTCCAGCAATACCCATTCTGACGCTCTTATGCCTTTCGGCCTTACCCCGACCATTTGCCGAGAGCGCCTCGGCACTGGCTTTAGCGGCCGGGCGAATCGATTTAGACTTCAAATGGAACGTCATTTTCTCAGTCGTCTTTGTGGTATCAGTTGCCCTAGCTGCGTCGACTAGTCTACTCTGCGTCGCCAGCACTATATTCGTTTTATATATTATCAGTCACCCGATTTACCTGGCGGTAGTATGGCGAAAAATTTTTAACGACCAGGCTTGTCATTCAAAGTCACGAGATATTTATGCGCATTAGTTCAAAACACTGTTCAAATAGGAACAAACAACCTCTTGTATCTGTGGTTATTCCGGTTTTTGACGTCGAGGAATTTATCCTAGAGGCGCTAATTTCAGTGTTAGCGCAAAGCTATCAAAACTATGAAATCATCGTCGTAGACGACCAAAGTCCAGACCGTTCAATCGAACTAATTAGAACTCACTTCAGTGATCCACGCATACGTATTATCCGTCAGAAAAATCGTGGCTTAGCTGGGGCCAGAAACACCGGCATTCGCCACGCTAATGGCGAGTTTATCGCATTTCTGGATTCTGACGACTATTGGCGACAGGACAAATTAGAGCATCACGTTAAAGTCATGCTCGAGCGAGATGATCGCGGCGTGAGCTTTAGCTCATCGCTCTTTGTAGACAAACACAGTCGCTCGCTCAATCGCCTTCAAGCCCCTAAGAAGAAGACGAACTACACACCTGGTGATATTTTTTGTAGAAACCCAATCGGTAATGGCTCAGCACCCGTTATAGCCAAATCTGTGCTTGAAAATATCGCTTTTCAAACTAACGAAAAAACAGAAAATGGCGTTGCCTATAAGCAATATTTCGATGAAACTTTACGACAATCTGAAGACGTTGAATGTTGGACTCGTATCGCATTAAAGACCGACACCAAATTTCACTTTATTAATAAAACTCTGACTTGCTACAGAGTAAATAACGCTGGTTTATCAGCCAATATCGAGGCTCAATTAACTAGCTGGCTGCGCACGCTCCAAAGAATCGATTTGTATGCCCCTGGCTTCTCAAAACAACATGGGTCACGCGCGATGGCCTTTCAGTATCGTTATTTAGCTCGGCGCAGCTTGACTCAAGGTCAAGCTAAAAATGCTTTACGTTTAATGTACATGGCATACAAAACCAATACTTTTGCCTTAATGACCGAACTAGGCCGAACTCTCGAAACCACATTGGCTAGTGTGTTGCTAGTGTGCTTACCTCGCAAGCTACAACATCACATATTAAGCAGATAGATTACTTAGTTAACCGTCTGCTTTTTAGTAACTTCCTAACGTTTAGATTGGATGGTGCTTGATGTAGTAAAGGCAGACAGCTTAGCTAACACTCTGCTAATAGCTAATTTGCCAAAATAGTATAGCCAGCGAACAGGCAATTGCCAGCTACGTGGGTCATGCAAAAATTTGGCAGCACTGACTAAGTCTTCACGCTCAATATTTCTTCTTCCTAGATCAATTAAATGGCTCGCTATATAGCGTTTAACTGAGAGAACTTTCGACTTCTCGATCTCCTTGTTTGCCAATTTTTTTTGTAAACGTCGGGAATAAGGCATTTCAGTCTGCGTAGCAATCGTTTGCATCAATGACTGGTCAGTCTGCTCATAGTAGTTCGCACAAACGCGCCGACTGATACCAATGCTTTCAGACAAGGCTAACTGCGACCAAACTGACTGATCTTCGCCCATATTTTCGTCTAACGGAAACCCACCGATTCTCTCTAGAGCTTGCTTTTTAATGCAAACACTAGAAGAAGTGATCGGTAAATCTCCGCTTGCCGCACTCAGAAAATAATCAGCCAGTAATTGCTGTTGGTGCGCTTTATCGATATGACATAGTCGAGCGTTTCTGGCGCGCCCCGTCGACGCATTAACAAAACGATAAGAAGTGGCAAATACACTTGCCTGACTAAAGTTGCTAGACAAGCTTGCTATTTCTTCGAGGAATTCAGGCTCATAACTATCATCGGCATCTAAAAAGGCCACATAATTGTTTTCTGCTAAGGCAATGCCAGCATTACGTGCCGACGACACACCAGCATTAAGTTGTGAGTGGATCACAATGTTGCGATGCAAATTTGCTCGCTGAATTTTTTTAGCTATATAGAGCGACGCATCGGTTGAGCCATCATCCACCACAATAATTTGTGGTTCGCAAGCACGGTTCAAAGTTTGCTTTAGCACCGAATGGATAGCACGAGAAACAGTACGCTCTTTATTGTATAACGGAATAACTACTGAACATTTCATGCCCGCTCTCCCACGTTATCAAACCTAGTTGTATAATCCACATCCCTAAAAGCCAGGCTAACCTGATTAAAAATATTGCCATCAAGAGCTTTTGATTCTTTGGATACACTTTTAAGACCGATGCCGACAAAAACCCAAGCAGGCCAACTTAGATAGGCAAGCGCCTCTAAGTTTTCGGTAATTGAAAAGCACGCCAATATCAACAATATTCCGAGCGCCAAACGTGAACTCAATTGATATTGCGCTTTTACAATAAGTACACAAAGGGTAAGCACGCTTGGAACTAAAAAACTAACAAAGCCAACCAAGCCCTTAACAAATAACAACCCGTACCAATGATGGTGCGAGCCGATCGGCATAAACTCCACTAAATGCGTTCCTTTGGTAACGACCCCATGACCAAACCAAAATGCTTCGGTTTGCCATTGATACAAGGCTATATTAGCGAGGGCTGCACGCACTCGTGTCGAATCTGCACGCGCCTCTTTTAACTCAGTTAGCATGCTGACTGTTGCATTAGAAATTGGCTCAATCAATAGCGCAAGAATAATCACGCCGATTGCTAGCACAGTTAAAAGCCAAGGCCGCGATAAGCGTGACAGACCCCAAACAGCAATTGGAACGACTAACATAACAATCATGCCCATCCTTGACACTGCTAAAGCAATCATGGCGGCATTGCCAGCCAATCCCAGCAGCCGCCATCGCAAGTTTTTTTCAAACCATGAAGCTATGAAAT
>CAYVYS010000063.1:0-9855 GCA_964455815.1 uncultured Gammaproteobacteria bacterium
TCGCCCAGAACGGTCATTTACTAACACCTAAAGCACGGGCGCAGATTTGCTGCGTCCAGTGCCTTTACTTGTTATGTTGAGGTTGCTTCGCATTTTGGAGCAACCCCCTCCGGCGTACCTGCACCATCTTCTAGGAGTGAACGAAGACTCTCCAAAAAATATGCCCAACTCATTGCACAATCTCGATAGAAATCAGATATTTCCGGCCATCCCAGGTGATCAAACACTACGATCGTTTTATCGTCATCAGATTTGAGAGCAAAGACAATGTCTGTGCCGAACCATGGATCATCCTGGCTCACACAATGCCAGCGCATGAGAACTGGGCGAATGGACTCGGTTACTTCAAAATTCGTACTACCCCACAATCGAAGTTTTAGCTTTCCAGATTCTTCATCAATAGAAAATTTAGCTTCGGTAAACCACTTTTCTATGCCCTCGGAAGATGCAATTTGCTCAAAAACCTCTTCTGGACTGGCCTCAATTCGTGTGAGCAGTGAAATTTGATTCATTAGCAGTATCTCATCGAGCTACATAACGCCCGCAAAAAGCGCGAGCTATAGCGAGTCTAGCTCGCGCTTTTTGCGGGCGGTTTTTAATGTGCTTGTTGTGAGCTTTACGCATAGTATTTGTAATAAAATAGTATAAACGGCAAGACACTAATTATTAATGTGATAAATATCCCTACTTTACCTGCAATAATTAAAAAACTCTTTTGCGGATTTTTTGGATTATAAAAAACCCTAACCTTTCCATCAGCAGATTGCTGAACATCGGATATTTGTTTTTTTAAAATAAATCGTAAGTTGTGGCTCACAATAATAAGCCAAGGAGAAACTCTGGATCCACTATAGTTTACGCCCGACACCGAGTAACTATAAACGCATTTGCTTTATAGTCTTGGTCAGACTTGGTAATTGAGGCACCAAACCTGTCTAGCTCTAACTCTCCATGAGTGGAAGGCCAAAACCTCATTCTAATTTGAAGTACCAGCGAATAAATACAAACAATAAGCATATATACGGAAAACCAGAAAAAAATTCCCTGAGCTTTACCCTCAATAGTAAGTTGCCACATTTCTTGAAAATAGAGGGTTATCTCCATAACTCATAACAGCTAAATATACGTCTTGAAGTTGGTATATTTTTATACCCTGCTTCAAAACTGATGGTGTTTTTTAAATCCATGATTTTTATGTTCGTTTCAAGAATCTTACAGCGATTGTTAGTCTTTATCGAACCGCGACTTTTGAGTGGTCAGATTAAACCCAGGCTTTCACTACTTAGTAGCTACTATTACTCCGTTTCGCCAGAATTGTCCTTTTCTAAGGCTATCGGTTCCGCTTCTAAACGATTGGTTTCGAACTCGTGATGCTTGTGCTCGAGTTCCGGCATGTCCTTGCTGGCTTTGTTTGACAATTCGGTAAATCGTTTTACCTTGCCTTGTAAGCCTTGTTTGCCCGATAAAGCGGTGACCGCCTGGTTGTAATGGTTGCTAACTGTGCCAAGTGTATTGCCGAGCGATCTTAGCCGCTCTGAAACGGTTGCCACTGAGTTAAAAATATCATTGGCGGCGTCACCTAGTTGGCGTGCTTCTTTATTGCTTCTCTCAAGCATCCACAAATTTGCAACGGTGCGAAGAATAGGGATCAGGGTGGTGTGCGACACCATGATGACATTTTTGCGATAACCATAGGCAAACAGTTCAGGGTCATGCTTCATCGCTTCGATATACGCTGGCTCGACTGGCATAAACATCAACACAAAGTCGGGGCTATGGATGCCTGATAGATTGGCGTAGTCTTTGCTCGCCAGTTCATCGATGTGTTTACGTACGGCGACAACATGTTGCTTCATAGCGCTGGCCTGTTGCTCGGGTTCCGCCGTACAGGCTCGTTCGTAGTCAAGCAGCGAGACCTTGCTGTCAATTACGATGCATTTATCATCCGGCAGTTTCACCAGGTAATCGGTTTGTTTTCGTTTGCCTTCGTCGTCAATAAAAGAGCTTTGTTTGGCGTAGTGATCGCCTGCGATTAAACCGCTCAGCTCTAAGGTGCGCTCAAGTTGCGCTTCTCCCCAGGCTCCTCGTTGTTGAGCATCGCCTTTTAATGCGCTGGTTAAATTGTTCGCTTCGTCGCGCATTTGAATGCCCATCTTCATGACATTCTCAATTTCACCTTTGAGTGCCGCATTGCCTTTGATAGATTCAACATGTACTTCGTTCACGCGTTGTTGAAAACCAGCGATTTGTTCTTGCAGGGGTTTGAGTAGTGCACCAACGCCTTCTGTATTTTGTTTGGCAAGCATGGCCTGGCGCTCTTTGATGATGTCTTCTGAGACGGCTTTGAACTCGTTTTTAAGTTCTGATTTTTGTCGTTCGAATTCGGTTTTAATCGCCGTCAGTTTTTCGTGCTCTGCAATTAGTTTTGCCGATTGTTCGCGCATATCAGCCTCGAGGTGGCTGATTTTTCGCTGATTGTTTTCGATGATTTCGCGCAGACCAAAACGTTCGTTCTCATTAGCTTTTAGCTGATCGCTCTTTTCATCGCGGCTACTTTTAAGTTCGGCGGCTTGTGCAATCAGCTGGTTGAGTTTCTCTGAATTGTCGTCAGCTTGAATCTTCAGCGAACGATTTTCTTTGCCAAGATTATCAATAAGCTGTTGGTGGCTGGCTTTGAGAATCGCTAGCTCTTCGCGCTCTTCATTTAACTCACGGATTCGCTTGCGATGAACCAGATGAGTAACTAGCCACAACAAAGCCAATACGGCCGCCGTTGCTACTAACCAATAAATGGGTAATAGCTGATAAAGCCAATTGAGAGTATTTTGCCAATCTGTCTGCATTACCAATCTTTTTGTTTAGCCGTGAATCAGTTATCTAATAGAGGCGGTGGCGGTTGCTACCATTTAAGATCATCAGGAATTTGGTAGTCGGCGTACTCATCCTCACTCTGCTCTGCTTGCTCGTTACTAATTCGCACCACAAAGTTTTGTTCACGTTCCAGAATCTTATCGGCAATCTCTTTTGGGACGAGATCAAAGATGTCATTACCTAAGGTCACAATGCCGAGTTTATTCTCGCTGAGCTGGCTTTGTTGCTGTTCGGTCACGTAGATTTTTCTTACCTTTCTGGCGTAGCTAAAGTTATAGGCAATCTCTGCCTCTTTACGTTCAAGCTTATTGGTATCGATAAGCTGTTTTATCTCAGCGATTTTGGCTTTTTTAGCGGCGTCTTTGGCGCGTTGTTCGTTGAGCTTTTTGTCTTTGCGTGCTTTGTTTAGCATTGCGCGTTGTGCTCTTAAAGTTGCCTCACCTACCTTTGCTCGTTGCTTTTTTGGCGCGGTCGGTGCCTTTTTCTTTTTAGCTTGTTGCTTTGGCTTTTTTGGTGCTAAGCCAGCTTTTAGTAATTGATCTTTGAGCGTACCCATTTTGCAAAAGATAAATTAGTGGTTATTGAAAGAGCGTATCGAGCTGCGAAAACTCGAACTCATAACGCTGAAAACAAAAATGACAGTCTACCACCACTTTGCCTTGATCTTGCTGACGTTGTTCTTCGATTAGTTGTTTCACTTCATCACGCCCTAAGGCCGCAATGGCGTCCAGAGATTTTTGTTCAGAGCATTCGCAGCCAAACTCAACTGCATGCGCCTCGAACAAACGACAGTGCTCGTCATGAAAGAGCCGAGTTAAGATTTCGGTGGCAGAAAGCGATAAGGCCTCATCAACACTCAGTGAATTAAGTAGCACCGACAGATGCTCAAATTTCTCGCTGGCGATGGCCTTATCGGGTTCTTTTTCTGGTGGTAGCGCATGCAAGGCGATGCCAAGCCCAGTTGCTTCATTAGTATGTAAGGAAAATTGACTTGGCAATTGCTCTGAGCGAGAAAAATAATCTTCTAAACAAGCACTCAGGCTCGCTTGCTCGATTGGCACAATACTCTGATATCGCTCACCATCGGTCGGGTTAATGGTAATGGCGAGCACCGAGCCTTCACCAAGCTCATTCAAGTTAATTTGATTTGATGCAGCCAGAGCGTGCGAATCGTATTCGGCGATAGCGCGAATTCGTCGATCGGCTAAGCAATCGGCAATCAGCAATTGCAAGGCGCCAGGTGAACGCAGTTGAATGGTTAAGCTGCCGTCTATTTTGATGCTATCTCTAAGCAGTGCGGCTGCCAGGGCAAATTCATTTAGTAAATTTGCTAAGGCTGGTGGATAGTGGTGCGTCGCTTGAATTTGCGATGTGGTTTGCTCAAGGCGCACCAGGCATCCGCGCACATCGAGCTGATCGAATACAAAGCGTTGTCGAAAATCTCTATCGGTCATGATCTTAATTTTTAACGGTAGATTTAGAGCAGCACAACGACAATGACCAGGCTCAGCAGAACTCGATAGATCACAAAAGGCAGCATACCAACTCGTTCGACTAGGCGCATAAACACATGCATGCACGAAAATGCGACCAGTGCAGAAACTAACACGCCGACAAAAATCGCCGCCCAGTCAACCGCTGTTGTGGTGGTGGCTAGATCAAGTGTTTTCAATAGCCCGGGTAAAGCAATTGCGGGAATCGCTAACAAAAAAGAGAAGCGCGCCGAATCAGTGCGGCTATAACCCAGTGCCAATAGTGACGTCATGGTCACGCCTGAGCGTGAGGTGCCGGGGATCAGTGCGAAGGCTTGCGCTGCGCCAACTAATAGACTGTGTTTGAAAGTAAGCTGCGGCATGGTTTTAGAGTTGCTCTTACCGTGTCGATCGGCCCACGCCAGGAACAAAGCAAAAACAAATGTCGAGGCGGCGATCACTGCTGCTGAGCGCAACTTCAGCTCTATAAAATCTTTAAATATTAGCCCAACTAAACCCAGCGGTATCGTGGCGATGACAATCATCCAAGCGAGCTGGCCATCGTTATTCCAATTCAAGCCGCGCCAACCGAGCAGCCATGCTGGCACCATGCGCCTCAAGTCATCGCGCAGAAACAATACCACTGCCAATAAGGTTCCGACATGCACTGCCACGTCAAACGCCAGGCCTTGATCAGGCCAGCCAAGCAGTTCGGGCACCAGTATTAAATGCGCGGAGCTGGAGATGGGCAAGAACTCAACAATGCCTTGCACCACAGCCAGTACTATGGCGTGCAACACGTCCATCGTTTATCTAAATGGCTTTCGGGTTATAGTGGTGAGTATGAACGCGCATTGTATGCGAAATTGAGCTAATAACCAGCATAGAGCGGTATAGAAAAGTCGAGCAATGAGAAAAACTAGTTTGATTACCGGCGGCGCCAAACGCATTGGTCGGCAGATTGCGAAAACCTTACATAGCGCTGGCCACAACGTGGTAGTTCACTACCGCTCTTCAGCTGGGGCTGCGAGTGAGCTAGTGCGAGAACTCAATGAGCAACGCGCCGACTCAGCGATCAGCGTACAAGCCGATTTGCTGGATATGTCTGTCATCCCCGGTGTGGTAGAGCAAAGCCTGGATTCTTTTGGTCGGCTCGATGCTTTGATCAACAATGCTTCAACGTTTTATCCAACCCCGATTGAATTGCTTGAAGAAGATTTCTGGAATGATTTGATTGGCAGTAACTTAAAAGCACCAGCTTTTTTAATCAAAGCCTGCACTAAGGCATTGCGTGAGCAGCAGGGCACGATCATTAATATGCTCGACATACATGCTCGCCAACCAATGTTGAAACACCCGATTTATTCATCTGCTAAAGCGGGCTTGGAGATGTTAACCAAAGCTCTGGCGCGAGACCTGGCGCCAGAGATTCGCGTCAATGGCGTATCACCAGGCGCTATCCTGTGGCCTGAAGACGATACTGGTATGGAAGACCAAGCCAGTGTATTGGAAAAGATTCCCTTGCAACGAATGGGGCAACCGGAAGACATCGCCAGTTTAGTGCGTTACTTGATCGATGATGCGAATTACATCACCGGGCAAGTTATCGCGGTTGATGGTGGTCGCTCAGTAGTGATCTAAAGAAAGAGAATCGGCAAATGAGATTTTTGATTAAAAGTAGTTTAGCGCTCTTGGCCATTCTTGGCGTTTATCTGTTTTTGATGAGCGACTACCAACGCGCGCCGTCGACGCTTTATACCAATGCGAGTTTTATTACGCTTGAAGGGACTATTAGTGAAATGATGTTCGTTGAAGATGGTTTGATCAAGGCCATCGGCAGTAGTAAAGATCTCTCAAGCTATCAAGATCAGGCGCAAGAAATCGTTGATCTAAATGGCGCGACCGTACTGCCAGGCTTTATTGATTCACATACCCATGTTGCGATGTCTGCTTTTCTAGAGGGCATGGTTGACCTGTCTGGTTTTACACATCAAAACAATCAAGAAGTCTGGTCGCACTTAAAAGCGCAAATTGCCGACAAACAAGCTGGGCAATGGTTGGTCGCTAAGGGCTTGGATTCCATTTTGATTAGCGATTTAGAGCTGCCTGACATTCATTTTTTAGACAAACTCGCGCCTGATAATCCGGTGTTAATTTTGTCGCAAAGTTTGCATACCTACTGGGCAAACTCCCGCGCTTTTGAGCTTGTTGGTATTAACCAAACCAGCGTTGATCCATCGACTGCCAGTTACTATGGCCGCAATGAAGCTGGTGAATTAACGGGTTTAATTGTTGAGCAACTCGCGCTTGCCCCGTTTATTGAAGCTTTAAGTCAATCGGCCTTAAGGACCGCAGTGCTGATCGATAGTACTAGCAAAGTATTTAAAGATTATGCGCGTCTTGGAAACACCTCGTTGGTGTCAGCCGGCTTAACGATTAACGATGCCAAAGCCCTGGGCTTGTATCAGCACTTGTCAGATCGAAAGCCTCGCCTGCTAAATCAGCTCCTAAGTATGTTCGGTGTTTTGCCAAAGCGGCAGGCGCATCCACGCCATTTTATTTATCTGCGACACGACAGTAGTGAACTTTTACCAGCCAAGCCCGGTGACAACGACTTTTACAATATTCTTGGCATCAAACATTGGTATGACGGTTCGCCTTATACCGGCTCAATGTTTTTAAGCGAACCGTATCTTGAATCTAACTTATCGGAGCAAGACCTTCATCTTGAACCAGGCCATCGCGGCAGCGCACTAATCGAACGCGATGAGCTCGAAAATTTTATTCGCAAGCATCACAACAACGGCTGGCAAATCGCTATTCACACTCAAGGCGATCAGGCAGTGAGCGATGTTGCAGATGTCTACCAAACCTTGAACGAGGAGTTAGATATCAAAACTCGGCGACATCGAATCGAGCATTGCTTGTTGGCGGGAGCCGCAAGCTTAGAAAAGCTACAAGCGCTCAATATGTCGGCGAGTTTCCACATTAACCACATCTACTATTATGGCGATGCGCTTAAACAAAGTTTAATCGGCGTTGAACGAGCAAAGCGTATTTTACCTCTGGCGAGTTCAAAGCAACTGGGTTTGAAGTTTTCCATGCACGCTGATCAGCCCATGTTCACTAGTAATCCCCTGCATTTGATTGAAACCGCGGTGCTTCGCCAAACTAAATCTGGTCAAGTATTAGGTGCCGAACAAGTTATTAGCGTAGTTGATGCAATCAAAGCAATGACCATTGATGCGGCATGGCAGATCGGTATGGAAGACAAACTAGGTTCGTTAAAACTTGGAAAGTACGCTGATTTTGTGGTGCTTGATCAAAGCCCGCTAACCACCAAGGCCGAGAACTTAAGAGACATTCAAGTGCTCGCTACCTATGTGAATGGCAACAAGGTTTATTGATTATTCAATGCTGATTGCATTTGGCCGTGGCTTGATGCAGACCTAGAGCACATTCCTGTTTACAATAAGCCAATGGCTGGCCGCATCCCGCAATACTTTATTGATGAGCTTTTAAATCGAATCGACATTGTTGATTTGATCGATGGCTATGTGCCGCTTAAAAAAGCGGGAGCGAATTACAAAGCCTGTTGCCCGTTCCACGGCGAGAAAACGCCGTCGTTTACTGTGTCGCCAACCAAGCAGTTTTATCACTGTTTTGGTTGCGGTGTGAATGGCACGGCGATTTCCTTTTTAATGGATTATGACCACATGGGCTTTCGTGAGGCCATCGAAAGCCTGGCTTCGAGCGCCGGGCTTGATATTCCCGAAGAAGCTCAGCCTCATCAACCAAAGCAAACGCAATCGCAGGGCATCGATCTTTACGACTTAATGGATGATGTAAACGCTTTCTACCAGCAGCAACTGCGGACGCATAACAATAAACAAGAGGCCATCGACTATTTAAAGCACCGGGGTTTGAGCGGCGAAATTGCCAATCGGTTTGGGCTGGGTTTCGCGCCCGAAGGCTGGGATAATTTGATGAGCCAACTTGGTGCAACCGCTGCTGCGCAAAAAGCTTTGTTAGATACTGGCATGTTGTCGCAAAACGAAAAGCAACGAGTCTATGATCGTTTTCGCCATAGAATCATGTTCCCGATTCATGATCATCGCGGTCGAGTGGTAGGTTTCGGTGGCCGAGTATTAGATAAACAAAGCAACCCCAAATACTTAAATTCACCGGAGACGCCGATCTTTCATAAGGGCTCTGAACTCTATGGTTTATTTGCCGCGCGTGGCCCAATCAAACAAGCAGATGGCGTATTAGTCGTTGAGGGCTATATGGATGTAGTGGCTCTGGCGCAAGCGGGAATCGACAATGCGGTGGCAACCCTCGGCACAGCGACCACGCCGATGCATTTGCAGCGATTGTTTCGACACACTCCGAATATCACCTTTAGCTTTGATGGCGATCGCGCTGGTCGTGCTGCGGCCTGGAAGGCGTTAGAAACCTGTTTGCCAAATTTGCAAGATGGCCATCAGATCAGCTTTTTATTTTTACCGGATGGTGAAGACCCAGACACCATGGTGAAAAAAGTTGGCAAAGAAGGTTTTGAAAAACTCGTAGAAGAGGCGACGCCGCTGCCAGACTTTTTACTCGAGAGCTTGCAGCAACAAGCTGATATCAATCGACTTGATGGCCGTGCCAAGCTAGGCAAGCTTGCTAAACCATTGGTCGAGAAAATGCCCGATGGCGTGTTAAAAACCTTGATACTAGATCGGCTTGCGGTGCTAACGCAGGTGTCTGCACATGATCTGGTCCCCAAACAAGCGCCGTCGCGGCCAGCGCGAAGAGGCGTTAAAAACCCGGCGCCGCAACGCGCGGTGAGCATGACGCCCGTGCGGCGTTCGGTCTCTTTGCTACTTCAATACCCGCAGCATTTTTCAGAATTCGAGCGGCTGGAGAGCATTGATGCCTCGCAGGTACACGGTATTGGCATGGTGCAGGATTTAGTTGCGATCTGCCAAACCAACCCAAAGATTAATACCGCGAGTTTGTTAGAACGCTATCGAGAAGAATCGTTCTTTAATACGTTAGCGCAATTGGCGCAGCATCAACACAATAACCTCGACACGCTGCCCGAAGATGAAATTCAGCCTTTGATTAGTGCCACAGTTGATAAGATTTTAGAGGCTCATCAGAAGACCAAACTCAGAGACGCAACGCGCGAACTAGAGGCATTAACCAAGCGAAATCAAGCCGGGGCATTGAGTGAAAACGAGCAAGCGCGAAAAGCAGAATTAGAAGACTTCATCAGAGATTGTTACAAATAAATCGAAATCCTTGAAAAATAAGGTATTTGACCGTATTTATTGCGTCGAAAATGTCGTTTTTAGCGCGTTTTTTGTGCAACTTTGTTATAAAATCGCGCGTTCACCAGAGCAAACCATCAGTCCACGTATATAGAGCCGCGCCGAATCTTGTGTCAGCACGCAGAGCTTCGCTCGGTTTGAGGTCTTATTAATGGATGCAAATAGCAAACAATCAGAATTAAAACGTCTGATTC
>CAYVYS010000064.1:0-9425 GCA_964455815.1 uncultured Gammaproteobacteria bacterium
ATGTCCATATTATTGCAAAAGAGAAAGCGGCAAAAGCATTCAGCCACAGTGATCCCGACACAGCAATGTGCCTTGCTAAAAGTTTCATATGTTCAACCCTGTTTTTAATTAGAAATTATATTTAAAGCCGATTGGAAATTCCGCAACCAAGCGACACCTTAAATTTCATCATAACTGCCAGAAATAAGCAACGTATTCAATCTCATTGAGATTGATATATCTTACGCACCCAAAACAACGTAGGTAGTTTTAAACCCCCGCTCTATATCCAGCACCCAACTTAACCAAACTCTAGGAGCCATTGAAAGCCGACTCAAATGAAGCTCTAGAGTCTCTTTACTAACTGCTATCATCGCTAAGTCATATTCGAGGTGACAAATCTACAAATTGACGCTTTTTGTGTCCTAAAGTTGTTGCTGCTTGCGATAAATCGCTATCGACACTTGCTAGTCACATATAATGCGCCATACTTGCCTAATGGATAGGCGATTTGGTGTTTATATTTTTGAGATAAAGCAGCAATTTGATGGTGTTTATTAAAAGAACAATAGCAGCGGTAATTGGCATCGCCGCGCTTGCTGGATCTCAGGCAAATTCGGCGACATGGCAAGCGAGTGCTGGTCTGGAAACGAGCCGCTTTTTTGATGGGCTCAATTTAAGCGATGACCGACCAGTGGCGCTGTTCTCGGTTGATGCCAGTTTGGACAATGGCCTATTCACCGGTGCCGATTGTTTTGCTGGCGATGTTGATCAATTAGCCGGCATTAAAAATGGATGCTCACTATATGCTGGTTTTTTTAAACCTCTAAATGATTCCCAAGCTCTCACTCTGTTGGCTACTCGGCATGAGCTTGCACGGGCTAGGAATCGTGAATGGAGTTTTTACGAATTAGAAGCCAGTTGGAATTTTAATCAACAAACTGCGGTATCAGTGACTTACGCAAGAGACTGGTTCAATCGCCCATTGTCGGTTGATACAGTCTCGCTAGAAGGTGTGTATGGACGCGATTTATCTGACAGATTTAGTTTTGAATTAATCGGCGGCATTACCGCATTCGAGAATCCAGCGCCTATTAATAACATTGCCTTTGCACGCGCAGGGCTTCAATACAACCACAACCGTTGGTTAGTCGAAGCATCTATTATTTACACCGATGATCGTTTAGCTACTATGGTGCCGTTTGATTTGGATCAAGCTGAATTAAGCTTAAAAGTGTTATACCGTTTGTACTAACGATTAGCTTTTAGAACGCTTAGTAAGCCGTTCGAGCTTCTAGATGAGCTTTCTGATTTTATACAACGTTATATAACGACGATCAAAAAGAATTATCGTCGAGGCAGTCTGCCCGCTATTTATTTGCCGCTTATAGTAGCGGTTAGTTCCGTTTAGCTAGCAGAGCTTTTTATTGATAAAAGCTTTTTTTCTATGAGCTTTGTTTAGATAACTTATCGACTAACTCGACTACGTGCTTAGATTGAGTCAGATCTGACCATTGTTTATCAAGCTCAAATAAGGCGCTATTAGACGCATGAGCTTGTTTGTATAGAGCCAGAATACCGGCGGTATAAGCCGTTGCTACAGAGTGACCTTGCATGTAGTCGTATCCGCTACCTGGGGTTGCAACGATGCGCGCACCAGGAGCAACCAAGGCAGATGCATTGGCCGCGTTGGCCTGATCAAGCCCTTCGGCACGAACGATTAGCACACCATTGCGTGGCGATGGAAAACGTTGCGCTTGCTCTCGACGTGGATCGAAAGCAGCAACCACTACCGTGCCTTGCTCAATGATGCCATCGATCAATCGATCGAGTAAGGCATCTTTCGGGCCAGAGAGGCTCAAGTTCAAAATGTCGGCGCGGTTCTCAAGCACGGCATCAAGCGCTCGAGCTAAAGATAGAGTATTGCATTGTGCGCCACTTGTGGTGTTCTCCCAGCAACCTCGATAAGCATCCAGGCGAGCTTTGGGGGCGACACCGGCCATACCGAGGCGAGTGTCTTTCTTGGATGCAATCACACCAGCGATTGCAGTGCCATGCGCCTCACCTTCTAAGCGAGCAGCGCCGACAAAATCCTCGTTGCGCTGCACGGCTGATGATAAATCCGGATGGGTGTTATCAACACCTGAATCAACGATGGCAATCACAACGCCTTCGCCGTTAACAAAGCTTGGCAAATTCTTAAGGTTTTCATCAACGGCAAAGCTAGGTTTGCCCGGCTCTGAACCCGTTAGTGGTTGCGCAGATAAAAGCTGGAACTCATTTGATGGTTGTACCCATTGAACTTGCTTGTCTTCTTTCAGCTTATTCAGCGTTTCGTCTTGATCGCCGTTGAACTTAACCACCAGACAATAAACATTAAGGCTCTTAATAAACCACTGATCTTTGAGATCAAAATCATAGCGGTTGGCCATGCGCGAACCGAATCGCGTGAGTTCGAGTGAGTTCTCGTAATTACCGCGCTTGGTGTAACCACCGCGACTCCAGCCTTTCAGCCGAGCGGGGCGCGGGTCATCAAAAACCACTACCCATTCTTCTGCAGCAGCATTACTTGAGGCGGTCTCAAGCGGTTGCGCAAAGCTACATAACGACCAGCTTAGCAAGCCAACCAGCAATAAACTTCTTTGCAGGATTGTCATAATAATCACCTACCGCCCTAATTGGATGAAGGGTTAAATGAAAAAAGCACCACATCGCTGATGCGTTGATCTTCTTTCAATTGTATAACTTTTTCAGGTGAGATCGCGTGAGCAGCATAAACATATAGGTCAATCTGCGTATTATTTAGTTCACCGACACCAGTTAATTCATGGTTACTAAGCATTGCCGCGACGTCATCATTAGATAAAGCATTACTCAGAACCAGCTTAGCTGCCCGACCCTCTTTAATCAGGGAGCGAAAATCCAAATCGGTTGACTGGCTTAGCAGCTCAAATTCGTTACCTTGCTCATTCAACCCGGTAGACCCGCCGAGAAAGCCACTGGTTACTGCAAACATCATTACCAGGCCAGCGACCACAACGCTTGCTGCGATGCTAAAAGGCTGTGAAACCAATCGCTCAAAAAAACGAGGGGTTTGCGCCGACTGCGTGTTGGACGATTGGCGTTTCTCAAAGCGCACCACATTCGACTGAGCTTGCTCCGCCTTAGGGAGTGCCTGTTGTTCTGCTTGATCGATTCTTTCGAGCAAGGCATCAAAATTTTGCATTGATACTGGCTCAGATTCATCGTTTGATAATCCAATCAGTTCATTACGCAAAAATTGCTCTTGTTCGACTGCCGCTTGCAGAGCTTGATCGCTCTCAAGCTGACGCTCAAATTCATTGAGAGCATCGCCGGACAGATTGCCCGCGACATAATCAAAAACAGCTAATTCTTGCGCTGAATTTGCCAACTCGTTTTCTGTTTTCTTACTCATCTTTCTATATCCCCAAGGAATACTTGTAAACCTTACTCTTTTTCTAAAACTGCTTTTAATTTCTGCCTCGCGTGAAACAACCGTGTTTTTACGGTGTTGAGCGGGCAGTTAATAATCTCAGCGATCTCAGCTAGGCTAAGATCCTCAAAATACGACATCTGGATCACTTCTCTATGACGTTCACTCAGCTTGCTTATCGCTATGTGCAACTGGTCGGCTGCATCAGAAGTATCAGTATTGTCGTCGGAATCATTGCTAGGCAATGAGTCCAGTTCTGTGGCAGCTGCATCAATACGATGCTTCTGCTCTTTGCGCGCATTGGTCAAACAAACTCGAAACGCTATGCCAAAAATCCACGTTGAAACCTTAGAATCGCCGCGAAAGTTCTCAGCTTTTTGCCACACAGTAAACATGACATCGTTATAAACCTCGCCAACCAGCTTATCTTCGTACAGTTTTCGCCGTAAAAAGGCAGTCAAACTGTGTCGATAGCGATCATAAAGCTCAGCCAAAGCGTTTTTATCACGCTGTTCAGCGATGTGCTCAAGGAGCGCCTGGTCAGTTAGTGACGAATATGCGTCAACGCTAGCCATTACCATGTTCATTGTTCTATGGAAAAACCTAGGCTGGGCGTAGCCCAATGCCTAATCAATCTCCGTTCAGGGTTGTTCGTCACTCTATATGTGGTTCTTTTTAAATAAAAGGTTCAATTTAAAAAATATTTTATTTGTTTGAACCTTTTTGATTTCTTACCTCACTTACCACTTGAAAGCCGAACAACTGGTTTGTGCTCTTTGATTCGGCAACGGTTGAGACCCGCTATAGCAACTAGCGTGAGTGCCAAAGCTTCAGCCGAGTTGAGTTCCCGTGTTTCTCAAGTGGTTGACGGTCGAGTCAAAGAGCCTTTTTTGATTGTTTTTGGGTTGGGTTGTTCGGCTCGGTTGTCACTCTTATCACATTCCCCCGTTTTGGTGATTAGGGTGACAACCGATCCTTTTAATTTACGAAATTATTGAACAACGAATTTAATGGTAAAGAAAATGAATACAAAGAAGAGTCTTATTGCACTAATGATGATGTCTGCTGCGACTGTTAGCACGACGTTGCAAGCCGAAGAAAATCCTTGGTATGTTGGCGTTAGTGTTAGCCAAGTAGATCTAGGCGACATCAATACTTCAAGCACTGCGCAAGTAGCAGGCGTATCTCGCAGCATCGGTATCGAATCAGATGACGAAGCTGGTTGGGGCCTTGTGATCGGCAGAACTTTGTTCAGCAGCCCAAATGGCCACAAGTTAAGCGCTGAACTAAGCTATTCTGGCAGCGACCATGACACTGAAAACCTATTGTTCATGGGTAATTCTTTCCTAGCTAGCGAAGGCCGTGCGGCAGGTTCAGTTGAAGTTGAAACTGTATTAGCGCGTCTTACTTACGGATACGAAATTGGCAAATTCAGCCCTTATGCTGGAATCGGTGTTGGCCAATCTGATCTTGAAGTCGGTATCGTTTACGGCGGTTCAGTAAACCAAGCGGTTGGTGCACAACCTCCTTTCGCAACTGGTAGTGACAGTGCTACAGCCGTTGAATTCCGCGCTGGTGTTGAATATTCAATTACAGACGCATTAGGTCTTTTTGTTGAGTACTCTACTCTAGACGTAGATGACATTGAGTTCTCACGTACTGGCGGTGGCCCAGGTGGTTTAGCAACAACTACTCAATCTGGCGATTATGATCTTGATACTTTTAACTTCGGTTTCAACTATCGCTTCTAAAAAAATTCTCTACGGCTTTGATTAGCCAATAGAATAAAAGAGCGCCTCAGCCAAATCCGGTTGGGGTGTTTTTTTTGGTCACAGTCTTTTCAAAAGCTCAACAGCTTCTTTAATTCCGAAGCGTTTCGTCGGCTTACTTCAATTTTCATGCCGTCTTTCATTTCCAGTTCAACACCTTCCGATAGCCCTTCTTGCATGGCTTCGATATGATTAAGATTAACAATGAATTGACGATTCGCGCGAAAGAAATGATTGGCTGGAAGCCTTGATTCAATTGAGCTTAATGCCTTTTTTATAAAAGTTTTTTGGTCAGAGAAGAACACCCGTGAATAATTTTTACAACTCTCAAAATAACGAATGTTTTTCAAAGCCACAAGATGGTAGTCGTCACCATCTTTTATAAAAATTTTATTGTCGAGTGCGAATGTTTCCTGCGGTTCGCTCGGTTTTTCTGGCAGTATCGCCAGCTTATCAATCGCACTGGAGAGCCGCTCGGGGCTTATCGGTTTTAGTAAATAATCGACCGGATTGTAGTCGAACGAGCGATAAGCATATTCAGAATAGGCGGTGGTAAAAATAACTTGCGGGATGTAATCGAGTTTATCTAAAAGATCAAAACCGCTTTCACCAGGCATGTGAATATCTAAAAATAAAACGCTTGGTTGGTGAATTTTGATCAATTCAAAAGCCGTGCCTGGGTGCTCGGCTGCGCCAACGATTTCAATATCGTCGAACTGCTCGAGCATGCGGATTAAACCCTCTCGAGCGAGTCGCGAGTCTTCTATCACAATCGCTTTCACTCATCCTCCCCTGAGTCTTGGTGCTCTTGCTGATTCTGCGGCAAAGTAATCGAAGCAAAAAAGCGTTGCTCTTCGATACCAGTTTCAAGCTTCGCCCGCCCGCCATATAACAAGGCTAAGCGTTGTTCGATATTCATTAAGCCAATGCCACCGTCATGTTCGCTGATTTCATAATCTGGTGGTAAATCATTCCAGACGGTTAGTAGTAACGTAGTGTCATGCAGTTTGGCTGTTACTTCAATAACACCGCCACTACGGATATTTTCTATGCCATGTTTAACCGCGTTCTCTAGCAACATTTGCAATACCATTGGTGGCATTTGGCATTGTTCGAGATTGGGCGAGATGTCGCACTTGAACTTAAGACGTTCTTCAAATTGTATTTGAATAATATCGATGTATCGCTGACTAATTTCAAGCTCTTGTTCAAGAGCTACGTTCTCTTGCTTCGAACTTTCTAATGAATACCGTAATACACTAGAAAGCGACATCAACATTTTTTCAGCATTGTTGGCGTCCTCTTGAATCATAAAGCGAATATTATTCAAGGCATTGAATAAAAAGTGTGGGTTAAGTTGATTCGATAAACTGCTTAGTTCCGCTTCTTTTAGACTATTCTGCAAGCGCAAGTTGGCTACTTCGATTTGTTTAGTCTTGCGACGGCTGGTGATGCCAATATAAAGCATCATCCAAAGCACTAGGTAAATGGTAGACACTACCCAGTAGCGCATAAACAGTTGAACTACAAAGCTGATGTGTGAAACGCCTGGAGTTTGCATACCGCGATAATGATAAATATCGTCGTAGTAAAGAAACAAACTAGTTATCGAAACCACCAGTACGATTAAAAAGGCAAAAAAGATCGAACAAGCAATGCTCTTGAGCAACACGAGTACTTGCGCTTGGGATTCCCAATTTGCATTTTTATAATGCTGGCGTAACACTAAACCGGAGAAAAAGAATCCAATCGACCAAACAGAACTAGTGAAGAACAAATAAGGCCACAAAAAAGCAGGCGACATAATCACGTTGACGGCTAAATCAACGATAAACAACACCGCGATACCACCTAGATGATAGGCCCAAAAATCAGTTTTTCCGTCAAATAAGCGATGATCAAGACTGGCTCGAAGACTGCGAATGAAATCTTCAAAATCACTCGAAGCCTGTTTTACTTGCGGATGTTCTTTAAACTTTAAAAATGCTTTTTGAAGTCGGCTATACCAATCGGAGCTTGCTGAATTGGTCGCCACGCTAAATTGCCTCGATCAGCGTATCAAAGGTTTGGTCGAGAACCTCGCGAGTAATTTTTAAGGATTCGATCACTGCATGACGAGTGTGAAAAGCCAGCCGTTCAGTATGCGTGAAAAAGCTCTTTTCGTGTTCTTGACTCGTTAGTATGGCTTCAATTTTGGTCATTACATCGTTGCTTCCAGCATGCACCTGTGAGTAACTGGTTAACAGGCTGCCTAACAAAATACCGATTAAAGTTATGCCTACTAAAATTGCTGATTTCATTTACTAATTTCCCCTAGTAAAGTCAAATTCCATACCTATAGTCTGCCAGATAATGTTGTCAATATTTAAAAAGGTGCTGAGCGGCAAAATTATGTTTTGAGTGGTGTTTTAGGCTGATGAACGGACTTGAATAGCAATAGAAAACGGGCAGCATAAAAATGTTGGCGAGACACTAAAGGCAACAAACCATGAATATTATCAGTGAAAATCAACTATTAGTTAGCTAAACCTATCGTGCATCAAATAAAGTACCCAACAGAGTTATTGATCAGCCAAGTTGATGAAGAATATCGAATCATATTTACCGATCAATTTAGTTTTTCATGCGCCAGTACAGCATTTTCAGCCAGCAAGAAAAATGAAATAGTGTTTCAGTTTTGTGGTGGAGGTGTTAAGAGCGAATTATCCTCGGCACCAATCCATCATGCCAAAGTGGTGGATGGAAAGCTGTTGGGAGTAGTTACAACCGATCGCCATCTTTTTAATTGGGTTGGAGAGCGCGATGAACAAGCTCAAAATTTAAACTGAACGTATGCTTGATAATTGTTTACGGCCTTGTCGTTATCGCTTTGTTGCACATAGTGTTTTATCGACATCTGAGCAAGGAGCAAATTAGCTTCGCAAGTGTTTCTTTAGCCTGGTTTGCCGCTATTGTGATTTCAGGCTTAGTGGCCAGATTGTTTCTTATTCGAGGTTTTGCTTGGATTGGATCAAGTTTTGTAGGTATTCCGGCTTAAGTGGTTCTTCTAATTCTGGCACTTGCTGTCTTTATTGCTGTAGCGATTCTTGTTCGAGTGCTAATCAAAAAATTGATTAAGTTATAGACGCTTTATTAAACAACAATCTATATTGCAGAGTTCATTTGAGAGGTGCTGCATTCATCACTAGACGGCGGTGAGAATTGGCATTAAGCTCTATTGCTTCTATTTAGTTGTATTTTTAAGAGGAACTCATGAGAGATTGTATTTACAGGGTGACGATCGCCGCTTTGTTTTTATTTGGCTTGAGCGCTTGTATTGAGGAGCGCATTGTCGTCAAGGTAAAAAAGGATGGCTCTGGTTTAGTAGAGCATTACTCCTACAATAATATTGAAGATGCCATGGGCGGTTTATTATCAGGTTTGTTAGAAGAGCAAGGTGCTACCGAAGGCGCGCAAGAGGCAGTTGATAATCGTTTGAATAGTGAATTCAATGACCAGTATTTTCAGAACTTTGCAGCCAGTATGGGTGAGGGTGTATCTGTCAGTTCATATGAACTGGGTAGTAATAGCTCAGGCATGAAGGGCTATCACGCAACTTATGCATTTAAAGACATCAACACTATGTCAGTTAAGCTCAGAGAAGAGCTTGGATCAGACGATGGTCAACAAGAACAGATTTCGAATCAAAAAGATGCCTTAACTCAACAACCTGATTTCTCAATGAAAGACGGTGTATTGCGCATTAATATTCCTCACCAGTATGAGCCATTGCCGGAAACAGCCTCGAGCGACGCCGATAGCATACCACCACAAATGCTCGGCATGATGGCCGCCATGTTTCAAGGCATGCGAATCGCAGTTAGCGTAGAAGGTCTTGACTCAATCAAAGAAACCAATGGTCGCCACCAGGACGGTAATACGGTGGTGCTAACCGATTTTCGAATGGACAAAGTAATGAGCGACAAGGAGTCTTTGCAAAAGATGCAAAATTTCGGTTCGCTGCCAAGAGAAGAAATGCAAGCACTGGCCGATTCGATTGATGGCATTGACGTTGATCTTCAAGAAGAGATTGTGATTCGGTTTTAGTTGGCCATAGCGGGGTACTGACAAGTTAACACGAGATAACTCATAATCTCTCATTGAATACTTATAAGCTACAGCCTTAGCTGTCCAAAAGGTTCTGACGACGTACACCGGGAAGAAAACATATCAGTGTAAATTAT
>CAYVYS010000065.1:0-9040 GCA_964455815.1 uncultured Gammaproteobacteria bacterium
AATCTGAGCCAGGATCAAACTCTCCAGTTCAATCTAATTACTAAAGGAATTTTTTCTTTTACAGCTAAAAAAAGGAAAAAGCTGGCCAGATCACTTTCTCTCGGAATTGAGCGAGTTGTGAGTAACAACTCTAAGAAAGCTTCTGACATGTAATGTGAAACGTCATCAATCAAGAAAACGTCCGCACAAATTGTTTGGTTCAATTTTTAAAAGAGCATTGTCGTTCGCACCACTTTCGTGGCTCAAGCGACGGGAGGCGAATTATACGCCTCCGGGAAGCCTCGTCAACCGCTTTTTGCTGATATTTTCAGAAAAGCGTTTTCCCTTTAAATACAATGCCCTTAGGCCAATTTCATTGCCTGAAGAACTTTGCTCGGGTGTCTCTGTCGAGGTGGGCGCATTCTACTCATTCCAAACAGCAGGTCAACTACTTTTTTCAACTATTTTTGAAACTATGAAAAGGCAGGAATTTGCAAGCGCGAAAAGTGGGTTCTCATGCTGTTTTTAGCAGAAAATTTTCCTTTTAAATTAATCAGTGTTCGGCAGCTCTACACGCCCATAAACATCCTCGAATCGCTCGATATCATCCTCGCCTAAATAAGCACCAGTTTGCACTTCGATAATTTCAAGAATTTTATCGGCGCTTGGATTGTGTAAGGCGTGCTTTGTGCCAATCGGAATATAGGTCGATTGGTTTTCTTCAAGAATTAGGCTGACCTCACCGTTTAATATCTCGGCTTGCCCTTTTATAACCACCCAATGCTCTGCGCGGTGATTGTGCCGCTGGGTAGATAATCTGGCGCCAGGTTTAACTTGAATGCGTTTGACCTGAAATCCTTCACCAGCATCAATTGAGTCATACCAGCCCCAGGGGCGATAGACTTTGCGATGATGTTCGCTATGCGCACTACCAACCTGATCAAGCTGCTTAACGAGCTGCTTCACTTTTTGGCTGTCTTTTTGGTGGCTTACCATGACCGCATCGGGTGTTTCTACTACAACTAAATCCTGCACACCTAAGGTCGCGACTAATCGCCCCTGGCTGATAATAGTCGAATTACGGGTATCGGCAGCAACCACCTCACCTTGAGTTGCATTGCCATGATCATCTTTTGGCAATACTTCCCAAAGAGAAGACCAGGAACCAACATCATTCCAACCGGCATCTAAAGGCACCATCTTAGCGTGATTGGTGTGTTCCATTACCGCGTAGTCGATTGAATCGCTGGGGCTGGCTGCGAAGGCCTCGTCATTGATACGCAAAAAATCTAAATCTTCGCTCGGATTCGCCATAGCTGCGGTAGCCGCTTCGAGTATTGCTGGCGCAAACTTGGCAAGTTCCTGCAAGTAAGTTGCCGCAGTCATCAAGAACAAACCACCATTCCAATAATAGTTACCTGCTTGCAAATATTGTTTAGCAACTAATTGATCAGGCTTCTCGGTAAAACTGACGACCTTTTTTATCTCACTCGGACCGTTTTCTTCGCTTTGAATATAACCATACGCGGTTTCAGCATGCGTAGGCACAATTCCAAAGGTGACGATCGCGCCCTCTTGCGCCGCAGAAATGGCATTCTCAGTTGCGGATAGGAATGCTTCTACATCTCTAATCAAATGATCCGCCGGCATTACCAACATCAGCCCTTGGGGGTTAGATTCCGCTAATCGTAGCGCGGCAAGCGCAATCGCCGGCGCGGTATTACGCGCTACTGGCTCGAGGATGATAGTCGCGTTTTCAACTCCAACACTGGTCAACTGCTCGCCAACTAAAAACCGATGCTCGTGATTGCAAACTACGATCGGCGTCGAAAATTGCTCCGGCTTCGCACAACGCAGCGCGGTTTGCTGAAGCAAGGTCTTGCTCTGATCAACTAAAGGCTGCAATTGCTTGGGATAAAAACTGCGCGACAATGGCCAGAGCCTTGAGCCTGCTCCGCCCGATAAAATCACTGGCGTAATCATGACATGCCTCTGAGTTGTTCACCTTGCTGTAAAAACCAGTCGTAGGTCTGTTCAAGACCTTGACGCAACTCGATGCTAGCTTGCCAACCCAAACTTGAAAGCCGACTTACATCCAACCGCTTACGAGGCGCGCCATCAGGTTTAGATGTGTTAAAAGTGATGTCTCCTGAATAAGCCACCACTTTTTTAATGGTTTGAGCTAGCTCTGCAATAGTGCATTCAACACCGCTGCCCACGTTTATATGAGAGGAGCGATCGTTTAGCTGCGCCTGGTATTGCGTCTGACTTAAATTCATTACATGGCAGCAGGCATCGGCCATGTCATCTACATGTAAAAATTCTCGTTTGGGTTTGCCTGAGCCCCAGATTTCTACTTCAGCTAGTTGCTCTTGTTTTGCGCGATGAAAACGCTGCATCAAGGCGGGAATTACATGACTGTTATGTGGATGAAAATTGTCGCCCGCCCCATACAAATTAGTTGGCATAACACTGCGATAGTCAACCCCATGCTGGCGGTTATAACTCTCACACAATTTGATCCCGGCAATCTTGGCAATGGCGTAGGCTTCATTGGTGGGCTCGAGAGAATCGCTCAACAAAGCTTGTTCGCTCATTGGCTGCGTGGCTAACCTTGGATAAATACACGACGAGCCAAGAAACAGCAGCTTTTTAACACCTGCTTGAAAGGCTGAATTAATGACGTTGGTTTGGATCATTAAATTTTGATAGGCAAAGTCAGCCGGGTAAGTGTTGTTGGCATGAATCCCGCCAACTTTCGCCGCCGCCAAATACACCTGATCGATTTGTGTATTGTTAAAGAAATGCTCAACTTCAGCTTGATTACATAAATCGAGTTGCTGACGACTCTTGGTGATCAGTTTATGCGCCTGATCTTGACCATCTCGCTGAGATTCCAGCCGTCTGAGCAAGGCAGAACCAACCATGCCGGCGTGACCCGCGATATAAATGTGTTTGGTCATAGCTGGCTAATATCCGTGATCCAGTAAGATGGCTTCACGCTGCGCGTTGGCGATATCCGAGGCCATCATTTCTTCGCATAATTGTTCAACAGTGAACTCGGGCTCCCAGCCAAGTTGTGTTTTTGCTTTAGTTGCATCACCTAATAAGGAATCAACTTCTGCAGGACGATAGTACCGCGAATCGATTTCGATTAAGGTCTGCCCTACTACAATTTTGGGAGCCTTGAGCGGGTCGACCGCAGCAGCTACTCCTATTTCTTGCGCGCCGCTGCCTGAAAACTCTAGGACAACACCAATTTCTTTGGCCGCCAGCACCACAAAGTCACGCACGGATAGCTGGTTGCCAGTGGCAATCACATAGTCATCTGGCTCATCTTGTTGCAACATCATCCACTGCATTCGCACATAATCTTTGGCGTGCCCCCAATCGCGTTTGGCATCAAGATTCCCCAAATACAAACAAGCTTCTAGTCCATAAGCAATATTCGCTAAGGCTCGCGTGATCTTACGCGTGACAAAAGTCTCTCCTCGGCGTGGCGACTCATGGTTGAACAAAATGCCATTACAGGCAAACATGTGATACGCCTCTCGATAATTCACGGTAATCCAGTATGCGTAGAGCTTGGCAACACCATAGGGAGAGCGAGGATGAAAAGGCGTCTTTTCGGTCTGCGGCGTTTCTTGTGCTAAGCCGTATAATTCAGAGGTTGCCGCCTGATAGAACCGGGTGTTGTTTTCTTTACCTAAAAAGCGAATTGCTTCAAGCAGCCGCAAAGTGCCCAAAGCATCTACGTCAGCCGTGTATTCCGGCACATCAAATGACACCGCGACATGGCTTTGTGCGGCAAGATTGTATATTTCATCTGGTTCGGTCTGCTGGATTATTCGAGTCAGATTAGTAGCATCACTAAGATCACCATGGTGCAAAATCAGCCGCTGGTTCTCTAAATGTGGGTCTTGGTATAAATGGTCGATTCGCTGAGTATTAAAGGATGAGGCACGCCGCTTAATGCCATGCACTTGATAGCCTTTGGCCAATAAAAATTCAGCAAGATACGATCCGTCCTGGCCAGTAATTCCAGTTATCAGTGCCTTTTTCATTAAGAAGAACTTTGACTTCGCAGTTTGCGGATTGAGTGAATCAGCTGCCAGTGTAGCCAATTACCTTATAAACACAAGACAGGCGGCGTTTCACATCAAGAACAAACAATATTTCAAATAATGAGACTAATAGGTTCATTTTTTAAAAAAATGGTTGATGACAGGAATTCTCATTGCTACTCTCATTCGGCGAATTCCCACATACACAAACAAGAGGGTAACTAATATGGCTCGCATGACCCCCAGTGAAGCATTTGTCGAAACCTTGGTCGCCAATGGCGTGACCGACATCTTCGGCATAATGGGTTCGGCCTTTATGGATGCGATGGATATTTTCGCACCAGCTGGCATTCGATTAATCCCGGTGGTACACGAACAAGGTGCCGCGCACATGGCCGATGGTTATGCGCGCGCTAGTGGCCGCCACGGCGTGGTGATCGGTCAGAACGGGCCCGGTATTTCTAATTGTGTTACTGCCATTGCCGCCGCCTATTGGGCGCACTCGCCAGTGGTCATGATTACGCCCGAAACCGGCTCGATCAGTCAGGGATTAGGCGGCTTTCAAGAAGCCAATCAATTACCGATGTTTCAGGAGTTCGTTAAGTACCAGGGCCACGTTAATAATCCGGCTCGAATGGCGGAATACACAGGCCGCTGTTTTGATCGAGCCATGTCGGAGATCGGTCCAACACAACTGAATATTCCTCGCGATTTCTTCTACGGCGATATTGACGTCGACATTCCGCAACCCATGCGCTTGGATCGCGGCCCTGGTGGCGAAAGCGTTTTACAAGAAGCCGCTGACTTATTAGCAACGGCAAAGTCACCAGCGATTGTCGCGGGCGGTGGCGTCATCATGGCTGACGGCATGGAAGAATGCGTAGCACTGGCTGAGCGCCTTGGTTGCCCGGTGGTTAATAGTTATCAACACAATGATTCATTTCCAGCAAGCCATGCTCAATGGTGCGGTCCACTTGGCTATCAAGGCTCTAAAGCCGGCATGAAACTGATTTCGCGAGCTGACGTTGTATTGGCGTTAGGTTCTCGACTCGGGCCATTCGGTACGTTGCCTCAACACGGTATGGACTACTGGCCTAAAGACGCCAAGATTATTCAGGTTGACGCTGATCATAAAATGCTGGGCTTGGTTAAGAAAATCTCTGTTGGTATTTGCGGTGATGCGAAAGCTGCAGCGACGGATATCTTAACTCGACTTCTGGATCGAGAACTCGCCTGCGACGCCACGCGTGAGGCTCGCTTAGAAGAAATAGCCAGCGAAAAAACTGAATGGGAAAAAGAGCTGGACGAGTGGATTCACGAACGCGATGACTACAGCTTGGACATGATCGAAGAGGCTAAGAACGAAGACGGTCATTGGCTACACCCACGACAAGTATTGCGCGAGTTAGAAAAAGCCATGCCCGCCGACGTAATGGTGTCGACCGACATCGGTAATATTAATTCAGTCGCCCACAGCTACTTGCGCTTTGAGCGGCCACGCAGCTTTTTTGCACCCATGAGTTTTGGTAATTGCGGTTACGCCTTACCCACCATGATTGGCGCCAAGTGCGCGGCGCCTGAGCGCCCCGCCATTGCCTACGCCGGCGATGGTGCCTGGGCCATGAGCATGACCGAGATCATGACCTGTGTGCGACATAATATTCCGGTGACTGCAGTGGTCTTTCATAATCGCCAATGGGGCGCCGAAAAGAAAAACCAGGTCGACTTTTATAACCGCCGTTTTGTCGCTGGTGAACTCGACTATAACGAGAGCTTTGCCAATATCGCGACGGCCATGGGCGCTGAGGGCATTCGCGTCGACCAGCTTGACGAGGTCGGTAGCGCCTTGCAAAAAGCGATCGATCTACAAATGAATGAAGGCAAAACCTGCGTGATTGAAATCATGTGCACCCGCGAACTCGGTGATCCCTTCCGCCGCGATGCGCTTTCCAAGCCGGTTCGTCATCTGGAGAAGTACCAAGACTACGTCTAAGATTGACTAAACAATAATGACTCAACGCGCGGCCGCTGCTGTAAACTGAACAGCGACCGCGCTTTTTTATTTTTGCCATGCTCAGCACTCAAACGATCCAATGTCCGGCCAATTTACTCACCAGAGCCAAGCACAATGCCAAAGTCACAACAGCGATTGTTAATGCTGGCACGCCGCTGGCTCTGCAAAGCGCCAAGCTGGCAACCGAAGAAAGTTTAATCGAGCCAATTTTGGTAGGTGACAAGTCGGCGATTGAATCCGCAGCCAAGACTATTGACTGGGATATCTCTAAGATTGAGCAGCTTCAAGCAGGTGACGAAATTTCCAGCGCTAAGCTTTCTGTTGCGCTCGCTCGCGATGGTCAAGTCAAAGCGTTAATGAAAGGCAATGTGCATACCGATGATTTACTGCGCGCTGTGCTTGATAAAGATCAAGGCTTGCTTAGCGGTGCTAGATTAAGCCACGTCTTTCATATGAGTGTTCCGTATTCAGAGCAAAGCTTATGCATTACCGATGCGGTCATCAATGTTCTACCCGATGTCGCAACCAAGGTTCATATCGCTCGCAATGCGGTTAAGCTAATGCACTCCCTGGGTTTTGAGAAACCCAAAATTGCGCTGCTATCAGCAACTGAAGCCGCAAGCGCTTCAATGCCATCAAGCCTTGAAGCTGAGCAGGTTGCCAACATCGCCAGCAATGAAATTCAGGATGCGCTAATTGAAGGCCCTTTCGCTTTTGATAATGCCGTGTCGCCTAAGGCCGCTGAAATTAAAGGCATCGATAGTGAAGTCGCTGGGCAAGCGGATGTCTTACTCGTGCCAAATATCGAAACCGGCAATGCCCTGTTTAAACAAATGGTTTACTTTATGGGAGCCGCGGCCGCTGGTGTTGTACTTGGTGCCAAGGTTCCTATTGTATTGACGTCACGCGCTGACCCCGCCGCCGCCCGTCTTGCCGGCGCCGCGCTTACATCAATTTATGCCAACCAGTCGTCCTGAATCCTTTCGCTATGATTGAACTCGCCCCATTAAAAAAAGTTGCTGCGCAAGAGTTGTTTGGATTTGATACGCCGCTACAAGTGCCCATGTTCGAAAGCCGCGATGAGCATGTGCCTGAAATCGACTCAGCCTATCGTTTTAACCCCGATGTAACGCTGGCGATTCTAGCCGGCTTTGTGCACAACCGACGTGTGCTCGTGCAAGGCATGCATGGCACAGGCAAATCAACGCATATCGAACAAATTGCAGCTCGGCTGAATTGGCCCTGCGTGCGCGTCAATCTCGATGGCCATATTAGTCGCCTCGATTTAATTGGTCGCGATGCCATCATCGTTCGCGATGGCAAACAAGTAACGGAATTTCAAGAAGGCATTCTGCCCTGGTCGATTCAACGTCCGGTTGCCTTAATTTTTGACGAACTCGACGCCGCGCGGCCCGAAGTTATGTTCGTTTTACAACGCGTGTTAGAACGAGAGGGCAAGTTTACCTTGCTAGATCAAAACACGGTGCTCAAACCCAATGATCATTTTCGATTATTTGCTACCGCAAATACGGTTGGCCTTGGCAATTTGACTGGGTTATATCAAGGCACCTCCTTAATGAATCACGCGCAGATTGATCGCTGGAATATTGTCGCTCAACTTAATTATTTATCGGCTGAGGCTGAGATCGACATTGTGCTCAGCCGTGTCCCCGCTCTATTAAATGAGTTCAGTAAAGAAACTATTGCGAGTATGGTTGCGCTGGCAAATCTGACTCGTCAAGGCTTTACCGCTGGTGATGTTTCAACTTTGATGTCGCCGCGCACCGTAATCTTTTGGGCTGAGAACTTACTGCTTTTTAGGGACGTTGCCGCCGCCTTTCGTTTGACCTTTTTGAACAAGTGCGATGACGCAGAACTCAGCATTTTTGCCGAATATTTTCAGCGCGCTTTCGATCAAGAACTACCCGAGTCTGAGAATATTAGCAACTGGTTCGAAGCGTGAACGCAAAGCCTAATAACGAGCAATAAACAGTGAACGAGCAAGCGCTGCAACATAAACTCGAACGTTGGTGTTTAGCGTCAATGCGCGCCCTCGCCCACCAGCCAGCGCTTGACTATCGCGGCCATCAGTTACTACTAGACAAACGGCCTTTGGGTTTACGCGCCCCGTATCTGCATTTAAATTTTTCTACCCGTAAGACTAACGAGTTACGAGGTGTTGCAGATAGCGTTGCACTGCGACTAACTCACAGTGATTTAGCCTGGCATCGACAAAACACACCTGATGAGCCAATCGCTGCGCTGATTTTTGATATTGCCGAACAGCTTAGATGCGAATCTCTCATTCCACCTAGCTTGCCTGGCTTGCGTAGCAATATTCGTCAGCGATTTTTATTCTGGGCCAACCATGGCGCTGCGTCTCAATTAGTAGATAACGACATTGGCTTATTGTTATTCACTATAAACGTGGTTTGTTGGTCACGCCTGCATGGCCAAGCCATTCCAGAATCGCTGGAAGAATTAATCGAGGGAACTCGTTGGGGTTTTAGCAACGACGTCAAGCACCATCTATATCAATTAAAGAAACATCTCCATAACCAACAAGACTTTGCTCAGCATGCAATTGGCCTAGGGATTGCAGCAAGTGAGATGATTCAAGATCAGCATGGTGAACAAAATAGATCCTCTAGCTCTTTAAAGGTTTTGGAAGCCACCAAAAATTTATCGATGGATTGGCTTAGTGAAAACGAGCAAGCGCTGCAAAATCACTACGGCGAGGCACACTATGGTGTGCTCACAGGAGACGATTTATCGAGCTATGACGCACGCAATACTTATACCGTCTTTACTAAGCAATACGATATTGAAGTCAACATTATTGACGCAATACGACCCGCTCAGCTTAGCAAGTTACGTACAAGGTTAGACGCCATACAAGAGCAGCAAGCCGTTAATGTTCATCGACTTGCTCGGCACATTGAACAACGATTTTCAACGCCCAAGTTAGCAGGCTGGTCTTTTG
>CAYVYS010000066.1:0-9013 GCA_964455815.1 uncultured Gammaproteobacteria bacterium
GTTTCATACCTTAAGTGAACCAACCATCAAATATCGCCATGCCTCTTGAAATATACCAAGCCGTTCTCATATCTAGCATGTCGGTGTCGAACAGAGCCGATAAGTCTATCGCCGCTTTCGCTCAACAGAGGTTTGCTGGCAATAGTGTCTTAACTCTTTGTGGCTTTTATAAAGCATAAATTTGGAGATTATTATGAATCGTATTGATTTAACCCCTTTGTATCGTAGCAGTGTTGGTTTTGATCACTTTGGATCACTATTAGACGCCGCATTTCAAACCGAAAAAACATCCGCTGGTTATCCACCTTACAATATTGAAGTTGTCGAGGAGAATAGCTATGCAATCACCGTCGCGGTCGCTGGATTCAAAGAATCTGAGCTGAATATCGAAATCGAAAATGGTGTCTTAACTGTGCGTGGCAAAAAAGACGCCGATGAAAAGCAAGGCAAATTCTTACACCAAGGTATTGCCAATCGATCGTTTGAACGCAAATTCAATCTTGCTGATCATATCGAGGTTGTAAATGCTGATTTAGCCGATGGTTTGCTCACTGTCTATTTAGTCAAAGAAATCCCTGAAGCGATGAAGCCTCGCCAGGTTGCCATCAATGGCACTGCCGCTAAGGTTATCGATCACCAGGAAAAGGCTGCTTAAATCTGCTTTTAACATAGTAATTATACTTGAGCCGGCTACCAATATTGGTGGCCGGCTAGGTAATTCTTACCTGCGTTATTTGCTCGGCATGAAAATTTAGTGTCGCAACGACATGAATTTTGTTTTTACTGCCAGCTTGATTGACATCTGCATAGGTAAATCTATAATCGCGCGATGATTCAGGGTTTGTTGTTGCCAAACAGGCGCAACGATTAAACTGGGAAGTTGGTGAAAATCCAACGCTGCCCCCGCAACGGTATTAAAGCAATCGCTTTTTCAGTCCGGAACCGGCCTTGTCTCGTAACCGTTGATGGAGCGGAGGGCTACCATCCAAGGTGCGCAGGTTTTTTTCAAACCAAATCTGCCCTACCTCGATTCCTCTCATTCATCACCTTTGAATATAGTTTTTTCTCAAAAAGGTGAGAAACATGAAAAATAAATTCTTTTTCGGCTTGGTCACTGCGTCTTTCTCGACGTCAGTTCTCGCAGATCAAGCGGTTCCTGAAATTGTTATTACAGCTAAAAATGAGCAAAGCATTGATCAGCTGATAAGCAGTGCGGCTGTTTTCGATCTAGACATGATCGAATCCAGCCAAGTTGATGATATACCAGCCTTAATTGATGTTGTTGCAGGAATTAGCTTTCGTGACTCTGGTGGTCGCGGCACTCAAACCGGCGTATTCGTTCGTGGGGTCGCCAATTCCCAAATCATCGTATTAATTGACGGGGTTCGTGTCGGCAGTGCCACGCTTGGTGCGGCGGCATTGAATAGCTACCCAATTGAAGCGATTGAACGTGTTGAAGTAATTAAAGGCCCCTTCTCTGGCATATACGGAGCTGATGCCGTTGGTGGTGTTATTCAACTTTTCACTAAAAAAGGGGGCGCCGGACTTGGCTCTGCGCGGGCTACCTTCGGCAGCGACTCCTTGCAGGAGTACAGTCTTGCCTTTAATGGCAGCGGTGACAATTATTCATTTCATCTCTCGGCGCAAACAGAAGAAACCGATGGCATTGATAGAACCAGTCTACTTAACGACGGTAATGCCGATATCGATGGTTTTGAAGAAGATGCCTTTGCCTTCGGTGGCCAGCTCAATATTAGTGAAGCAACTCAGGCCAGCCTCAATATTTTAGCCAGTGACAGCGTAGTTGAGTTCGATAGCCTGTTTGGCCCTGACCCAGGATTAATGACTCAAACAGAAACACTAAGCACGGCATTTAATATCAGCCATGAATTCTCGAACCAGCTAAGATGGTCGACCACTTTTGGTCTCAACGAAGATGAATCAGCCACTAATGGCGCCTTCCCTTCAGAGTTTTTGACCGAACGCGATTCACTGGGCAGTGAACTTGAAATCGACTTGAATACGGCCGGATCACTGACCCTGGGAGTTGATTACTACGAAGAAAACATTGAGTCTTCAAACGACTTTCCGGTAACCGATCGCGATAATACCGGCGCGTTCGCGCAATACAGTTTTCATGCCGATCGTTTTAGTCTGGCAGCCAGTCTTCGTTACGATGATAATTCCGCTTATGGCAGCGACACCAACACCAGTTTAGCCGCAGCGTTTGATCTTACTAGTAGCATTCGTTTAAGTGCTAGTTATGGAACTGCATTTGTAGCGCCTTCGTTTAACTTTCTATACTTCCCATTTTTTGGCAACCCGGATCTTTTGCCAGAAGAATCGGAGAATATTGAAGTCAGTCTCGACGGCCAAACCTCAGGGTTTAGCTGGCGCCTATCCGCGTATCAAATTGACATTGAGAATTTATTCAGCTTTGATCCAAATACCTTTTTGGCAGCCAACATCGGTTCTGCTGAAATCGACGGATTTGAATTAAGCGTTAGCAAAGATTGGGCAGACTGGCAGATTTCTTTTAATGCGGATGTGCTATCAGCCACCAATCAAGAAACGGGCGTCGAACTCGATGATCGTGCCGAACAAACTCTGCGCTTAACAGCCAGCCGCAATTGGGGTAATTACGCGCTACGCTTTGATCTTAAAAACGAGCGTGATCGATTTGATTTAAGCGGCACTCGCCTACCAAGCTATACCTTGTTTGATGTCAGTGGCAGTTACCGCTTTAATGATTATTTAACCGTTTATGCCAACATAGATAACCTATTTGACGAAGACTATACCGTTAACCTGATCAACCCTAACGAACGCTTTAACACCGAGGGCATACAAGCCAAAGTCAGTGTGCGAGTAAACTTCTAATTTTAGGCATTAAGATATTGCCAGTGACCTGGAGGCTAAGGGTTTGATTTTCGAACTACTAGTCAGCAAACCCTGAGCCTCTCTTAACGATGCCCGACAAAGTTACCAAACAAGACTCGCAACATAAGCGCAATATGCAGGAGCAAAAGCAGCGTGTTGACGCCAAAATAGCGGCGGCAAATGAAGAACGTGGGCTTGCTCTGCTGTTGACTGGTAATGGCAAAGGAAAAACCAGCTCTGCCTTAGGTATGGCTATACGCGCGCTTGGTTATGGGCAGCGTGTTGGCATAGTGCAATTTATTAAAGGCGCGCAAGATTGCGGTGAAGTTCTGTTTTTGCAAAAACATTTGCGCGAGCAAGACAAAGCACTGGTAAACCTTTATCAAATGGGTACCGGGTTTACCTGGAACACACAAGATAAAATCGCTGATATTGTAGCCGCCGAACGAACCTGGGCTGTTGCGGCCGAAATGCTAAAGGACACCAGTTACGACTTGGTTATTCTTGATGAGCTAACCTATATGCTTGGCTATAAATATCTGGATCGCAACAAGATCGTCACCGCTATCACTGAGCGCCCGCGAGAACAAAGCGTGGTTGTTACCGGGCGCGGCGGAGGCCGCGAACTTCGCGCGATTATGGACACTATCTCTGATGTAAAGTCGGTCAAACACGCGTTTAATGCCGGCCTTAAAGCGCGCAAAGGAGTCGACTTCTAGACTCGATTATGAATTTCAGCCACTTTCAATCACCACAAACGTTAATGGTTCAAGGCTGTACTTCAGATGCCGGCAAGACGGTTTTGGTGGCTGGTATTGCCAGAGTGTTGGCGCGCCGAGGAATCAATGTGGCGCCTTTCAAACCGCAAAACATGGCGCTTAATAGCGCGGTCACTCGCGACGGCGGGGAAATAGGTCGCGCCCAGGCACTTCAGGCCATAGCTTGTCGGATTGAGGCAGAAGTCGATTTCAACCCCATCTTACTTAAGCCATCATCAGATACTGGCGCGCAAGTGATTGTGCACGGCAAGGCCCTATCTAATATGCAGGCCGCCAGCTACCACGACTACAAAAAGCAGGCTATGCAGGCTGTTTTAAGTTCTTATCGGCGCTTACAAACACGCTATCAGAACATCGTAGTTGAAGGTGCTGGCAGCCCGGCAGAAATCAATCTGCGCGAAGGTGATATTGCTAACATGGGCTTTGCTGAAGCAGTTGATTGCCCTGTTGTGTTGATCGCTGATATAGACCGCGGAGGCGTCTTCGCACATTTATTAGGCACTTTAGAATTGCTTTCCCCTTCTGAGCAGCAACGTGTGATGGGGTTTATTATCAATCGCTTTCGTGGTGATATCGCCCTGCTAGAACCTGGCTTACGATGGCTAGAAAAGCGCACCTCTAAGCCCGTATTAGGCGTAGTTCCCTTTCTGCATGATCTTTTTCTGGATGCCGAAGACGCAATTAATACTCAGCAAACAAAGCTTGATAGTGAGTTTAGAGTTATCGTGCCGGTGCTGCCAAGAATCAGCAATCATACCGACTTCGATTGCCTGCGCCTGCATCCCGCGATTGATTTACAATTCGTGTCAGCTAATCAAGCACCACCACCGGCAGATTTAATCATCTTGCCGGGCTCAAAAAATGTTATCCAAGATATCAACTGCTTGCGCGCCAATGGCTGGCAGCAAGCCCTATTAAAACATCTGCGCTATGGTGGAAAAATTATAGGCATATGCGGCGGATATCAAATGTTAGGCGAAACCATCAGCGATCCTCATGGCATAGAAAGTAATGCAAAACAAAGCAATGGTTTTGGTTTGTTGTCTGCAACCACCGAGTTGATGCCAGAAAAACAGTTGAGTCAGAGTCGTGGTCAATTTTGTCATCCAGCTTTTAGTGAGCAGGCAATTTCAGGCTATGAGATTCACTGTGGTCAATCCACCAGTCAGGAACAGGCATTAGTCGCACTCGACACAGGCGAATTCGATGGCTCTGTAAACCATGACAATAATGTGCTCGGTACCTACTTACACGGCTTGTTTGACGAAGCCTCGTCGTGCCAAGCGATATTGCAATGGGCCGGAGTTAAATCCGGCGAGAGTATTGATCTAGATACCATCAGAGAACAACAACTAGAAAGGCTTGCTGATTGCCTAGAGCAAAATCTTGAACCAGAACTATTCACAGCGCTTAGCGCTTGTCAGCAACAAATAGTCTGATTAGGTTGCGACGAATGAATCGGCATGCCATTACCATCGTTTATGTTGTTACGATTGTTGTGTTGTTGATCAGTTTGTTGTTAGCAATCTCACTGGGCGGCACGTCGATTAGCATAGGTGACACACTGACCGCATTGTTTGCAAAATCAGATTCACCACGCATTGATTTGGTCATCGAGCAAATACGTTTGCCACGCGCTGTTCTGGCCACCACGGTCGGTGCTTTGCTTGGTATTTGTGGCGCCGTTACGCAAGGTTTGTTTAGAAACCCTTTGGCCGACCCATCGCTGATCGGTGTCACTGCCGGAGCGGCCGCTGGTGCCGCCGCGACTATTTTCTTTGCGGGTAGTTTGACGCTTTTATCTGGTCTAAGCGGCGTGGCTTTGGTGGCTTTTGGTGCATTTTTAGGTGGTGTTATCACGGTATTACTAGTCTATCGCCTGGCAACTACCGCTCGAGGTACATCAGTGGCTACGATGTTATTAGCCGGCATTGCAATTACGGCAATTGCTGGTGGATTAACTAGCCTGGTTGAATTTTTTGCTGACAATGAAATGCTGCGTCGAATCAGCATCTGGCGAATGGGCGGCCTTGATGGGGCTAGCCTCACAAGAGTCTGGATTGGCGCCATAAGCTGCGCATTCGTGGTCATAGTGTTACCTCGCTATAGCGGTGCTCTTAATGCCCTGCTACTTGGAGAATCAGAAGCACGCCATCTAGGAATCCGTGTACAAACCATCAAACTCCATTTGATTACCATCGTGGCTCTTGGGATTGGAATATCGGTAGCTCTGGCGGGCACAATCAGTTTTGTTGGATTAGTGGTCCCCCACATAATACGTTTAATTGTCGGGCCAGATCATCGCGCGCTGTTACCTTTGTCAGCACTTGGCGGGGCAATTTTATTATTAGTTTCTGACATGATCGCGCGCACCATTATTGCCCCAATCGAGTTACCAGTAGGACTGGTAACTGCACTACTGGGCGCACCATTTTTTATTTCATTACTGAGGCATAGACATGAATTCGCCATGCGCTGATGCCGTAATAACAGCAGAGTCGCTGTCTGTGTATGTGACTGCAAATCGCACTAAAAGAACCTTGGTGGATCAGTCGAGCTTTAGCTTACAAGCAGGCGAAGTGATTTCAATTATTGGGCCTAACGGTGCTGGCAAATCAAGTTTGCTTAAAGCCATATCGGGAGAACTGAGCTTTAGCGGCAAACTAAGTTTTAACGGTCTTAGCGTCGATCGCCTGAAGCGCGCTCGCCAACTCGCGGTGCTGCCGCAACTGTCCTTGCTAAATTTTCCTTATAAGGTGCATGAAGTCGTCGCACTAGGCCGGCTTCCACACAAAACTGGTTGGTCCGAAGATCAACTGATCATTCAGGAAGTGCTAGCGCTTTTGGATATAGACTATCTGGCTGAACGCCGCTACACCAAACTATCTGGCGGTGAAAAACAAAGAGTGCAACTTGCGCGAGTCCTTTGTCAGATTTGGCGAGCCGAGGATGCCGATCATCAAGCCAGAATCTTATTGTTGGACGAACCGAATTCCGCACTTGATTTGGGCCATCAACAAGAACTAATGAAAATTGTCAGCGACGTTGCGAAACAAGGAGTAGCTGTCATGATGGTTATGCATGATATCAATTTAGCCATCCCGTATTCGGATAAGATATTAGCCATGCTTTGCAGCCAGACGATTGCCTTTGGTTCGCCAGTCGACGTAATCAAACAAGCAACGATAGAAAAACTCTTTCAAGCCAAGTTCGAGATAGTGCAGCATCCCCAGCATCAGACACCTTTAGTAATTGGGGCCAGCGAATGAGTTACTCAACTCGTCATCACTTAGTTTTGGGCGGTGCAAGAAGTGGTAAAAGCCGCTTTGCTGAAACGCTGGCACTTGAGTCTAACTCAAAACCAATCTTAATCGCTACCGCCGAAGCCGGTGACGCTGAAATGCAGTCGCGTATCGTGCAACATCAATCAAATCGTAGCTCAGCCTGGCAGCTAATAGAGCAACCCATAGCAATAGGCGAAACTATTTCCACAATCTCCGAACAGCGCTTGATTGTTATCGATTGCTTAACTTTGTGGCTCTCAAATTGCATGCATCGACAATTATGGCTTGAGCAAAAAGCTGAATTTTTAGACACGCTTCAAAGCACACCTCACACTCTCATAATGGTCAGTAATGAGGTTGGGCTTGGTATCGTCCCAACCGGCGAAGTGAGTCGTCGTTTCGTTGACGAAATTGGCTGGCTGCATCAAGAGCTCGCCGCGTTATGTGAGTCAGTTACCCAGCTTATAGCTGGTCTACCTCAAAAACTAAAATAGCATTATGAATTGGATCTACCAACCCTGCCCCAGCCCCGATCGAGAGGTTTTCCAAGCAGCGCGAGCTTATCAAAATACCTTGACCAAACCACCTGGCTCTTTAGGTCAATTAGAAACATTGGCATGTCAATTCGCTGCCTGGCAAGGCACGATAAAACCGAGCTGTGAAGAAATTTGTATTCGCATTTTTGCTGGCGATCATGGTGTATGTGCGCAAGGTGTATCTGCTTTCCCACAAGCCGTTACCCGTCAAATGCTAGCGAATTTTTGTGCGGACGGTGCTGCCATCAGTGTGCTGGCGAAGCAATTCGATGCCGATTTTAAGGCGATTAACCTAGGCACTGTAGAGCCTATTGAAGCACCGATTGAACAAGCCATTGACGATTATCAAGGATTAGTGAACCTACAAATCGCGCCGGGCACGCAAGACATTAGTCAGACTGCAGCGATGAATGAAAGCGAATTAGAAGCGGCGTTAAATGCAGGCCGAGAGCAAGTTTCAAACTCCGCAAATTTGTTCATCGCGGGCGAAATGGGCATTGGTAACACCACGAGTGCAGCAGCGATTTATAGCGCGGTGCTCGACCTAGCTGCAGATGCATGTGTAGGACCAGGTACCGGTGTCGATGAAAAAGGCGTCGAGCACAAAGCCACAGTGGTATCACAAGCTCTCGATTTACATGCTCAGCACTTATCGCAGCCGATTGAAATTTTACGCTGTCTTGGTGGGCTGGAAATTGCTGCTATAACGGGCGCATATATCGCCGCGGCGCAAAATAAAATCCCTAGCCTAATTGATGGATTTATCAGCACCGCCGCCGCCCTATTAGCAACAGCGATTAACCCATCGAGTAGAGATTGGTTTTGTTTCGCTCACCAGTCGGCCGAGCCGGCACACATTAAAGCGCTGGACCATCTTAACGCCAAACCATTATTGTCTTTACAAATGCGTTTAGGTGAAGGCAGTGGCGCAGCGCTTGCTATTTCGCTAATCAAATCGGCCATATTGCTACACAACAATATGGCAACTTTTGATTCGGCCGGAGTCAATGATGCCGTATAAGTGGTTTTATCTGGCGCTGGTGCTTCTACTAACTGCCTGCTCACTGACCGAGTCTGACCAACAAGCACACATTGAGGTGGTCGATTTCGCTGGGCATACTGTCCGTTTGGATCAAGCTGCTACCCGCATTATTGCGCTAGCACCTCATCTTGTAGAGAACACTTATACCGCCGGCGCTGGGCAAGCCCTGGTTGGTGTGGTCGCTTTTAGTGACTACCCTGAACAGGTGAAGAATTTGCCGATTGTAGGGGGCTATGAAAAAACCAACATCGAGCGAGTCCTGGAGCTTCAACCTGATCTTATTTTGAGCTGGCAATCTGGAAACTCTCACCACAGTCTGCAACAACTGCGCGAACTTGGCCTCACGGTTTATATTGATCAAGCAGATAGCCTGACCGATATCGCCAAAACCATTCGAGATATTGGACAATTAGCTGGCACATCAAAACAAGCTGAAGCCGCCGCCCAACAATTTTTGACACGCCTAAATCAACTAAAAGAACAGTATCAGCA
>CAYVYS010000067.1:0-8992 GCA_964455815.1 uncultured Gammaproteobacteria bacterium
AGGCGGCTTAAATGCTCTACTTTTAACTGCGGTTATAAATGGGGGGATTACAAAAGCTTTGGGAGTGAATCACGAAGCCATACTTCAAATAAAGTCGAGTAAGAGTAAGCTTACTAAAACAAAATCAAAAACCATCTATCCTAGATTAGTCTCAAAATGGTCTCAATTTGGTCTCAGTCCAAATGAACATGATTTCAAAGATTGACGAGACATTATAAGTTATTGATTTGTAACGATATAATGGTGGCTATGGGTGGACTTGAACCACCGACCCCAGCATTATGAATGCTGTGCTCTAACCAGCTGAGCTACATAGCCATATCCCTGTTGAAATCGCATCGCTAGTGCGTAGCGTGCGGGAGCGTGAAAATACACTCAGGCTGGTGTTGCGTCAAGCTTGTTTTGCTATTTTGATGCGCTTGCCTTACAAGGAGCTATTGCTCACTTCTAGATGACTTTTAAGTCTCGGCTTCAACCCAAAGCATGCTATAAAGCAATGCCTAATAAAAGCCCTTTGCGCGGCTAAGCATTCTAAGCAGCGATCCTCAACAATATGGAACAATTACTAACCCCTCGTGCGGCCATTTTACTAGCTGCAATAACAATCTCCGCGGTTGATGGTGAACTCAACACTAACGAAGTCGGCATTATCAATCGTCTAGACGGTCTAAGCACCTCTGCAGATTGGGATTTCGCGATTGGGGTTTGGAATGATACGCCCATGGACGAATGTATTGAGCTTATCGCGAAATCTTTGACTGAGCGGCAGCAGCGAATTTGTTTCGCTAATCTGGTTGATATTGCCATGGCTGATGGCTCCTTGCATGAGTCAGAGACTTTCTTGTTAAGCGCATATACTTCAGCGTTCAGTGTGTCAGATCAGGAAGTCGAGCGCATTGTTGATGTGATCACCTTGAAAAACGATCGCGCGGGCTTCTGAATTAGTCTTTAATCAACACCGGCCCGCTTTCTGCCGACAAATCAGAGCCCATCTACCACTTTAGCCGCCTATTTTTCTTTTCACTAAGCGATGGAGTCGCCAAGCCGCAAAAGCACCGACAACTCCACCACAAGCAACAATCGAAAAGTAAATCGTATAACCCTTTCGCCCTGGGTAGAGTTCAAGTAAATAACCATTCAATAGCGGCAGATAGATGTCCGGCGAGTAGCCAACAATTGAAATAATACCGATGGCCAAGCCTTTGACTTCATCGCGCACTTCTACTCGACTAAGCGTCGACCAGAATATTCCCCGTATCCCATACATTAATAAACCGATCGCGGCGACATTAAGCATCAATACTATAGGTGCAACATTCTCTGGAATAAAGGTAAAGACCAGTAATGCAATCGTGCAGGTAATCAACAAATAAGCTAAGACAAGCTCGCGTTGAAAGATATCACCGACGAAGCCTGCCACACTGGCGCCAATAGTGCGCATCCACAGCATGATCACGGTGATCGAACCAGCCATCACCGCAGTTAAACTAAACTGTGTTTGCAGATAAGACGAGTATGAATAGCTGGTCCAAAACAATTGATAGCCGGTAAGAATACACAGACCACAAAGCCATAACTCGACCTGACTAACTACGGTTTTTAAGTCGCTAGCAAAGCTACTAACTTCTTGTCGCGCATCGCTATGCCGGGCATCTTGATGCGGGGCTTCATCTGCTGAGCCAATAGATTGAACTTGTGCTGGTTCGTCGCTTAGCAAAAAGAAGCTGATTGGTGCCAGCACCAACATGCACACCACGTAAAGATAGATCACTTTTTGCAGCGAGGTTGGCGTATCCTGACCCAGTGTATCCAGGTAGTGAGCCAGAATGGCGACGGCAATGGTTGCTAGTAGTGCTTCAATCAAGCCACGGCCGGCTTCTAATATGCCAAAGAAACGAGATTGCTCTTGCTCGCTGGCTAATAGCGTTGTGGCCTTAATCAAAGCAGACCAAAAGGTAAGCCCGGCAGCGATACCCCAGCCGGCGTAGATAATTTGTAACTCAAGAAAACTCGGGTACGTTGAAAACCACCACCCCAATAGCCCAGCAAATAGCAAAGAGAAAGACATCAATATGCGCGGCGACACACGATCAGCCAACCAACCACTTGGCAAATAGGTCACAACATAGAGCACGCCAAGCATGGCGTAGTTTTGGCCGAGCTGTTGCGCGGTGATGCCAAAGGATTCGAGCATGCTGACCTCGAAGTTTTGGCGAAGATAAATCAGCGGATAGATATTGCCAGCGACAATAACTAGTATCGCCAGCTTGAAGTAACGACTGGCCAGGCTAGGTGATGACATGGACAATTCAGTAAAGGAAGCGTAGTACTACTCTATCGCAAATCAATGTGAATCAATACTCTAATATAATTTTTCCAAAATGTTGCCCGCTCAGCTGATACTCAAACGCTTCTTTAATTTGAGAAAGTTCAAACGAGCGATCAATAACTGCTTGCATACCACTAACATTAATCGCTTTCACCATGTCGGCCTGCATTGCTCGGGAACCAACAGCAATGCCGTTTAAGGAAGCATGCTTAAAAAACAACTTTGGTAATACCACTTCGGCTTTTCGCCCGCCTAGTATTCCTATCAGTGAGATTTGGCCTTGATAAGCAACCGCTTCAACTGATTGAGCTAGCGTACTTGGGCCACCAACATCCAGGATATGATCAATACCACCTGAGCGCTTGGCTATGGTCTTGCCCCATTTTTCATCTTGTTGGTAGTTAACAACTTCATCGGCCCCCAGCTCAATCAATCTTTCGGCTTTCCGATCTGATGAAGTAGTCGCATAAACATATGCGCCAGCGGCTTTAGCAAATTGCAGGCCGAAGATCGACATGCCACCACTACCTTGAATTAAGACCGTATCTCCTGCTTTGATTTGACCAACTGGCACCAATGCGCGCCATGCGGTAAGCGCGGCGCAAGGCAGTGTCGCGGCCTGGGCAAAGCTGTAGTCATCAGGTATCGCTGTCAGTGCTGATGCCGGCAGGCAGGAGTATTCAGTAGCGTAACCGTCTGCACTTTCACCCGAGATCGCCGCTGTGACTTTAGGCGATGCGGCGCCTTCAATCCAACCTGGGAAAAACAAGCTCATTACTTTGTCGCCAATCTGCCAATCGCTGACACCATCACCTAGTGTATCAATCTCCCCGGCACCATCCGACATTGGCACTCGGTCTTGTGCCACCGGAATCGCGCCGTTAGCCACCAGCAAGTCATGATAGTTTAATGAACTTGCTCGCCAGCGAACACGAACTTCGCCAACTCCTGGTTCGGGCAAATCCGCATCAACAAGTTGCAGATTGTCCAGGCCGCCTGGTTGCTTGATAAGAATTTTTTGCATAGGACAATCTAGTAGTTGGTAAATTCTTCGTTGGCGTCGCTTGCCTGATTCTCTTTTTGAAAGAACCGTGCAATGCGACTACTTAATCGCTCGGTGCGTTGGCGAATATATTGCGTTTCTTTTTGGCGAGTATCAATGATTGCTTTAATCGCATCATCTTCTTCAGCTTGCCAGCGCACTACGCTGGCCGCGATTGATTCCATTATCTCTGGTTTGCGATCAAATAAGGTATGTAGAGAATCACTGGAAATCTCCCAAACCGCGCACTCTTCTTTCGCGCGAATGGTAGTGCGTTGTGGCGTACCCGTCAGCAACGACATTAAGCCAACTAACTCCGATTCGCCAACGCTGTCCATATAAGTTTCATTGCCTTGCCCATCAACTTCTAAGACATCAGCAGACCCCGCTGCGATCAAGAACATTGATGTACGTTTAGAGCCGGCGCGAATAATGCGCTCAGGCGGACCAATAATGTGCAAAGTTGCCGAACGGGCAATCTCTTCGGTATCACGCTCGTCCATACCCTCGAACATCGGCACCTGGTTAAATCGTTCAACCAAGGCCTGCCAATTGTCGGCGTCCCAGGGCGAATCAGGCAACACTCGTTGCTCGTCGCTTTTCTCCATAAAGTTGAGTTTGCGTTGGTGAGCAAAACGAATACCTTTTCGGGCAAATCGATACCAAATGGCGTTTAATAGTTCGTCACTGCCTACATACCAATCGTCATAGTGCGCAACATGAAAATGCAGCTTGTAACGCATACCTTTTTCGTCGCTATCAAAGTAGCTACAAAAATTCCAAGGGTGTGGTGTGACATGCGGACACTCCTTTATGGCAGCATTGCATTCATCTACAACCACCTTTGGCGGCACATTGTATTCCACCCTAATAAACAAGGTACGGCGAGTCATCACATTGGGGCGATCCAGATTACGAATCTTACTGGCTGCGACCTTGGTATTGGGAACTGTCACATAGTTATTATCCATATCTTGATAGGTGATGCTCCGCCAGTCTACGTCTTTGACGTAACCCCATTCGTCATTCAGCTGAATGAGATCTCCCTTTTCAAACGGTGAGTTGATGTTGATTGCCAGGCCGGCAAAAAACTCATCCAATAAAGATCTCGCTGAATAACCAAGCACCAATAGCACTGCACCGGAAGCAGCAACGACACCCGTGATCGACTGCTCGAACACCAGGCTAATAATCAAGATGATCGCCAGCAGATAGATCAGCATTGTGACGAGATACTGGATCAGAAGTGGCACCTTTGAATCGCCCATCCAGTTGACGCGCCGCGGATAGACAAAGTGCTGAATTAATGCGTTAACAAAATAGGCAACACTAAACCAAAAGAGGCTGCCAAAAATTCTGAGGGTTTGCTCACCACTAAGCCATGACCACGACTGCACCAATGGCGACACTAGAGTGCTGTGTTTGAGATAACCAAGCCCAAAGAAAAGAATCGCCACCAAGCCGAGTAAATTGGTATAGGTTTTGCCAATCAATAGCCGATGACCGGCCAAAGCCAGCAAGGCAACGCCTAAGACAGCAAATAAACTGAACAAACCTGTAAACATGGCGGCACCCCCGAATGGAGTAAAAATGATGGCGCTAAGGCGGAAATTACTCCTGTGCATGGCCCCGAGTCAATCATTTTCGGTCGCATTATTTAGAGATTTTTTTAGTCTCGATAAATTGCGGGAAAGGGTTTGAAAGCCGTGGTATCTTCACCTTCAAGATTCAACACCTAATTCGTGTCTTGCTTGTGAACAAACTCTCTATTCTTTGCCTGCTAGTTGCTATTAGCTTGCAAGCCTGCGTTAGCACTCCACATCAATCTCTTCCAAGCTATTCCGTCTATCTGGCTGGACCAGAAGTATTTCTACCTGAGCCGGTTCAAGCCGGAGCTGATAAAAAGGCCACCATTGCTCGCTTGCAAGCAGAGCACAATTGGCCATTTAAGCTCGAAGGCTTATACCCCCTAGACAACGCAATCGAGAACTTCGGCCATAACTTTGAGACCGGCATGCGCATTTATCATGCCAATATCGAGTTGATGGATAGAGCCGATTTCGTCGCAGCCAATATGGTGCGTTTTCGTGGCCCGAGTATGGATGTCGGCACCGCCTTTGAAATGGGTTACATGCGCGGTTTAAATAAGGCGGTTTTTGCCTACTATGATGCAACGCCATTTTATGGCCAACCAGAATCTCCAGGTTTATACAAAGAACGTGTGGTATTGCATTACCCGGTTACTGCTGAACAAGCTGGCAACGATATTCATGGCCAGAGCATTGAGGATTTTGGCATGGCCGATAATTTAATGATGATTGGCGCGCTAGAATCAGGCAATCAGAATATTGCCGCCGATTTTGAAAGCGTTATATTGCAAATCGCTGAGCACGTTCAGTCAAATCAAAAGTCGCAAAAGCAATCGCGCGAGCAAGCCAAGTAAGATGCTCAACAAGCTCGATCATTTTTTTGGAATTTCAGCGCAAGGCTCAAGTATTCGCCGCGAACTACTGGCTGGCGTGACCACCTTTTTAGCCATGGCTTACATAACCGTGGTCAACCCAAGCATCTTGTCACAAACCGGCATGGACTTCGGTGCGGTCTTCGTTGCGACTTGTTTGGCCGCCGCTTTTGCCAGTGTGATGATGGGTTTACTAGCCAATTATCCGGTCGCCCTTGCACCAGGCATGGGGCAAAACGCCTACTTTGCGTTCGGTATATGTCTTGGCCTTGGCCACTCCTGGCAGATTGCCTTGGGAACAGTCTTTATCTCAGGTGTGTTATTCATCATTATCAGTGTATTGCCTATTCGCGAATGGCTGATTAATTCGATTCCCAGATCATTGAAGCTAGGCATGGCGGCCGGGATCGGATTGTTTTTAGCCACTATCGGCCTTAGCAATAGCCAGGTAATTGTTGATAACCCCGCCACACTGGTGTCACTAGGAGACCTAAGTTCGCATCAGCCATTACTAATGATGGCCGGTTTTGTATTGATCGTAGCCATGAGTGCTCGCCGCATAACCGGTGCAATGATATTGGGTATTTTACTGGTTGCGATTTGTGCCTGGTTGTTCGGTATGGCGCCATTTAAAGGCGTTGTTTCCGCACCGCCTTCGGCCTCTGCACTACTCGCTCTGGATATTCGTGGTGCACTCGACTTATCTTTAGTCACAGTGATCATTACCTTGCTGCTGGTTGATGTGTTTGATACCGCGGGAACCCTGGTAGGGGTTACCACACGCGCCAAACTTGTGGATGAGCAAGGCAAGCTGCCTCACCTTAAGCGAGCGCTACTAGCTGACTCAACCGCCACTGCCGGTGGCGCACTACTCGGCACTTCATCAACGACCAGCTATGTAGAAAGTGCTGCCGGTGTTGAAGCAGGTGGTCGGACTGGCTTAACCGCCGTGGTGACTGGCATACTCTTTCTCGCTTGTTTGTTCTTTGCACCTTTAGCTCAAAGTGTGCCAGCCTATGCTACTGGTGCGGCTCTGCTATTTGTTGCTTGTTTGATGATTCACCCAATAACTGAATTAGACTGGGACGATTTAAGTGAGTATGCGCCAGCCATTGTTGCTGCGGTGACCATGCCACTGAGCTATTCGATTGCCGATGGCATAGGTTTGGGTTTTATTTGTTATGCCGCAATCAAATTGCTGGCCGGCAAACCTCAGCAATGCCCGCTAGCGGTGTATGCAATTGCGATTATCTTCGCCTTAAAATTCGCCCTGCTCTAAGTGGCTTTAGTACATGGCATTTAACGACCAAACTGAATTTCAATGAAAAAAGTATTCATCAACGCGCAAGAATTGCTACGCGATTCTTTTTTGCTAGCGAAACAAGTGTATGAGTCAGATTTCCAGCCCGATTTTATTATCGGCGTCTGGCGCGGCGGCGCCCCAGTTGGCATTGCCATACAGGAGTACCTTGAATACGCCGGCATTGCGACCGACCACATCGCAATTCGCACCTCATCCTACATCGGCATTGATCAACAGGAAAAAGTAGTTCGCGTACACGGGCTTGATTACATCATCGATAACATCAATGCTGAGAACCAGGTTTTGTTAGTAGATGATGTATTTGACTCCGGGCGAAGTATCGAAGCGATTCTCGCGCGGTTAAAAAAGAAAACACGCCGTAATTATCCAGACACCATTCGAGTGGCCTGCCCCTGGTACAAACCACAACGCAACAAAACCAATTTAGTGCCTGATTACTACGTACACGAGACCGACGAATGGCTAGTGTTTCCACATGAACTAAGTGGCCTAACGAAGGATGAACTAAAGATAGGCAAACCGGATATATTTGATACTCTACCCAATTCTTAAGGAAAACGCCTTCGTTTAATAATGGATATGCAGGCCTTTTCAACACCAAAAGAGTTTCAGAATAATCAATACGCCGGGGAGCATCTAATTGTTGACCTATGGAAATGTGATTATTTAACTCAGACAGATGTCATCGAGGCAGCCCTGTCGAGTGCCGCCATTGCAGCAAATGCCACCGTTTTGCAATCGTGGATGCATAGCGTTCCAGGTGGCGGCGTGACCGGAGTGGTGCTTTTAGCTGAGTCTCATATCAGCATTCATACCTGGCCGGAACACGATTATGCAGCTGTTTAATGCCTGATCGGAAGCAAAACCCAGTAAGAAAAACCACGCCAATATATTAAGCGCAATTAAAGAATAAACGGCATAAGGAAACCTACATGAGGGTTATCATCTCTTATCGGTATCATCCGTATTACTCAGCACTATCTATTTCTCTAACGCCAATACATATTTTGAAACGGCCAACAAAGTCTCTTCACCTAGGTAAGCCTGCGGTGGCATTTCCGGGTAATCTTCTCGTTTTTTAACTGGCTCGGCCAGATACTTAGCTAAGCCTTCTGGATCATCAAGATACAAAGCTTGAATGGTTTGTATCGGCGGGCCGATTAAGCGGCCAGTGTAAGAATGGCAACCGGCACAAACTCCTAAATAGGCGATCTCGCCTCGTTCTGAATCAAGTATCGTTCTTGGCGCGACGGGTTCGTCAAGCAGATAGCTGACAACCTCATTAGTATTCTGCCGCTCACACTCAGTGTAAGCATTTAGCCCCACGGTGACATAACGCTCACGCTGTTGAATGCAACTACCCTGCCCGCCACCAACGGCAACAATATCAGGCTGGCCTTGAACCTGATAAGCAGCCATCAGCGCTTTGACTGGCTCGATGGTCTCATAACCGTTGTTGTGCATCAGATTACCTAAAATTACCTGACGATCGGGGTTGGGCTCTGATTCCGGATCGAAAGTAATATTCGCCGCATTCTCATGATCGGTTATTAAAATGCCCGCCGTTTTATTATTACTGATAATGTTATCTTCAATGATCACATCGTCTGCTGCCATGACTAAAATTCCAGTGCCGGCGGGGATGCCCGAGACTGTCGAACCTGGTGCGCCAAAATTCGGCGTATTATTATCGTCGATAAAATTATCGCGGATGATCACATCGAAAGTGGTTTTAATTGGCAGGCCCGGTGTGATGAACGCCAAAATGCCACCGGTGTTGTTGTGCACATAATTATTTTCGACCAACGCATGACGACTGTTTTCGATTTCTATACC
>CAYVYS010000068.1:0-8962 GCA_964455815.1 uncultured Gammaproteobacteria bacterium
GGTTACTTCTAAACCACAGTACGCCTCGCAGATACGGCAAAACGTCTTTTTTATTCTGTAATCGAGTTTGTTATCCACTCATCGCTCCCAATCAGGCACATTGTACAAGGAAGATTGTACCTTTATCGCTTCGGCGTTGACAGTAGGGTTCATACCGTTAAAACAATCCTACTATTGATGGTAATTGCGAGTTAATCTGTAGCTAGATCAAATACGACTAAATCGCCATACTGTATGAGCAAGGCTATTTGCTATCGAATACGGTTTCCGATACTCGTTTCGTTGTCGACATGTGGTTCAGAAGAACTTGTAAGCTATTTAGCCTCACCGTTTTTTGGGGCCAATAAAAGCTAAGAGCCGCTCAACGGATCAATCTTCTCGGCGCTACACCGCACGCTTACATGGTGGCGTTGACGCATGTAATGGGCCGTTCAAAAATGTGATGAGTATTTACTTTGATAAGCCGAGCGATTGTGATGGTGATCTTGGGTATTGGCATGTTAAGGATTCGTCTTGATCGGCTTCAATGCCAGAGCTAAGGGTTGCAAGTACCAATAGCGCGCCAGCAGAGGTTGCTGAAGGATTTGCCGATTTACACAACCAACACTGGCTCATTCTCAAAGAATGCAGAACTACAAGTTCGACCTGAACGTGAAATTAAACCAGTAATAATATGTACTCCCTGACTTAGAATATGCGTTGGCAAGTAAGCTACTCCTGATTGATTTTGGTCATTTATATGGCCGAGTTCATAAGAGAGAGTATTGTTGTATCCCCCTGAACCCCTAGCATCAACGTGATTCGTATCAATAACGGTTACATTTCCAAAAGCTACACCTGGTCCTGTGCTCGTTAACACGTTGTAAACATCGCAAACAATGCACCGTTTTCACACCGAGGAACACTTCCTCTAGATACGACCTGACCAACCAAATGACCCACAGAGTATAGGAAATATAAACGCTATATTTCGATTATCATTCGAACAATTCACCTTATCAAAATCTCTCAAATAGCCAATAAGTCAGTCAGGTTCCTCGGCATTATCACCAAAAACTATTTCTTCAACACTCAAATGCGTTGTCGTAAGGTACTTTCCTTTGTAGGCTCTAGTTTGATTGAATTTAACAAGTTACCAAAGTTCGTATTTTCTACGGCTAATTGTCGTCTGAAATTTCTAGGCGAATATCCCAGAGCCCTAGATGTTTCTTTTTCACTCGGCTGTGTTGTAAGCCTAGATCTTATTAATGTACTCACAATTTGTTTAAATCTATGCTCAATACCAAGCCGCTTTATTTCCGCATCGCAATATCGGCGAGCTTCTTCTGCATTCATTGAGTTGGCTGTTGGTAAACGAATTGCTGAAAGGGTTGCGGGGAGCTGAAGCAATAATATATGGTTGTATTGTTATAATTAAAGATCCCACGTTAGATCCAAAACACATTAGATCTAATTCTGCCTGTTGATTATTTCACTGATGTTTTTATTGTTATGAACACATGCAGCGACCGTCTTGACAATGAATAGACAGACTTGGTTTCACATAGCCATCACGCGAAGCAACAAAGATCAACCATCAAGAAAATTGTCGAACATGCTATGACTATTACCGCATTGCATTACTGAAACAAACGACAATGAGGTAACTGGAGTAAATATTTTATGAGCTATATCAGAGTATTTCTTGGCAAGGCCATGAAAGAGCAGTTTGAACTTGGTTCAGAGCGGATGACTATTGGCAGAACAGGCAGTAATCGAATTGTGTTACCCGATGAGGGAGTTTCAAGAGAACATGCTGCGATTGAATATCATAAAGATGACTACTATATCGTTGACCTAGGTAGCCAAAATGGCGTGTTTTTAAATGGCGAAAAAATCGAAAGGGCAAAACTAAAATACTGGGATGAAATTCAGATTCATAATTTCGTTATCAAATTTATGGCAAAGCCAGGGTTGGGCAGCAGCAAAGGTAAAGACGACGAAAAAGCCCAGGACATCGATGCAGACAAGACCAAGTTTTTTAATATAACAGATGAAAAACAACTGGATGATCTACGTAAGAAAACCAAAGAGTGTTTTCTAATCTTTCAAGATTCTTCGGGTTCACAAAAAAAGATTCTGATCAAAAAACCACGAGTCGTATTTGGTAAGTCAAAAAACGCCGATATCAATATCAGTGGATGGTTTGCTCCGGCGGTTGCCGCAACTCTTGAAAAACAAGGCGGGCAATATGAGCTAGTACCCAACAAAAGAGGTAAAGTCGTCCATGAGAATCAATCTATTACACAGCCAACAAGCTTGGTTGATGGTAGCGAATTTAGCGTTCGCGGAAGAAAATTTGGGTTTTTCAACAGATTGACTAAAACGAGTTAATTGTCGTGCCTTGGGTCATTCATGCCAACTCAGACGTTGGAGCCAGAGATGAGCAACAAGATCGTTACCTGATTGCTCACAGCGATGATGGAGCGAGTCAGTTATTGGTTGTCGCGGATGGTGCAGGTGGCGAGAAAATGGGAGCGCTCGCTGCGCAAACTGCGGTCGACTATATTGCTCAAAAGACGGATGCGCTTTGGCAGTGCGATGACCCGACTTCGTTTATCGAAACGTTGATAAACGAATGTAACGATCGCGTCTTGTCAGTGGGCGGAAGCGAGTTGGCTTGCTCTACCTTGGTTTTGGCATTTGCTCGGGGTGACGAATTGTATTGGGGGCATGTTGGAGACAGTCGTTTTTATTTGATTCGTGATAGCCAAGTGGTTTCTCAGACTAAGGACCATTCACTCGAGGAGTTGGAACAGTCACAAGAAATCCAAAAAACGGCTGAAAACTCAAAATCATCCGCTAACGGGCTTTATATGTGTTTAGGGGCGCTTCAAACGATTTCACCAGAGGTAGCCAGTAGCATACTCAGAGCTGATGATTCATTGATACTTTGTAGCGATGGATTGTGGGGGCAACTAGATATGAAACCAGTGATCTTTGAGCTCAGTCAGAACCCATTAAACGAAACGCAAGTGATTCTTTGGACTGAACTCGCTAAGAAAAATAAGCTGGATCGGAGCGACAACATCACTATAATTGCCGCGAAGTATGTTAAAAAGACAAATGCCGCGGCGCGTTTGGCTAAAAGCATTGCCAAGCTTTTCAGTAGCCGAAAATAGGGCAAAACACAATTGGGTATTGGTGCTCGCGACTAGTCTAAATGTTCTTTGACTAGACTCGTTTTGCACATAATAGGTAGGTACAGACATTGATTAAATCAAAGACAAGCAATTTTTTAACCACGTGTTTTAGGAGGCAGCGATTTCGAATTCTGTTGTTGCTTCTTTTTTCGATTTCTCCCAGCTCTTATGGGCAATCCTTAGATCTGCGTTTTGAAGCGAAGGTGAACTATCGAGATAGCGATCTGGTTAGGTTTCCAAGTCTATTTCCATTTCCTCCAGTCACGTCACCCGACGGCGAGCCTGGCGTATTTATAGAAACTGTCGACGCCGGTCAGCATGGCGAAGTTTCGCTGGTTAGCTTGGCTGGTAATTGGCGCTTTGCCGACAATTGGCTTTTGAGATTCAAAGTTGATGCTGTCGACTTGTATGATCGAAACCCGACCTCGGCGGATAACAGAATCGATCTTGATGCATTTTTGTTGCGTTATGGCGATCGGTCTGCGGCGACAAGTGTTCCTACTGCATCAACAGCCTACGCACAAATTGGTAAGTTCAAAAAATTTGAACAACAAAGAGAGCGGCGCACTGAGAGTTATGGCGTGGTCTCTACTGCATTCAATCGGTTTGAAGACAGTGGCATAGAAGCAGGATTTGATCTCTCATCGGGATTCTATGGGCGATTCAGTTACACCACCGGAAACCCTGTTTTTTTACGTGATGTGAATGCCTTGGCTGGTGATAATGGCACTGACGATTTTCTAAATATCTCCGACGGAATTCTGGATCCTCCTTTTCAGAGCGGAATCGTGACACTGTACGATGCAGAGATCGAAGATTTTGATCTATCAAGTGATCCAGAAACCGGCGTTGGCCTAGGTTACCGCTGGAACTCGGCCGACCAGAACAGTCGTTTTGACTTGCTTGCTCACTACTATCAAAGAGACCTAGCTGAATCAAGAGAACTCAATGGCACCTTTTATGGCGCAGATCTGGATCTTTTTGACCTGAGCGAAGTACCCGCTGGACAAGGTATTCGCCTACCGTTTGAAGGTAATGATAAAGTCGAGGGCGGCCTGACTGCGTGGTATAACAATGGAAACTTCGCGTTGTTTGCTCAATATGTCTATCAAGAAGTTGCGAGTTTAGACAGAGATGGGTTTGAAGTTGAACTCAGTTATCTATTTGATTTACCAATCAAATTGACTCCGGTAATCAGATATTCGCAACTTAACAATGACTTTGAGAGTCCTGCAATGTTCCCCACACCCAGTCTTTCATGGAACTGGCGAAAGATTGATTATGGCGTCAATATTGATGTCAACGAGAATCTGAGGCTGATTCTAGAATACGCTGACAACGAACTTGAAACAGCACGCGGCCGAGTCAACCAAAACGAATTTTTGTTGACTATTCGGTGGCAGCACAATTTTATGAGATAGTTGGCGTGTGCGGAACACTCAGTTGACGCAAGGCTTTGTTCTAAATTGCAGAATGTGTCTGATTAAGTGAAACTTCTACGAACCGGATTAGAGCTTACTAAGCTGATCTAGCATCTCCCTTGCGGTTTGAAATCTGTCATTGGGATCTTTGGCGGTTGCTTTGCGAATGACTTTTTCCAGCGGACCTGTGATTGGGCCGTCGACACCAATAATTTTGGGCAAATCTTGGTGAATTTGTAGCTCGGCAAGCTTCATGTAATCGCTGTGACTAAAAGGGGGAGAACCAGTGAGAAGCGTATATAGAATTATCCCGATTGAATAGATGTCGGTACGTTGATCCAATTCCTGATTGAGAAATTGTTCAGGTGCCATGAATCGCGGCGTGCCCATCAGTTGTAAACCGTCTTTCGACGTGTCTTTACGCTCTTGGCTCGTAACACTTCGAGCCAACCCAAAATCCATGATTTTTAGAATGCCTTGCCGATTGACCATCATATTGCCGGGTTTTAGATCAAGATGAATCACATCTTCCTCGTGCGCCGCGTTCATGGCAGAACATATCTGGCGCCCCATCAAAAGCGCAATATAAACATCCTGTGCACCGCGCTTTTTTTGCAACATGTCAAGGTCATAACCTTGTACATATTCCATGCTTATGTAGGTGTAGTCTTTCCAGCTACCAATATCGAACGTTCTGACAATATTACGATGAGTGATACGACGAGCTAAGCGTATCTCTTCTTTAATCCTTACTTCACTGTGTTTGGTAAACATTTTACGCGGCATGAGTTTAAGCGCAGTTTTTTCATCAAGATCTCGATCTAATACCAAAAACACTAAGCCAATAGCACCGCGACCGATCAGTTCCAATACTTCATAGCGGTCACCGATGAGAGTGCCTGCCACGATAGGGGATGCCTCCTCTGCGTTTTGCTCAAACGCAATCTGACCCAAACTCAAATCTTCTTGTAAGTCCGTTTCTTTTAAGGTGGATTCCATGTTTAACTCATTCGACATTTGGGCGAGATAGTTCTCCAACTCTGCCTTTTCTTTTAAAGTAGTGCCCATATCAACGACTGCGCGGTAAAGCATGCCGATTTCATCATTAGTATCTGGCGCAGCATCTTTAGCGGGAAAATTACCTTCTTGGATATCACCGGTAACAGAAACCAGCTCCACAATAGGTCGGCTGATTCTCAGTGAAACGAGGCCCGCCAATAAAAATGCAATAAGTAAACAAATACCACCGATAGCAAGAACTGTGTTTTGTATGCTGGTAAATGGCGCTAAGAGATCAGCACTTGAGCGCAATATCAAAACAAAACCTAGGGGGCTAGCGCCTTCGTTGCCAATACGCCGCGCGACCGCGAAATATTCCTCATCCCCCAGATTAGTTTGAAAATTATTGACGTCAACACCACCCTCATAAATGGGGCGCCAATTTGCATTGGATTGCTTAAAATATGCGTTGAGTGATTGTACGAGCGAATCATCGGTCACATAAATTCCATTCACTCCATTTACTTGTCGTGTATCGTCGCGAGTAAAACTAAAAAAACCAATGTCGCTGGCGGTCAACGATACGATTTCATTGGCCATATCACCGCTAAACTCATACGCAAGAGCAACCATGCCACGCACCAAATCCGTAGCAACATTATCAAAAATAGGTTCCGCGACAATTTGCATCAGACGGCCTTGACTTAAAAAATAGCCTTGGCCAGACCTCCCATTGAGCGCATCATCAAAAAAAGGAGTTCTCCCCGCCATGTTTTGGCCAACAGCATTCGGACGATCTGAGCGAGCGAGCACGTTACCCGCGCCATCGGTGAAGAATAGGATATCGAAATCCAGTTGTTTTTGAAGCTCTTGGCTTTGATCTTGAAGCGTTAATACCTCGCTTTCATAAACGAGCGGCCGTATACGACTATCCCTTGCGACGCTTCTAGCTACTTCTCGAATAGAATTAAACCGGCTTTCTATTTTGGTATCCAATACCGTGCCAGACTGTTCTAACGATTGTCCTATCGTCTGCGTGGAAACTTGGCGCGCTTGAAGGCCGATTTGCCAAAATGTAGCGAGTATTAGTGCTCCAAAAGCAACGAGAATTAGAAAGAACAGCTTTTCACGAATACCAAAGCGGATTTTGTGTTTAGACATTGTTAGGTTTTAATAAAACTCATCTTCAAATAAAGCAGCGTTTTTCGAGTAGTTGCCACCAAATTTATTTTTATGAGATTCAACGGAAAATTTAGTTGTATCAATGCGATCAACTACTTTAGCCGTATCCTCAGCTTTGATCTCAATGGTGCGCTTAGCTTCACCGCGTATGTTCCAGATAGATATTTCATATTTACCAGGGACTAAATCCTTTATAAAGTACTTGCCTTGACGATCGGCCTCAGCGCTTAAGCCAGGATCACCAACGGCCACAAACGTCGCCATGTCAGCATGGATATTGCAATAAATTTTAACAATGCCAGGCTCTTTGAGGGTAACAGCGCGCTTCAATCCAGCCCCGTAGGTGCCTAAGTCAAAGGCATTGCCTCCGGATGATGAAAAAACGTTGTGTCTAATATTATCTTTATTGACAAAAACAACTTGATCACCAGCATTGATAGATGAAAACCTGGGTAAATATTCTTTACCCTCCATGTCGATAATATGGCGCTTAGGCTCAAGGTTTTCTATCACCGTCTTCGGTTGCAGTGGTTTCAAGGTAACCAAAGTGCCGATGGCGGGTAACTGTTGGCCATCCTCACCAATTAGTATGACTTGACCCGATACGGCACCATTACTCAGCGTTGCTGGCACTACATTCTCTTTTTCAATGGAATCTTGATTAAGCGTGGCTGCTGGTAACGAATCGTCAGTCTTCGTCCTATTAACGGTTTCCGGTACGGCATGAGTTTTCTTCGACGAAAGGGCTTCCGTCACTGGCTCGGGCTGAGCTTTGACACTTGGATTTGCTTCGGTCTCGAGCGTTCTGGAGTCTGTATCAGCCACTTCTGCGCCTATCGGAGATGGTTTTTCGATAGTTGCTACTGTATCAACAGGTGTCGCTGTACCGGCGTTATCGCTCGTTTTTTCAACTACCTCTTGTGAGTCTTGTTCTTCATTGTCCACAAGCGGTCCAACTTGCGCTGAGCTGTTGGGAAACAGAATACGATCGAGCCCTGGTATGTTGGTTGTCGCACATGAGGTAAGAAACGATGCAGGCACCACCGCCAATAGCAAACGCAAAATTAGAACAAGTTTTATCGGTGCACCATTCAATTGATAGTTTGGCAGCATAGTCTGCTACTCCATTGGTTTAGATTGACACGTAAATAATCGGGATCTGAAACTGTCATCAGATTAGAAAAACCACAGTACTATATTCAGTTAACTCAAACAATGAGTTGTCAATTCATCTAATTAGGTTCAATACCTACCCATAAATTTGTAGGTATATAAAAATTGCTCACCAGTGCCTTGATCATCTCCCTGATTCATCATTTAAACAGTCAATGGTTTCGGTTTAACTCATTTTGCTAAATTGAATGAATCGTATGTCAAACTAACCTATCGGATTCTGAGTTTAAAATCCCAGAATTCCACACCCAACAACAGGGGAAACTGTCGATATTACGCTATCTTCCGCAAAGCTGTGAATGACTTCTTGAATAAAGCAAAATCATCAAAACCCAACTATTAAGCTATATTTTTAGTAAGTAGACGAGCCCGGCAAAATTGAATCAATCGACCACTATTTACAAGCGAGCGTGTTAATTTGCGTCTAATTCTGACCCAGGGTTTGCATTTAATATTGACCCGCCTAGGACGGCCTATTATGGACTAAGTTGTTGTCTTTTTCTGGTCTACCTCCGCGTTCGGTTTTTGAGTTTTAGTGTTTGAATCGATAGCTGTCATTACTTGTTTAAGTTAGAGTTTTTCAACCCTGCAGCAGGTTGGGAGAAAGACCAGGTGGAGAAGTCGGTGCGCGATACCCGTTATCGGATCTGGCAAACTGCGCCTTCGTTCAAGAGTCTTGATGAGTTGAATGCTTGGCTTGAGAAGCGCTGTATGGCGCTGTGGCAAGTGCATGATCACCCAGATGATAAACGCCACACCATCGCCCAAATGTGGCAAAAAGAGCGCTCGCACTTAATGCCAATGCCACAGTCAATTGACGCTTGTGGCGATGTGATTGCGGTTCCGCGTTCAAATTTAGAGGCAATGATTTACTCAGTACACCATGTGCTTCGCCCTAGTGGGCTGCCGTTGGCAGTTCAAACTCACTCCCGACGAATTTGTATTCAGCGCGTCCATGCACCTCACCCTTCGGGCTACCTGCGGCGGTTCAAAATTGATCCAGTC
>CAYVYS010000069.1:0-8274 GCA_964455815.1 uncultured Gammaproteobacteria bacterium
TGCCGACACGGGGATTTTCAGTCCCCTGCTCTACCGACTGAGCTACCTGGCCATTGTCGTCTTGAACGGACGGTTGGGAGGGTTCCTTTAGGAGCCGCGCATTACAATGGAATGCAGGGGTTGAGTCAAGTGTTTTTTGATTTTAGAACTCGTCTTGGATGGGGTCGTTGGGGTTTTTCTCTGGCACATAGTCGGCGGGTTTTTCGGCGCCGCCGGTGAAGAGAAATTTTTCCATTTCGGTGATGATTAGCTCTTTAGCTTTAGGGTCCATGGGGTTGAGTCTGTATTCGTTGATCAGCATGGTTTGGTGGCCTACCCATTGGTCCCAGGCTTCTTGGCTGATGTTGTCGAATATCCTTTTGCCGAGCTCGCCTGGCCAGGTTTGAAAGGCGAGGCCGGGGGCTTCTTTTTGCAGTTTTTGGCAGTAGACGGTGCGCGACATAGTGGCTTCTCTAGGCGTATTGTTCTAACAATTTCTTGACCGGCGCGGCGAGGCCGAGCGCGATTTGTGAACCGGGTTTATACCATACGGATGTGGAGTCTTCGACGTTTTCAGTTAATTCTTCTGGCTGGCAAAGCATTGGTTGAATATCCAAATGGTAGTGGCTGAATGTATGTCTGATTGTCGGTAGTTCTTCCTTTATCGTGACTGCTTTGGCTTCATCAAGTTGGCTGATTTGAGGAGGGCACCAGAGGCTGCCCCAGATGCCGGTTGGTGGGTTTTGATTTAGCAGAAATTCGCCCCGTTGGTTTTTGATCAACAACATGATGGTGCTGCGCACAGGCTTGTCTTTTTTTGGTTTGCGGTGCGGCAGTTCGTCGGCGCGTTGCTGAATTCGTGCCTGGCAATTGGTTTGAATAGGGCAGATTAAACAATTGGGTTTGCTGCGTGTGCAAACGATGGCGCCCAAGTCCATGATGGCTTGTGTGTAGTTGGCAATTTGTTTGCTCGGCGTATTGGCTTCGGCGTGTTCCCATAGTGTGTTTTCGACGACTTTTTGCCCATACCAGCCTTCGATGGCATAGAAGCGAGCCAACACGCGTTTGACATTGCCATCTAAAATCGCATGGTGCTGGTCGGCGCTAAAGGCGAGTATTGCGCCGGCGGTGGAGCGGCCAATTCCAGGTAGAGCGAGCATGTCGTCAAAGTTGGTCGGGAATTGCCCGCTATGTTGTTCACAAACTGCCTGTGCGGTTTTATGCAGATTGCGTGCTCGTGCGTAGTAGCCAAGCCCCGTCCAGTGGTGCAGCACTTCGTCAGTGCCGGCCTTGGCCAGCGAGCTAACATCGGGGAAGCGTGCGATAAATCGTTGGTAATAGGGAATAACGGTTGTTACTTGAGTTTGTTGTAGCATGATTTCAGATACCCAAATCCGATAGGCGTCGCGAGTATTCTGCCAGGGTAGATTGTGCCGGCCATGATCGGCAAACCAAGTTAGTAGCTTTTGAGTGAATGTTTGCATTAGCGTTTAATGACTTGGGTTAAATGCTCGGCAGTTCGCAGCGCTAAAGCTTGAATAGTTAATGACGGGGAGTCACCAGCGCCTTGCGTTGGCATCACGCTGCCGTCAGTAATCCAGCAATTGTTACTTGCGTGGAGTTTGCCTACTGCATTCACTACTGAGCTGTTGTGCTCATTGCCCATCCGGCAAGTGCCAGCTACATGCGTTGCCGCTGATTGATATCGCGTGTCACCTGACTGGCCGATGGTGGCTTCAGGAGTGAGTTTGATCCATTCTTGTAGTCGCTCTTTCATGGCTTTGATGGTAGCCAAATCACGTTGCGAATAATTGCACTGAATTGCTGCCTTGGGCACACCTGCTTGATCAGTTTCTTTGCTTAAGCTCAATACATTCTCAACGCGTGGTTCCTGTTCGGCCACACCGAATACATAAGCGGATGCGCCAAAGCGGCGTTGCGCTGCTTCGAAGTGTTGTCGACCAAAGCCTTTGGTGCTGAGAGCGGTGCGCAAGGGCCCCGTTCTGGGTGTTAGGTAGGCGGCGTTACCCAGCACATAGCCACCGAGGTCTGTGTCTTTTGGGTCATAAAAATCCCATACTCGCGCATCCAGTGGCGGCCCTAAGTAGGTTGATAATGAACTATCTACACTAAAGAAATGATGGGCAACTAAGGTTTCCATAAAGTAGCGGCCTACCTGCTGATGCTGGTTGCCAAAGCCAGATGGTGACCATTGGTTGGTGCTATTAAGTAGGAGTCGCGGCGTTTCGACGGCACCTAGCGCTAGTACATAATGTTTGGCTCGTAGGTGTTTGGCTTGCGTGCCAGAGATCACCTTGATTTGGGTAACCTTGTGATCAGCATCGCTCTCAATCGACGTTACTCTGGAATCAGTGAAGATGGTCAAATTGCCCGTTGCTTCAGCTTTGGGAATAATAGCTTGATCAACGCTGGATTTGGCTCCAAAAACGCAACCATAGTTGCAGGTGCCGCTGTGCTGGCACGGCGAGCGCCCGTCGATACTTTTGCTTGGCAGTGCCAGGGTGTTGGCTAGCAAGGTAAAGCCTGCTTTAGTGGCGGAGCGAGCCAGCAGTATGCTGCGGGCAGAAAACGGGTGCGCTGGTGTTGGGAAGTCTTCGCGCTTAGGTTTAAACGGGTTGCCGGGTTTGCCGGCCACACCTAACAGGTGTTCTGCCTCGCGATAATACCTTTCGAGGTCTTGATAGCCGATTGGCCAATCGACGCCCCAGCCGTAACGGCTTTGTTGCTCAAAAGTATGTTCAGCAAAACGGTGTGCTTCACCTTGATAATGCAGAGTGCTGCCGCCTAAACCTTGTACGCGATGATACTTGAACGGAGCGCGCTGTCGCAGGCGACCTTGATGACGATACATTGAGCGATGGCTTTGGCTGATGTCATCCTCAAACTCGAGCGCTTGGTTGAGTGGGTCAGGGCGAGTTTCCCAATTAGCATAATTGAAAATATAGTCCTTTTGATAATCAAAACGCGGGCCGCGTTCCACTAAGCCTACTTTTAATCCAGCTTGGCATAGCTTTAGCGTGGCCATGGCGCCGCCCGCGCCTGAGCCGATAACTAAAACATCAAAATGAGGATTAGCGCTGCTCATAAGCTGAATAGTGAACTGGGAGTTTGTACCCCAATTGAGTTTGGCCCGCGACCGACGAATAAAACTTCATTAGCAGTTGAGTGCGGATTTCTAAAAGTTCACGTGCCATGGGATTGTTCGCCAGGCGACTTACGAAACGCGTTAGCAATGCTTCGCGTTGGTTGAGATCCAATTTCGAAAATTCGCTGACATGCTGTTTTAAGGCATAGTGATTTACCGCCGTGTACACGAGGCCTAACTTCTTCCAAAGCGCTGGGTGTTTTTTGATACTGGCAAGCAGGCGTCGGCGCGAGGCATGATCAGTATGGATGATGGCTTCGATTAATATCGCTTCAGCTGATTTATTTGCGATTAATGATTCTGGTGAGCTGGCGTTATCGCAGGCACTCGAGCCGAAGGCGATCACACCTCCTAATATAAATTGACGCCTTGCTAAGTGAAGCTTCATAGCGAGATGATACCAGCCAGGCTCCAGCCAAACACGGCAAGGCCCTAGTAATTTTAAAGTCTATAAATGTTGGAAGCTGAACATGGGAGGTAACCTCCTGTTATGATCGCCTTCGATTTATGCAGACAACAAAACCGTCTCTTTCCTGCCTGGCTGTTTACTCGCTTGATGAGCGCGAGTTGGCGCGTGCGCGCTCGGCGTTGCAGGCAGAGCATGATTGGCAAAACTGGCTCAATTTGGTGGAATTACATGGCCTTTCTGGTTTCGTAAATAAGCACCTCAGTGAACATGACTTGCCGATTCCCGCTGAGCTTCACTTGCCGTTAAGAGCGCTGAAGGTTAGACACACAGCGGCAGCGGCAGCCAGGCGAAAAGTGCTTGGTGAAATAGATGCAGCGTTTGCCAAACACGGTATTCAATATTTGGCTCTTAAAGGTGCCGCACTGGCTCCTTATCTTTATAAAGATGCAGCGCTGAGACCAATGCGGGATATGGATTTGCTTTTGCCTCTTGAGCAGTTAACGTTAGCAGCGACAGTTATGCGCGAGATTGGCTTCGATCTGCCCGAGGAGCAGCCCAGTAAATTCATGCGTGATATGCATCAATTGCCAAATGCCACCAAATCGGTGGATGGCTTTCTTTGTAGTGTTGAGCTTCATCGAGATGGAATTTCGCGGGATATTAATGGGCATTGTTATTACCCACAAAATTCGCAGCACATACAAATAATTGACTGGGAAGGATTAAAGTTTCAAGCACTTGATGACGTGCAAATGCTGTTTCAAGTATGCCGACATCTAGAAGGGGTGCAAACGGATGTGCTAAAGCTTATTAATGTGATGGATGTGGTCCTGTTGGCAAGCCGAGTTCTTAAGGTGGGGCGCTGGCCTGAGTTAGTGAGTACTCACCCACAAGTCTTGAACACCTTGTATTGTCTTCATTGTTTAACTCCACTGCCAGATGATTTGCAGAACGCACTAGATAATCTACCTCAATCTACCCCAGACGGCGTCGGCGGAGCGATGGGCTCATTACGATCTAGTTTGTTGGGCAAAAAAGGAATAAAAGCCAAGTTTAAACCCTTGTTCTCCCCTTCGGACTGGTGGCTGCATTTGTACTACAATGTTCATCCTGATTCATCACTGCGTTGGGTTAAGTTGGTGCGTCATCCATTAAGGGTGGGCAATTGGCTGGCCCGGCGTTTGTATTCGCGATTGCTGGGTGGTTAATGCAACTCCAAAACATATACCAGCAGGCAGAAGGTTGCTTGCTTGAAGACATGGGTGGCGAAAGCTTGCTTTACCATCCTGAAACAGCGACAACCTTGCATCTAAATCAACCTTCGTTATTAGTTTGGAACTTGTGCGATGGCGAGACTCCGGTGTCGAGTATCATCGAAGCGTTGCAAGATGCCTTCCCCAATCAGGCAGCTCAAATAGCGGATGACGTTAAGATAGTTATTGCAGATTTAGTTAAACGCCAGGTGCTTAGCAAGGTTAATTAAGTGGCAAACTGGTTGATTCAAATGGCTGGAGTGGAAATCTCCATCAAGGCTAAAGGAGAGCGCGCGATAGAATTGGTGCAGTTTTTACTTGCCAATATTCCCACCAAAGAAACCAATAGCAAACGCGCTATACAAGTTAGTCTGTCGTTTGAAAACGATGAGTGGGTACTGCACGACAAAAATAAGAAAATAAGGCGACGCTTTAACAATGAAGGTGATGCTGCATATCATTTGAGTGATCGAATTATTTTCCACATCGCCGACAAAACCGATCAAGCCCATTGTTTGCATGCCGGCTCGGTATCGTACCAAGGCCAGGCTTTGGTGATACCAGCAAATAGTGGGGCAGGCAAGAGCACGCTAACTACTTGGCTTGTTGCACAAGGTTTTGATTATCTAACAGATGAGTTAATTTTGGTTTATCCCGATGGACACATCGAGGCGATCGCACGGCCTATTCAAATCAAATCTCACGGAGTCGAACCGGTTAAACCGTTTGTTGTCGAGCCAGCATTAATTAAGAAGGGCAAAATAGTGAATGCCATTCCGGTTGGTGCCCTCAGCCAGGCCAGCGTGGTTGAAAACGCCGATGGCATAGCGTTGTTTTTGTTCCCCAAGTATGACGCCGAAAGCGACTATCAACTAACTGAACTAAGCAGCGCCGATGCTGGCATGCGATTAATGGCGAATCATGTTAATGCTCGTAATCTGGAAGGGCATGGTTTTCGAGCCATGATGGAATTGATTCGTAACACACCTTGTTATGCGCTCAACTATGGTGGTTTTGATAAGCTGCCAACGGATTTCAGTCACCAATTACAGAAGCTACTCACGCCAAAGCATCGTCGCGGCATTCGCAGTTTTGTAAAACGAGAAGGAAAGTTGACCAAAGGCCAACAAAATGCCATTGATGAATTATGGCCACGTTTTGGTGTGGATTTAGAAAATGGGTCATTGGATTTAGGGAAGTTATTTCAGCGAAATGCACCAACCGTAATGGAAATAGGTTTTGGTAATGGCCTATCGTTTACGCAAATGGCGGCCGACGACCCGGCAACCAATTTTTTTGGAATTGAAGTGCACACACCTGGGGCAGGCAGTTGCCTGGTTCAAGTCAAAAAGCTGGGTTTAAAAAATGTCCGCGTGTCAATGGATGATGCGATTGAAGTTGTTAGCCACCAAATCGCTGACGCCAGCTTGGATCGCATACAAATTTTCTTCCCCGACCCTTGGCATAAGAAACGTCATCACAAACGTCGCTTGCTACAAAATGCTTTTGTTCAGCAACTTGTCACTAAGTTAAAACCTGGTGGCGTGCTGCACGTTGCAACTGACTGGGAGAATTATGCTGAACATATATTAGAAGTGCTAACCGCAACTGCAGAGTTGGAGAACACGGTTAGAAGCGAATCTTCGCCGCTGGGCTTTTCATTAGCTAAAGGCTCGCCTTCGCTCGCTCATGGTTGTGCACCAAAGCCAGATTATCGGCCGAACACCAAATACGAAGAGCGCGGCATTCGTTTAGGTCATGATGTATGGGATATTGTGTTTGAAAAGAATCACAAATGGAGATAGGTGCATCCGTTAAGCAAGGTTCATTATCAGCCTGCAGAAAGCTTTTGTTTAGATAAACGGTTAAATATTGTCACAATAAAATTTTCAACTTTTTTCTTCATATGCTTGCTTTATAAAATATGCTAGGATTATTTGGCTCCTTGGGGGGGCGATTTAAAGTGTAGGGTATTTACTCTATAGACTTTTGCAGTGGGAGTTACGTCATGATGACGTGTAAAAATAATTTGAAAATTGTTTAAAATCCCGAACCCATTTTTGAGTCGACGTTTGTTGGCGAAGATTTTGGATCAACTCGAGTATGCCGTTATTCATCGGCCTTTCTATCGCATTTCCCAGCGCCTAAATTAGGCGCAACTCAAACGGGCTACCTACCCTACCTATGAAGCTCGAGACTTTAGTTCTCGACGTTTCTGAAAATGTGTGTCGGAGATAAATTTTGATAGAAATACTTGGGGATATTTATGAGTCAGATTTCAGGTACTAATTTTTTACGTCAAAGTGTGCTGTTGCGGGCCTATTTTCTATTGGCCTTATTGGGTATTTTTTGCAGTGATGCCCTCGCGCAAAAGGCTACGGAACCAAATATTGAAATACTGGCCTCAGTTGATTTTGACGGTACTGACGCTTTTGCGCCAGACCCCGATTTTGCCAGCAACACAGATGGCCAGCACACCCCGGGCTTAGACCAAAACGACGCGAATAACGTCGTACGAACCTTTGATAGTGTGGGCTATCGAGTTGATTATAATATCAACGAATTACCCGCTACAGCAGTAACTATCACGTCGACTCTACCGGAAAACGTCACTTGGATTGAAGAATTGCCTCCGGGTTGTGGTGCCGGGTCTTCACTGTCTAATAACGACAGAACCCTTAACTGCATACTTGGTGATAAATCGGAAGGAACTACGGGGACAATATTTCCAATCGCTCGCGTTGGTCAGCTATCGAATAATGATATTTTATCCGTTAGTTTTACTGCATCAGCGCCTGAAGTTACTGCACCTACTGTCTCAGATACCCTCGACGTTACTATCTCAGCGACGGCTGCTTGGACTTGGGTTAAAGGTGAGCCCGACATTCTTCAAGGCGTCGACAATGGCGGCACATTGGGAGATGTTTTTATTTTCCCCATTTCAATTTTCGAATCTTCTGGTGGTCGAGGTTCTGAGCCATTGCCGTTAGACAGTGCGCCTATTAATTTTGAAGACCATGCGTATGGTTTACCTGCCAGTACTCAGTTAGCAACGGGTTTAGCAATTGGAGGGCGAAATGTGTGCGGTGGTTACGATGGCACCGGTGCTCTTCCGTTTGGTGATAGTGCGGCGGTTGGCGCGAATGCAACGAACACCACTGCTGGTGGATTAGCGGCCGAAACCATAACGTGTACACCCAATTCAACACAAAGCACGGCGTTTGGGTATGAAGTAATTGATATTAATATTGTCGATCACATCACATCCAGTCTTGCGGCGAATAATGCTGACGGATCCGCAAACAGTACTGGTACTGCTATAGCAATGCAAATAGCGTTGTGGATTAGTCAAGCCGACCTTGTTGATGCAGCGGACAATAACTTGGACCTGTTAAACGCGATTACTGCGGCGGGGACAGCTAATGCTTTAGTTCGCCCTAGTGATTCCAGAGATTTGCCGCTGAACC
>CAYVYS010000070.1:0-8178 GCA_964455815.1 uncultured Gammaproteobacteria bacterium
CAACTTTTATAACGGCTAAGGGTTTTTTATCCGCTAAAGGCTTTTTATCCGCTAAGGGCTTTTTACCATTCACTAATTAGTACTCTTTAAGCTACGGCCACATACCGGGCTGGCCAACTTTATAAGCGTTACTATGCCCAGTCATCAGGTTAAAATTCTGGATGGCTTGTCCGGCGCCACCCTTGATCAGATTATCAAGCGCTGCCGTAAGGCAGACGCTTCTGTGCCCGCTATTGAGGTCGGTTTTAATGTCGATACCGATTTCAATACGCAAGGTATTTTTAACCGAGACGACTTCAGGTGCCATACCCTTTGGCATGACCGAAATTAAAGGAAAATCAGCGTAGTAGTGTGCATAAAGATGGTAAATGTCTTCATCGCTAAGCTCTGGCGGTGCATCAAGTTGAGCTATCGACATCATGCCACGACTAAGTGGTGCTGACACCGGCACAAAATCCAATCTAAGGTCACTCGCGCCAGCACTCTCTAGCGTCTGAATAATCTCGGGCTCATGTTGATGACCATAAACTTTATAGGTTTTTATATTGTTGCTACGAATCGTGTGATGATTGCCAACCTGTGGATGCACTCCTGAGCCGGATGAACCCGTCAAGGCTACCAAACGAATAGCCTGACCGTTCAAACCTCCTTCATTTGCCAAGGGCAATAAAGACGTTGCTATACAGGTAGCAAAGCACCCTGGGTTGGCAACATATTGAGCTTGCGCAATTTGCTCAGCAAACAGCTCTGGCATACCATAGACAAAGCTACCCAATCGTTCTGGACAAGGATGCTCGGGCGCATAAACTCGTTGATAATCCGCTAAATTTTTTAAACGAAAGTCACCCGACAAATCAATGATTCGCACATCGGTTTCGAACAACTCCTTAGCAACTTTGGCCGTCGTAATGTGCGGCATCGCAAGAAATACGATATCTGCACCATCGACACATTCACGCGGCGGAATATCTTCGAATACCAGATCACTTAAACCATAAAAACTGCGGTGCACCTGACCAATGCTTAAACCAATATGGTCTTTACTGGAAACGCGAAGCAATTCAACATCATCACGCACGAGCAAGTGACGTAGCAACTCAGCTGCCAAAAAACCGGATCCGCCAATGATGGAAACTTTTGTAGTCATAATCTGTGCTCTTGATTAAGGTAAAGATGTTGGTGCCACCACCAACATAGCGCGCTGACCAATTGGTACATCTTGGATAGGAAAGACAAATCGTTCGCCATCTCGCTGTGTAATGTAAGAATAATCACCATCACTGGCCAATAAAGTACCGGCTGGATAATCAGTAAAATTTTCTGCCTGCTTAGGAATATGTAAGATCAGTGCGTCGCTGCGTTTTATAACTTCTTCGACGACTTCGAAAATTTGGATTTGCAGACAAGTGTCGGCAAAACGTTCTCGGCCTTCGATCAAACGAGCTAATGCTGTTTTGATTGCGCTGAATTTGCTGAGGTCATTTTCCCCGAATGGTTTAACTCGTCCTAACTCTAAGGTAAAACTATGCGCATTAAACTGCGTGCTTGAGTAATACGAAAATGTGCCCGCTGGTTGATTCGACAATAACACCGCCTCAATACCACAAAGCTCAAGGAATCTAAGCTGCGCTTTATCCCAATCTCGATCGTGCAAGTAGGGATAGACTGCAAATCTGGTGATTTTTGAAGGGCGAATAGCCGTGTGTAAATCGTAGTGATAAAACTCAGGAGGAGAGTCATTATCAAGCGTATGGCGAGCATAAAAATCAGCCACTTGAGTCTTTATAGTTGCCGCACGGTCGGCCTCTAAGCTAGTGCTAGATGATGAGTCACACTTATTTGAGAATAATCGATTTAAATTTTCTTCGACAAAACGGCATTGTTGTCTGGCCGCAGCGGGGTTGCCGAGAATTACCAACAATGGGTTCTGAACAGACAATTTACCGGTGACAATTTCATCAACTAACTTGTCGACTAGCTCTATGGGCGCCGTTTCATTGCCATGCAATCCACAAGAAATAACCAAGGCTTGTTGTTGCCCACTTTGCGCTTCAAATTCAAGGATGCCTTCAGCATGCACCTGTGCTTTATCACCGCAATAAGTTTGTAGTGCATCTAAATCGCCGTCTAAAGTGAATTGTAGAAAGCTCATTGCTGAAATTCGTAAAACGAGTCTAGCTCAAAAATCTGCGTTAATTCATCTAATGCCATAAAGCTCTCCTGCGCTAGCTGCGGGTCGGCTAAATCGGCGGCACTTAGCTCATCGCGATAGTGACGCTCTACCCAAGTGCTAAGCGCTTCGATGCGTTGCTCATGAACCAGGAACTGCGAATTGACTGCTGCCAATTCAACATCAGTTAGCGCAACTCTAAGTCTTAAACAAGCTGGGCCACCGCCATTTTGCATGCTTTGTCTGACATCCACGAACTCGATAGCCCCGATGGAATTTTCTTGTTCAACAATCTCCTGAAGGTAGCCGTATACGGCCTGATTGTCCTGACTTTCTGTGGGCAGCACCAAGGTCATATGCTCGTCACCAGGAACGCGCACTAGTTGAGAATTAAACAAATAGGAACCAACCGCATCGGCCAAGGAAACCGCCGCGGTGGGCACTTCAATGAATTCCAGCTCTTCATCTTGGTTAGTCGCAGCGAACTTACTTTGCAACTCGGCTTTAAGAGAATCTTGTTCAAGGAATGCTTGTTCGTGCAGAAAAAACGTCGTCAAATTGGCAACCGATACCACATCATTATGAAATGCACCGGCGTCAATGATAGCTGGATTTTGCTGAGCAAAAACATGCCGCTCTAAATCAAGCTCATGCAAACGAGCGATCGCCTGCGAGGCCTCATAGCTTTGCCGACTAGGGTAGCGTTGCGCTAACTGGGTATTAGCTCGCAAAGCATATCTGCCGTAGACAAATAGCTGCAAGCCTGCCTGCCCATAATCACTCGCGAAACGATTGTGATTGGCTGCTCCCTCATCCGCAAAATGTTGTCCGCTTGGCAATGCATGATGATGCTCAAAATGAGGTCCTTTAAAAACTTGCTCTAGTAAACGAGAGGTACTGGAATATTCGATTGCACGATGACACATGCTCGATAAATTGGCAGCGGTAAAATGCACCTTGGTATCGGCTGAATCAGCACTCGGTGATACCGTGGCAGCGTTCGCTGCCCACATACTCGATGCCGAGTAGCATTGTGCGAGTAACTCTGGCGCTTGCTGAGCTACTTTGTTAATAATCTCTTGATCGGAACCGCGAAAGCCTAATCTATGTAAGCTTGGTAAATGCGGGCGCTGTTGTGGCAATAAGATTCCTTGAGTTAAACCCAGGCCACACATGAACTGCATTTTCTGCAAGCCTTGTAACGCTGCCTGTTTAGGGTAGGCAATCTTAAGCGCATTACTTTTGGAGGCGACATTACCATGCGACAAGCCACCATAATTATGAGTTGGCCCGATTAAGCCATCAAAGTTTACTTCTACACTATTTGAAGCTCGCATTAGTCGACCACCAATACTCGTGCAGAGTCTCCAAGCTTGAGCGACAAAGCATTCATCGTTTCTTCGTTAACTAGAATTTGTTGATCTTCAAGTTTGGCTTTAACCTGCCCAACTCTAAAATTCTGCTCGCTCTGATTAGCGAGTAAAACGGTCTGGTCGAATTGAGCGCCTTCACCTAAAACCACTTGTCTTTGATGACTACCACGCACACTCGTCATATCGTCAATATGGGCATCAATGCTGGGAGACGCATCAAAAATATCGACATGACCATTCCACCGAAAACCTTCTTTTTTCAGCATCTCATAGGCAGGACGACTTTTTTCATTCGGCTTACCAATTACGGCTTGCGCTGCGGCTGGCAACATATTCACATATAAGGGATGTTTAGGCATTAGATCAGCAATGAACTGATTACCATTGGTAGCACCATACAAATCGGCTTCGGCAAACTCCATCTCAAAAAAGTGCTGCCCTACTGCTTGCCAAAATGACGACCGGCCCCGCTCATCGTAATAACCACGGATGTCGGCCATCACACTTTCAGGAAATCGATGGCGAAACTGCGCCATAAACAGATAGCGACTGCGCGCCAAAAATTTGCCATTCCCGTCTTTGCGAAACTCAGGATGTAAATACAAAGAGGCAACTTCCGCAAAACCTTCGAAGTGATTAGACAAATTAAGCGTTTCAAATGTAATCTTCTTATCGAGCTCTTTGCAGCTTTGCGTAACCTTATTCAGTTTGTACGAATAAAACTCTCCCTGCGCCCCAAGACAGGCAATGATGGCAGCAGTGCCGACCAATTGCCCGGTGCTAGTGTCTTCCATAACCAAAAAATACAGTTCGTCGTTAGGCTTAACGACCTCTTTAGAGAGCGATCTTTGCGCGTGTTCGATCTTAGCATGTAAGACGGCCTGATCAGGCGGCAAAGTGGTCATCCCCGGATAAGCCAATTCAGCCAGCGCCAATACGCCAGGCAAATCTGCTGCTGTCACAAATCGCACGATAATCATGCTAGGCATTTTTTCACAACCAAAGCCGAATTAGGATTGGAATGCGATCTATCCGCTTTTAGAATTTGCGGTGGAATTTCCCTATAACCGTTGAAACTGCGACTTAATGCAGATTGGAACTACATTTTCATAAGCTTGTCTAAAGGAAACCCAGAAAAGTCTTTAGTTCGCTCTAGGATGATCAAAGTATTTAATTTGCTAATCCCAATGTTAGCGGTAATGAGGTTCTCACTTAATCGGTTATAAGACTTAACATCGGAACATACAAATTTCAGTAAGTAATCATAGGCACCACTGATTTTATAACTGTCAGTAACCTCAACCACACCGGCAATCGCAGTATCGAATCGCTGAAAATCGTCAGGCGTATGGTTTTCTAAAGTTACTTCAGAGAACGCTTCTACATGCGGTGCCAGCTTTTCTAAATCGATTTCAGTAACATAGCGTTTGAGCACGCCCTCGCTTTCAAGCCGTTTAACGCGGCTTAGACAGGCACTGGCTGACAAATGTACCTGCTCAGCTAATTGCTGGTTAGTAATTCGACCGCTGGTTTGTAGAATTTTTAGAATCTTGAGGTCGATCTTATTGATCTTGGTGTATTCGCTCATCTTCTTAATGACCTTCTTCAAAATTAAACGCGTCTTTCGTGGGGTTGGGCCGAATACAACTCACTTTAAAGCTATGCTATCGAATGTTGTATTGAAATAAGGTGAACCAATTACAGACTAAAGACGGTGTGCTAATTTACTTTAACACAATAGCAAAAAATGAAAGCGAAACCATGAGTCAAACACAGCTAAATCAAATAGACGCCCAAACTATCTTACATCCCTCTACCAATGCTGATGACTTTGCCAAACATGGATCACGCATCATGCACGGCGGTGAAGGAATCTACCTAGAGGATAGCAGTGGTCACAAGTTAATCGACGCCGTTGCCGGGCTATGGTGTGTCAATATTGGTTATGGTCGTCAAGAAATCGCTGAGGCCATGAGCAATGCGGCCAGCAACATGGGCTATTACCATACCTTCACTGGCATGTCGAACGTGCCACAAATTGAATTGGCTGAGCGGCTTATAGAACTCGCACCTGGGCGTTTAAACAAGGTGTTTTTTGCAAGCGGTGGTTCTGATGGGAATGACTCGCTAATGAAAATTGTTTGGTACTACCACAACCTTATTGGTAAGCCGGAAAAACGAAAAATTATCTCGCGTTGGCAGGCTTATCACGGCACATCGATAGCCACTGCAAGCTTAACCGGCCTGCCCTCTTTTCATAAGGATTTTAATTTACCTATTGATTCAGTTATTCATACAGAGTCGCCCGATTATTTTCGGCATGGTTTAGAAGGTGAACCTGAAACTGAATTTTCAGCTCGACGAGCAAGTGAGCTAGAAGCCTTAATCGAGCGAGAAGGTGCCGATACCGTTGGTGCTTTCATCGCCGAACCTGTGTTAGGTGCTGGCGGTGTAGTGCCGCCACCTAAAGGCTATTTTGAGGCCATTCAAAAGGTGTTAAAAAAACATCAAATCCTATTTATTGCCGATGAAGTGGTGTGCGGCTTTGGTCGACTAGGTGAGTGGTTCGGCTCTCAGGTTTACGATCTAGACCCCGACATGATCACAACCGCTAAAGCACTTACCAGTGGTTACTTCCCTTTATCGGCATCGTTTATCACCGATGATATTTGGCAGGTGATTCGCGAGGGCTCTAAAAAGCATGGCAGCTTTGCGCATGGTTATACCTATGCTGGCCATCCAATTGGGGCGGCGACCGCCATGGCGAATCTAGATATCATAGAAAAAGAAAACCTGGTTACTAAATCAGCTGAGATCGGTGCTTATTTTCATCAGCAATTACAACAGCGTTTCGAGCAAGACAGTTTTGTTGCCGAGATCCGAGGTCGAGGAATGCTCGCGGCAGTGCAATTAGTTAAAGATAAAGCATCAAAGACTTTATTTGACCCTAAGGTGAAAATTGCACCTAAGGTCACGCAACAATGTTATGAAAATGGTTTGATAGCCCGCCCGCTGCCTTCGGTGGATTCTGTGGCATTTTCACCACCATTGATTACGACTCGCGCTCAAGTTGATGAGATTGTGAATCGCTTTGATCAGTCTCTGCGAGAGGTAATGCCGAACTATATCTAAACGCTGAACCAAACTTCAGAGAGCTCTTTGCGCTGGTTTGGCGTTTCAGCCTGGAGTTGCGCTTGGTTGAGTTCATCAGCTTCGACAAGCTTGCCGATGGCGAAACCCATCAGGACTTTTAATCCATCGTCTAGATTCAGCATTTTGGCTGCGGCATCCGCATTAATGCCGCCCATACCGTGGGTATAAAAACCTTCTAAGCGAGCTTGCAAGGACATCGACATCCACGCCGCACCACAATCAAACTCAGCCCAATCATTGAGATTGCCATTGTGAGTAAAATGTTGCCTGACAACCATAAAGCCTAGCACACTGGCCTCTTTAGCCCAGTCTTGATTTGCCGGCACTAAGCAATCGAGAAAATCATCAAAACTCGACAGGCTTGAGGTGTAAAATTGCCAGGGCTGATCGTTAAAGCAAGAGGGAGACCAGCGAGCAGCGTCCATCATACGGCCTAAACTATCTTGATCTATAGCCGTCTTTTGGAAAGCACGTGGCGACCAGCGTTCGACAAACATGGAATCTGCCAAGGCGCCTGGTTCTCGGAGTGAAAAATCTGGGAAGTCAGCCATCAGATGGATCTCGGTAAGGCGAACCAAGACCCGATACAAATCCTGGCCTAAGGGTTCGAATCAAATTTGGCCTTAGTATAACTGGCACGCAGTTTTAACCCACTAAAAAGTCGATCAAAAGCGCGGCTGATTTTGTCTCCAACAACCAATAAAGATGGTACTAAGAACAAAGTTACGAAAAAGGCCACCACCAAGGCGAAGGCCAACGACACGACGGTTGGTTTTAAGAACGCCGACTGACTGGATTTCTCTAACATTAGCGGGATCAAACCAATAAACGTAGTAACTGAGGTAATCAAAATTGGCCGAAAACGCGTCTTACCTGCCGCCACAATGGCCTCTTTGACGTCCATGCCACGAGCGAGAAATCGTTTATAGGCATCAACCAAGACCAGATTATCGTTGATCACCACACCAAAGGCGGCGATCACGCCAAAGTAACTGAACAACGAGATACTCATATCGAACAGAAAATGCCCGATGACCGCACCGGCAAGCGCAAAGGGTAAGGCAATCACTATGACAATGGGCTGAAAATAACTTTTGAATGCCATCGCCAGTAAAAACAATACCGCGGCTAAGGCCATGCCAAGTAAGCCCGATATTTCCTGACCAAACTCTTGTTCGGCAACCTGTTCACCTACCGCGGCTCGAGTTAGACCTGGGTATCGCGTCTCTAAGTCTGGGAAGAAGTCATTGTTTAATTCCTCCATGATTTGCTCTCGTACCGGCTCTTTCAAATAGCCTTGTACGCGCGCGGCACGCAATCCATCCCAATGACGAATTTCTTTTAAGCCTTGCTCATAAGTAATATCAACCAGTGAGGTAAGCGGCAAGGCGCGACCATCCGGCATGCGTACTCGAAAATGCTTTAAACTCTCCAAGGAATCGCGGATGGGTTATTCGATTGGTATCGGATACCCACCCGATT
>CAYVYS010000071.1:0-7905 GCA_964455815.1 uncultured Gammaproteobacteria bacterium
GACCCCCGGCGTGACAGGCCGGTATTCTAACCAACTGAACTACCGCTCCGCGAAAATTAAAATTTGTCTGGTGGGTGCTAGTGGACTTGAACCACTGACCCTCGCCTTGTAAGGGCGATGCTCTACCAACTGAGCTAAGCACCCGTAAAGCTCAAGATAGTGCTGTTGAATTCGATCCTCAACAGCCGCCTTGGCCTAAATTTGGAGGGCGATAATACCAGAAGCTTGAAGGCTTGCAAGCGGCTTTTCTAACTTTTTTTATATGCCCAATCCGCTAAGTTGTCATCGAGTTCAATCACTCGTTACGCACCAACGGTTTCACTCGCAAACCATCATCATCAACATCGAAAAAACCCAACAACTTGCGCAAAACTAATCGAAAGTAGCCCAAATGACGCCAGCTGTTAACATTGTGTTCGGTGTTGAATCGGTCTTATGCCCTCTTTAATGAAATATCAAATGACCAATTAATTTAAAGCGTCTTTTAACGCTTTACCGGCTTTGAATTTCGCTTGGTTAGATGCGGCGATTTTGATTGTTTCGCCAGTACGAGGGTTACGACCGTCTCGAGCAGCGCGACGGCTGACCGAAAAAGTACCAAAACCAACAAAAGTGACACTGTCGCCTTTTTTAAGCGCTCCAGTGATTCCATCGAGAACAGCATCTAATGCGTCGCCCGCAGCAGATTTTGAAATGTCGGCCTTGTCAGCCATCATGTCGATCAATTCAGATTTGTTCACACTAAGTTCCTCTTAAGTTTGGGTATTACGTAAGTTTGGGTTTTACGTAAGTTTAGGTTTTACGAATTGTTTATAAGTTACATAACTTTGAGCGAGTATTTGTTAACTCAATCACAACTTCAGGAACGAACAATTGAATGGTTCGTTTTTACTAAAGTTGCAACCTCATTGAACAAAAACTCCCGCTCAACAATTTTGGTTGGGTAAAAAAAAGATTCCTCATCCCCAATAATCATCAGAGCGATCACCTAATTAAAGTTGCTCTAAAAACCCGATGAAAATCGTCATCTTTTGGCCAGGGAAGAGTTCCACGGCTTAGCCTTAACCAAGGCCGTATCATCATGCTTTTATTAATAAAAAACAATATTGACAGCGCGCTTTTTTTCTGGCGAAGCCAGTAAACACGCGCTTTTGAGGGGAATTATCACTATAGCCGATTTAACTTGATGGCTTAACTAAGCATGGCAGGATATTGATTTATAAGAAGAGTTGGTTCCACCACCTTTAAGGCGGTGGAAACATTAATGCCGATGTGTCGATTCGTTAATTTTTTGCTGTGAGCTACCCGATTTAGACTTTTCGGCTTTGTTCTTATCTTCAGACTTCGATTCCGGTAATTTAGTTAGTGCAATTTCCAGAACTTCATCGATCCATTGGACCGGAACAATGTTTAAATCGGCTATCACCTCTTCAGCAATTTCGGCTAAATCTTTCTCATTTTCTTTAGGTATGATTACAGTCTTAATTGCACCACGATGAGCAGCGAGTAATTTTTCCTTGAGGCCACCGATTGGCAATACCTCACCTCTCAAAGTAATCTCGCCGGTCATGGCAACATCTGACTTAACCGATATGCCAGTAGCCGCTGAGATCAAAGCAGTGCACATTCCGATACCAGCGCTAGGGCCATCTTTTGGTGTCGCTCCCTCAGGAACATGAATATGAAAGTCATGTTGGGCGAAAAAATCAGTGTCAATACCGAGCGCTAGTGCGCGAGAACGCACCACCGTCACCGCTGCCTGAATCGATTCTTGCATCACATCACCGAGTTTGCCGGTATAGGTTTGCTTACCTTTGCCGGGCATCAAAGCTGATTCAATAGACAATAACTCACCACCAACCGAAGTCCAGGCTAAGCCAGTGACCTGACCAACCCGATCTTCCTCTTCGGCTGAACCAAAATTAAACTTGCGTACTCCCAGGTAATCACCAAGGCTGTCAGAGGAAATTTTGATTTGGCTTAATTCGCCATCTGTTACCAATTGTTTGGTGACTTTGCGGCAAATTTTAGCCAGCTCACGCTCCAGACCTCGCACCCCGGCCTCGCGCGTGTAATAGCGAATTATGTCGATGATCGCCGACTCATGGATATCGATTTCAGTATCGCGTAAGCCGTTGTTTTTCTTTTGTTTAGCCACAAGATAGCGGCGAGCGATATTGAGCTTTTCATCCTCGGTGTAACCCTCTAAACGGATTACTTCCATGCGATCTAATAAAGGACCGGGAATGTTTAGACTATTTGCCGTGGCGACGAACATCACCTCTGACAAATCATAATCTACTTCAAGATAATGATCGGCGAATGTTGAATTCTGCTCAGGATCAAGTACTTCAAGCATTGCAGAAGCAGGGTCGCCACGAAAATCGGCGGCCATTTTGTCAATTTCATCAAGCAAAAACAAAGGGTTACGTGTTTTTACTTTGGACATGTTTTGAATGATTTTACCGGGCATCGACCCGATGTAAGTGCGGCGATGGCCACGAATTTCAGCTTCATCACGCACGCCACCTAAAGACATGCGAATAAACTTCCGGTTTGTGGCCTTAGCGATTGATTTTCCTAGAGAAGTTTTACCCACGCCTGGCGGGCCTACCAAACAGAGAATGGGCCCTTTCATTTTCTTAAGACGCTGTTGAACCGCAAGATATTCAAGGATACGCTCCTTGACCTTATCCAGGCCATAGTGATCCTCGTCAAGAATCTTATGCGCGGCATCGATATCACTTCGCACTCGCGTGCGCTTCTTCCAGGGCACCTGCACAATCCAGTCGATGTAATTGCGCACTACTGCCGCTTCCGCTGACATGGGCGACATCATTTTGAGCTTTTTGAGTTCGGCATCAACCTTTTCTTTGGCTTCCTTACTCATGCCAGAATCATTGATTTTGGCCTGCAACTCATCAATTTCGCTTTGACCGTCCTCTGACTCACCAAGCTCGTTCTGAATCGCTTTCATTTGCTCATTCAGATAGTACTCGCGCTGGCTTTTCTCCATTTGCTTTTTGACGCGCCCTCGAATCTTCTTTTCGACTCGATGCATATCAAGCTCAGTTTCCATAAAGGAAAGCACGTGGTCCATACGCTCAGCCAGATCTTCGGCTTCTAGCAGGTATTGTTTGTCATCGATTTTTAGATCGATTAAAGCGGCAATAGTGTCGATCAGACGATCAAGGTCATCAATATTCTTTAATTGTCCCAGGGCTTCGGCGGCGACTTTTGAGCTTATCTTGCTGTAATTTTCGAACTCTCCTAATACAGTTCGTAACGCGACTTCGATGTCGCTATCGGGCACATCGATTGTCATCAAGGGAGATGCCTCGACAGTAAAGCATTCTCGTTCCTCTACTTGGTTGAGGCGGATGCGTTGCTTACCCTCTACCAACACCTTGACCGTACCATCAGGCAGTTTTAATAACTGCAATATATTGGCCAATACACCAACTTGGAAAAGCTGATCACTATTGGGATCCTCCAAGGCGGCATCATGTTGCGCTACCAAAGCAATCAGTTTGTTATTCTCCATCGCCATCTCCAATGCGGCAATGGATTTATCCCGGCCAACAAACAAGGGAATCACCATATACGGGAAAACCACGACGTCGCGCAAAGGCAGTAATGGAAAAGGAGTGGTGTAATCTACCAAAATCGGATCTTCTGACATTATCTCTCTGAGTCTTGTAAAGTGCTACAGTATGCGGTTTTGCTGCCATAGCTAGCTGCAAGTGTTCGCGCGGATTTCAACCACGCAAATGTGAGGCATGTTGACTGGCTTCGGCCGAGTCTAGCCGCGCAGCTGGTGGGCAACATTAGCCAAACAACAAAAAACACCAACCGATCACTCACTAAATAAGTGATATGGGCTCATCCCCTCGTTTATCAAGCCCTAGCAAACGTCTAGCTAGTGCTTTTCTACGCTGATTTCTCAGCGGCTTCTTGCTCTTCGTAAATATATAGTGGTCTAGCACCTTCAGTAATAGTGCTAGCATCAATTGACACCTTCTGCACGGCATCTTGCGATGGAAGCTCGTACATAGTTTCCAATAAGGCATTTTCCAATATCGACCGGAGACCTCGCGCCCCAGTCTTTCGCGCCATAGCTTTCTTCGCAACTTCTCGTAGCGCGTCTTCACGAATTTCTAAATCGACGCCATCGAGTTTCAATAATCTTTGGTACTGCTTAACCAATGCATTTTTAGGTTCGGTCAAAATTGTCATCAAAGCGTCTTCATCGAGCTCCTCGAGTGTCGCGATGATCGGCAAACGACCGATGAATTCTGGAATCAAACCATAGCGAACCAGATCTTCCGGCTCGAGCTTTTTCAAGTGCTCAGAGACAAACGGATTGTCGGTTTTACTATGCACCTCAGCGCCGAACCCGATACCACTTTTCTCAGATCGATCACGAATAATCTGATCCAGGCCAGCAAAAGCACCACCACAAATAAACAAGATGTTGCGCGTATCAACCTGCAGAAATTCCTGCTGAGGATGCTTGCGACCACCTTGCGGTGGAACTGAAGCGGTGGTGCCTTCGATGAGCTTTAATAGTGCCTGTTGTACGCCCTCCCCGGAAACATCTCGGGTAATTGACGGATTATCGGCTTTGCGAGAAATTTTATCGATTTCGTCGATATAAACGATGCCAATTTCAGCTTTATCGACGTCGTAATCGCATTTCTGCAACAGCTTTTGAATAATATTTTCAACGTCCTCACCCACATAACCAGCTTCGGTTAAGGTGGTGGCATCGGCAATAGTAAACGGCACATTGAGTTGCTTGGCTAAGGTTTCTGCCAGCAAGGTTTTACCGGAGCCGGTCGGGCCAATAAGCAAGATATTACTTTTAGCGATATCAGCGTCGTTATCGTTCTCTTGACCACGAATGCGCTTGTAGTGGTTATAAACCGCTACCGATAAGACCTTTTTGGCGTCTTCCTGAGATATGACATAGTCATTTAAACCGGCATGGATCTCCGCTGGAGTTGGGAAGGAATCTTTCTCATCCGATTTGGCGATGTCTTCGATGGTTTCTTCGCGAATAATGTCTTCGCACAGATCAACACATTCATCACAAATAAAAACGGATGGACCGGCTATTAATTTTCTAACTTCGTGTTGGCTTTTGCCACAGAAAGAACAGTAAAGGAGTTTATTATCTTCGTTGCTCTTGTTTTCGTCGCTCATGTTGCCCCTTGAATAATCGGCATTATCGGCTTTACTCCGCGGCCTCTAAACGCAAAAAGACGCAGGCTTTAGCAAAATTGTAACCTATATAAGGACAGACTTTAAATGCTAAAGCTTGCGTATTTTGATCAATCTGATGAATGGTAATTTTTTGCCGACTAAATATGACTCATATAATGACCATTACCAGCTTAATCCCAAGCTTGGCCATTTTAACTTAGAGCTGTGGTCGACACTTTGTCCCTTGTACTATTGATTATTCTGGTCGTTTTTCGATCACTTCGTCTACCAATCCATAGTCTTTAGATTCTTCGGCCGACATAAAGTTGTCACGCTCTGTATCTTGTTGAATTTTCTTTAGTTTTTGCCCAGTGTGCTTAACCAAAATTTGGTTCATCTCTTCTCGCACTCGCAAAATTTCTTTGGCATGAATGTCAATATCAGAGGCTTGACCCTGATACCCACCCAAAGGCTGATGAATCATAATACGCGCATGAGGCAGTGCGTATCTGCCACCATTTGCGCCAGCAGCAAGTAATAAAGCACCCATGCTAGCCGCCTGACCAATACAAACAGTATTCACATCTGGCTTGATAAATTGCATGGTGTCATAAATTGCCATACCCGCTGTCACTGAACCTCCGGGGCTATTAATGTACAAACTAATCTCTTTATCCGGGTTTTCAGACTCAAGAAACAACATTTGAGCGACAATCAAATTCGCCATGTAGTCCTCTACCTGACCCACTAGGAAAATCACCCGCTCCTTTAATAAGCGAGAGTAAATGTCATAAGCTCTCTCGCCTCGTCCAGTGGATTCGACCACCATGGGCACTAAGCCACCGGCGCCTTGCACATTTTCAGCCTGTTCGGCTGCGCTAGGCTGGTTTAAAGATTGATTTAGATGCGGTGGCAAGGTAAATCCAAATTGATTTTTCATATCAGGCAAGTATCGGAACTCGTTAAAGATCTATGCAGAGAGTATATCGCCAAATCACTCAAGCAGCGTAATTAGGCAATAAAAAAATCTCTTGATCGACTACTGCATATTCAAGAGTTCTGACGCAGGTGTCTTCTCAATTTTCACATCCGCTTTTTCTAGCAACAAATCAACCACCTGCTCTTCGAGTACGATTGATTGAACCTGAGAAAGAGCTTGCTGGTTGGATTTATAGTAATCAATAAACTCACTCGGATCTTCGTAAGAAGCCGCCATTTTCTCAATACGTTCATTGACCCGATCTTCGTCCGGCTTCAATTCATTCTTTTGGATAATTTCCATCATCAACAAACCCAAAGCAACTCGTTTTTCAGCTTGTGGTTTGAGTGTTTCAAATTCGGGAGCAGGAAAATTCTCAAGCAATTTATCATCGATACCCTGCATGCGCATTTGATTCTTTTGTTCCTCAACCATGCGTGACGCTTCTTCCTGCACCATTTTTAAAGGCATTGGTGTGTCGTTTTGCTCAAGCAAGGCATCAAACGCTCGTTGACGAACTTGTGTGCTTAGCTGGGTTTCGAGATTCGTTTCGAGGTTAGTTCGCACCTCAGCACGAAGCTCATCGGCATCGCCACTTTCGATGCCAAAACCTTTGATAAAGTCGTCATCAATCTCCGGTAGCACGCCCTCTGACACCGATTTGGCCTCAATAGTGAAAACAGCCGTCTTACCAGCTAAATCTTTCTGATAATCATCGGGGAACACCACTTCAACATCTTTACTCTCCCCGGCTTTCATGCCCTGCACACCTTTTTCAAAGTCAGGCAACATTTGTCCTTCACCAACCACAATTGGATAGTCAGTGGCTGAGCCGCCTTCGAATTCTTCACCATCAACCTTGCCGGTGAAATCTATCAAAACTCGATCGCCCTTTTTTGCCTTGCGCTTGCGCTCAGTCCAGCTGAGCTGCTGCTTGCGCATATTTTCGATAACATGATCAACGTCAACGTCCTCAACCTCACTCTCTGGCTTGGCGACTTTAATGCCTTCCAAATCAAGCTTTGAAAACTCTGGGTAAACATCAAAGCTCGCGACATAAGAAAAGTCTTTGCCCTTTTCGACTGGCGCTTCAGGAGTAATATCAGGTTGAACCGCAGGAATGACATCTTGCTCTTGCAGAGCCTCCTGCAAGCTATTTTGAATTAACTCACCGAGCACATCGTTAGTCGCCGTTCCGCGATATTGCTGCTCAACAATTTTCATTGGCACTTTGCCAGGGCGAAAACCCTGAATTTTCACACGCTTAGAGAGCTGCTTAAGACGCTTTTGAACCGCGGTTTCAATTTTATCCGCTGGTACAACAACGTTTAACTTTCGACCAATGGCACTGGTTTTTTCAACAGAGGCTTGCATGGACAACCTTCAAATTTGGACTTTAGATTTATTAGGCGAACCCAGCATACGGGGCTCATTTTTAGGGGCGCGATGATACCACCTGCCAATAAAAGAAAAAATGCCAAATCCGACAAAAATAAAGCAAGCAAAGCGATCACTAAGATCGATTCAAAAATCAAAACGAAACCCGAGCCAAGCCAGCCCTAAAGATTAACTGTCACCTAAGAATAGAAAAGCCAAACAAAGCTTAAAATATGAAGAGAACAGTTCTAATCCAGGCTAAAACAGCCCTGAGCACAAAAGAAGCAGCATAAGTCGATTCCTTAAATCATTTTTATTGCTGCCAAATAACCAATAAAAACAGC
>CAYVYS010000072.1:0-7585 GCA_964455815.1 uncultured Gammaproteobacteria bacterium
AGACGCTTTTCAGAATGGTGATAATGTGCGCATGGTTGTGGTGCCGCAAGGCAAAGCCCAGCACATATCATTTCAATCAGGAAAGCGATTCACTCTGGTTGTTGATCCTATAATTGAAACTGAGGAAGATCTTAGAAATGCTGAAGATCTGGCGCTTGGTTTTGAAGGAGAGCGATTATCTATTAATTTTCAGGATATAGAAGTGCGTTCAGCATTAGCTGTGATTGCTGATTTCACTGGGATCAACTTTGTTACTAGTGATTCTGTACAAGGTAATGTAACTCTAAATCTCAAAGACGTGCCGTGGGATCAAGCGCTTGACGTAATTTTGCGTACCAGGGGATTATCTCAGCGCCGCAACGGCGACATAATATGGATCGCTCCCAGTGAAGAGATTCAGGAGTTCGAAGAAAGAGAGTTGCGAGCTAGCCAAGTCGTCGCTGAATTTGCACCATTAACTACTGAAGTTATCCAGATTAATTATGCCCGCGCTACTGATATTTCAGAAGTGATTAGATCTGTTCGTGTTGTCCGTCAGGGGAATTTACCTGCTGGTTCTGAGATTGGAAACGTTGGAGGCGGCGGGCCTTTTAACGTTACCGAAACTGATACCAATTCAATTCTAAGTGCTCGAGGCAGTGTTACGGTTGATGAGAGAACCAATAGTTTGTTGGTGCAAGACATTCCCGAAAAAATTAAGGCGCTTCGCGAAGTTGTGGCTAAACTAGACAAGCCTGTACGTCAGGTTTTAATCGAAACTCGAATTGTTGAAGCGAACGACACATTTAGTCGAGAGCTAGGAGCCCGTTTGGGTTTTCAGAGAATCACTGAGAATGCGCGTTTCCCTGGTGTAAATGATTCTAATATTGGTGATATCGTAACCAGCGGCACCACCGAAGGGATCAACGTAATTAGAGATTCTATTGTCGATGACGAAGATGGTCTGATTTTCGATAACTCACGTGGAGCCCCTGGTGGTTTAGCTGTTGATCTAGGAGCAAATGCAATTGGTGGACAAAATCCAGGTTCGTTTGCATTCGACATCTTTCGGACTGGGCGCGGATTTGCACATTTAATCACCTTAGAGCTTAGTGCTCTAGAAGCCGATGGGCGCGGGCGAGTAGTGGCCAGCCCGAGACTTGTCACAGCTAATCAAAATGAAGCCATGATCAGTCAAGGTCAGGAAATTACTGCCGTCGCTGATTTGATCGGCGGAGCTGGCGGTGGTGTTGGCGGTGGTGGTGGTGGGGGTGCCGGAGGTTTCACTGATACAATTGAAGCTGAGTTAACTTTAAGAGTCACTCCGCAAATTACACCCGATGATAGAGTCATCATGGATGTTTTTATTGAGCAAGACACTATCATCAGCTTAACGCCTGAAATTGTTCTAGGCACTCAGGAAATCGATACGCAAGTGCTCGCTGACAATGGAGAAACCGTAGTGATCGGCGGTATCTATCAGGAGACTGACAATATCGATGTAGTTAAAGTGCCTTTATTGGGTGACTTACCGATAATCGGTAATTTGTTTAAACAGCGATCGATTCAAAACAATAGAACGGAACTATTGATCTTTTTAACGCCAAAAATTATCAGTCCAAAGTTGAATCTGGGATAATTGCCCTCAGATAAGCAAGCGAAAGCAGGGTTTAGGCCCTGCTTTTGTTGTTTTCCAAATACATAAGAAAGACAGCAATTTGATGGTAGCTAGAATATCGATGTTGTTCTTGGCAGCGGTATATTAGTTTAGACCTTAGTTTTATATGAGGAACTCATTTTTGAGTTACAAGTCGTTCGATAAAAGAAGAAGAAAATGCAAAACGTAATACTGATAGGCCCGATGGGTTCGGGTAAAACAACGGTGGGGAAACAACTTGCCAAGCGGTTACGCATGGATTTTGTCGATTCAGATCATATGATTGAAGAGCGGTGTGGTGTATCCATATCCACTATCTTTGATATAGAAGGAGAAGAAGGGTTCCGCAAGCGCGAAACAAAAATGCTAAAGGAGCTTTGTGAGCGCACTGGCACAGTCTTGGCCACCGGAGGTGGTGCGATTGTGTCGCAGGAGAATCGCCGACTATTGCGTAAAGGCTACGTTGTCTATTTGCGTACTTCTATTGAAACTCAACTAGCGCGCACGCAGAAAAACCAAAATAGGCCGCTGCTCGAAAATGTTGATGCAGAGACCAAACTTAAGCAACTTATGGAAGAGCGCGGCACGCTCTACGAGCAGGAAGCTGATTTGATCGTTACCTCTGGTGATCGAGTTGTTTCAAAAGTAGTTGATGAAATTTATGAGGCCATGAACAAGTAGTTTTAGTACTTTACTGCGGTTTTTCGGGGCCTTTTTGTGAGGCCTTAGTCTGAGGAGTAGGCACCTAAATCTCACCATGGAAGGGAATCGAATCCCTCCAACTATTCGCTAAGGATGCAGTGACAACCTGGGCTTGTTACAGTATACTGCGCGTCCTTTTTCGCTCCACAAGCTGATGGTTTATCCAGTCGTTATCAAGCGCACTTGGCTAATCCAGCATCGATAAGACATCGGTTTAAAACAACTCTGGATACCAAGAGGCTGCAACCCAAAGCGCGCCTTTTGACTGCACTGGCCTTTGGTTAGAGCAAACCCAAGTGCTCTTTTTTTGAAGAGTGACGTTGTTAATGGGGTGTATATCGGGGGTGTTGACACGGATCAACACTTCTCCCCAGTGTGAGTTCCGCTCACCATAGATTGAGAGAGCACTGTGACAAATCTATACCATAACGAAGGTGGGCTTTACCGGCCTGAGTTCGAGCGCGATAACTGCGGTTTCGGTTTGATTGCCCACATGGATGGCAAGCCCAGCCATCGCCTGATTAAAAAAGCGATCGGCGCTTTAGCGCGCCTCACACATCGCGGCGCGGTAGCCGCCGATGGCAAAACCGGTGATGGATGCGGCATTTTGATGGCAATGCCTGATTCGTTTATGCGAACGGTCGCAGCGGAATCCCAGATCAAATTAACTAGCCTGTTTGCTTCGGGATTGGTTTTTTTGAATCGTGACTCTGATAAGCAGGCTCTTGCTATAGAGGCGATTAATCAAGCAATCGCTGAGCATGGTTTAATCCTCGCTGGCTGGCGCGAATTGCCCTTGAATAATGAGGCACTTGGTGAGCAAGCCAAATCTTCAGTGCCAGTGATAAAACAGGTATTCGTTAATTGTTCGGAGCCTGTTAATGATCACGATTTTGAACGCAGACTGTTTTTGATTCGTCGTAGTGTAGAGAAGCAACTCCGCGAATCGGATGACGAGTTCTATGTGCCTAGTCTTTCTTGTAAAGTGATTCTCTACAAAGGCTTGGTAATGCCGGAGTATTTGCCGACGTTTTATCAAGACTTAAATCACAAGGCGATGGCCTCGTCGCTGTGCTTGTTTCATCAGCGATTCTCGACCAATACCCTTCCGCAATGGCGTCTGGCACAGCCATTTCGTTATTTAGCGCATAATGGCGAGATTAATACTATTCAAGGCAATCGGAACTGGGCGATTGCGCGCGGCTCTAAATTAAGCTCAAGTTGGTTCCCCAATTTGAATGATGCCGCGCCGTTTGTTGATACCGATGGTTCAGATTCAATGAGTTTGGATAACATGCTGGAGGTCTTGCTAATGGGGGGCATGGATATCTTCAAAGCTGCGCAAACTTTGGTGCCACCAGCCTGGCAGAACGCCGAGCACATCGATCCCGACCTTAAGGCTTTCTACCGTTTTCAAGCCATCCATGCCGAGCCCTGGGATGGTCCCGCCGGTCTGGTACTAACCGATGGTCGCTACGCAAGTTGTGCACTGGATCGCAATGGTTTAAGACCTGCGCGTTATGTTGTGACCAAAGATCGAGTGATTACGCTGGCCTCGGAAGTCGGTGTTTACGATTACAAAGAGGCCGACGTGATCGACAAAGGCCGCCTCAAGCCAGGCCAAATGTTGGCAGTAGACACTCATACCGGGCGGATTATTCAACCTCATGATGTCCATCAGCGAATTAAGAGTGAGCATCCATATAAAGATTGGTTGCGAGACAATGTGCTGCGTTTGAAATCCGGTCTAAATCAGCAAGAACCGACTATCAACTTAAATTCTGCCTCGTTAAAGATCTATCAAAAGTTGTTCCAGATTACTAACGAAGAACGCCAGGACGTAATTCGAGTACTGGCTGAATCAGCGCAGGAGGCAACCGGCTCGATGGGCGATGATACGCCGATGGCAGTGCTGTCTTTGCGTCATCGCATGCTAAGTGATTATTTCAGGCAACAATTTGCTCAGGTAACGAATCCGCCGATTGACCCCTTGCGCGAACAGATCGTGATGTCCTTAGAGACTTACTTTGGAACTGAAAGCAGTTTGTTTGAGCCGCATGAGGGTATGGCCAGAGCGGTGGTGGTTGATTCGCCTGTACTCTCAACCGCCAAGTACCAGACTTTACTTGGTATGGATGATGAAGACTTTTCTCACCATGTGATCGATGCGACTTATGGTTTGTCTGAAAATTTGGCCGAGCGAGTTGCCAGTATTGCCGACAGCGCTGAGCAAGCGGTAGCAAATGGTATCCGCATTATCGTCATTTCAGACCGTGGCATCAGCAAAGAGCGCTTACCAGTTCAGGCGCTACTTGCAACGGGTGCAGTTCACCATCGTCTGACTCAAACAGGTTTGCGTTGTAACGCCAATATTATTGTCGATACAGCAACTGCGCGCGATTCACATCAATTTGCGGTTTTGATTGGTTATGGAGCAACCGCGATTCATCCTTACCTTGCTTATGAAAGCATTGTTGGTATGCACCGCGATGGGCAACTCAAAACTAATATCAGCATCTTGCTCAGGCAGTATCGTAAAGGTGTTAACAAAGGCTTATACAAAATCATATCCAAGATGGGCATCTCGACGATACACAGTTATCGCGGTGCTCAATTATTTGAAGCCGTTGGATTGAAGTCTGAAGTTGTTGATTTGTGCTTTGCCGGCACGATCAGTCGTATCGCGGGCGCGGGCTTTACAGATCTAGAAAATGATCAACGTGTATTGTCCGCCTTTGCCTGGGATCCGCAAACAGGGCTTGAACAAGGTGGTTTGCTGAAGTTTATCCATGGTGGCGAATACCACGCTTACAATCCAGATGTAGTACGAACCATGCATGCTGCTGTGGAAAGCGGTAGCTACGACTTATATCGTGATTACGCTGATACCGTCAATAATCGCAAGCCCATGGTGTTGCGAGATTTGCTGACTTTCAAAACCGATGTAGAGAGCATCGATATCGAAGAAGTCGAATCCTGGCAGGATATTGTTTTACGCTTCGATAGTGCTGGTATGTCACTAGGCGCACTCTCACCAGAGGCGCATGAATCTCTTGCCGAAGCCATGAACACGCTCGGCGGCCGTTCGAATTCGGGTGAGGGCGGTGAAGATGCTGCGCGTTATGGCACAGCTAAAATGTCTAAAATCAAACAAGTTGCCTCAGGTCGATTTGGTGTGACGCCTAATTACCTTGTTAATGCTGAGGTGTTGCAGATCAAAGTCGCGCAAGGTGCTAAACCGGGTGAAGGTGGTCAGCTGCCAGGGCATAAAGTCAATGAGCTTATTGCGCGTTTGCGTCATTCGCGGCCAGGCGTGGCTTTGATCTCTCCGCCACCTCATCATGATATTTATTCTATTGAAGATTTGGCGCAGCTAATTTTTGATTTAAAGCAGGTTAATCCAGACGCATTAGTATCGGTTAAATTGGTCGCTGAAGCAGGAGTCGGCACAGTTGCAGCCGGTGTTGCTAAAGCGTATGCCGATCTTATTACCATCTCAGGGTATGATGGTGGCACCGGCGCTAGCCCGCTTACCTCAGTACGTTATGCCGGTTCACCTTGGGAGCTAGGCCTAAGTGAAGCTCATCAAACATTGCGTGCCAATGATTTGCGCGACAAAGTGCGCTTACAAACTGACGGTGGGTTAAAAACCGGTCTTGATGTCGTTAAAGCGGCGATCCTTGGTGCCGAAAGCTTTGGTTTTGGCACTGGGCCAATGGTGGCATTAGGCTGTAAATACTTACGCATTTGCCATTTAAATAATTGCGCTACTGGTGTCGCTACGCAGCACAATGTATTGCGTCAAAAACATTATGTTGGCACCGTCGAGCGTGCAGTGAACTACTTTAAGTTTATTGCTATGGAGACTCGTGAGTGGATGGCTTTATTGGGCGTTAGCAAGCTCACCGACCTGATCGGTCGCACTGACTTGCTCGAAGTGTTGGACGGAGAAACTGAGAAACAACAAGGTTTGGATTTATCTGAGATTTTGTCGAACGCGGGCGTGCCCGCCGACAAACCGCAATATTGTGTTGAACCTAAAAATGCGCCATTTGATAAAGGCGAACTCGCCGAACAAATGGTGGCTGATATGTTGCCGAGTATCCGAGCTAAACAAGGTGGCGAGTTTAGTTATCAAGTGCAAAATGTGCATCGTTCAATTGGCGCACGCCTTTCGGGTGAAATCGCCAAGGCGCACGGTCATGACGGGCTGATCGATGCCCCAATTACGGTTCATTTGACCGGTACCGCAGGGCAAAGTTTTGCCGTCTGGAACGCCAACGGTTTAGATATAAACCTTGAAGGCGATGCCAATGATTACGTCGCCAAGGGTATGTCTGGTGGCCGGATTGCAATTTATCCTTCGCGAGATGCTAACTTTGTCGCTCACGAATCGACAATTATTGGTAACACTTGCCTCTATGGTGCGACCGGTGGTGAATTATTCGCTGCTGGTGCAGCCGGCGAACGATTTGCCGTGCGTAACTCCGGTGCACTAGCCGTGGTGGAAGGCTTAGGCGATCATGGTTGCGAATACATGACTGGTGGCGCGGTTTGTGTGCTTGGTGAGACTGGGGTCAATTTCGGTGCTGGCATGACCGGCGGTGTAGCTTTTGTGCTAGATCAGGATCGACGGTTTATCGATCGTTATAATCATGAGTTGATCGATACCTATCGTTTGATGCCGGAGGCGATGGAGTCTTACGCCTTGTTTTTACAAACTATTATTGAAAAACATCTTGCTGCCACCAATAGCGCCCGAGCCAAAGAAGTATTGCAGGATTTTGCTGATTTCTTGCCCAAATTTTGGATGATCAAACCCAAGGCCAGCGATTTAGAAACGCTAATCGATTCGCTTAAAGCGGCAGCCTAAGCTGACACACAAGTGCAATATCATGAGTAATGACTTTCAATTTTTAGACGTGCCTCGCCAGGACCCAGAAAAGGTTCCGGCGCAGGAGCGCAGCAAAGAATTTAAAGAAATATACGGCGAGTACGAAGCCGACCAAGCGGCTTCGCAAGCTGATCGATGTCTGGACTGTGGAAACCCATATTGTGAATGGAAATGCCCGGTGCACAACTACATTCCAAATTGGTTGAAATTAATTTCAGAAGGCAATTTATTCGAGGCCGCCGAGCTTTCGCACAAGACCAATTCCTTGCCCGAGGTTTGTGGCCGAATTTGCCCACAAGATCGACTTTGCGAAGGTGCTTGCACCTTGAATGATGGCTTTGGTGCGGTGACTA
>CAYVYS010000073.1:0-7384 GCA_964455815.1 uncultured Gammaproteobacteria bacterium
ATTTAGAGAGTGAACGCTTGATTACTATTGTGCCCAACACCGGGCCTATCGTAACCGAGCTGAACGAGCAACAAATTAGAGAGATTTATCAGATCAGGGCGCTAATGGAGTCTGAAGCAGTTGCAAAGTGTGCCCAGCAAGTTTCTGTCAAACAGGCTGCGCAATTGATTACTCTGGTGGATCGAATCGAAAAACAATTGTCTGGTGCAAAGATCCTCAAGACACTGGAAACCACCACGCAGCTTTATGCAAAAATGTTTGCAATTGGTGGTCTGGAAATTAGCTGGGATCTGATTGAGCGACTTAATAGCCGAATTAATCAATTAAGGATTCGCTCGCTTAGCTCAATAGCTCGCCAACAAGCGGGGCCAAAAAGTTTACGCAAAATGGTTACGGCCGTAGCCGATAAAGATTCCAAAGCGGCAGCAAAGGCATGCCGCGAACATGTGCAACAGGCAATGCTGGCTGGCTTGGAGCAAAATGCTAAATCAGGCCGTGCAGTAACAGATGAACATTGATGAACACTAAAGGTATCGAAAATGGATAAAGAGCTATTTGAAAAAGGCTTAGCCAAACGTAAATCAACACTCGGCGAAGAATATGTTGATAAAGCTCTGGCGCAGGCCGATGACTTTACTTTGCCTTTCCAGCAAGCGATGACGCAGTGGTGTTGGGGTTTTGGCTGGGGTGATGAAACCATTGATGCCAAAACGCGCTCGTTAATGAATCTGACCATGATCGCCGCACTTGGAAAAATGCACGAATGGGAGTTGCATCTCAATGGTGCGATCAATAACGGTGTCAGCAAGGATGAGGTAAGAGCAGCAATTCATACCATCGCGATTTATTGTGGTGTGCCTCAAGGTGTGGAATGTTTTCGAATCGCCAAGCGAGTTTTGGCGGAGGAGAAGGAATAATTAAAGCTCTTATTGTTAAGAGTTTATCAGCAGTAACTAATGAATTTTAGATTTCGCGTCGCTTAAATAGGCTTTAAAGTGTTGCTTGAGTTTGTCGATAAATAAACGAGTTCTTTCGGGAATATACTTACGATCCTGAAACGCTACATATAGATCTGCACCGACTGAACCACGTTTACTTTGGTAGTCTGGCTTGCATTCGTCTAACACTGATACCAAACGCCCAGCTTGCAGGTCGTCTACTACGTCCCACACCGACTTAAGGGCTATGCCACCGCCTTCAATTGCCCACTCCCTTATCTGAGCGCCGTCATCACAGGATCGAGCTGGATCGATTAACAACGATTTCTCTCCTTTAGGTGTTTGGAAAAACCATTTTGATTTAGGTGTACGAATCTGCACCATGGTTAGGCATCGATGATGTTCTAAATCTGAATACACCTTTGGCGTGCCCTGTTGCTCTAGATAAGACGGTGAAGCGCAGAGCACTCGGCGGCCATCGGCGATTTTATGACCAATCAATAAGCTATCGGACGCCACACCATAGCGAATTGCTATATCAATATTGTTTTCAGTGAGTTTGGTCACAGAATCACTAAGGTTTAAGAACGGCTGCACTTTGGGATTATCGCGTACAAACTCGTCGAGCAGAGGAGCGATATGTTGCCTACCAAGATCGGATGGTGCGGTAATTCGAATTGGGCCGCTAATTTCATCTTGCAGTGTTCGGAGCCTGTTTTCCACTTGCTCTATATCATAGAGCGTACTGACACAGTCTTCATAAAACTCACGGCCAGTATTAGTTAGATTGATGCTGCGGGTCGTACGGCTTAATAGCTTAACCTGATAATGCTGCTCAAGCTTGTTGATACGCATGGTGACGCTTGAGGGCGTCATTCCCAGTTCGCGGCCAGCTGCGGCTAAACCATTACAGTGGACGACTCTGACGAACAATTCCATATCTTTGAGTAAGTTCATATTATTCATTTTATTTGAATAAACATTTCGTTTCCAGTCTGATTATCTTTATTTGTAAAAACAGTAATATGGTCTTGTGCACTACCAGACCTATCTGTTTTTTATGTACCAGCCGTTTGAAAACAAGGTCACCAACTAACCAGATATTTAAAATAATACTTAACGAGAAAGGCTGAAATCATGACTACTTTAACCAAAACTAAATCATGGATGTGCTTTAGCAATACATACACCCCTGCCGCTTTGAATTCCTTTTTACTAGGCTTTATGTCACTACTCATGTTGCTGTGGTCATTTGCCGCAGACGCTCAAACAAGCACCGCTAAATTAGATCGTGGCGCGTGGACAGTAGAAGCAACCAACAACAATGCTAATGCGAACAAAGCAATTGATGCTAGCATCGAGTCGCGTTGGGACACTAGTCAGGAACAACAGGCCGGGCAATCCTTTATTATCAATATGCAAGAGGTAAAGTTGGTCGATCGAGTTCTAATGATCACCAATAATGGCCACGCTAATAATCAAGACTACCCGCGAAATTTTTCAGTATTCGTCTCTGCAGACGGTAGCAACTGGATTCCTGTGGTGGAAAATGCTCAAGGTTCAAATACCAGCGAAACCTTGGTTAGTTTTTCATTACAGCCTGTGCAGTTTATTCAGATCGAGCTTAATGAAGGCGTCCAACACTTTTGGTGGTCGATTCATGATCTAAGTGTGTATGGCGCTGATTTGGTAACGTCTGAGAATCAATCGCCCAGTGTGAGCTTTACTGGCTCAACTCCGACTCATAATCGGGCAATTCAAATCGATTCTGAAGTCAATATCGAAGTAAATGCCAATGACCCAGATGGTGAAATAAGCAGTGTTTTTCTAACCATCAACGGCCAGCCAGTCAGTACGCTAGTTCAACCTCCTTTTATATGGAGTTCAAGCGCTGAAGGTGTTCTTGATGGTTTAACTCAGGGAAGCTATGTTCTAAGAGCCCTGGCGACAGACAACAACGGAGCATCAACTTCGGTCTCAACAAGTTTCTTAGTCGATACCGTAGCTCAACCAGGCAACCGTCATCCTGACATCACCAATGTTCTCAATATTCGTTTAGAAGACATTCCTTACGGCCCGGATCCAGTATGGTGGGGCGATAGTTATTCGGTTGGCGATCAATGCTATTGTGACACTACTTTTGATCATGATATCGGCGATATCCAAGTCAGAACTTCGCAAGGCTTCATGACCGTTAAACAAGCTTGTGAGCTGGTTGGCCCAGGCCCAGGAAGCGAAGGTCGCCCGCGCTATAACACGGTTCAGTGCGGACATATGCCTGGCAATGGTGAGAATGATGAAGAATTTTGCCCAGGTCAAATCAATGCCGAAGGTACCGAGCAGCAGCGTAAGTTAGGGTGTAATAACATTGGCCCTACTTGGAAACTTCCAGAGCAGCCTGATGAGCCTCAAGTTCATTCAGATATTGTTGCCAATGCCGGCCGAACTCTAAATGAAATTCCTTATGGTCCGGATCCGATATGGTGGGGAGACAGTTATTCGGTAGGTGATCAATGCTATTGCGATAGCACATTCGATCACGGCGCTGGAGACATTTTGGTTGAGACCGAGCTTGGCACCATGACCGCCAAAGCCGCTTGCGACTTGATCGGCGAAGGCCCTGGGTCTGAAGGTCGCCCGCGTTACAATGATATTCAATGTGGCAATGGCCCTTCGAATGGCGAAAACGATGAAAACTTCTGCCCAGGCCAAATTAATGTTGAAGGCACAGATGAAGAGCGTCGGCTAGGCTGCAACAACATTGGCCCTAAATGGAATTTTTCAGATGCGCATGCGAACGCCAGTAATGACGAGCCGAGTTCACGGCATCCAGATATTGTTCAAAACGCCGGTCGAACGCTTGCTGAAATACCTTATGCACCAGATCCAGTTTGGTGGGGAGACAGTTATTCGGTTGGCGATCAATGCTATTGCGATAGCACATTCGATCACGGCGCTGGAGACATTTTGGTTGAGACCGAGCTTGGCACCATGACCGCCAAAGCCGCCTGCGACTTGATCGGCGAAGGCCCTGGGCCTGAAGGTCGCCCGCGTTACAACGATATTCAATGTGGTAATGGCCCTTCGAATGGCGAGAATGATGAGAACTTCTGCCCAGGTCAAATCAATGTTGAGGGCACAGAAGAAGAGCGTCGGCTAGGCTGCAACAACATTGGCCCTAAATTTAAATTCTAGATCCCAACCCTTGGTGGAGGTTATCCACCTAATTTTAAGCATGAAGCAGTTGCTTAGTTTGGCTGATTACCCTAACGGGTAATCAGCTTTTTTTTTGCTTTTTGTCTAGGCTCTATCGTCTTTAGGTGAATCCAGGCAAACATGTGAAGTGATGCTGTTTACATGGGGGGGTGCCTAGCGCCTCATGATGAGATCTCTTAAAAGAAGATAGATTACGACATTCGACACGGATTAAGTGCCCTACATTGCCGGTCACATTATGCAGTTCAATAACTTCTCGAGACGCTGAGACTGCGTCTTCAAAATACTGCGCCGCCGGTATGCTCAGAAAAGGCAATCATCACAAAGGCGGTTAAACCAAGGCCCATCCATCAATTAAGCCAGCGCACAGGGCAACTGCCCATCCTTACTTACTCCAATTATGTGCTGGATAACTGGGCCGAGATTACACCCGGAGCAGCCATTACGCTTAACAATCTGCGGATGTTGCAACCCTTTCTAGGCGGGCAAGATGAAGCCTGGTTTGTTTTGATTCACGTAGCCATTGAAGCAGTAGCAGGGGAGGTCCTCGCCGCGATACCTGCACTGATCAAGGCGACAAACCACCAGAATGGGCAAAGCAAAGGCGACAGCGGCAACACCAATGATGGCGGCACCGGCGGCACAACTTTTATGCGCTAATTAAAAAAGTATCGCGATGAAGTTAATGAAAATTTGCTTTAATATTAAAATTTAAGTGATTGATATTTATGGGCTATCGATGCTGATCCAACATAATTAAATTGCCATCAGGGTCTTTAAATAGGCAACTTCCGGGGCCGCTGGTGTCTTCGCCCACTTCAACATCAAATGCCACACCGGCCGCTTTGAGTGCTTTTTGAATCTCTCGCACATCCGTCCACTCATCAACTTCCTGACCGTTACTATCCCAGCCGGGGTTAAAGGTCATGATGTTATTTTCAAACATCCCTTGAAATAAACCGATCAACAGCGATTCGTTTTTCATAATCATCCAATTATGTTGTTCTTGATTATGAAAAACATCAAACCCCAGCTTTTCATAAAAGACTTTTGACACCTGCAAATCTTTAACAGCCAGGCTATATGAAAAATTACCGATCTTCATGCTTTTACTCCGCTCGTTTCAATGGTGCTTAAGCCTTTGCCGGTAATAGCACGAACAATAAAGTACAAAGCCAAACCAACCGGCCCAAGCATCAGGGTAAAAAACAAGCAGGGCACAACAAGTAAATGATGAACGGCTCGGCGCTGAGCATCGCGAACTTCCCAGGCGCCAACAAATAAATCAAACGCCAAGTAATGCAACCAACCTGCAGTAACCGCCCAAGGGTTGGTAAAAAAGGCCATGACGCCCTGCAATGTGTTAAAACCGCCATCTTCAGTAGTGCCAAAACCCTGCACTAGCGCAAAGACGTAGGCAACGGCGATTAATATTGGAATCCAGGCATGAAAAATTAATTTATGAGTCCATTCCCAGCGTGGCAACAAAGCCAATAACAACCAGGGAATAAGAATGAAATTGTTCGCGATAGAAAAGAGTAATTCAGCACTCATTTGTGGCAACCTCGTTTTTTTGATGTGGCTAGTGGCACTATTCAAATGGAAGTATGTTCAGCTCTATTAATGCGACCTATCAATCTAAGGTTTTTTGATAAGGTCCTTTGATGAAGAGCAGTAAAATAGCGACCAAAATGATAAGTGAAATGTAGCAAAAAGGAATTCCACCATCGGAACCTGCGCGCAAACCACCTGAACTTGAGGGGCATACTCCGCCACCGCCAAACATCTCTGCCAATGAGGCGAGCAACGCAATTACGAATGCAATGCCCCAGCCAAGACAGAAAAACTGGAGCTTACAGCCAGTGTGATTAATAATTAGTGAGCTAAGCATCAAACCGTACGCTAAGGTCACGACGTAGCACACGGGTATTGACAACAAACTTGGACAGGCTAGCCCGTTAAAGTTATCTAGACTCAATTTGGCTGCACCGACAAAAGCAAAAATGACAAGAACCCAAAGTGGGTAATTGATTAGTGGCTTGATTTTCATTCTTGTTCTTGGATGTTCCAGCACAATCTAACAGACTAAAACGGGGTCATGCGTAGTTCTTACAAGCTGATCAATTGATTCGCAAAGATTCCATTTTGGTTAATCACTTCACCATTTAGATAAGTAACTGAAATAGCTTTTGCTTGTTGTGAACCCAAGCCAAAATTGAGGATATGGCTTTGATCCGAGCACAACCCTTCTCCCACAATGAACGTATTATGGAGGCGACGACCATCTTCCAGCGTAACCATTACCTTTGCTCCGATAGACTTAACTGTATTTGGTAATTTCACTTTTAGATGGTTCGCATTTCCGCCTTGACTTAAAAACACTTTCTGCGGGCCTTTTAGATTCACATGAATGAGATCGGGGTATCCATCTTGGTTAAAATCCGCAGTTAGAGGGCTAATACCAAAAAGTCGATTCTGAACTCCTGCTTGCTTACCCACAGCAGCAAATTCTCCAGCGGTATTCTGAATCATGAAACGGCCATCTAGTCGCCAAAACGGTAAGATATGTGTTGGGAATCCAACATAGTTCTCAGACACAACCAGATCATCACGACCATCTAAGTTGAAGTCTTCGAAAATTGCGCCCCAAGAGAACTCATAGTCGGCAAGTTTGGCTTTATCGGCGATATCTTCAAACTTAAAGCCTCCTTTATTTTCGAACATAATCCATTTCTTGTGAAGCACTTGCTCATCGCGCAAGTCACCACGAACAATAGCATCAGGAGTCGTGCTTCCTACATTTGAGAAGTAAAAATCAGGGTCACCATCATTGTTGTAGTCGGTGACACCAATACCCATAGGATACGAGAAATAGTCGCTCGTCGGGTTGGGCATATCTTTGAACTTGAGGCCGCCAAGGTTTTTCCACGTTTTAACCGTGCCGGTATCATGCGCTACCACGAGATCTTCCAGGTTATCGCCATCAACATCAATGAAAATTCCTTGAAAGGTATTGTGTTGAAAGTGCAATCCAGATTCTTTAGTTATGTTATCGAATTGGTTGTTTCCCTTATTCAGATAAAGTGCACTTACGCCGCCATAAACTTTATTAAAAATCGTCTCACCCTCAACGTGCTTACGCGCGATGTAACCAGCCACATACATATCAAATAGACCATCGCGGTTTAAATCACTGACTGCTACAGACAACGGGACTGACTTCGCATCAA
>CAYVYS010000074.1:0-7078 GCA_964455815.1 uncultured Gammaproteobacteria bacterium
CAATGGACGAACCGCCGATGGAAGAACCGCCGATGGACGAACCGCCAATGGACGAACCTCCAATGGACGAACCGCCCGTTGCTGGTCAGCCAGCACCACCAATGGGGCCAGCACCAATGTCACCTTCGCCACCGCCGATGATGTCGCCACCAAGCTCGCCGGCCGACCCGATAGTGGTCATTATTGATGATCAACCGATGGTGTTACCACCGGAAATTGTCGATGTGTTGGTCACGCTCAATGAAGAAGAGCGAAAGGCCTACCTTGAATCGGAGCGGGTTAAAGAGTTTCTTAAGACGGTTAATATGTGCATCGCTCAGGTGTGATTATCGCGAGGTTGATTGGCAGGTATATCAGCATACTTGAGTGGGTCTTTTGTGGTGTGCCACAATCAAAATCGTTCGCGATTAATTCTAGCTAAATAAGGCCTTGAAGAAGACGCTAATTATTATTGGTCTGTGCCTGACTTTGCTTATGGCTTTAGATCAATACGAATCCAGCCCCAGCATTAAAATCGGTGAGCGCCGATTCACTCTGAGCCTGTCGTTTATCGATAACCTTGAGCGTCAGTTCTACGATCTTCGAGTCAGGCTCTCTGCGCGAAAGTTTGAACACGACACGGTCGTTATTATCGACATTGATGAACCCAGTCTTCTTGCCGAAGGGCAGTGGCCTTGGCCCCGAGCCAAACTCGCTAAATTAGTAGACTCTTTGTTTGATCGTTATGGCATTGAAACTCTGGGTTTTGACGTAGTCTTCGCTGAACCTGAAGACGCTTACACGATAGACGAAGTAGCAACCGCTTTAGAGTCTGGTGACCATGCTTTGGTCAGTCTCAGAAAGCTCTCTGGTGACGCTCAACTAGCGAATTCATTTCAAAATAGATCAATTGTGCTTGGCTATGTCTTTGAGCCGAGAATTGCTGAGCAAATGGCGCAGAGTGTTGGCCGTCTACCCGAGCCAATGTTTGGCACATCGGGTGTTCCATCAGAAGTATTATTGGAAGAGACGCTCGCTCAGAAAGCCTCTCGATTTAGTGCCAATATCCCATCTCTACAAGGTAGTGCAACTACTGCTGGTTTTTTTTCGATTCTTGAACAAGACCCAGATGGTGTAGTGCGGAGGGTAGAATTGCTAAATAAGTTCGATGGGCAACTCTACGGAAGTCTTAGCTTAAAGTTAGTGCAAAGTTTTCTTAATGATGAACCTGAGCCGGTGGTTATTGGTAGCCTGGATGACAATCTCTATGGCTTAGAGGCGATCTCGATGTTGTTAATGGATCAACCATTGGAATTTGATACTCGGGCCTCAGTTTACGTTCCTTATGCCCAAGCACGTGAGGGTTTTACATATATATCTGCGTCTGAAATATTACGAGGCACATATCAAGGGAACATAGCCGGCACGATCGCTATTCTAGGCACTTCGTCACAGGGCTTAGGAGATAAGCGCGCAACACCAGTGGCGCCAGCGCTGCCTGGTGTAGAAGTGCATGCTAATTTAGTAGCAGGAATGTTAAGCGAGAATTTTCGCGTCAAGCCGCCTTGGATTACAGGCGGGAATATTTTGATGGTAGTTATCGTAGGTTTTATGCTCAGTCTGCTGCTTCCCTATCTCTCTGCTATGTGGAGCACCGTCATATTTTTGACAAGTAGCCTAGCCATGATTTGGTTGAACTGGTTTTTCTGGCTGGAGAAGAATTACATTGTGGCAATAGCTCCGGTACTATTTTTAGTGTTTACCTTATTTGTGTTGAATACCGTGGTTGGATTTTTTACCGAATCCAAAGCCCGACGAACGACACAAAAAATGTTTGGCTTGTATGTGCCACCTGAGGTCGTTAGTCAGGTGAGTAACGATACTGATATCTATTCTTTAAAGTCCGAAAAGCGTGAAATGACGGTATTGTTTGCTGACATTCGTGATTTCACAACTATTTCAGAGTCGATGAGCCCAGAGGATTTATCAGCCTGGTTAAACCGTTTTTTAACACCGATGACTAAAATTATTCATAAACACGGCGGTGCGATTGATAAATACATGGGCGATGCCGTAATGGCTTTTTGGGGAGCACCTTTGGAGGATGATAATCATGCGCAGAATTGTCTGCGAGCGGCATTCGAAATGATTAACTATCTGGAACAACACAATGCTCAGCTTCGCGAAGAGAAAAAGCCTGAGATTCGCATTGGCATAGGCGTCAATTCGGGACACATGAGCGTGGGCAATATGGGCTCTGAATTCCGCATGGCTTATACCGTTGTCGGTGATGCGGTGAATCTGGGTTCGCGGCTTGAAGGCTTAACCAAGGAATATCAAGTGCCGATAGTAGTCAGCGAGTTTACTAAGCAATTAGCACCAGAGTTTGACTATAACGAATTAGACAAAGTTAAAGTCAAAGGTAAGAACCAAGCCGTTACGATATTTTCCTGCCAAGCCGTATAATCGGCGCATGTCACTGGATTTTAATTACACATCTCAACCGCGAGAACTTGTATCGCAGGCGTTAGATTGGTTTGCTCAAGGCCGTCAAATTTGTTTGGCAACCCTGATCAATATCGACGGTAATGCTCCCTATCCGGTGGGCACGCAGATGCTGATTGATCACGAGGCTAATTTTTTTGGGCAAATCACCGGTGGTTGTGCGGAACAAGCCATAGCGGAACAAGCCAAACAGCTTATCAAAAATGGTCAGTCAACAGTTCAACGCTATGGAACAGGTTCACCCTATTTTGATATCAAATTACCTTGTGGATCGGGTATTGATATTCATTTTCAAGCAGCGCCAGAACTGGATGAACTAACATCTATCAAACAGCAGCTTGATCAGCGTCAAGCGGTAAAGCAACAAGTAGATACTTCGTTTAGCAAGCGTTATTTACCTAATCCTCAATTGATTATTGCCGGGCAAGGTTTGGTGTGTCTGGAGCTCGCTAATCTCGCCAAACTTAGTGGCTATGATGTGGCTTGTATTGCCCAGAATGACAGCACGCAAGCGCTGTTGGCAGAACATAATTTAATCTCATGTCAGATGAGTGATTCGATTACCCAAAGCTTATCTGAGTGCGATTTATACACCGCTTTCGTTTCTCTATTTCATGATCATGACTTAGAGATTCCTTTGTTAGAGCAAGTGCTTAAAAGCCAGTCGTTTTACATAGGTGCATTGGGTAGTAAGCGAACGCATCGGCAAAGAGTCGAGAGCCTCCATCAAATTTCAGCGAACAAATCTGAGATTCAACGAATCCACGGGCCGGTCGGACTGGATGTTGGTGCGAAAACACCAAGTCAGATTGCCATTTCAATTCTGGCTGAGTTGATTCAAGTTCAAAACAAAAATGAATCAGCCAACTGAAATTAGTTCTGATGAAGTGGCTTGCATTATTTTAGCTGCAGGACAGTCTGTTCGTTTTGGCAGCCAAAAAATGATGCATCCAATCGCTAATGGTAAAGCCATGCTCCTTAATACCATTGAACTCTTTCAATCGATGTTCGATAAAGTGGTCGTTATTACTAATCAAGAGCAAGTGCTTATTGAGCTAGTTAGAGCTAGTAGTGCAAGCCTTATTCAAAATGACAAAGGTCACCTTGGCATGAGTGAAAGTCTGAAACTGGGTATTGAGAACACATCTCCTTCCAGGGGCTGGTTAATAGCTCTTGGTGATATGCCGTACTTAAACGCATCCACCATCTATTCAATAGTTGAGAGCCTAAAAGAAAATCGAATAGTGCGTCCGCACTATCAAGGTAAGGCTGGTAACCCGGTCGCTTTTGGTCTGGAGTTTAGATCGCAGCTACTTGAGATCAATGGCGATCAAGGTGCAAAACAGGTGGTTGCCCGCAATCAAGCCAAACTAGTCGATATCGAAATAAACGATACAGGAATCTGGCAAGATATAGATCGTCCTCAAGATATTTTGCCGCCAGCTTAATCTTTGCTTTGGGCGAAATCGCTCAGAGCATTCCCGCAGAGCCGATACACAGTCCATTCATCCTGTGCTTTGGCGCCCATAGCTAGATAAAACTGAATTGAAGGTTCGTTCCAGTCCAGCACACTCCATTCAACACGGCCACAGTTTTCCGCCACGGCAATCTTTGCCAACTTTTTCAACAGCGCTTTTCCTGCACCATGGCCACGAGCTTCAGGAACTACGAATAAATCTTCCAGATAGATGCCGTGTTTACCAAGCCAGGTAGAGAAATTATAGAAGTACAACGCAAAGCCTACCGCTTTACGATCAATCTCGGCAATTAAGCAAAACACTTTTGGCTGTTCACAAAAAAGCGCTGATGCAAGCTCTTCTTTATTAGTTTTTACCGCGTCTGGTTCTTTCTCATACACTGCAAGATCAATAATGAACTGCATAATGGTTGAAATGTCATCGATGGTTGCGGCTCGTGTAATCAATTTAGTATTACTCATTTCTTATATCAGGGCGGAAGTGAATTTATGGAGGTGCCTTTGCAGTTTGTCGATGCGCAGTTATAGCGATTCCAAACTGCCAAGTAATTCTTCAGCATAGCTGAGAATAACGGTGCGCCGTAAAATTCGCTGGCTTTCTGCTTTGCTGTCTGCGTGTGTACGAAAAGACCATAACTGATCACGTGTTTTTGTATAGGCGTTTTTTAAATCAATGATAGTCGCAGGATAATTCTCACCAATTTTAATGCCGTACATTTTTTCTTCCATTGGCGTCATATCGGAAGGGTTAAAGATTAGTGGAATAGGTAGTGCCTCGATCTCGGGGCACCAACATCGAATAATTTCGGCTTCTGGGTCGTGCTCCTCGGCTAGAAACTGATACCTTAATGGGTTACTACTTTTTAGTTCATAGCGATTGCCTCGAGACAATGTTGGATCAACAATCGAAACACAACGAAGGCGATCAACCTTTTGCCTGGCAAGCCAAAGAGCAGGATTGTCCTGCACGCGAAGGTCGTTGGTGAAAAGGTATAAACCTCGTTTTGAGGTTTGCGCAGAGCCCACCAAAAGACTCTAACAAGGTTTTTGAACTGATAGAGTGAAGTCAGTCAATTTACTTTATGGCTTGATCAGCCAATTGCATATTAATCACTTTAAGCGTTGCTTGAATGGCGGCAAATACCTGATTGGCATTTACGCCTCGTGTAGTGATCTTGCGGTGATTGTCCATCTCCCAGGTAATCGCGGCTTCGGTCAGAGCGGCGGTTTTACCGCCTTTGGGAATATGTATCTCGTAGTCCACCAGAGTAGGGCGAACCACCGTAGTGTGATTGGCAAGAATCAAATCTAAGGCTTTAGTGAATGCATCAAAAGCGCCATTGCCCTCTCCACGTTCAGTGAGTTTTTGCTGATCGAGGTTCAAGGTGATCTCAACTTCGGATTTGCCACTGAGATCACTATAGGTTTTGCAGGCGATCAGTGTCATTCGCTGCTGGTCATTGTCCTCTAAGACATCGGCGATTATGAACGGCAAGTCTTCAGGTGTTATGACTTGCTTGGAATCACCAAGTTCAATAACTTTAGCGAGTACACGCTTTTTGTCGTCGTCATTCAGCGAGATACCGAGCGCATCCAAATTTTGATCTAAGGAGGCTTTGCCAGCGAGTTTGCCTAGGGCATAAGTGCGCTTTCGCGCAAAGCGTTCAGGCGATAATTTAGTGACATAGAGATCACCTTTTTTATCGCCGTCGGCATGAATGCCGGCGGTTTGTGTAAAGACATCAGTGCCAAGAATCGGTGCATTAGATGCTACAAATTTTCCTGAGAAGCTCTCGACCATCTGGCTAACATCGACAATGTGGCGTTCATCAATACTAAGTTCCAGCCCCATTTTGTCCCTGAGCACTACACTCACTTCAGCCAGTGAAGCATTGCCTGCGCGCTCACCGAGGCAATTGATGGTGCAGTGAATGGCATCAATGCCAGCTTCGACCGCGGCCATTACATTCGCTGTAGCAAGGCCGTAATCATTGTGTGGATGAAAATCGAATTGCAAATCAGCGAAGCGGCTGACCATATCACCAATTGAACTTTTCACTTCGGCTGGCGACATCACACCAAGCGTATCAGGTAACATGAAGTGACCAATGTTTTGGTCTTTTAATTCTTCGACTAGCTGATATACGTATTGCGGCGAATCTGCGTAACCATTAGACCAGTCTTCAAGATAAATATTAACAGCGATACCTTGTTCGTGTGCATAAGCCACCGTCTGTTTGATACGCTCAATATGTTGTTCAGGTGTCTGTCGTAATTGTGTCTGACAATGTTTTAAGCTGCCTTTTGCGAGCAAATTAATCACCTTGCCGCCCGCCCCAACAATCCAGTCGACTGAGCGTTGATGATCAACAAATCCTAACACTTCGACTCGCTCGGCAAAGCCATGCTCGGCAGCCCAGCGATTAATCTGTCTAACGGCTTCTTGCTCACCTTGTGAAACACCGGCTGAGGCCACCTCAATTCGGTCGACACCTAAACGACCTAATAATGCTTGTGCCAGGCTTAATTTTTCAGCGGGCGCAAACGACACACCTTGCGTTTGTTCTCCATCACGCAAAGTGGTGTCCATTAATTTGATTGCTGGCTTGCTGGGCATGTTAAATCTATTTTCTCAAAACAATTGAACTATATAAGCTTTGCTATTGTATTTAAAAGGTTTTTTTACTTTTGATTTTCATGAGAGTGCAATAAAGGACACCATGAAAGGTAAAGCAAAAGTGGCCATGAAAAAGGGCAGCCTTAGCTGCCCTTAACGTAGTCAATTCTACAATCGCTTTACGATGCCCACAACCAAGGGAATTGCTGTTTGTGCTTTTCTTCGTAAGCATCAATTTTATCGGTTTGTTGCAAGCTCAGGCCGATGTCGTCTAAGCCTTCGAGTAGATTGTGCTTACGAAAACCATCAATCTCAAACTTAGCTTCAAGACCACCAGGAGTAGTCACAGTTTGAGTTTTAAGATCAACGGTGAATTCAACGCCCTCGTTAGTATCTACTTCACTCATAAACGCTTTTAACTGCTCGGCGCTGACCACAATTGGCAGAATGCCATTTTTAAAGCAGTTGTTATAAAAAATATCTGCAAAGCTGGTTGAGAT
>CAYVYS010000075.1:0-6811 GCA_964455815.1 uncultured Gammaproteobacteria bacterium
CCTGTTACCGCCGTGAAAGGGCGGTGTCCTAGGCCTCTAGACGATGGGGACGTCTTTGATACTTTGTAAAGCATCAGGCCCTTCACTTTCACCTGTGGTCAGAATTTTTTGTTGCTATGCAAACCGACAAGTCGGCCGTTCGAAGAACGCAGCGAACAAAAAGCCTTTAGCTCGGGCCGACAAGTCGGCCGTTCAAAGAACGCAGCGAACAAAAAGCCTTTAGCTCGGGCCGACAAGTCGGCCGTTCGAAGAACGCAGCGAACAAAAAGCGCTCTGGTGGAGCTAGGCGGGATCGAACCGCCGACCTCTACACTGCCAGTGTAGCGCTCTCCCAGCTGAGCTATAGCCCCTGACCTCGAAGGAGCGCGTAAGATACGCGCAGTGATTTATTTGGTCAAGTGATAAATTGGGTTTTTCGGCAAATTTCAATCGGATTCTACAAGTCGAGAAGCCGGCTGTTCTGAGCGTGAAAAAGCGGCTTTTAAGTTCGTTGGGGGATCAATTCAGGATCTTATTTATATTATAATTGGTACGCTGAAAAATAAGTCGCTACTAGTACCCTAATATGGAACTTCGCAAGAGCAATATCCAACGATTAAAAGAAGCCGATCGTGTGTTTGATGTCATGGTGATTGGTGGTGGAGTTAATGGAGCTGTTTCAGCGGCGTCACTCGCGGCCAAAGGTGCCAGTGTGGCCTTGATTGATAAGGGTGACTTTGCTGGTTTGACTAGTTCAAACTCATCTAACCTAGCTTGGGGCGGAATTAAATATTTGGAATCGCACGAGTATTTATTGGTGAACAATCTGTGCAAAAGCCGCAATCATCTGATGCGAGCTTACCCGAGCACGGTGAAAGAAGTGCGGTTTTTGGCGACGATCGAAAAAGGTTTTCGTTTCCCTAACTGGTTTCTTTATTTAGGCGCGGTGTTCTACTGGATTATTGGGCGTTTTTTCACGCAGATGCCAGATTACATGACGCCAAATACTATCAAGTCGCGTGAGCCGGTGATCGATACCTCGAATGCGCAAGGTGGTTTTGAGTATTCGGATGCTTATCTGTATGACAACGATGCTCGCTTTGTTTTTAACTTTATTCGTTCGGCGATGAATTATGGCTGTGTGGCGGCCAACTACGTAGAATCACTCGGCGCCAAACGCAATGGTGATCTTTGGGAGGTGGAGGCTCGTGACACTTTAACTGGCGAGTCTTTTACAGTGCGCTCAAAAGTGCTGGTTAATGCTTGCGGGCCCCATGTTGATGCACACAATGGTTTGAGTGAGCAACAAACCGAGCATCGGCATTTGTTCTCTAAGGGTATTCATTTGATCGTGGATCGACTCACCAAAGAAAAGCGAATTCTGGCATTTTTTGCCAGCGACGGGCGACTGTTTTTTGTGATTCCCATGGGCAATAAAACCTGTGTTGGTACCACCGACACTCAAGTTGAGAACCCCGAAGTGTCAGTGACTGAAGAAGATCGGGATTTTGTTTTAAGTAATATTAACGAGTTGCTCGATCTTGATTCGCCGATCACCAAAGAAGATGTGATCGCCGAGCGTTGTGGGGTTCGGCCTCTGGCGCAAAAAGGCGGTGATGGAATCGCTGATTGGGTCAAGCTGTCGCGCAAACATGCGGTTGATGTTAGTAAGGCTGACAAGCATCTAAGCATCTTTGGTGGCAAAACGACTGACTGCATCAATGTCGGCGATGAAATTGCTGATTTGGTTGAGCAAATGGGCGTTGAGCTGCCGTTCAAAGATTTTATCTGGTACGGCGAAGACGACGATTCAGTGCGGGACGAGTTCTATCATCAAGCCAAACTAATGAATCTCGATGATTACACCGTAGAAGGTTCAAGTGAGCAGCTAACGCAGCGCTTGTGGCGCCGCTATGGAGGCAATGCCATAGAGCTATTAGAAGATATTCGGCAAAACCCCAAGCAGGCTGAGCGGCTGATGGTGCACGCTGAATATTTGCGTTGCGAAATCGAACATACGGCGCGTTTTGAGATGGTGACCAAATTAGAGGATTTTCTACGCCGCCGCTCGAAAATCACGCAAGTGTTACGCCACGAAGACATTATCGACGCGCCGGGCTTAAAAGAAGCCTGCAAAATCTTTTTTGGCGATGAATGGGAGGCCAAGCTGGCTGAATACAAAGCCTCGATTTAGCTTGCCAGACCTTTAGTTCTATATGGTACTAAGCCTCAATAAAAATCGACTCGCGTAAGCCGGTGAACGGCGTTTGGTAGATGAACAAGCTGCCAGCTTGTTGGTCTTTTGAGCGTTGCTCTGCACTCATATCCTGATGCGCTGAGCTTACTGCAAGCAGCGATAAATCCACGCCCCCAAATGCCACACAGCTTGGTTGCTCGGTGGGCACTTCGAGTACTAAATCTTGTTCGCCATTTGGTGAATAGCGTACCACTTTGTGCCCGCCCCACTGAGCATTCCATATGTAGCCTTGAGAATCGACAATTGAACCGTCCGGGAAACAACCTGGTTCTGTTTTCACCAATAGTCGCGGCTCGCCCCATGTTGCTTTAGCGGCGTCAAATGAGTAAGCATTGATTTCTTGCGTAGGTGTGTCAGTGTGATACACCGTATGGCCGTCGGGGCTCCAGCACAGGCTATTGGTTATTGATAAGCCACCAATTGATTTTGTAACGCTGAGATCAGCATGAAGACAATACAGCGAGCCTTGGTAGCTTGCTGCGTTTTCATTCTCAACCATTGTGCCAGCCCAAAGCCGACCTTGACGATCTGTGCGACCATCATTGAAACGTGTGCCTGGGTTATCGGCTTCGAGTTTTGTAATCCACTCTACCTGATCGTTTAACGGCTGATAAAAAGCGAAACCTGATTCGAATGCGACTGCCAGTCGGTTGGGCGTTGCGGTAGGTGCCATACAACAAAGCCGCTCTGGTGTCTCCCATTGTTCTAGTTGCTGCGCGATCAAGTCGTAGCGGTACAATTGACGCCCTTGAATATCCAGCCACAGTAATTTTTGTGCGTCAGCATCCCAAATAACGCCTTCGCCCAGAATATTTTCAACTGCTAAAGTTTCGATTAATTCCATTATTGGGTCTAGCTGTCTAAGCTTTGCCGAATGGCCTCGACAATACTCTTACTACGTTTGTGTACGTCTTCCGCGCTGCGGCCCGCTTTATAAATGTCGCTGCCAATGCCAAATCCATCGGCGCCAGCGGCTAACCATTCGCGCGCATTGCCAGCGCCAGCTCCGCCGACCGCCAAGACTTTGGCGTCATTTGGTAATACTGCTTTCACTGCCTTGATATGATCTGCGCCATAGGTTGCCGCAGGGAATAGTTTTAGGTAGCGCGCTCCAGCTTCATAGGCTTTAAAGGCTTCGCTAGGCGTTGCCCAACCCGGCATTGGAATCATTCCCAGCTCGATGCTTCGCTTGATTACGCCCACCTTGGTGTTCGGTGTGACGGCGATTTGCCCACCAGCGTCGGCCACGCGTTTAGCGTCTTCCTGATTAGTGAGTGTGCCACAGCCAATTACACAGTCTTCGCCCAAATCGACACTTAGATTGCGTATGCTGGAAAAAGGCTCAGGTGAATTAAGTGGCACCTCTATGATGCCGATGCCCGCTTCAAATATAGCTTGACCAATGTCGACGGCCTCACCCGGTTGCACACCTCTAATGATGGCCACCACAGGCATCTTTTCAAACCAGGCTGTTAAATCTGCGCTCATAATTTTTTCGGTATTTTGTTGGTAAAAAATAAAGGGTTTAGTATTCGCCTAGGCACTATTACTCATTGAGCTATAAACCCTGCCGTAACCGGCAATCGCGATATCGTCGGGTTCACATAAAATACAGTCGATGTCTAAATGTTCAAGCACCAATTGGTAATGAGCGCTCAGGTTTGGCTCGCCGATAACAACCACGGAATCGATATCTTCGAATAGATTAATCGCGCCAATTACATCGGTGGCAATGATTAAACCTGAGAGATAACTTAAGGCATCGGTATTGGCCATTTCGCCAAGCACTTGTTTGCTGCGAGTAGAAAAGAGCAGGTGTACCAATTGTGCGCCGTTAAGCCCGTGAACAGCATCGATGCCTTGTTCAAACGCGGCGGAGTTAAAGCCAAAACTATCTTGTTGCTGAATTAAAATACTATGATCGCGCAGCAGCCCGAAAAGCTCGCCAGAAAATGCGGTTAAGAAGGTTTCGATTTGGCCATTGCGCGTCAATGTCCACTTATTATGGGTTCCGGGTAGAGCAAATAATTGTTGCTCGGGTGGTGCATCTTGTTGTTGCAACCAACCTAGCATTTGTAACTCTTCACCACGCATCACATCGTTAATACCTAGTGGGTTTTGCGCTTTGAGCCCAGCCAAAATTGAGAAATCAAGTCCACGGGCAGCAAACTGGATTCGCCCTGCGGCGATTTCATCAGGGCCGACCGGGCAGTTTAAATAGGGCGCTTCGTGCCAGCCAATACTTGAGCCAATCATCCCCGATAGCAAAACAGGTAGCTTGCCGTACTGAGTAAGCCAATCTTCGGTTAGATTAAAAAAAGTTTCTTCAAAATCACTATTTGATTGATTGATACCAGGCCCGTAGCGTGTATCTTTGATGCGTGATTTGTTTTGACCAAGCGACTCACATAAGTAGAGCCGCAAATTACTTGTGCCCCAATCGCCGGCAATAAAAAGTGTTTCTTGGGTCATTCGTCGTTATAGTAAGACTCTAAAAAATATTTCTCTTGTGCGATACAACCACCGCAGTGCCTGAGCGTTAAATATTAAGCTAGCCTTTTTTGCCTATGAATCCAAAGTTAGGTTGTTGTTACTACCCTGAGCACTGGCCAGAGCGCCAGTGGCAAAGCGATGCCAAGCGCATGCGAGAGCTTGGTCTAAGCTGGGTGCGAGTCGCGGAGTTTGCATGGTCTCGGCTTGAACCGCAACCCGGAAACTTCGATTTTAGCTGGTTAGATCGAGCTATCGATACGCTGGCCGCAGAAAATTTACAGGTTGTGATGTGCACACCAACGGCCACACCTCCGCACTGGATGCTAGAAAAGCATCCCGACATGCTGGCAGTAGATATCGATGGCCGGGTTCGTAAATTTGGCTCCCGGCGTCATTATTGCTTTAGCCATTTACCGTATCGCGAAGAAGCGCGCCGAATCACCGATATTGTCGGTGAACGCTACGGTAGCCATGCGGCAGTGCAGGCTTGGCAACTTGATAATGAGTATAGCTGTCACGACACCACGCGCTCTTATAGTGAAGCGGCAAAGATGGGTTTTCAGTATTGGTTGGCAGAACGGTATCAATCTATTGATGACCTAAATGGAGCTTGGGGGAATGTGTTCTGGTCAATGGAATATTCGGGCTTTGAGCAGATCGATTTGCCTAATTTGACTGTTACAGAAGCGAACCCAAGCCATTGGTTGGATTTTTACCGCTATAGCAGCGATCAGGTGGTGGCCTTTAATAAAGTACAGGCTGAAACTTTACGTCAGCATACTGATACGCCGTTAATTCATAATTACATGGGTCGGATTGTTGATTTTGATCACTATAAAGTCGGCGCAGACCTTGATATTGCCAGCTGGGATAGTTACCCACTGGGTTTTTTAGTTGACCGACTGGGCGCTGATCAGGCTTGGCAGGCGCGATTTGAGCGCCAGGGAGACCCTGATTTGCAGGCCTTTCATCATGACCTTTATCGCGCAGTGGGAAGAGGGCGTTGGTGGGTAATGGAACAGCAACCTGGGCCGGTAAATTGGGCGCCAAACAACCCTGCACCATTGGCTGGCATGGTGCGTTTATGGACCCTGGAAGCTATCGCCCATGAAGCCGAAGCAGTATGTTATTTTCGTTGGCGGCAAGCACCGTTTGCTCAGGAGCAAATGCATGCCGGCTTGTTGCGACCCGATTCCGAACCGTCAGCGGTTTATCCAGAAGTTGAGCAAACTTCAAATGAAATACAAGAGCTTGGAGAAGTTAAACAGGCGAATGCCGACATCGCGTTGATGTTCGACTACGAAAGTTGCTGGGCCTGGGAAACCCAGCCACAAGGCAAAGAGTTTGATCAGTTTGCATTAGCGTTGGATTTTTATCGAGGGTTACGACGCTTAGGTTTAACGATAGATATCGTGCCTCCTGATCAAGATATAAGTGCTTACCGCTTGGTTTTTGCGCCGGGTTTGTTTTGCTGGTCTGATGGCTTGTTAGACCAGCTGGCTTCGCATCAGGGTTTGGTGTTTTTGGGGCCAAGAAGCGGCAGTAAAACCACGGATTTTCAAATTCCTGCAGACCTGCCTCCAGCGATTCCTGATATGGACTTGAGTATCGAATATGTCGAAAGCTTTATGGCTCAGAACAACCGGGCACTGGCCAATGGTGGGGCCATCAAACATTGGGCAGAATCGCTAATCACTAGCGAAGAAGTGGTTGAAGCAACCCTTGATGGTGCGCCAATGTTAGTTCGTAAGCAAGGTATACATTATTTGGCTGGTTGGCCTGACGAAATAGCTATGCGCAGAATCATCCAAACTGCCTGTGATGAGCTTGGCATGCAAACCACCGCTATGCCAGAAGGGGTTCGTCAGCGCCACACTCAAAGTCATCGCTTTGTCTTCAATCACAATGCTGAAAACACTGACTTTGAAGGCCAAGAATTAACGCCTGCGCAAGTCAAAATAACTCGTCTTAGCTAGTCGGTTTAGGCTGCATCACGTTACAATAAAGGCTCGTGAGGAGCAGCGCGACTGTGGCGCTAATACAAAGAACAATACTTTTTTAATTATGCAAGTAGAACCCACC
>CAYVYS010000076.1:0-6803 GCA_964455815.1 uncultured Gammaproteobacteria bacterium
AACAAGCAAGAATAAAAGCAGGCCCTCAGCGCAGAAAAAGCACTACAAATCACTTCCTCAGCACGCTCTTACTAGCTATCAACAAGCAAGAATAAAAAAACAAATGGAGCCTGCAGTCGGAATCGAACCAACGACCTACTGATTACAAGTCAGTTGCTCTACCTACTGAGCTATGCAGGCTTGCCATTGCTAGGGGGCGCATTTTAGGGGCAGACGCAGTTAAATACAACGATTGAGCAAAAAAAATTAGGGAATTTAATGGCTTAATTTTCCATTTAAAAAAGCCATGCTTATCAGCCGCTTAAGCAGTCAAACAACCCCATTTTTGCGGATGGCTCACCCCAATCCATGGCACTTAGCTGTCGTTTGACTGATTGATCATCAGCCAGCTCGAAATGTAACCAATAACTCTCGGGCAAAACCACCTTTTCTTCTCGGCGTTTTACACTCTCCAATTTATCTTCAAATAAACGCAAAGCGGTGTCTGCCGATTCATCGGAACTATAAATCCCGAGAGAAATGATAAAGTCATCGTCTTGCTTGCGAACGAAATGATCTAATACTCCGGCTCGTCGCAGCCGCACGCGCGTATCATCCACCTGCGCCTTGCGCTCAAACGGCCCAAGATAGAGACGCGTCACTATAGACTCTCTACTGGCTCGACGCGATTGCTGGTAATCGATGCTGGCATTAAATAGCACGGCCTGTGCCAATTCATAGTTTGGTTTGTGAGTGAACGGACCGACGCGATAACACACTCCCTCTTTGACGCTACTTGTCGCAGCAGTATCAGATACCCCCGGGGCTTGCTGATTTGGTGAGATTTGCTGCGGCGACGTTGATTTAGGATCAATGGTGATCTCGATTGGCTCTCGAATCTGACTATAGAATCGCGTTTCGATTTCTTTATTAAGGCGGATGAAGTGCGGATTAACTTCATCTTGAATTTGCGAAAGATGAGGCGCAGATTCTTTCTTTTGTGGCCAAGCTAATAACACCACATTAGCCAGAATCAACAAACCCAATAAAAAAGACAGCAATTTCATCCGACCAACCCTGCTTCATGATGCTGCATAAGCTCAAACAATCCTTGAAAGATAAGATTTCGCTGATGATGCCATGCTTGATTAATTTCGGATTTAAACCATTCAGCATCGCCACCACAAATGACAATTTCTAACTCCGTTGCTTGATTTTGATCTTGCATCGCTTTCACGACTCTTGTTACTCCACCTAGGACCGCTTGCCTGACCCCAGAGTTTACACATTCCTGAGTGTCACGCCCAACCAATGGCGACTGCGACGAAAACACCGATTGAATGTGAGCGGTGTTGCCGGTTAGAGATTCATGCATAAGCCTTAATCCCGGCAGAATCACACCTCCCTCAAAATGATGTGCCTCATTTTTATAGCAAACCAGATCAATGGTAATAGCGGTACCGGCATCGATAACAATGATGTTCGATTGGGGATAGGAAACTGCTGCTCCAATCGCCGCAACCCAGCGGTCAACGCCCAAAGCTTCTAGTGCTTGATAATTATTACTCAGAGCAGCAAACTGTTTTGCGACTTTGATATTGTGGATATCACAGTGCCAAAGTGAACTAATATGATCGCAATGCTGTTGCGTTAATTCAGCACCCGCTACGCTGGAAATATAGACTGACTCCACATTGTGACCCACATCAGACAACTCGAGCATTTCGCGATTGGCCTGATTACCATCCGAGTGACTTTCTCCATTTGAATCAACCAGGCTCCATTTAATTCGGGTATTACCTAAATCGATTAGCAAATGCATTAACGATCACCCTTCTGGCTTACTAGGCGCAGATGATAATTACTGCTGGTAATCAAATGCTGTCGCCCAGCGCCGTCGATAATTTGCAACGCCCCTACTTCGTCAACGCCAGCCATTTGCCCGACTAAAACTTGCGACTCGGCATCAGCCTTATTCTGAATCGTGCTAGTAAGCTCTATTTGCCTGCCATGATAAGCAGACAAACTATTCCAAGCCCCGCGCATTGGTGCAAAACCATGTCTTGCAAATGACTTCAACACCATTACCAGACTATCAATCATTTGGGCAAGCAACACATTTCGGTCAGGCTGTATGCCAAGTCGATGTAAATCGATCCATGGGTACGGCAACTCATCGCCCCAATCAGCTTGATCCACATTCAAACCTAAGCCAATCACTACACCGCAGTCCGATTCAGCATGCCCTGATGTGTCAATCAGAATGCCGGCCAATTTAGCATCATCAACCAAAATATCATTTGGCCATTTAATCCTGGCATCAAGTTGGTAATGCTCTATCAGCACCGATGAAACGCCAAGGCCAACCGCTAAACTCAATGCGCCGAGGCCTATGGGCCAGCCAGAAAATCCCCAACTTAAGGACATCATAATATTGCGATTTGGCGTCGACATCCATTGGTTGCCGTGACGGCCACGACCCGCGGTTTGCGATTCAGCGCAACACACCTTAGCCCTAGCTTGTTCTATCGGCTGTTGAAGTAAAAATGAGTTAGTCGAATCGAGCTCTTGAAAAACCTCGATCTGAGCAAGACTCTCACTAGTGCATAGCGCACCAATCCGCTCAACATCCAATGGTTGAGATGAGCGATGGTTACTAAGTTTGTGTTTGGTTTGTTCTGGTTGCGCGTGCATCGCGCAAGTTTAGCATCGCTGTGCCAGCAAGGTTAATCGGTTTGTAGCATCAAACCGCACTCGCGATGCTCTTCTCCTTTAGTTGGATCAAAGTAATCCTGATTGTCGGGCAAATCGTTATTAAAGATATACTCTTCAACATCCAATTCGTTCAAATGAAACATCGGCGCCACACGAACTGTTTTATGACTGCCGAAGGTGAAGATATCCAGGTTTTTTCGGTGCGTGTTTTGATCATGCCGAATGCCGTTTAACCAAACATCTGGCTGCCACTCTCGCATGGCTCGCGCAAACGGCTCGAGCTTTACGATTTCAGAAAACCGATCATGCTCAGGTGTATCCAAAGGTGGTATCGGACCATACACAGCCGTGTAGTGCGCGGCAGACATCTTGGGAGAATAAACTTGCAGATTTAAATTTAGAGCTTCGACGACGTTCTCGATATGACGATAAGTCGCCGGAGTATTAAAACCATGATCAACCCAAATTACCGGGATCGACGGAGCCGCTCGGGTTACCAGATGTAAGAACGCCACAGCTAACGGGCGAAAATTAGTAAAGATAACCGGCCGAGTGGCGTGCTCGACAGTGAACTGCATGATCTCACTCGGCTTATTGCGCCGAAAATCAACATTCAGACTAATCAAGTCTGCACCAGGGTAAAACACTGGTAGTGATTGCTTTAGTTCTACTGCGGTTGACATGCCCGCCCTCTCGGTAGTCGATATACTTAGCCTATAAGTATAAAAGCAAGCCTAGCCGCTTAAAAATAACCGTTTAAGCTTACCATATAGCCTATTGCTATATAGAAATGCTAAGCAATAACGAAACCTAATCCAGATCTTTTTCAGCATCAACAGTTTGGCAGATAAAAGCCGTTGGTACGCCCAGACTTATTGCGATGCCGTCTAAGGCCTCGCGTTCTTCTGGTTCCACATTCCCATTGGCCTGCGCCATGACACATAAATCATGCAAAACCTGTAAACGCTGTGTTTCTGACGCCTTCTCAAGCACCTCTTTGGCTCTACCATCCACGGTGGCCTTAGTTTTATCAATATCAAGCTTATCGGTAAAAGCGTATTTACCAAAGAATTTGGCAAAGACATCCAGTTCATCTTCTGAGATGCCGTCTTTGGCATCCGCGATAGCGATCAAACCCGCAAACAACAATCTGCGCATTGCGACCGCAGTTTCGGTTTTGGCTTCCAGGTAGCTGGGCTCCATCAGGCTAAGAACCGATTGCACACCAAGCTCTAAATTTTCTTTTGATTGTTTTCCACCATAAAGCTCAGAGTTTTCAAATAGCTTTAAGGCCTTCACTCGCAATGGGCTAAACGGATGCGTAGAAAACCAATCGCTTTGCGGCGCCCCCTGACCTGGCTCCTGGTCGGCCAATTGCATGTCATCAACTTGTTTTACAAAATCATCTAAGCTGAATTCAACAATTTTACTGGTGAGGCCTGACGACAATTTAAATAGCGCACGCGCGACTGCGTCCATGTCCTGAGCACAATGCGCACCAGCTCGATCGGCAGATATTTCAGCATAACGCGACCAGGCGAATAACTCTAAAGCCAGCTGTGGATCCGGGCGTTGCTGCCCTCTTAGCAAATACCCAATCGGAATCGCATGATGATCATAGACATGGTGCCCCAACTCATGCCCCATGACGAATTTGAGTTCCTGCGAAGTAAATCCTTCGAGCAGGCTACTCGAAAACATTACGTATAAACGATCATCTTCTGGTTTAAAACAGGCGGCATTAAACTGCGGGCTTGAGTAGACAAATAACTCAAGTGGTAACTTTACCCCAAGCTTGTCAATACACTCGTCAGCCATGCTGGCAATTTCAGGTGACATGCTTGGAGTCAGGCGCACTGATGTGGCTAATAAGTTTCGCCTAATCCCGGTTGGCCCTTCGGCTTCATGGCGCGCGATAGCATCGTTCACGCGCTTTACATCGCGCTGCTCTTTTAGTTTCTCAAATAAAGCCAAATCATTGGCACATCGAATTTCGGCGGCTGACACAGCTCCCCCTAAATCTATTGCGGTTCAAATTCTTGCGTCAGGCAACTATAACTGATCTGCGATAAAACGCATCATATGTCTGCGCGACACCACCGCTTCACGACTGGTGCCATCAATGCAATTGTGTCGCAAACGCTTAAACAATTTTAATGTGATGTGATCGTTTAGACGCTTTGGTTTTGGCGCCAAGGCAATTTCATCGTCTAGCGAGTGCACTAATAATACTGGCGACTTAAGCTGATTAACTCGCTTGGCTGCGGCTAAACCCGCTTTGTAAACCTGCGCTGAGGTGTTCAATGGAATTCGGCCTTTGTAAACTAAGTCATCAGCTTCTATGGATTCTATAACTGCGGGTTCTGCCGAGATTAAATCGACATTCATTTCTCGAATAGTCACAAAGCGACTCCAGTCGGGAATATAGCGGTACAGAAAGCGAGACAAAGGCGCAATTGCACCGACCAAAGCAACTTGCCAGCGAGCCACATTATGCCCAACATCGAAAGCCGTACTAATGCCCACTAAGCCCGCAACCTTGGGTTCAAAACTCTTAGTTTTCTCAAGCTTATGGGCCGCCAAGGTCATCAGTGAACCACCAAAGGAATAACCCATTAGAATGATTTGCTCTGCACCCGCAGAACGCCGACTCACCTCACCAACAATATCGTCTACGATGTGGCGAAACTTTGGCACCATACAATGTCGTTGGATTGAATCAGCACCATGCCCGGGCAATTCTAACGATATGATGCTAACACCGAGGTTGCGCAGCATGTGGCGAAGTGCTGATTCCTGTGCAAAGGCATGACCTCGCAAGCCATGCAAATAGAACAAAACGGTTTTCTTATTATCGATCTCAAAGGCTTTCATACCCAATCCGTACATTTTTTCTTCTCTCTAACTTTGTTCTCTTTTCTTTTTTATTGGCTAATAATCGCGTTTTCTAAGCTGTGCCAAATTGATCGTACAAAACCAGTTGTTGTAGTTATATAGTCTTAGAACTTAACTAAGGCCTTTATCTTGCCAAGATCATAAACTAATCTCATCACGACTAATTTTCAATGACTGTAAATTTCTAAGTCTTTCCAAGCACATCATTAAGTCTAACTATTTGAGCTAGAGCCAAGATTCAACAAGTTCCACTACATAACAATAATAAGGATAAAAAAACCATGTCGAGAGCTTTACTTAGTTTCTTTCTTTTTGCTGCCGGAGTCGCTATCACCGCACCCAGCTCGACGCAAAATACTGGAGGCGCGTTTCCTCCGACCGTGAATGAAGGTCATCGATCAATTCAATATAGAGTGACCATTGACCCTGACAACTCAGCAGGCGAAACCGGGGTTACACAACGGCTATACTATCAACAAGCTCTCAATGACAACTTTATGTGGCGTGTGCTTGGTCAGGCTAGGCGAACGGCAAATTCTGATTTTAACTTTGACTTCTTGCAAACCGAATTATTTTTGGCAGACCGCAGAAGCCGAGCGGTATCAAGGTGGCGTTCGATTTGACGCCAGATCCAGAGGCGCAGGCCACCCAGGACAACTCGGTTTCAATTGGATGAATCAGTACAAATGGCAGCCTAACTGGCACGGCCGTTTCCTTACCTTGCTCTCCACTGAAGTTGGTAGCGGCGCTAACGGTGGCGTAGTATTTCAGGTTCGAGTCAACGTCTGGAAGTCTACCAAGGTGGGAAATTTCGGTATCGAACTCTTTAATAATTACGGCAACACGCGAGACAGCCTAAGTTTTGACGAGCAAAGCCACACCATCGGCTCTTTCTATGGTCGCAAGATCGGTAAGGGCGGCTGGTCGATATTTGCTGGCACGCTTTTTGGTATCACCGATGCTTCACCCGACACCGAACTACGTTTTTGGCTGACTAAATCGTTTAGTAGCAATGCAAATTAACAGCTTGCCAATTTAGAGGTTTGCATCGCCGCTAAGACTGTCGTCATTCGATACTGCCAAATAACGCATTAATATTAAGCCGCTTGTGAATCCTGCAACTTTAAATACTCGTCATAACTTCCAACAAAGCTTTGGATTGAAGAGTCTTTAATTTCATAGACTTGAGTTGCCAGGCTGGTTACAAACTCGCG
>CAYVYS010000077.1:0-6701 GCA_964455815.1 uncultured Gammaproteobacteria bacterium
ATGCCGCCATGCACAGGTGTGCTAAATCCGATTTTAAACGCATCATGATTGGCTGCGTTTCAGGGTCGCCAAACCGGCAATTATATTCAATCACTTTTGGAATGCTTTCTGGGCTAATCATCAAGCCGGCGTATAAAAAGCCTGTGTAAGGGTGACCTTCGAGTTGCATTCCTTTGACCGTCGGTAAAATAATGCTTTGCATGATTTTGTCGTGCAAAGCACTGGTGACAACCGGTGCGGGTGAATAAGCACCCATACCACCTGTGTTCGGGCCTAAGTCGCCGTTATCTCGTGCTTTATGATCTTGCGAAGTTGCCATTGGCAATACATTGTCGCCATCGACCATGCAGATAAAGCTGGCTTCTTCACCAGCGAGAAACTCTTCAATAACAACCCGCGCCCCAGCATCACCAAACTTATTGTCAACCAGCATGTCGCGCGCGGCATCCTGCGCCTGCTCAATGCTGTGCGCCACTATGACGCCTTTACCAGCTGCCAGGCCATCAGCTTTGACCACAATTGGCGCGCCTTGATCTGCGATATAAGCACAAGCCTGATCTGCGTCAGTAAATACCTGATAGGCAGCAGTAGGAATATCGTATTTCGCGAGAAAATTTTTGGTAAACGCTTTGGATCCTTCTAACTGAGCAGCGCCAGCGCTGGGGCCAAAACACTTTAGGCTAGCCTGCTGAAAAGCATCGGTGATGCCATCTACCAAGGGTGCTTCAGGGCCAATAATAGTGAGCTCAATGTGTTCTTGCTTAACGAAGTCGATGAGCGAATCGATATCATCCGCATTGATGTCGACATTCTGGCATTTAGCTTCATTTAGTGTTCCGGCATTACCTGGGGCGACAAAGACCTGCGTGACAGAATCAGCTTGCGCGGTTTTCCAGGCGAGCGCGTGCTCACGACCTCCACTACCAACGATTAAGACTTTCATAGACGGGCGATTTAGCCAAATTTGCGTTGCGCAATTCTAACTCGACCGCCTTTAAAAGTCTTGATCGCTCGCGGTTTAAATGCGAGCGCTAGTCGTGAAGACTATTTTTGATACAACCGCTATTTCACTAATCTTTGATAATTGCTTTCGGTTAATTGCTCTGCGCTTCTTGTTCGGTCTCTTCCACGCTTTCTTCTAAACCCTTAGCAAAGTCTTCCAGACCTTTCATAAATTCGCCCAATTGCTTGCCGGCTTCTTCGGGTGTCAAGTCTTCAGCATTTTCGAAGGATTCAAGTGCTTTACCAATCGAACCCTCATTAAGAGATTTCTTAGTTTGCTCACTTAACCGCTCGGCATAGCTCTCCCATTTTCTGGTAGTGTGCTCACTTTTAACTCCAGCTACTACCAAGATAAACGCCAGTATCCCGAACACAATTTGCGCGGTTTGTGCTTTAAGTTTATGCACTTCTATACTGGCGACATACATCAGCAGTGAAGCCCAAAGCGTTTGAATAATGCCACCAAGATAAGGAATGATTTGCACCACGGCGATCACTGGCATGATAGCGAATGAAAACGCCACGCAGCGATAGGCAACTTCATACTCTTTTTCTGAGCCCATCAGTTTCCAGATTACGAATAAGATGCCGCCACCAATAAAACTCCCGATAACAGCGGCAACCGGCATAAGAATTAACCCCAGAAAAAAGCCGCCACCGAGCCCAATTATGCTTAGAACAAAGCTAATTGCGGCGAATGCAAACGCCATCACCGCGACAAAAACAACCGGGTTTTCATAACCACCTGTCTGCGGCATAGATCGATAGAACGCAACCGGATTGCTTATGACAGCTTTGGTGGTATCAATAATCTGATTGATATCAAATAAGCCGCTTTTGGCTGAAGCTCGTGATGACTCCGACTGTTGTTGAGTCGGATCTGGGTTTTCAGAATTCTGATTTTCGGTCTTAAGGTCTTCTGAATTGGAATTTTCGTCAGTCATTGTGCTACCCCGTTGTTACTAAATCAGATGATTCTAGAAGATTACCAAGATTCCTCGCTAAAAAAATCCCCCAATTGAGTGATATTTGGGTTCGTGCTGGGCTTGGAGTAGACTGTTGTGGTCGCTCAAATAAGCTCGTATAGAAGTGCTCCATATAGTCTTACATACTCCGCAAATACCGCCGAATACTGGCAATGTGATTCGCCTGATGGCGAACACTGGGTTTCATTTGCATTTGATTGAGCCGCTTGGTTTTGACTTAGAGGTCAAACAATTACGGCGGGCGGGTTTGGATTATCACGATCTGACGAATATTAAACGCCACAGCGATTTTTTTGCGTTTACCAAAGCATTCAATCCGCCTCGGATTTTCGCGATAACTACCAAGGGTCAGCGACGCTATTCTGAGGTGGCATTCGCCGCTGGTGATGCGCTTGTTTTTGGCTCCGAGACCAGCGGCTTGCCCGATAAAGTGATGTCGAGCTTTGCACCGCAAGATCGGCTTCGTATTCCGATGTTGCCGAATAATCGTAGCCTCAACCTTTCTAATTCTGTGGCATTGGTTGCTTATGAAGCATGGCGCCAGCTTGCTTTTGTTGGTGGTGAGTAATCAGGTTTTGTTATGAGTGCGCATTGTCACCATCATGCCAACGAGTCAGCGAATGATCCTTTGTTTCGCCGTGTATTGTGGATCGCCCTGTTTGTTAATGCCGCCATGTTCTTATTGGAAATTATCGCTGGGCGGCTGAGTGATTCTGTTGCACTACAAGCTGACGCATTGGATTTTCTTAGTGACGCGACCAACTACGCAATTAGTTTATTTGTGATCGACAGCGCGTTGAATGTACGCGCTCGTGCATCGATGTTTAAGGCTTTGTGTATGCTGGTGTTCGCGCTGCTGGTGCTAAGTCAGGCCGTCTGGAGTATTGTTAATGGGAGTCAGCCAGTTGCGGTAACCATGGGTTTGGTTGGGCTATTGGCCTTGGTCGCAAATGCCATTGTTGCGGTTTTATTGTTTCGATATCGAACCGGTGACAGCAATATGCAATCGATTTGGCTGTGTAGCCGCAATGATGCGATCGGTAATATTGCAGTGGTGTTGGCAGCGTTTGGTGTGTTTGGCACGGGCACGGCCTGGCCGGATTTACTGGTTGCGATGGTGATGGCATTTTTGGCGCTGACTGCTGCATGGCGAGTCTATAGGCTAGCTCGAGCTGAACTGGCAGTTCCCATGTAAGAGGCGGTTTAGTTCTTATTACGAGTTCGATCCAATTCAATTCGCAGTGATATACCAGAGAGTAATATTTCAATTAACGCCATCAGTAATGAGATTGCCAAGGTCGCAAGGCTTGCAATAAAAGTAGCTCGCGCAATCGTATCAAACTCCAGCGCCAAGGCTAACATCGAGCAAATACAAAACAAAAAGGCGATCACACCAGCCGCCTGCATGTACTTGATTAACTGAACGCGCAAATGCAGGCTCTTGATTTGTTGTAGCCGGTTTGATGAGCCGGGTTCGTCCAAATGTTCGTTGAGACTGCGAATAATGCCAGCCAAGGTCAGATAGCGATTGGTGTAGGCTAAAAATAGTAAGGAAATACCAGGGAACAGAAATGCTGGGTCGGTGATATTAAGTTCCATTAGAAGGGCTTCACCACGACGAGAACAACGATTGCGATCATGACGACTACCGGCAATTCATTCATCCAGCGAAAGAAAACATGCCCATGTGATATTTGATCGTTTGCGAATTTCTTCATGGTCGAGGCACACCAGCCATGATACCCGGTCATCAAAATCACTAATAAAAACTTAGCATGAAACCAGCCGCCGCCAATACCGAAAGTGACTAACCAAATGCCAAATACCCAGGTCGCAATCATGGCTGGAGTCATAATACCTTTGAGTAATTTTCGCTCCATTACTTTGAATCTTTCGCGACTGGTTTGATCCTCGGCCATGGCGTGATAGACAAATAAACGAGGCAAATAAAATATCGCTGCCATCCAGCAGATTACAGAAATTATGTGTAAGGCTTTAATCCACAAATACATGGCTAAGTCTTGCTGAGTAATTAAAAGTGTTGGTCAGTATGCCGTGCCTAAGTCGTTTTTGCATCAATAATAGCGGGCGATTTTTCACCTGGCGCTCATAGGGGTGCTTTAAAAATATAACACTATTATTTTATGCTTAATCAAACGACGGTTAATCAAATTGAGCAGCGTGAGATTTTTGAATCCAACTGATCCTAAATTTATTCAAGATGCAGCCGCACCAACGGCGCCACCTTCTTTGTGGAATTCTGCGCTTGAAGCGCGCGCTGCATTTGATTTGGCGCAACTACCACTCGCCTCAGGCAGTAGCTGGTTGAAAACGCGGTCCAAGTTGTCGTCTGAAAGCCAGGTGTAAAAGGCTACAGTTATGATGTTCCGGGGCTTTGCCACTGATGAGCGACGCATGAAACCGCTGGAATTGTTTTTGTGTAAGCAAGGTTTTAAAACTGAGAATTGGGGGCTAGGGCGAATGGTAGCTGGCGGTAACTATGCTCACACGCTCGATGATGCGAATAAGGCCTGGGATTTGTCTTTGCCTGAAGGCTTTTCAGAAGAGAACTACAAAGGTGAAGCCAGTGTTCCCTATATGTGCGACAAAGTCATTGATCAAGTTGAAAAGCGTTTTGCTGAAACCTGGTAACCCTTGCCTCTAATTGGCTGGAGCCTTGGCGGTTATGTGGCGCGTGGGGTAGCGCGCGCCCTGGGCACAAAAAACGTAAATCGAGTAATTACCTTGTGCGCGACAGTAATAGAAGGGCCGCGACATACCCGTGCAGTTTCGGTATTTGAGGCACGAGGCCTTGATTTAGATTGGATAGAGAGAGCTATTGCTAAACAAGAGGCAAAGCCCATAGAGCAGTCGATTACGGCCATGTATAGCAAAATCAATGGAGTCGTCAACTGGCGAGCGATGATCGATAAGCACAGCCCCAAGGTAGAGCACTTTGAACTTAATGTCTCGCATATTGGTGTAGGTATCAATCGCAAAGCCTGGCCGTATTATTCTAAATGCACTTACTGAGAGCGTCTAAGCTGGACAAAGCCTCCCTGGTTGTATTTCCTTTTTTTGCTGAGAAATTTCTTTACCATGATGTAATCCATTTTGGCATTAAACGCATCTAATTAATGAACGCGATAATTGGAAACTCAAAATGACAAAATATCTCTTATCTTTAAGCCTTCTTTTGACCTTTGCCTCGTCAATGGCGTCAGCCTGCGATTTTGAACAAGAAATTGATGGCAAATTAGATTGGCAGCCTGGTCAACTGATTGAAATCCAGGCTGGTGCAGGTGAGCTAAGTATTCGAGGCGATAACGAATCGACGCAGCTTAAATTTGTGGCCAAACTCTGCGCACCAAATGAAGAATTAGGTGAACAGCTCGAGGTTGAAGCAGGAGTGGAAGACGGTGAACTTAAGTTAGTGACTCGCTACCCCAATTCGAAAATCAATTGGTCAGGTTCAGATTACGCTCGCATCGATTTGCTCGTTCAGGTTCCGCAGGCCGCAGCTCTACGTGTTTTTGATTCCAGTGGCGCGGCAGAATTACTGAATGTTGGTGCACTAAGCATGACCGATTCGAGCGGCGAACTAGATATTAAAAATGTTGGCGGCACCTTACAGGTTACTGATTCCTCGGGTGAGCTTAAAGTCGATGCGGTTTCAGGCGATGTTTCAATCGTTGATAGTTCTGGCAGCATTGACGTGTCGAATGTCACTGGCAAAGTCGTTATCGAAAGTGATAGTTCGGGCGACATCGAGATTCGCCAAGTGAAAGACTTGGTGAAAATCGAACAAGACAGCTCCGGTGATATCGAAGTACGCGATGTCGAAGGTGATGTGCTGGTTGTGCATGATAGTAGTGGCAGCATCGATGTAGATAAAGTGGGGGGCGACTTTTCAGTATTAGCGGATTCCTCTGGCCGCATTGTTCATCAAAATGTCAGTGGCAAAGTGAATTTGCCCGAATAAAATTTTTGCCACTGGCTTTCAATCGATCATAAGGGGCAAGCAAACCTAGTCAAGGTGGGCTCAAGAAGAGTCAGGTAAATAGTCTTCGAGTAGGGTGTTGAGGCGATCAAAGCCAAACGAAGTTGGTGCAAGCTGACCTCGTTCTATTTGAATCAGCCCGGCTTGTTGATGTTTATCGAGCAGGTGTTGGATAAGCTTGTGATTTAACCCTGTGCGCCTTTCAAACAATTCGATCGGCACACCGTGCTTGAGACGCATCGCATTCAGCATAAATTCAAAGGGTTTTTGTTGTTCAGCCACTTTAGATTGGCCGCCGACTTTGTTTGGCGATTTCATGTATTGCCCCGGATTTTTAAGCTTCCAAAAGCGAATAATCTCACCACTTTTTTGCGTCAGTTTGCCATGCGCACCCGCACCGATTCCCAGGTAATCGCCATACTGCCAATAATTCAGATTATGGCGGCACTGGGCGTTGCTCCTGGCATAGGCAGACACCTCATATTGTTGGTAATCGGCATTTTGCAGGGCCTGTTTGAGTGCTAATTGCATTTCCCATAGATCATCATCGTCAGGCAGTTTGGGCGGGTGTGCGTGAAACAAAGTATTTGGCTCGATAGTAAGCTGATAGCAAGACAAGTGACTTGGGTCGAGCTCAATCGCCGTCTGTAAATCTTCCAAGGCTTGCGCCTGAGTTTGCTTAGGCAAGCCAAACATGATGTCCAAATTAAAGT
>CAYVYS010000078.1:0-6329 GCA_964455815.1 uncultured Gammaproteobacteria bacterium
ATTTTGTTGCCAATGAAGAGCAATTTGACGAACTGGCCGAGAACGCCTGGCAGCGAGTTGCTGGTGGCCATCTTAAGTTAAAGCAGCAATACATTCTGCGTGATTTAGCGATTTGGCGTGAGCGCACGGCGCAGCAAAAAAATATCCCTCGTACCTGGGTTCTGCGTGAAGACAAGTTGTATGACTTGGCGCAAAGTAAGTCTCGATCGGTCGATGACTTACTAAAGCTTGGTTACTTTGGGCGTAAGTCGGCGACACAATTAGCGCCGCAGGCAATAGAGGTCTTACGAGCCGTTAAAGCAGCAGATACGCCTTTGTGGCGCCGCTCGGAGCCACTTAGTAAAGCAGAGAAGTCTATCTGCAGCCAAGCTATGCAGAAACTTGGTAAGATTGCCGAGGGTTTGGGCATAGCGCAGGCCTTATTGGCAACGCGTAAAGACATTGAGTACTTATATCGTCATCGACAATCAAAACGGCTAATGCAAGGATGGCGCGGTGATTTAGTGGGTAAACCTCTGCTCGAATTTATACGTCAACAAGAATCTTAATTTCATTCAGTTTGCATTCAGGCAGCTTTTCGTAAAGTGCGCTTAACCTAACGAATCCTTACAACCATTTTGGTCGGAGTTAAGCATGAAACTGAATAAAACCACATTGAAGAGATCAGCCATTGTTGGCGCCGTTGCATCTACTTTGTCGCTACCTGTAATTGCCGATAAAAGTTATTACGGCAATCGCTATGAAAACAGCGCCGTCGACTATGCCAAAGTTGTTCAAGTAGAGCCTATTTATGAGGCCTATCAGGTCAATGAGCCGGTTGAGAAGTGCTACCATAAAAAGGTGCCGGTCAGACATGATAATTATCGGAGCTCTTATCGTAACAAGAGTAAAACGCCGGAGATTGTCGGCGCTATTATCGGCGGTGTCGTTGGTAATCGAATCGGCAAACGAGGCGGTGGTAAGGCGCGAGATGTAGCAACCGTCGCTGGTGCGGTATTAGGTGGCTCAATAGGCCGAGATATCAAACATCAAAATAGCCGCAAGCGTTACCCTGATCAGCGTTATGCTGGTAATCATTACGGTGGCGACCACTACAAGACAGTTAAACACTGTGAAGTAAAAGATCACTATGTCACTGAAAAGAAGCTGGTCGGTTATGATGTAGCTTATAAATACCGAGGAAACGTTTTCCATACGCAAATGGATTACGACCCAGGCCCGAAAATTAAGGTCAAGGTTACCGTTGATCCGGTATAGAATTGAAAAACCGGGCGTTGTACTTGCCGTAAATGTCAGTGCAACGCCCATCTAAAACATTTTTTGCAATGCCAAACATCAAGCCAACAATTCAATTAGTAAGATCGCTGCTATTAAAGCTCAAGCATTCATTGCGCGCTTTGATGGCAGTACTGCTATTGTTTGCTGTTGCCAACCAGGCGATTGCACAAACTGAGCCTCAGTCTTATTTTGCTGTGCAATCAGTGCCGCCTTATATAAAAGAATACGCGCAAAACAGCGCGGGTAAATCGAAACGAGCGGTGATCAATGAAGTGAAGCGGCGATACCCAGCAGCCAAAATCTTGCGGGTAAAGTTGAACAAACCTGGTTCAGCATACAATGTGCGAATTTTAATGCCCAGTGGCAAGATAAAAACCATTCGAATTAGTGCCAGCTAAGGATTAGTCATCATGCGCGTACTTATTGTTGAAGACGAACCCCAGCTTCTCGAGCAGCTCAGCCAGGCATTGCGCGAACAGAATTACGTAGTTGATGTTGCCAGCGATGGTGAAGAGGGTCTGTATTTTGCCAATGAATACCCAATTGATCTGGCGATCATCGATCTGGGTTTGCCCAAGCTTGATGGGGTCGAGTTAATCAAGCAAGTACGTGCAGAAGGCAAAAGCTATCCTATACTTATATTGACGGCACGCAGCCGCTGGCAAGAGAAAGTTGAGGGGCTAGAAGCTGGCGCAGATGATTACCTAACCAAGCCATTTCATCCGGAAGAATTGTTAGCGCGCTTAAAAGTGCTATTGCGGCGTTCCGTTGGCCTGGCCGATAACACGCTGGTTTGTGGCCCGGTTAAAATCGATACCTCGTCAAAACAAGTGTTTCTCAATGATGAGCCTTTAACGATTACCGCTTATGAGTACCGTTTGTTGTCTTATTTGATGCTGCATACCGGTAAAGTGATTTCCAAACGTGAGCTGGTTGATCATATCTACGAAGAAGACGATGATCGTGACAGCAATACCATCGAGGTTTTTATTCGACGCTTACGCAAAAAGCTCGACCCTAGTGGTGAACTAAAGCCGATTGAAACTCAGCGGGGTAGTGGTTACCGCTTTCGTATTCCCCGCGACTGAGGCGGGCGCAGACTTGCACTCACTACGTCGGCGCTTACTGGTTTCAGCCACACTGTTGTTGGTGCTGTTCTTTGGTGTTTTAGGCTTTGTCTTGATCAAGGAGTTTAAGGAAACGGTTTTCGATAATGTTCAGGATGCACTGCGCAATCAAATCCTATTATTAATGGCTGATATTGAGCTGGTTGATGGGCAAGTCGAAATGCCAGTGCGGGTTGCCGAGCCCAGATTGTCGCAAAGCGATTCCTCTTTGTATGCAGAGGTCCGCCAGCAACAAGTGGCCTGGCGTTCCGATTCTTTGTTAGAACAGTCTTTACCGACACTGACACATATTCAAGGCGAATTTTTATTTACCGATGCCAGTAGTGATGAAAGCGGCTTATTGCACATGACCTTCGGTGCCACCTGGGAGACAGAACAAGGCGACATGCCGTTTAGCGTGCATGTGGCCGAAGTGGCGCAGCCACACATCAAACGAGTGCAACGCTATGAGCGAGCTATGTGGTTATGGTTAGCGGCCTTAGGCGGTGCGCTGATATTGCTGCTGTGGACGGTATTAGCCTGGGCGCTGAATCCGCTCGCAAAGGTCACTACTCAGGTCAGCGAAATCGAACAAGGGCAGCGACGGCGGTTTGATGAAGACTTTCCGCTAGAGGTATCTCAATTAACTCAGAATCTAAACCAATTACTCGGCTTTGAAGAAAAACGCATAGAACGTCATAAAGAGGTGCTGGGCAATTTGGCCCATAGTTTAAAAACACCAATCGCCGTGTTATCAGGCCTGAGATATGCGCGGGAGACGAAAGACCAGGTTGACCCCCAGTTAGAGACCATGCGCAACATCATCGAATATCAATTGCAGAGCGCATCGGCCGTAGGCCGCCGCCGTTTTGCAAAGCCGATTGAAGTGATTGCCCCGACCAAACAAATAATTAGCAGCTTGAGCAAGCTACACCAAAGCAAAAATCTTCGGCATGAGATTGTAAGCCCAAGTGATTTACAGTTCTTTGGCGATCAAGGAGACTGGATGGAGTTGGTGGGGAATCTGCTCGACAATGCATTCAAGTGGGCAAGCGGTGAGGTAAGCATCGACATTTCGCCGATCCCACTCGAGAACGGGCAGTCAAATCGACATGGTGTGCGCATTGTGGTTGAAGACGATGGCCCGGGCATTGACGATCAATTAAAGCAAAGAATCATAGAGCGAGGAGTACGGCTCGACAGTCAAACCCCAGGACACGGCCTGGGGCTGCACATAGTCAAAGGCATTGTAGAGGCCTATGAAGGCGAGCTTGCTATCGAGGCTCGAACGCCTAGTGGTACACGGTTTATTGTGACTTTGAATTAAGTCAGTTAAAAATTTCGCTGGTTTAAAAGCCACCTAGGCCAAAACGTTTTTCGGCGCCTTCCTGCGCTCGATACTGCTCTGCTTCGGTTAGATATAAAAGACCGGCAACTCGTTCGATTAAGTCAGTTTCCTTTGGATCAATTCGATCATCAGCGTAGGCTAATACCCATAGGTACTCCAGCAATTGAATGCGCCGAGCATTGCCCCAACTGGAGCGAATCTCTTTTGCCAGGCTATTTAGATCTTGTGCCGAGGCGTGACTAATAGCTGCGCTCGCTAATAGTGAATCGATGTCTTGGTCTTGCAATTGAAACTCTTTGTGCAGCATCGCTCGCAATTGCTTCATTTCGTTGTCACTTTTATGACCATCTGCTTGAGCGAGTTTCAACATGACCGCGGCGGCGGCCATAGTTGGCGGGCTTTTCTTTTTCGTCGCCCAACTTGTATTTTTAGGTTTTAGTAGTTTGGCTAACATTTCCAACCCTCGTTGTTCACCAACTTGGAAGTTTACTGCCGCCTACATGCAGAATAAATAGTACATTTGTCAGTGAATAGCCGGTATTGATGATCTTGACTGAAACCCCATTGAGTTTTGGTTATGCTCCGCGCTGTTAACAACGAAAATGAGAAACTGAGTATGAGTTTACCGGCGGTTTTTGATGATTTGCGTCTGCCTGCGATTGCGGCGCCGATGTTTATTGTGTCAGGTGTCGATATGGTGCTTGAGCAATGTAAAGCTGGCATTGTGGGTTCATTCCCAGCGTTGAACGCGCGAGGTGCGGGCGAGTTTGAAAAGTGGCTGATCCAAATTACTGAAGAATTAGACCGGTATAACCAAGCTAACCCTGATCAGCCTGCTGCGCCGTTCGCGGTGAATCAAATTGTATTTAAGAGCAATCAGCGTTTGCAGGAAGACATGGAGCTCTGTGTTAAATACCAGGTGCCGATAATTATTACTTCTTTAGGTGCAAATGTTGAAGTAAACCAAGCGGCGCATTCTTATGGTGGTGTGGTGCTACATGATGTGATCAATCAACGCTTTGCGCACAAAGCGGTAGAAAAAGGGGCTGACGGTTTAATCCTGGTAGCCGCTGGCGCGGGCGGACATGCAGGTGCGTTGTCACCTTTTGCCTTGGTTCAGGAAACTCGTGAGTGGTTCGATGGGCCGATCGCTTTATCCGGCAGCATCGCGCAAGGCGATGCGATACTGGCAGCTCAGGCAATGGGGGCTGATTTAGCCTATATAGGCTCGGCGTTTATCGCGACCAAGGAAGCCAACGCCGCGCAAGAATATAAGCAAATGGTGGTCGATTGCGATGCCGCTGACATTGTTTACTCAGACTATTTTACTGGTGTTTCTGGCAATTATTTAAAACCGAGTATTACTGCTGCGGGTATGAATCCCGAAGATCTACCCAAAGGTGATATCAGTGCCATGCAAAAGCTAACCGATCAGAGTAATGATAGCAAGGCCTGGCGCGATATATGGGGTTGCGGGCAGGGTATCGGTGCAGTTGATGAAGTGCAATCAGTGGCGCAGCGAGTTTTGCAGTTAAGCCGCGAATATCAACAGGCGCGTGCACGTCTGGCGCTTTGAGTTCGCATTTATTGGCGTGATTGATTAGTATCTTCTTAGTCAGGGCTACCCCTGATAACTCGACAAATAATCAAAATAATAGTTGGTAAGTGACTCTTGCCAGCTAAAACACCGGGAGGAGAGCATGAAGTTAGTCACAGCAATTATTCGGCCGTTTAAGTTAGACGATGTCAAAGACGCCTTGTCGGCGATCGGCATCATGGGAATGACGGTTTCAGAAGTTAAAGGCTTTGGTCGCCAAAAGGGGCATACTGAAATTTATCGTGGCGCAGAATACGCCATCGATTTTATTCCTAAAACTAAAATTGAGGTCGCGGTCGCTGACGATGTGCTCGACAAGGTCGTTGACGCAATAGTTGAATCAGCAAGGGGTAATAAAGTTGGCGATGGTAAGATTTTTATTACCGATCTCGACAATGTGGTTCGCATTCGTACCGGCGAAACAGGCAACGAAGCCCTTTAAATTACCAGTCATAATTATAAAAGTTCTAACCAAAGGAATTTCACAATGAAAAGATTATTAAAAGTCGCTCTGCTGACTTTGTTTTTAGTGCCGGCTCTGACCTTCGCTGATGATCTGGATCGAGCTGACACTGCCTGGATGTTAACTTCATCTGCACTGGTGTTGTTTATGTTGATTCCGGGTCTCTCCCTGTTTTATGCCGGTCTGGTGCGCAGCAAAAATGTTTTATCAGTATTGATGCAATGCTTTACATTGGCTTGTGCTATGTCATTAGTTTGGTTTGTGGCCGGTTATAGCTTGGCATTCACCGGTGATGGCGACTGGATAGGCAGCCTGGATAAAGTGTTTTTAAATGGGGTTGGATTTGATGCCATGAGTGGCAGTATTCCTGAGTCGGTATTCGTGGTCTTTCAAATGACCTTTATTATGATTACCCCAGCGCTTTTTGTTGGTGGTTTTGCCGAACGCATGAATTTCGCTGCCATGCTGTTATTTTCGGTATTATGGGGTTTAGCTGTCTATGTACCAATTACTCACTGGGTATGGGGCGGTGGCTGG
>CAYVYS010000079.1:0-5795 GCA_964455815.1 uncultured Gammaproteobacteria bacterium
CCCGTATTGCTCATGCTCGGCTTCGACCCGGTGTGGCTGGGCGTTATGCTGGCCATTAACCTGCAAACCTCCTTTTTAACACCCCCCTTCGGCTTTGCGCTGTTCTATTTGCGCGGCGTCACCCCAGATGAGGTGCAGACTACTGAGATCTATCGCGGTGTGATTCCCTTCATCGCGCTGCAATTACTTATGCTTGTCGCCCTTATCGCGTGGCCAAGCCTTGCGACCTGGTTGCCCGAACTGCTGAGATAGACCAAAGACACTATGGCCAACACAAAACTCAACAATCTGCATATCTTCGACGGTGAGCAAATAAGTGCCCATAGGGCGATTGAGTTTAATGACGACGGCATTGTTGCCTTTTTACTCAGCGCCGCCGCCATTGGCATGCTCTGTAAGCGAAACGCGTCGATCTCGGGAGCTGAAGTCGGCTGTCAAGGCGAAGTAGGTTCTGCATGCGCTATGGCCGCCGCAGGTTTAGCCGCCGTGTCAGGTGGCAGTGCCGAGCAAATCGAAAACGCGGCAGAAATTGCCATGGAACATAACCTAGGCCTCACTTGCGACCCCGTTTCAGGTTTGGTACAAGTGCCTTGCATTGAACGTAATGCCATGGCCTCAGTTAAGGCAATTAACGCTTGCCGACTTTCCTTAAGAGGCGATGGACACCACTTTGTGAGTCTAGATAAAGTAATACAAACCATGCGTGACACTGGTGCTGACATGCAGAGCAAATATAAAGAAACGTCCTTAGGTGGCTTAGCGGTGAGTGTGATTGAGTGCTAAGCCTCGACTAATATGAGCCTAATCTTTAAGTGAACACCTCTGCTGTCAGCTTAAATAGCGCCTGTTTCATTTAGCATTTGTTGCGCACCACTTTTAATAAAGCCATGCTCCGAGCCGAGTAAGAATAAGCTTACTCCAAGCTCGCGCCAACGAGGTATAGCAGCTAAATCTGGCACAAAAATTCCCACCCGGCGATTGGCGGCCTTAGCGGCCGCACAGACACGCTCAGCGGCGGCGATAACAGGTGCTTCATTCAAAGTGCGACAACCTAGGGCGGCAGCAAAGTCGGCCATGCCAATAAACAAACAATCTAATCCATCAACCGATACTATGTCGCCTATTTCATCTAATGCAGCAAGGTCTTCAATTTGTGCTATGACCGTGTTTTCTGAATGGTTATGTTCTTTGTTTTGCTCAATAGTTCGGCCAGCATACAAAGCACTGCGAGTGGAGCCTGCGTAACCTCGGCCACCATCAACATAGCGAGACGCTTTTACAACGCGCCTTGCCTTATCGGCAGAATCAACATGTGGAACCACAATGCCAGTAGCGCCGCAGTCTAAAGCGTTGAGTATCTGCTCTGGTGCAGCCGAGGGAACTCTCACCAACGATGGCATTTGCTCGGCCCTTAGCGCTAGTACGCAAGCGTCAATATCGCGGCGATCGAATGGCGAATGTTCGGCGTCTAAACACACAGCGGCTAAATCAGTTTTGCCTAACACTTCTGAAATCATCAGTGAGGGTGTTTTTTGAAAGGTGCCGACCAGAAAATCACCGTTAAGTAAGCGCGCTCTAAAGTTGTTATGCATAAGCTTTTTCGTGGTATTCAAACAAAGTTGTGAGTTCTCGGTTAACCGCATCAGCGACTTCAATAGTGCATAGGTGGCCGCAGTTAGGAAGGATGCAAAGCTGACTATTGGGTAATTCTGCAGCAATTTCTTGTTGTAACTTGGGTGGACAAAGTGCGTCGTGCTCGCCAGCCAATATTAAGGTTTTATGATTAATTTCTTTTAGGTTATTAAATAAGTCTTGCCGCGTATTTACCGCCTCCCAGTGATTAACTAGAACGCGAGGACCAGCCTTCAAAGCCATATCAATCGCGAGTTGTAAATGAGTGCTGCTATTTTGACTGTTACGGAAATAACGCGGCGCTAAGTCACTGATAATACTGACTAGCGCGCGCTCACCCTCTGCTTTAACGCGCTCTATTTGTGTCGCTCTCGCCACAATTTGTTCGTTTGTCGATTGCCTTGGGTTGCAGCCAAGTAAAGCCAATTTGCTTACTCGCTGTGGCGCTAGCTCGAGTATTCTTAACGCGACAAGGCCACCCATTGACAACCCCACCAGTGCAAAATTATGATTCGTTGTTGCCAGCACCGCTTGTGCCATATCGTCTATGGATGAGTAACTGGATAGGTCGCACACGTGAACCGTAAATTTATTAGAAAACTCGGTTATTTGAGCTGCGAATACACGCTGATCACAAAGCGAGCCGGGCAGCAACAAAAGTATCGGTTTAGCGTGTGTCATGTGATTGTTGGCCTAGTAAGCTGGTGCGCTAGTGCCACTAAGCAGTTTACCTGAAAATAAGCGTTTTTCCGCTGGTGACTCGGGGTCTTCGATGTGCTCAAGCAACATGGCGACCGCGGCTTGGACCATGCGCTCTACCGGTTGCACCACAGTAGTGACTTCGTAACTTGCCCAACGCGCTGGCGATGCGCCATCGAAACCTACAATAGCTATTTCTTGCGGTACATTGATATCGTACTCATGGCGCAATGTGTCTATACAGCCAATCGCCATAATGTCATTTGCGCAAACAATAGCATCGGGCCTGAAGGTGTTTGAATCAAACAGTTCGCGCATTAAATCACGCGCACGTTCATAGCTGTAATCGCCCTCAATTTGTATCACTCGGGCATTACTTTCACTTAAGCGACTGATAGCTCCGCGAGTTCTTGCTGTGCTGACCGATGAATCTTTAGGCCCACTCATTACTACAAATGACGTACGATTATCATTCAACAAATTGTCCACCAAGCTGCGCTCACCTTCCTCATGATCACAGCAAACTGAGTTGATAGAGCTGTCTTGATAAATACGATTATAAAAAACCAATGGCGTGCCACGATCATTGCAAATATTTATCTGCTCACGCGAAAATTGCGCTGCTGAGATAATGCCATCAACTTGATATTGCCAAACTTGATCAAGCGCTTTGTCAACCTGGCTTTCTTGATCCAGGGTGAACAACAGTATATGAATGCCTTGTTTGCCTAAGGTTTTATTGAGTTGCGATAACACTTCTGGGTAGTTCAGGTTAGTTAACTCGTTAATGATAACTGCAACGATATTTGAGCGCCGAGTAATTAATCCGCGCGCGATAGCATTGGGTTGATAACCGAGTTTTTTTGCCGCTGCCTCAACTTTTGCTTTGGTCTTGGCCGACACGCTAGCACCAGGTTTGAAACATCGCGAGACGGCTGATTGAGATACGCCCGCAACTCGAGCAACATCATAAGAGGTTGCTCGTTTTTTCTGTACTGGCCTCAATGGCTGCTGACTCGAGTTCTCAGTCTTTCTTTTCATATCGTTTAACGCGTATGTCGGCTTGGGCTTTATGGCCCATGAAACCTTCAAGAGCGCATAAACGAGAGCAGTATTCGCCAATTTGATGTGAAGCTTTCTCGGTAAGCCTCTGGTAGGTACATGTTTTAAGAAACTTACCGACCCATAAACCACCAGTATAGCGTGCTGCCTTCTTGGTGGGTAGTGTGTGGTTAGTACCAACAACTTTATCGCCATATGACACATTAGTCTCTGCGCCTAAAAACAAGGCTCCATAATTCGTCATGTTTTTAAGAAAGTAGTCTGGGTCTTTCGTCATTACTTGTACATGCTCACTGGCTAGTTCATCGGCTTTCTCGACCATCTCTTCGTAACTGTCGCAGACGTAAATTTGGCCGTAATCCTCCCATGCTTTGCCCGCAATTTCGGCTGTTTCAAGTGTTTTCAATTGCTCTTCAATTTGCGCCAATGTATCAATTGCTAATTGTTCTGAATTTGTCAGCAGTACCGCTGGAGAGTTCGGACCATGTTCGGCTTGACCGAGTAGATCCGTCGCGCATAACTCGCCATCAACTGTGTCATCAGCTATGACCAATGTCTCGGTAGGGCCAGCGAATAAGTCGATACCAACACGACCAAACAGTTGACGCTTTGCTTCGGCGACAAAGGCATTACCTGGCCCAACCAGCATATCAACAGGAGCAATGGTTTCGGTCCCAAGCGCCATGGCACCAACCGCTTGGATACCGCCAAAACAATAAATTTCATCAGCGCCTGCCATATTCATTGCAACCACGATCGCTGGATGAGGCTTACCATTGAATGGCGGTGCGCATGCGATTACACGCTCGACACCGGCTACTTTTGCGGTCACAACGCTCATGTGAGCTGATGCAACCAATGGATACTTCCCCCCCGGCACGTAGCAACCAACACTATTGACCGGAATATTTTTGTGGCCCAATACGACTCCAGGCAGTGTCTCTACTTCGACATCCTTCATTGACTCCCGTTGTATTTGAGCGAAGTTACGAACTTGGGCTTGAGCAAATTCTATATCTGAAATGACTTGATCATCTAACAGCTGATAGCAGGCCTTGATTTGGTCTTCACTTAGCCGAAAGTCGCTACCATCCCAACCATCGAACTGTTTCGCGTATTCGTGTACCGCCTTATCACCTCGCTTTTCAATATTGCTAAGCACGTCTTCTACGGTCGCTCGAACCTTTGCATCGTTATCAGCGGCTATCTCTACGTCAAAGCCTTCTTTGAGCATTCTAATCACGTATTACCTCGAATGGTGTGTGTTTCAGAGTAAGGTATGAGGTCCGTTTATGGCTTGCCTCAAGGTTTTCTAAAGCAAAGATTATTTCAAACTGACTTCGAATGCAATAATTGTTTCTTTGTATTCCGCTATCTTTGATATATTCTCTGTAATTGTTATATTTATAGGTAATGAAATTTTGAATTCGAAACCAAACAATGATATTTCCCGCCAAGGTTTCTCTGCTGATCTTCTATCTGAAAAGACAGCGTTAGTAACCGGTGCGGGAAAGGGCATTGGTAGAGAAATTGTTCTCAAGTTGTGTCAATCTGGTGCAGCAGTAATCGCTGTCGCACGAACAGAAAGCGATTTAGCCGAACTGTGCGAACGCTTTCCTCAGCAGGTCATAGCATGCCCGATGGATGCAACTAAACCTGAATCTTTAGTTCATTTAGAAACTCATGAGGTAGACATCTTAATTAATAATTTAGGTACAAATCGTCCAGGGCCGTTTTGTGATGTGAGTGATGACGATCTAAATTTTGTTATTGATCTAAATATCAAAAGTTTGATTAAAGTTACTCAAGTTATCGTTCGTAAAATGCTTGAACGCGGCATTGCTGGTAGCATTGTCAATATCAGCTCTCAGATGGGACATATTGGCGCGGCAAACCGAACTATTTATTGTGCAACTAAACATGCTGTAGAAGGCCTAACCAAGGCGCTAGCTGTCGAGTTGGCACCGAGTGGTATTAGAGTAAATAGCGTTGCTCCTACCTTTGTAAAAACACCCATGACTGAACCGATGTTAAATGACCCCGATTTTTCAGCTCAAGTTTTATCGAACATCCCCATGGGACGTTTAGCCAGCGTTGATGATGTTGCTAACTCAGTGGTTTTTTTAGCGTCGGCTTTATCTGCATCAACAACTGGATCATGTTTAAAAGTAGACGCTGGATGGACTGCTCGCTAGCCATGATCAGGTTTCATGACCAAACTATACTTATTCAAATCTTCGAGCAGATAAACTAACGAGTACGCCACGAGTAAAGTGCTCAGTTTTCGCTAATTGCTCCAAATTGGCCTAAGGAAACTCTGAATTAATCGCTTTTTTAAAAGCGATTAATTTACCCGTGGTGCATTTAGGAAATAACGATTTTCAAGTTGTTGATATTATTCC
>CAYVYS010000080.1:0-5728 GCA_964455815.1 uncultured Gammaproteobacteria bacterium
CATACATAAATGAGCTAAAAGGAGGGAGTCGTATTGATTGACTAACAATGATACGACTCCACATCTTCAATAATTTAATAAAAAACAACAAGCGGTTTAAATTTAAAATGAAACACCAGATAAATAGCTATCCCGCAATCAATGCGCGGGTTTGGTGCCAGTCTGCATAAATGCCTTCGGCGTGAATACGTTCGGAGCGAACGCGCTCGGCTGTTTATCTCGCTTTATTTCAACAACGGATTTAGGCAGGCGTCATATGGAAGAAACATAATTTGTTGCCGTCTAAATCAAAGACATAACCGCCGTAGAAAAATGGCTCACGCTGACCAGGTTCACCACCATCAGTAGCGCCTAGTGAAATCGCTTTTTCATACAAAGCTTTTGCGCCTTCAGCTGAACCGCCAGGAATAGCGACCATTTGGCCGTTGCCACAACTTTGCTCACCTTCGTTAGCAGGAGTACATACAGCCAACATAGCGCCACCGTCGTCAGTGCCGTAAAACTTGATGCGGTCAAGACCCATTACTTGCTTGCCGCCAATTGTGCCAAGAAGCTCATTATAGAAAGCTTCTGCCTTTGGTAAATCTTTTGTGCCAATGGTTGCGTAACCAATCATTTTTTCACCTATAAAATAAAAATAACTAAATGAGGGATGCGTACTATAAACTATCTACCTACTTGTAGATAGACATTTTACTCACAAAACACAAATTTAGCCTCTTTGCTTTACAATTCGCCTGAAAGTCAGGTTAATTCTTGGCTCCGCGTGGGCACGTTTGGGGATTTGATGCTGCCAACACGCCTGAGTTTTGCCTTGCATCATTAGTAGGCTGCCCGGTGTTAATGCCATTTTGTGTACTTGTCGGGTCTGTTTGTGACGCAAATGAAAGTCACGAACTGCGCCAAGACTTAATGACGCGATAACAGGCTCCTCGCCTAACTCTGGTTCATCATCGCTGTGCCAGCCATTTGAATCGTTGCCATCACGATAATAATTAATTAACACGCTATTAAATTCAGCGCCACATTGCTTTCCTATCCGACTATTAATGTCGGATAAGAATGGCGTCCACGGTTCAGGCGTCATCAAATGATGAGAATATTCATAACTCATCCATGGCTCACCAACCCATTGGCTTAATCGAGGCGCTAAATACTTTTTGCCAAAGATCTTTAGCTCGTGCTGTTGCCAGGGAGTGGTTTTCAATAATTCATCGAACCAGGTTGCCGCTATAGTTGAATCGACAAATTCCGGCCAAAATACTAGATCAGCGTCTGGTAAATCCAGTCGCTGTTTCGTTGAGCCAAATAGATTGGATTGATGCACGGTATTCAACACCTCGTTGCACGGCTTAGCCTATAATCGTCGCCTGAAAAAAACCATACTCATACGGTGACGCAGATGCAATTCAGTGGCAGTGATAACTACATCTCTACCGACGATTTAAGCCTGGCGGTTAACTCATCTATTATTTTGCAACGACCTTTGTTAATCAAAGGTGAGCCTGGCACGGGAAAAACCATGCTGGCCGAAGAAGTTGCCCAAGCATTGAACAAGCCATTGATCCAGTGGCACATCAAATCAACCACCAAGGCGCAGCAAGGTTTATACGAATATGATGCAGTGTCTCGCCTACGTGATTCACAGCTCGGCGATCATGACGTCAATGACATCAGCAACTACATCAAAAAGGGCAAACTGTGGGAAGCCTTTGAAAGCGATGAACAAGTTGTTTTACTGATAGACGAGATTGATAAAGCCGACATCGAATTCCCGAACGATCTGTTAGTAGAGATCGACAAAATGGAGTTCTTTGTTTATGAAACCGGAGAAGTGATCAAAGCCAAGCATCGGCCAATCATTATAATCACCAGTAATAATGAAAAAGAATTACCAGATGCTTTTTTGCGCCGCTGTTTTTTCCATTTTATTAATTTCCCAGATCGCCAGACCATGGAACAAATCATGGCGGTGCATCACCCTAGTGCTAAAAAAGACCTGGTAAAAGAAGCACTGGATGTATTCTTTGAGGTTCGCACGATTCCTGGCTTAAAAAAGAAGCCATCTACCTCAGAGCTAATCGATTGGCTGAAGCTACTGATGGCTGACGATATTCCGATTGATATCTTAAAAGATCGCGACAACCACAAAGCGATTCCACCGCTGTACGGCGCCTTACTGAAAAACGAGCAAGACGTTCAGCTACTTGAACGTCTAGCGTTTATGCATCGCCGCGAAACACGCCAAGGCTAAGCCCGACTATGCTGCTCAACTTTTTCGATACCCTGCGCAAACAAGATTTGCCAGTCACTTTTCGAGAATTATCGGATTTGATCAATGCGCTCGAGCACCGCATTGTGTTTGCTGATGTCGAGCAGTTTTATTATTTGGCCCGCACCTGCATGGTCAAAGACGAGCGCAACTTCGATAAGTTTGATCGCGCCTTTAAAGCGCACTTTACGGAGCTGGAAAAACTGGATGATTTCATTGAAGCACTGATACCAGAGGATTGGCTGCGCAATGAGTTTCTTAAAACGCTCACTGAAGAAGAAAAAGCTCAGATTGAATCGCTGGGCGGCCTGGAGAAACTTATCGAGACTTTTAAAAAGCGCCTCGAAGAACAGGAGAAACGACACGAAGGCGGCAATAAATGGATTGGCACAAATGGCACTTCGCCGTTTGGTAACGGTGGCTATAACCCAGAGGGAATCCGTGTTGGTGGTTCAGGTGGTAATCGCTCGGCAGTGAAAGTTTGGGATCGCCGCGATTTCAAAGATCTGGATGACAGCATCGAGCTAGGCACACGCAATATCAAAATGGCACTTCGCCGCTTACGCAAATTTGCTCGATCCGGCGCCGAAGAAGAACTCGATCTAGACGACACCATTCGCTCGACCGCGCACAACGCTGGGCTGCTTGATATAAAAATGGTGCCAGAGAGGCACAACACCGTTAAGGTGCTATTGTTGTTTGACGTTGGCGGCTCGATGGACCCTTATGTGCGCACCTGTGAAGAATTGTTTAGTGCCGCCCGCATCGAATTCAAACACATGGAGTATTTCTATTTTCATAATTTCATCTACGATGGGCTATGGCAAAACAATCAAATGCGTTATGACGAAGTCATACCAACTTATGAAGTGCTGCGCAAGTATCCCAGCGATTACAAAGTGATCTTCGTCGGTGACGCCGCCATGGCTACCTATGAGATCACACATTCTGGTGGCAGTATTGACTTTATGAATCAAGAGCCCGGTGCCAATTGGCTAAAGCGTATTACTGATGTCTATGATAAAGCCGTTTGGTTAAACCCAACTCCACGGGAATATTGGGAGCACACCCACTCAACTAAAATCATTCAAGACCTAATGGAAGATCGAATGTACCCATTAACGCTAAAAGGCTTAGAGGATGCAATGGCGTATTTAAGTCGTTGAGGCTTTGCGAATCTTCTACCAGCTACCACTGGCACCGCCACCAGAGGAGCTTCCGCCTCCAAAGCTGCCGGAGCTCGAAGATGATTCGCTTTTTCTTGGAATTGTGCGCGTTTCGGTGTCGGTATAGTCGCAATGCTTGCACTGATAATCCAGTCGCTTCAAACCACTTGATGAGGTCGTCGCTGGCTCTAGTATCGTAGTCTCCACATCGACGGTCTTATAGTTACACTGTGGGCAAGTCTCATAACTCGAGAAAAAACTCACATAGCGATGCAGATTGATGTGCATGCAGCGCGAGCATTGCCAGACATCGTAGTCGACTGAATCAAGATATTCCTCTAGACGTTGCCCACCATCGATATGTTCGTCGTCGCTTTGCTCATCAAGCCGATTCATTTTGTTACCACAACGATCGCAGTCGCGCGGTATTCGCCTTCGAATGAATCGCACTAACGATATAAAGGCAAAAATTATAGGAGCCAGAATCGCCAATAACCAGCCGCCTAATTTATGCCACCAAGAAGTAACAGTGCGCTTGGCGCTATTAACTAAACCCGACTCAGCCGAAGGATACTGCCCTGTCACCTCTTTAATTGTCTCTAAAACTCCTTGCTCTATACCGGTTGAATAATCATCGTTCTTGAAATAAGGGATGAAAACATTGTCGATGATCCGTTTCATCTTGCCATCCCATAAGGAAGTATAACCAGAACCAATTTCGATCCGCATTTTTCGATCAAGGCGAGCCACCAACACCAAGACACCATTGTTTTTACTCGCATCACCGACTCCCCAGTGATTAAACAAAGCAGTAGCAAAAGGTTCTATCGCAGGGCCAGCGTTAAAGCTACTCAATTGATCTATCGTTACGACAGTAATTTGCGTCCCATTGGCTTCGGCTTCAATTAGATATGCTTTGAGCCGGTTTTCGACTTCAAAATCAATGATGTTGGCATCATCATTGATGTATATATTATCGTATTCAGGAAAACTAAACTGCGCCAGCGCCGGCTTGGCTAGCCAAACAAAAAAAACAACCAAAATCGCAAAAGTTCGGGCAAGACTAACCATATGCTCCCTATCCATTAAACAGCAACTAACAAGCCGACATATAGTACATCAGTTAGTGCATCAATTTTTAAGGAGCCTCTGATAAAGTATCGATAATTTGTTGGGTACAATTAATAGTGGCAATAGCTAATACTTCAAAATGCACGCCAGCCATGAAATAGCCACCATAGCAATGCCCACCAAGTTAGAAGCTCTTTAATTAAACCAAACGCTTCTTACGTTGCTCTTGCACCAAATCAATCGAATAAATCACCAACGCTAGCCAGATAAAACCGAAGGCGAGTAAGCGCGTTTCACCAAGAGGTTCGTGGTATAAAAATACGGCGGTCAGAAACTGTAAGGTCGGGCCAATGTATTGACACATGCCTAGCGTAATCAAGGTGACTCGTTTAGCGGCAGCGGCGAATAGAATCAGCGGAATTAGCGTGAATAATCCGCCGAGGATTAACATCGCGTCGGTTAAGGGGTCGAGATGAAAGTCACCGAGGCCTTGTTGATGCTGCCAAATTAAATACAGCAAAGCAGGTAGCACAAAATACAGCGTCTCGATCGACATGCCATGCGTGGCTGGCAGACTGACTGATTTTTTCATCACAGTATAAAAAGTGAAGGTGATGCCTAAACTCAGCGCAATCCACGGCACCTCACCAACACCTGCAATCATGACAAGCACACCAATAGCGGCTACAGATACGGCAATGGTTTGCCCTAAACGGAGCCGTTCTTTAAACCACACAACGCCGACCAGCACATTAATCAAGGGGTTGATGAAATAACCCATTGAAGTCTCCATCAGGTGCCCGGAGTTGACCGCCCAAATAAAAATCGCCCAATTTAAGGTGACAAACGAAGAGGCGAAAAAAAGTCGCCACATGGTCGCTCGATCCTTAAAAGTCGCGAGTAAGACTCGCCCCTGTCCGAGCAAAAAAATCAACAAGGTCACCAATACAAATGACCAAACCATGCGGTGGCTGACGATTTGCATAGCGGCGACATGATCGAGCAGCTTCCAATAGATAGGAATGATCCCCCACAAGGTGTAGGCCGCGAGGGCTAAAATTAGTCCGAGATGTTTTTGCATCGAAAGCCTGCGATGAAAAGGCTGTGCTTATCGCGAACACTACCATGTGTTAGGGTGTCGTCCTACGTTTATTTAGAGGTAAATTAGAATGAACCATAATGCCTTGCTCTTTCCTCTGATTGCAGCGCTTACCTTAAC
>CAYVYS010000081.1:0-4820 GCA_964455815.1 uncultured Gammaproteobacteria bacterium
GAGATAGCCAACTTCTCGGCATTCTCAGATATTCGCTTGCTGGCCCCAGGCATAAAGAATTTTGGTGTCAGCTTAGGTGTTTTGAGAGACCCAGATTTCTTGCGCAGTCGTCGCTATGAATCCGATCCAGTTCTTCTTGGTTTTTATGAACAAGGCTTAAATGATCGTGTTACGGTCGGCGCCGGAGTTCAGGTGAGTGAGACTAATGCACTTGTTAGCTCAAATCTAGTCTATGGAAATCGATTTGGCTTATTTGGAATTGATGTCGCCGTATCCGAACGCGATGACCTTGACACAGGAGTGTCTACTTCACTGCGACATAGCTATGATTATATTACTTCCAATGGTTCTCAAATCCTCAGCGACTTACAGTTAGGGTATCGAAGTCGTGAATTTGGCAATGTAGACTCGAATAGCCTGGGCGACGAAGAGTGGAGCCTTATTTCCAGCATCGGCTATACCACCAATGGCTATAGCCTTAGTTTGAATGGTGATTTTCGGCGCGCTGATGACAGCGACACCGCAACGATCTCGGCCTTACTATCGCGCTCGATCAATGACTACAATTTTTCATTCGGCTATACCTATCAAACTTCAGACAACTTCCCCGACACTAGCAGTTTCAGCGTAAACATTACCAAGCGATTTGGTGGGGGCAACCTTCAGGGTCAGTACCGCAGTTCAGAAAACGAATATCGCTTGGGCTTTACCGGTGGCGCCGCAATTTCAGCAAATGGAATATCTCTAGGGCAAGCGTCAATACTTCAAAATGATTTGAATAGAGAATTAGAGTTTGATGCAAACTACTCAGGATCTAGATTCGTATTGGATATAGATCATAACGAACGTCGCTCCAGGGTTAACCCCCAAGCTGATGTTTCGATCACTGGCTTAAGAGCAAGAGCTAGTATCGGCTATGCCAATGGAAAATTTGCTTACGGCAGACCATTCACTGATAGTTTCGTAGTCTTGCATGCACACAAGAACCTCAAAGGTAAACGAGTTGGCGTGCGTCGTGGCACTGCGGATGGTGACTTAATAACCACTATCAAAGGCCGAGGCACAACCTTAATCCCTGTGAGCTCTTCTTACAACAATCAAAGATTTGTATTTGAAGTTGACGATCTGCCCATCGGCTATGATCTAGGCGAAGGAGAAATCAATCTCTTCCCCGGCTTCTTAACTGGCTACACGTACCGACTTGGCACCGATGCAGCTAATACACTAATCGGCAACGTACTCTGGCCTGATGGTACGCCTCCAAGTCTCATTGCGGGCAAAATGGTGTCTAAGGAAAGCGGTGACGAGATCACGGTTTTTACTAATCGCACCGGTCGCTTTGTCGCTGAACGAGCACGCTTTGGAGAATACTTTTTAGAATTCAATGATGGTCAGGCTAGCTATCGCGCAGATGTAACTGTAGAAGAAACAAATCAACCTGGCTTAGTCAGGCTTGGCACTATCAGTTTGGAGAAAGTCCAATGAATAGCGCCTTACACACTGTATTCATTTTAGTGTTTTCTATTTTGTTTTTTACTAGCAATTACTCGCATGCACAAAACGTATCGATCAAAGCGCCAAACAAAGTTAATCTGGTTTATTCGCCGTTTTCTGGTGAGATAGCCAAGGAATCCATTGAATTAGAAATTGAGACTTCCTCAGGATCTTCAAAAACTAATCAGAATGAGGAAGCCGAGAGCAAATCAGTATCAAGTCGAACAAATCAATTTTTACTACAGATCACCACGCTGAATCGAAGAGACTTTGAATTACGCTCCAAGAACACCAAATCAAAATTGCCGTTGAGCATTCGCAGCAAACGCCAAACAAATAGATTAGAGTTTATTCAGAATCGTTACGTTGGCCGGATCGCGCTTCGCGCTGGCACCGCCAAGCTCCAATATGAGGCTCTTATACCTGGCTCAGTTTTTGCGCGCGCTGAAGATTACCAATTAACAATTGAAGTAGCAGTATTGGATTCTCAAAGCAAAGAGGTGCTTAGCAAAAAATCCTTCATGATTAATGCTCGAGTCAAACCAGAACTTATTACCAATATCGCTGGTGTAAGCCGAGTTAACTCTGATTTTGGCATCGTTGATTTTGGCGAACTTGAAACCGGCGAGGCACGGCGCCTAGCGCTTCAGGTTCGCGGCAATGCCGATGCCGATATTAGTATTTTGTCAGAGAACAAAGGCCAGCTTAGAATTACCGATAAGAGCGATCTATTCGTAGACTATTCCATCGAAGTCGATGGCGAAGTATCAAACCTGGCCAATCGAATGCAGCTCAGGCGTAAAGTTGCGCACAACTTTCGCGGATCTAACTATCCTATGATGATCAAAATTGGCAATGCCAGTGGAGCTTTTGCGGGAGATTATGAAGACACAATAACTATCGAGGTACGCCCACAGTAAGTATTCACCCCCACCGAAGCGGCGATGCTGGTGAGCCGCGTGCTTTTCCTAACCAAAAAGCATAGGTACTACCTCAAACTTCCAGCTACAAAAAAGCCCCGTCTAGGCGGGGCTTTTTTCATTCTTATCTGAATCGACCAGCTAAGCTGCTTCAATGCTGATGTGCTTACGATTTTTAGGGCCTTTGATTTCAAATTTTACGACACCATCTTTCAATGCGAAAAGAGTGTAGTCCTTACCCATGCCAACATCCACACCGGGGTGGAAAGTACTGCCTCGCTGTCGTACTAAGATGCTGCCTGCTGATACCAACTGACCAGCATATCGTTTAACGCCTAGGCGTTTGGAATTAGAATCGCGACCGTTGCGCGAACTACCACCTGCTTTTTTATGTGCCATGATTAATTCTCCAATAAAGACGTTAATTTACTCAGCCAAAAATTCTTTGGCTTGCTTGACCCATTCATCGCGTTCGATGCGGCCCTTGAAGTTCAGCTCTTCATCAACTCGGGCGATGTCATCAGCCGAAAAGTCAGCAATCTGCTGAAAAGTGGTAATGCCCATTTTCTCTAGTTTGCCAACAATAACCGGGCCAACTCCGGAAATACGAGTTAAATCGTCAGCCGCTGATTTCGCTGCGACTTTTTTAGGAGCTGGCTTGTCAGCTGATTTAGCTTCGGCCTTTGGCTCAGCTTTCTTAGCTGCCTTTGGCTCGGCTTTTTTCTTAGCTGCTTTACCGCCGATGGCTGTTATTTCGAGCTCTGTATAATTTTGACGATGGCCGTTGCGAGTGCGTGAGTTTTGACGACGACGAAACTTGACTACCCGCAACTTCTTACCACGACCATTGCCCAGCACAGTCGCTTCAACGGTTTTATCTAGAATTGGTGTGCCAACCTCTACCTTGTCTCCGTCACCAATCATTAAAACTTGATCTAGTGTCACCTTATCGCCTTGTTCGACTTTAAGAGACTCAACTTTAAGTTTGTCGCCAACCGCGACACGGTATTGCTTACCGCCAGTTTTGACTACTGCGTACATATTTTTCTCCGGCCAAGCTGGCCCTGTGGCGTTCTGAAGGGGTAAATCGTGCTACTTAACGACTTATCTTTCTTCCTTTGTGGACCCAGCGAACAGGGCGTGAATTCTAGTGTTTCGCCGCCCTGCGGTCAATGATTTAAGGCCTTAAATCACGGTATTTTTAGCCTAAATTTGGTGCTTTTTATTCATTCATTTTTGGCTTCTATAGGTATAATTATGCTCATGAGCCTGAATTCGACTCCCATTGGCAGCGCCACCAGCCAAACTATTGATATTAAAGAGATTTTATCTTTAGTCGAAACTGATATGCGTATAGTTGATGAACTAATTCAAAGAAATTTGAATAGCGATGTGGCGCTAATAAATCAATTAGGCGCCTATATCATCCAGGCTGGCGGTAAACGATTGCGCCCTGTGGCACTACTTTTAGCAGCCCGAGCTTGTAATCCTGATCAAACTAATTCGCATGATGATCAATGTTTGCTGGCCGCGATAGTAGAATTCATCCACACCGCGACCTTACTGCATGACGATGTCGTAGACGAGTCTGAGATGCGGCGCGGGCGCGAGACAGCTAATGAAGTATTTGGCAACGCCGCTAGTGTATTAGTTGGCGACTACTTATACTCTCGTTCATTTCAAATGATGGTCGAAGTAGGCAGCATGAGGGTTATGGAAATACTCTCACGAACAACCAATCAAATCGCTGAAGGCGAAGTCATGCAATTAATCAATTGTGGCTCAGCCGACACTACTGAACAACAATATATGGAGACCATTCAGTCTAAAACGGCGATATTGTTTGAAGCAGCAACACAGCTTGGTGCAGTCGCAACCAAACAAGCGCGCCCGGTCGAAAAAGCCATGGCAGCTTTCGGTTTGCACCTAGGCACCGCATTCCAATTAGTCGACGATATTTTAGATTACACTGCTGACGCTGAAACCATGGGTAAGAATGTTGGTGATGATTTGGCCGAAGGTAAACCTACCCTACCGCTAATCAATGCCATCGAACGCTCTAGCGGCGTTGATAAAGCCTTATTAGAAGACGCCATCACGAATTCCTCGCGCGATAATTTGAGTGATGTTCTCAACATCATTGAGGCAACTGGTTCCCTTGCCTACACCGCCAGAGTCGCCAGGGAACAGGCTAAGGCAGCTCAGGCAGCACTTGAGGTACTGCCTGATTCGCAGTTTAAAACAGCCTTATCGCAACTCGCTGAGTTTTCAGTAGAACGTACTTTTTAGCTCATCAGGCAAGTGTCGATTCAGTCTGCTAAATTAGATTGTTTTTCGTCTACTACTTCTCTTCTGCTACTTTTCGCTAGCTAATAGCGACTGCATAAACATCACGACCGCTTGTTG
>CAYVYS010000082.1:0-4505 GCA_964455815.1 uncultured Gammaproteobacteria bacterium
CCACTATATAAAAAGCAATCCTGCTGACTTAAGTGCTTTAGATCTAAAGGAACGTATGAATCAATTGGTAGGATTTATACGTACTGCAAATGGCTACGAAATCTAACAAGGCCAAACACTACCGCTACGCTCGGACGCCGCATACGACGCGGCGCCCGTGTTAGCGGCGTTAGGTTTACTATGACTTGGAAAACTATCGACAGTACCGATGCTCTTCACGCTTTAGACTATAGAGTTTGTTGGGAAGATGGTGGGATTTTAGAAGCCTATAGGATTTATAGTAATCAAAGCTATTTTCCTAAAGATGTTAACCGGTCGGGCTACAACAACCCTAACTTGCACTTGCTCATAGATACTGGCCTTGGAGAAAGTGAACTTTTGGAACTAGTATTAATCGAAACTGACCTAAAAAGTATTAGTAGCTTGTCAGGTCATGTTTCACCCCTCAATATCGTTCACCTTACTCATGGACATGCATCACGAATAATTTATAGAAGGGTTGATAATGAAAAACAATATAAGGCAGGCTACTTCGTTGAAAACTGGGAAACCTAACAAGAGACTATGGTCTTAAGTCAACATAAATCGCTAAAAGGACTTTACTATCTAAGCAATGCGCCTGAGTGCCAGGAGGGCGTTTGTAACTCTGGCCTTGGCAGGCCTGTCTGACGATGTGCTCACTGCCAACCCAGTGATTGCAAGTGTTTTTATGCCTGTCCTTGGATTCTTTTATAGCCTTACCTGACAGATCGCTCTGGCAGGTAAGGACAACCCCAGGCGGTTAGACAGCGCGCTTGCGAGAATAAGATATAAGCCTAAGATTTACAGCACATTGCTCTTGATGACCGTCATCTTTTCACGTGTCATCTCATGCATCGAATATTGGATGCCACCCATCCCAATGCCTGACAAATCACGGCCACCAAAAGGCATCCAGTCTACTCGAAAAGCCGTATGGTCGTTTACCATTACAGCGGTTGCATTCAGTTTATTACTCAGCTCCAGTGCTGAGTCTAAGCCTTGGGTGTAAACGGCGGCCTGAAAAGCTACGGACAGGGAATTAGCTTGCGCGACAGCCTCGTCCTTATCGCGATACGAATACACACATACGACTGGCCCAAAAATTTCCTGCTGAGACAGCTTGCAATCCTCTGGTGGGTCTAAAACAACCGTAGGTGCGTAGCAACTGTCAGATAGCCGTTTGCCGCCACACAACACCGTTGCACCTTGCGCGACAGCTTCATCCACCCATTCGGCAACCCGATTAACTTCTTGCGCAGTGATCAGCGGGCCAACCTCTGTTGCTGGCTCTAGTGGATCTCCTACTTTAAGCTGATCTGCACCGCTCGCTAAGAGATTGGCTAGCTTCTCGCAGATGTTTTGGTGGGCATACACACGCTGGACTGACACACAAACTTGCCCTGCGTGATAAAAACCACCTTTTAGCAAGCTTTCAATCACCATCCCTAAATCCGCTGATTCTTCTACAATTACCGGAGCGGCGCCACCATGCTCAAGCGCACAACGTGTGCCGGGCGCGAGCTTGGATCTAAGCATCCAGCCAACGCGGGCTGACCCAATAAACGAGAAGAAGTTAACGCGGCTATCCGTCACCAACTTTTCGGCATTTTCATTATCACAAACTAGCGTCTGGCACCAATGTTCGGGCAGGCCTGCTTCCTGCAATATCTCAGCAAAACGTAAACACGACAATGGCGTGCGATCAGACGGTTTAATAATGACCGGGCAACCAACAGCTAGCGCCGGTATAGTTTGGTGAATAATCAAATTCAACGGGTGATTGAAGGCACTGATCGACGACACCACGCCGATAGGCTCACGCTGCGTAAAAGCCAGGCGGTTTGCCGAGCTGGTCGTTAAACCCATTGGCACTTGCTCACCCTTAATCTGCGGGATATGTTCAATTGCGAGTTTTACACCTTGAATAGCACGCAGCACTTCGACTTTGGAATCGGTATATGGTTTTCCACCTTCGCTGGCGGCAAGCCTGGTTAGCGCTTCGACCTGCGAGGACATAATCGCTATCGTTTTTTCCAAAATATCAATACGTTGATAGGCCGGTAGCCACTTATCACGATCGTTAAAAAGCTCATACGCATTGGTCAGTGCTCGTTCAACATCACGTGCTGATTGCTTAGGTATCTCAGCAACCACCGATCCATCATACGGATTGTTTACAGTAATACTGGGCATAACCTTCCCTCGCTTAGATGATGCACGCGCTTTCTTTCAAAAGCACATTCAAAATAGAATGGTTCATCGAATAATCTACTGGCAAGTCAATCACATGCACGCCCTTAGCATTAAGCGCTGTGTCGAGCATCTGTTCAAACTCTTCATGGCTGCTCGGACAATAACCGACCGCACCAAAGCTCTCCGCGTACTTAACAAAATCCGGGTTATTGAAGTCCAAACCAAAGTTCTGAAAACCCTCACCTTCTTGTTTCCATTTGATCATGCCATAGGCGCTATCATTGAGAATGATCACCACCAGATCGAGGTTCATTCGAACGGCCGTTTCTAACTCTTGCGAATTCATCATAAAACCACCATCACCGTTGATCGACACCACTTTCTTGTGTGGATACAGTTCTTTTGCAGCCATGGCCGACGGCAGGCCTGCACCCATTGTCGCTAAGGCATTGTCGAGCAGAAGAGTATTGGGTTCATGGCATTTATAGTTACGCGCAAACCAAATTTTGTATACCCCATTATCAAGTGTGACAATGTCTTCGTCTGCCAGATTTTGACGCAGAATGTTAACCAGACGCTGCGGTAAAATCGGAAACCTCTCATCATCAAAATATTTTGTTAAGTGGTTTTCTACCTCATCCTTTACACGCTCAAAGTAGCTAAAATCACGCTCCGAATCAACCGACACTTGATCAGCAATGCGCTCTATCGAGGTAGAGATATCACCCACTACATTAAGCTGTGGGAAATATACGTCATCAATATGTGCGGAAAAAAAGTTAACATGAATAACTTTTTTCCCGCCTTTCTCCATAAAAAACGGCGGCTTCTCTATGACATCGTGACCGACGTTAACGATTAGATCGGCACGCTCAATCGCACAATGGAGAAAGTCATTGCTCGATAACGCGGCTGTTCCGATAAACTTATCATGTCGCTCATCGACCACCCCTTTGCCCAACTGAGTATTAAAAAAATAAATTCCGGTTTTGTCGATTAATTTTGCCAGAGCCCGGCTAGTGCGTTTACGATTTGCGCCGGCGCCAATTAACACCAGCGGCCGTTCAGCCGCTTCAATCATACGCACCGCTTGATCAATCGCCATTTGGTCTGCGTCGGGTCGACGACTATTGACCACATCAAAAACGTTCGCATCCGTTTGCTCCGCCGCGATGTCTTCAGGCAATTCCAGATACGCCGCACCAGGTCGCTCTTCCTGAGTAATTCTGAACGCGTCGCGAGTCATCGACGGCACATTATTGCCATCAACAATTTGCTCTGAATACTTAGTGATGGGTTTCATCAAGCCAACCACATCGACAATTTGAAAACGCCCTTGTTTGCTTTTTCGGATCGGTTTTTGCCCGGCCAACATAACCATTGGCATAGCGCCGAGTTGCGCATAGGCCGCTGCCGTAACAAAGTTGGTGGCTCCCGGCCCGAGCGTGGATAAACAAACACCCGGTTTACCAGTTAAGCGCCCATAAGTAGCGGCCATAAAACCTGCTGCTTGCTCATGACGAGTGAGCACTAATTCAATAGATGACTCTTTAAGTGAATCAATAAAATCCAGGTTCTCTTCACCAGGGATCCCGTAAATCTTTTCTACGCCTTCGTTTTCCAGGGCCTGTACGAATAAATCTGTGGTTTTCATATTTTCTCCAATAGAAGGTGTTCTCTAAACCAAGGTTACCCCGGCCGAAAATCTAAATAAATAAGTTCTAAATCAGTAAGCGGCTACCAGCTTGCCGCATTCGCTTGTTGCCAATCGTACTGCCAATCCTCGGGCACGCTCTTTTCGTCGAGCAGGCTGCCCTCATTAATGCTGGGGTATAACTGAGCATAGCTCTTTACCTCAGTGCCTTGCACGCGTCGATTGATATGCTTGGGCTCCAGTTGATGGATACCATCCAGACCTGCGGCCCCAACCAATTCAACTAAATTGGTAACCGTTTCCTGATGAAAATTAGCCACACGTTGAGATTTTTCAGTCACAACAATGGCTTTATTGCGCGATGGGTTTTGCGTGGCAATGCCAGTAGGACAGTGGTCGGTATTACAAGCGCGCGCTTGAATACACCCTAACGACAGCATAAAGCCTCGCGCCGAGTTAACGGTGTCGGCACCAAGAGCCATCGCACGCAGTACATGAAAAGCTGAAAACATCTTGCCAGATGCGATAATACGCATCTTGTCTCTGAGGCCAAACCCGATCAATGCTCTGTTTACAAAAATCAGCGCGTCGCGAATGGGCGTGCCAACCGAGTTAGTCATCTCTGTTGGTGCTGCAC
>CAYVYS010000083.1:0-4202 GCA_964455815.1 uncultured Gammaproteobacteria bacterium
TTAGAATGAACCATAATGCCTTGCTCTTTCCTCTGATTGCAGCGCTTACCTTAACCACCAATTCATCAATTGCACAAAAAACCAACGCTGGGTCTACAGAACTTCTGGTTGAATGCGGAGCTACCGTAGACGTTGTTAATGAGCGTTTAGCAGGCGCCAAAACGTTCGCTATTCGAGACGGCGCACTCGTCGATTCAGTTTCGCCGACCGCCAAGAAAATTGACTTGAGCGATGCCACTTGCTTGCCCGGCTTGATCGATATGCATGTGCACCTAACATCACAAAGCAGCCCGCGTACTTATATCGAAAGCTTTACCCTCAACAAGGCTGACTATGCTTTTCGTGCTGCCTTATATGCCAAGCGCACTGTCGAGGCAGGTTTTACCACCGTGCGTAACCTAGGTGACGATGGCACGGTTACTCGCTCATTAAGAACGGCAATCGCGCAAGGCTATGTGCCTGGGCCAAGAGTATTCACTGCTGGGAAATCGCTAGCAACAACCGGTGGTCATGCTGACCCAACTAATGGTGCTCGCACAGAACTGCTTGGTGACCCATTAGCGAAACAAGGTGTAGTGAATGGCCCGATCGAAGCTCGTAAAGCCGTTCGTCAGCGCTACAAAGAAGGCGCAGATCTCATCAAGATCACCGCAACTGGTGGTGTATTAAGCACCGCCAAAAGTGGCCAGAACCCACAATTCACAGACGATGAACTCGAAGCGATTATCTCGACAGCTAACGACTATGGCTTTAAGGTCGCCGCCCACGCGCACGGTGCCGAAGGCATGAAACGTGCAATTCGTGCCGGTGTGGCCAGCATCGAACACGGCACCTTGATGGACGATGAAACCCGTAAGCTCATGAAGAAAAACGGCACCTACTTAGTGCCTACGATTCTGGCCGGTGAGTTTGTCGCAGAAAAGGCCAAGATCGACGGCTACTTCCCGGAAATTGTTCGCCCTAAGGCCGCTTCTATCGGCCCACAACTAAAATCAAATTTTACTAAAGCGGTAGAAGTGGGCGTAAAGATCGCATTCGGAACTGATAGTGGTGTCTCAGCGCACGGCGACAACGCCAGAGAGTTCAAATTGATGGTCGACGCTGGCATGAGTGAGATAGAGGCCATTCGCTCGGCAACCGTCTATGCCGCAGAATTACTCGGCGAGTCAGAAAACCTGGGCTCATTGGAAGTTGGCAAATTTGCCGACATTGTGGCCGTCAAAGGCAATCCGCTCGAAGACATAACTTTGCTTGAGAACATCGGTTTTGTGATGAAGGACGGCAAAGTAGTTAAATCTGATCTTTAGTAATCCTCTCTAAAGCCTAGCTTTCAAACATTTCGTGGCTGCTGAGTTCAGCCGCGAAATGAAAGATTCAGATCATCGGTCTAATTCCCAGAGCAACCCAATCAAACCCTACTTAGCTACTACCCTATATTACCTACCATGGAGCGCAAATGAACACCGCCAAAGTCCTAAGCCTAGGCTTAGTTTTATCGATATTTCTATTCTCCAACTTTTCAGCCAAGGCCGATGTTGGTGCCGAGCTCTCGCAAGATGAGATCGAAGAGCTACAACGCTTAATAGTCAGCGAAGATCGATCAGAAAAGCTTCGCGCTCGAAACAAATATCGCAATCCGCTGGAGACCCTTAAGTTCTTTGGCGTAAAGCAAGATCAAACCGTGGTTGAAATTTGGCCAGGCGGCCAAGGTGGCTGGTATCGAAGCATTCTGGAGCCTTATATCGAAGGCAATGGAAATTATATTCCAGTGCGCTATCGCGATGCCTTCCCAAAGGCGATGGATAAAGTTCCCGACGGCAGCGCCGATCGTGTACTGGTGTTTCGCGCTCACGGTTTTATGATCTATGAAAAGCCGACGCAAAAATACTATGACGCTTTGTTTAAAATGCTTAAACCCGGCGGCGTATTCGGCATTGTTGACCATCGCGGCGACGAATCAATCCCGCAAGACCCCGAAGGCAAGAACGGCTATGTAAATCAATCACATGTGTTAGCCATGGCGAAAGAAGCTGGCTTTGTACTAATCGACGAATCACAAGTCAACGCCAACCCCAAAGACTCCAAAGACTACACCAATGGCGTCTACTCGTTACCTCCAGGTTTAAAAGGCTCCAAAAACAATAAGGAGTTACGCGAAAAGGTATTAGAGATCGGCGAGAGTGATCGCATGACCTTGAAGTTCGTTAAGCCTGCTGAAGAATAAATTGTTAAGCCTCTATAAGTTTGTGACAACAGCAAATACACTTTAAACATATTTTGGTATATCGCATTAAAATGAAACACTCACTAACAAGAACAAACGCAATGCGCCTTCAGCGCTCGAACGCGTCCTAAGCCCACGCCCGTGTTATTGGCGATACTGGGCACTGGGTAAAATGGGTAACATGGGTAACAAACAATATAAGCTGGCAATAGAAGCAAAAAGACGGCAAGGTATTGCTCGAACGAAAACGGAGAAAATGAACTTGTACAACTAAACTTCTATAACTAAACCAAACCTGACAGTCAGTTGCTGATAAACGAGTACCTGTCAGATCCAGTCTAAACTTCTACATTTTAAAAGACTAACTTTAACTCCCCTGCATAGAACTAAGAAAACTCTTCGACTCGTCGATTGAGGCTTCCATCTGGGCGATTAGTTCTTTGACTTTGTTTTCGATTTGAACTACTTCGCTTGATAGGCTACTGACGGCCCGTGCGTTGAGATTGTGTTTTAAATATAGAGTGTTGTCTTGTAGTACTTGTAGTACTGGCGTGGTTCGCGCGTGTGAATCGATCATCTTTTGATAGATCGCGGCATATCTTTGCTTAGTTTGAGCTAGGTTTTTGGCGCTGGCACTGCGTAAATTTGCGCTTTTATATTCGGCGAGTTCCGCCTCCCACTCTTTAAATAAATCCTGCGCTACGCGATCAACCGAACTGATGCGCGATTTTAAATCATTGGCTTTGGCTTCGCTCTTTTCTACTGCGCCGGCCATTCGTTTGTATTTTTTCTCAAGTCCTGCGTCGTCTACATTCACTAACTCGGCCAGCTCTTCGTAGGCTGATTTAAATTGCTCTTTGGTTTGCTCCTGAGTCAATGTGGTTTTTTCTATGCGGTCGACCAAAATGTCACGCTTGTGAACACCTACTTTTTCAAGAGCGGAGTATTGTACTTTTTGGGTGACGCCACAGGCGGATAAGCTTAGGGTGAGCAGTAATATAGAAACAATCTTCATAGCGTTAAAATAGCCGCAGAGCTAAAATAGATTTCATCGGCACTGATGTTAACAAAAATGCGCATTTGCGTTTATCAAAACATGTTAACTTCTATCGCTAGCAACACAAAGCAAGCCATACTATGAACGCATTTCTGAAATATATCCCGCTACTCCTTAATGGTTCGAAGTTAAAAGGCAAAAAGCGGTGGATTACCCTGGTCGCGACCTTATTAGCGGCTCATCAGGCCTTTAGCCCAAATGGCATTGGCGCAGATTGGGGCATTCCCAGTTATGACACATTGTATAAGGAACCGCGCGATGTGCTAATAACACGAGTCGAGGCCGCCAGCGACGCGCAGCAGGAAACCGCGCAAGAGTTTCGGACCGCATTGGAAAAGTTTAAATCTGTCACGCAGTTCGATGGTGGCGACTTAGAGCGCAAATTCAACACCTTGAATTCTGCCTATAAAAGCAGCGAATCAGCCGCCAAGAACATTGCAAATCGCGTTGATCGCGTGGTTACTGCCACCAACAATTTATTGTCTGAATGGCGCGAAGAACTGAGCCAATACCATGATGCCAGTTTTAAGCAACGCGCTGAGTCGCAGTTTGATGCCACGCGATTACGCGCAGAGAGCTTGATCGCCGCCATGCGTAAAGCTCAGAGTAAAACCGAACCGGTGTTATCTGCATTTAAAGATCAAGTGCTTTTTCTTAAACACAATTTGAACACACAAGCGATCAGCTCTTTAGAAAAAGAGAGCGGCATAATAGAACAAGATGTTTCTCAACTAATTCGAGACATGGAATTGTCGATTGCTGAAGCAGAGGCCTTCATCAAAGAACTTTCTAAATAGCTTTAGCTAGTGGTCTTGATTTAAACTAGCCAAAAAAAACAACCGACTTACCATGGAAACTTTGAAACAACTCGATCAACAGCTCACCGAATTTTGGTATTCGTTGCCAGCGCTTGGTCAATCC
>CAYVYS010000084.1:0-3931 GCA_964455815.1 uncultured Gammaproteobacteria bacterium
ATTATGCGAGAAGCTCAAGTTCGACAAAATCGTTTGGAACGATTTTGGACAGCCGCAGGCTAGCCTCGAAGGCACAAACTATGAACACCAACGTGCCGAATAAGCTTATGATACGAAACTATTGTTTAGCTTTGGTTTTTAACAGATATGGCCGATATCACAATTAAGCGCGATACGCTGAGTGATAACAACATTGTTGAGCTGTTGCAGCTTCATTTAAAGGAAATGAAAAAACATTCTCCTCCTGGTCATGTGCATGCTTTAAAAAAAGAAGAGCTGTTAAATCCTGAGATTAGTTTTTGGAGTGCTTGGGTTGATAGTGAATTTGCTGGTTGCGGTGCGCTAAAGGAGTTAGGTGATCGCCATGGTGAGATCAAATCAATGAAGACCAAAGATGCGTTTTTGCGCTTAGGAGTAGCGCAGTCAATACTTGGTGTCATCGTCGACGAGGCTCGCATTAGAGAGTATGCGAAGTTATCTCTGGAAACAGGCACCATGCAGGTGTTTCAACCGGCTATAAAACTCTATAAAAGTGCTGGCTTTATCGAATGCGAACCGTTTGGTAACTATACTAAGAACCCGTATAGTCTTTGTTTAAGTCTCGAGTTATAAACCGGGAATATCCAATTAACTGATTGCCTATGAAAATTCGCGCTTTCTGTGTTGGCGGCACCATAGATAAGATTTACTTTGATGCAAATAGTAAATACGAAATCGGCTCACCAGCGCTGACTAAAATACTGAATCAGCTACCTATCCATCTGGATGTGGAAGTAACTTCCCTGATGGCCAAAGACAGCTTAGATATGTCAGACAAAGATCGAGCATTGATCAAGCATGCTGTCGAGCATTGTGAAGAAGAGAGAATCGTTATTACTCATGGTACTGACACCATGACCGATACGGCTCATGCGATTGGTGACCAAAGCGGCAAGATCATTGTGCTCACGGGTTCGCTGCAGCCTGCGGTTTTTAAGGAGAGCGATGCATTGTTTAATTTGGGTGGCGCTTTAGCGGCCGCACAATCTCTATCACCCGGGATTTACATCGTCATGAATGGTGAAGTTTTCAATGCGCTGAAAGTGCGAAAAGATCGCGAAAACAATCGCTTTATGAGGATTGTCTAGTCAAGCTCCACTTGGCTGCTAATCGGTGCAAGTGGAGCTGGACTGTAACTGGCTTAACTCATCAATAATCGATTGACTCGTTTAACGTAATCCGCTGGATTACTGATTTGTGCGCCTTCACTAAGTGCAGCCTGATCGAACAAAACCTGTGCCCAATCAGAGAAGTTTTCGCTGTTTGCATTCAACTTTTTGACTAGTTCGTGATCTGGGTTTATCTCTAAAATCGGCTTGCTACTGGGTGCATCTTGGCCCATGGCTTTCATGATCCGCTCCAGATTGGCACCAGGGTCGCTCTCATCAGCGACCAAACAGGCAGGCGATTCAGTTAAGCGGTGAGTTAAGCGTACTTCTTTGACTTGTTCTGCGAGCGTCTCCTGTAGCTTTGCCGTAATGTCTGACATGGCCTCTTGTTGCGCTACTTGTGTCTCTTTCTCATCATCGGTAAGGTCTAGATCGCCTTTGCTTACCGACTTTAATGGCTTTTCTTCAAAGTTGTGTAAGCTTGAGACCAACCATTCATCTACAGGGTCACTCAGCAATAGCACCTCAATACCTTTTGTGCCAAATACCTCTAAATGCGGTGATCCCTTAGCGGCTGCAAAGGTTTCGGCGGTGATGTAGTAAATCGCCTCCTGATCTTTCTGCATGCGGCCTACATAATCTTCAAGCGATACCGTTTGATCTGAGCTTTCCTGGTGAGTCGAAGCAAATCGCAACAATGGCGTGATTTTGTCTTTATTCACCATGTCCTCAACCACACCTTCTTTGATGACCTGGCCGAATTCACTCCAAAATTCTTGATAGGCATCGGCATCATCTTTGGCAATTCGTTGTAGTTCATCCAGTACTCGTTTTACCGCTCGAGCTTTGATCTTAGCGATGTCTCGATCACTTTGTAGAATCTCGCGAGACACATTTAAAGGTAAATCCTGAGAATCGATTACACCCTTAACAAAGCGCAAATAATTGGGCATTAATGCTTCAGCTTCATCCATGATGAAAACACGTCGAACATAAAGCTTGATGCCTTTGCGAGTGTCTCTGTTCCACAAATCAAACGGTGCTTTCTTGGGAATAAACAACAAAGACGTGTATTCCATATTGCCTTCAACTTTATGGTGCAATGTCGAGAGGGGAGGTTCAGGATCATAGCTTAAGCCTTGATAAAAGCTGGCATAGTCCTCCTCGCTGATTTCATTTTTTGGGCGCGCCCACAGCGCGGTACCCTGATTGACGGTTTCGAATTCGCGTTCGGCTTCGTTGTCTTCATTGCCCTCATCATCCAAAGGCGCTGCGGCCAACATTTTGATGGGTAAAGAGATGTGCTCAGAATATTTGTTGATGATATGTTTAAGGCGAAAATCCTCTAGGAATTCCGAATCACCCTCTCGCAAGTTCAAAGTGATCGAGGTGCCTACATCGGCCTGCTCGGACTGTGCGATGGTGAATTCACCCTTGCCATCTGACTCCCAGATAGTGCCTGCATCAGTGCCTGCTTTACGACTAAGCAGCGTAACTTTGTCGGCCACCATAAACACCGAATAAAAACCTACACCAAACTGCCCGATTAAATCGAGGTTCTGTTTATCGCCCTTATTTTGCGAGAGAGCTTCCATAAATTTCTTCGTGCCAGAGCGAGCAATGGTGCCGATATTTTCGATGACTTCATCCTCGGTCATTCCAATACCATTGTCACTGACCGTTAAGGTGTTGGCCTCTTTATCGGTAGTGATTGTAACGGCGAGTTCTTCATCCTCACTCAATAACTCAGAGTTGGTTAGCCCTGCGAAACGACGTTTGTCGATGGCGTCAGAGCTATTTGAAATCAATTCTCGCAGGAAAATTTCTTTTTGCGAGTATAAAGAGTTGATCATTAAGTCCAGCAACTGGCTAATTTCAGTTTGGAATGCGTGAGTTTGTGGTTTGCTCATGATTTAAGTAGAGGAATTAACTGTGTTCTAATGCGAGTGTTATAAGGGTTCGGTAAACTTTTTCAAGTATTTGTATTTATCGAATTTTTGTTGTTTTTCGTTGACGGATTTTGGCCCAATCAGTATAGTCGCGCCTCGGCATTTTTGAGGTGCTTCGAGAGTCAGTTTGATCGAGAAGGCCGATATTGTCGGGGTGTAGCGCAGTCTGGTAGCGCATCTGGTTTGGGACCAGAGGGTCGGGGGTTCGAATCCCTCCACCCCGACCATCTAGCCGAGCTTGGTATAAGCTTAGTATAAGTTGAGCGCCCGTAGCTCAACTGGATAGAGCAACGGCCTTCTAAGCCGTAGGTTACAGGTTCGAGTCCTGTCGGGCGCGCCAAACGAATGCTCACACTCATGATTTAAAATCAAGGGTGGATTTTTAGACCGAGCTAAAATTATGGTGACTGTAGCTCAGTTGGTAGAGCCCCGGATTGTGATTCCGGTGGTCGCGGGTTCGAGCCCCGTCAGTCACCCCATTTCGTTTGTTTTTATTCAAAGAACAAACACCTTAAAAATTAGGCGAGAGTGGCGGAATTGGTAGACGCGCTGGATTTAGGTTCCAGTGTCTTACGGCGTGAGAGTTCGAGTCTCTCCTCTCGCACCAATTTTTATTGGTAATTTGGCAGCAATAAGAATGATTTAAGGAGTCGACTTATGCTGCTTCATTTGCGCTCAGGGCTGTTTTAATTATTAGTGTTGTTTTGGCAATAAGTTAGAGTTGGCGAATCGGCTTATTCTGCTTCTTTTGCGCTCAGGGCTGTTTTTATTGGTTATTAGGCAGCAATAAAAATGATTTAAGGAATCGACTTATTCTGCTTCTTTTGCGCTCAG
>CAYVYS010000085.1:0-3872 GCA_964455815.1 uncultured Gammaproteobacteria bacterium
CATCACGCTCAGCTCGCCGAGCCACCGATCGTGCCATATGGCACACGGCGGCGGCTTCACTGCCGCCAGGCAAAATGAAATCTTTTAGGGGTTCGACTGCTTCGTTGAAGTGATCAATCAGCGCTTCTAAGCGGCTAATTTTTTCGGGCTTGATGAAACTATGGCCTGGCATGCTTATCTCACCGCCGATATTAAACAAATCATGTTGAATTGCGATCAGTATATCGCCTAACTCATGGTCGTTGAGCTTGCTCACTAACAGGCCAATCACACTATTGAGTTCATCAACTGTGCCCATGGCATTCATACGTGCATGATTTTTAGCTATGCGCTCACCACCGCTTAAGCCGGACGTTCCATCGTCGCCGGTTCGAGTATAAAGTTTGCTAAGGCGGTTTCCCATGGCGAGCCTCCAAATAGAGTATTGTGAAATAGAAAGTCAGCCAGGCTTTGAGGTAGCGAGCTGTTAGCTAGCCCCAAGACTAGCATCGTGGATTGGCAGCGAGAGTGAAAAAATTACGCCATCTGAACTTAGTAGGTTACGCGCTATAACGTCGCCGCCATGAAAACTAGCAATAAGTTTAACGATATACAAACCCATACCTAAACTGATTTTTTGCGCATCTTTTCGACCCAATGATACCAGGGGTTCGAAAATTCGCTCAGCCATGCCTTCCGGCAGGCGCGACCCCAAGTTAATAATGTCGATTTGAGCAAAGTTATCCAGGCGCCTTAGTTTGAGAACAATAGCTGAACCAGGCGCGGCGAAATCGATGGCATTATCGACCAATTTATCCAGTGCTTCAGCAATGTAATCAGGTGCCACCTCAACCAGGAGTGGCCTGGTATGAATGATCAACTCAAAAGATTGATCTGGGTTTGAGAATGAATAACCATCTACATAGTTTTCAACCAGTTCGGCTAGATCGATTTGCTCGCGAGTTTCGCTTTGCATAGCTTGCTCGAGATTAGCTGCTTCAGTCAGGTTTCGCAGAATCGCGCCAATACGATTTAGACCATTTTTGGCTCGCTCCATATACTTACTTTGCGCGGAGTCAGGGATTTCTTCACTCAAATTATGCAAAGAGGAATTCACTACATTTAATGGATTGCTGACCTCATGTGCCAAGGTGTCTGGCAAGCCTCGTAAGTAGGCAGTGTATTGTGCTAAGCGCCCCAGCATATTGCTGACCGAGCGAGACAAATCGCCAATTTCATCGCCGGCTTTAGCATCGGCATTCAGTTTTTGATTAATGATACGGCCATCTCTGTCGATAGCAGTTTCAGTGGCATTGCGCAGTCGCCGGATGCGCATGGTTAATCTCGAGGCAAAAAACAGCATGGCGGTGGCGACTGTGATCAATACCAATAAAGTTACGCTGATCACGTTTTCCAGCACCTCTTGCTGGCGCCGTAAAACTCGATTGGTGCTTTGTTCTACGACTACGGCGCCAGGAATTTGCTCGCCTAGATAAATTGGATGCGCAGACATTAAAATAGTACTTTGGCCTTCTAACGATGCCCGTCGTTCAGTAAGCAGCTCGCCCGCCAAAGCGCGTTCGATAATCGCCGCATTGCGCTCCTCATTAGTTTGTGCGGTAGCCTCTAGAGCACTGCCAGGTTGTTCAATGATGTAATCAAAGATCGATTGCAACATTGAATCGTAGTAGTAATCGGCCCACGCCCTAATCGACTGCCAGGTGCCTAAGTTATCCGTCGGTTTTACTAGAATTGGCTCGGTGCTGGTTAGCAAATTGCCAACTACCGTGCGCACCTTTTGCTGATCATCGATAACCCATATGCGAGTGTCTGCTCGATCCAGGCCTTTGAGAATTTTTGCCATTTCCGGGCTTTGCACCAAAAGCCTAGAAAAATCATCTTCTTCGGTTGCTGGTGTGGTCGGCACCAAAGCTTCAATGGTGAGGGTTTCGGGGTCATCGACGTCGGCCACAGCTAATCGAACACGCGTCTCCGAGGTCAGCATAAACCGAGGAATTCGCAACTCGACGTTGTAGCCTGAATCGGTTAACGCAATGTCGGCCGCCAGATCGTAATTTGGCTCACCACTAATCGGATATTGCCATTGATTGTCCATCCGGTAGATGCTCATACGACCGGTTTCCGCGGCGATGAGGGTATAGCGCTGCTCACTTCGCCCCGGGTCTTGTAAGGTTAGTCGAATGTGGTCTGCTGCATCGACTCGTAAAAACTCGCGTTGGCGAAAAATCACTTCGTCATCACTGATTTGGAACAAGGCATAGATGTAGTTGCCGCGATAACCCAATAAATGATTTACCTTGATTAAATTGCCGCCAGGTTCTGTGGGAGTGAACAGGGTTGCCTGCGTGATCTGATCCCCCCAGTCACTTAGCTCACCATTCAAATTGATATAGTTTGGCAGCGGGGCCGCGTAAATTTCATTTTGCTCGTCGTCAGGATCGGGAATATCGTTTTCATCAATAAATAACTCAGGGCGATCATTCAGTACCGTCGCCACAGCGCGGGCAATGAGGCTCAACGCGTCTTCCTGGCCACTCAATAAAAAGGATTTCATGTCGCGCACATAGACGTAAGACATCCAAGGAATTAGTAGCAGCAACATCGCGACTAGTAATAACTTGGTTCTGATTGAAAGAGCGGCACGCATAATAGGGAGCTAAAAGTCTATCGTTCTATTCGTCAGAATTCCATTTGTAACCCACACCAAAAACCGTTTGTATTTTTTTAAAATCTGAATCTATCTCTTTGAATTTGTTTCGTATTCTTCTTATATATCCATTAATGGTGTTGCGCTCAACATAGCTTTGTCTCGTGATTTGCATCATGTTTTCATAAGTTTTCACGTGGCCAGGATGGCGCGCCATTGATTCGATCAGCCAGAATTCCGTGAGTGTTAGGCTTAATTCCTGCTGCTTCCATTTGATAGACATACTGTCTTCATTGATCTCCAAGTCGTCGATAATCAGCGTATCGGGCTCTTCTGTCTCATCATGGCTGGCGAGACTGTCAACTATCCTAAACAGGGAATTAATACGCACACTCAGAAACTGCATGTTCAAAGGCTTAGTAAGGTAATCCCAGGCATCCAGACGCAAGCCGGAGACACGGTCGATATCCGAATCTCTAGCTGTCAGAAAAATGATGGGAAGCGTCGGCGACAAGGCGCGCAAGTCGCGACAAAGATCAAAGCCGCCATCCATCTCGTTTTCTAACATAATGTCTAGTATAGCCAAATCTGGCATATCTTCTCGCATACCAGCTAGGGCTTCAGGCCGATTTTTATAGGTCGCGACCTCGTATCCAGACTTTTGTAAAGCATCTCGATAGTTTTCACGTTGATCAAAATCGTCTTCAACGATAGCGACTTTTCTAGCCATAATTCCTCTGAAATTGAATGAGAGAAGTTTCTCATTAAAACAAGGGTTTAGATTTAGTTGGATTTTGCACTAAAACCGCTGAATCAGCATCAAAACCATATTTTTACCACTAGTTTATCGATAAATAGACAGGCCAAGCGAGTTTAATAGGGTTGACGGTAAAGTTTAGTTACCCAGCCTTGAACATTAAGAACAATAAGCTCTCATTAAAAAGAGCTATAGGGGCGGGCTCAGGTAGCTATACAGCGCTTAGACGAAAGGTTGAGAGGCTGACACGCCAAACCCTAGTCGCACTGTTGTAAGAAGTAATTGTAATGAGACCGAAGAGATGAAAACCCCAGTATCTGGAACCCAAAATATAGGAAACAAAGTGTTTGTGCCGATCACGGACGAAATGATCTACGATCATCCCGAAAAAATCGAAGGCCCGCTGGTGCCATATGCCGCGGGGATGGAATGCCAGGAGTGGTTGTCTATTGAGATTAACCCGGAAGA
>CAYVYS010000086.1:0-3686 GCA_964455815.1 uncultured Gammaproteobacteria bacterium
GTCTCTTAGGTGGCAATCAATTAGGTAAGGTGTGTTATCACCACTATCCGATATCTTCTTTGTTGGGTTATCGATGGCCGAGTGATCGGTTGCAAGACCTTTTGCAACCGATCAGTAAAGTTTGAAAATTACGTGTGCCAATCAATCAGTTTCAATATTAGAAAGTGCGTACACATGATTCGGATCATTCAATGATTTGAACTCTACTACCGATCGCTCTATTTGATGTAACAACTTATCCAAACTTGAGCCACTAGATGTATAGGGGTTTACCGCTAGTACTGCATCGGCCATCAATTCGCTTAACAGTTTATCTTTAAACTCTTGTTCCTTTTCGATGTAGCTCACTACATAGTCATCATCTAAACCGGCAAGTTCGGCGGCAGCGGCGATAGCGCCGTCGAGATCACCTAAGTTATCTACTAGCCCATGACCATAGGCATCTTCACCACTCCAGACTCGACCTTGAGCAATCTCGTTAACTTGCTCAGTGGTCATGCCGCGTGAATCGGCGACTCGTTGAAGGAACTCACGATAGCCTTGCTCGATCATGGCTTGAATTCCATCGCCGACCTCGGCCGGTAATTCACGATCAGGGCGAATACTACTAAGAGGAGCCGTGCTCACACCATCTACACGAACCCCAAGGTGTTCGGCGAGTGGTTTTTGATACGTTGGAAACATGCCGAAAATACCTATTGAGCCAGTAATGGTAGAAGGGTGTGCCCAGATTTGGTCTGACGAGGTGCTGATCCAATAGCCACCTGATGCGGCCACACTACCCATTGAAGCGATCACGGGTTTGCCTTCGGCTCGCGCTTTTTCTAATTCTCGACGAATCACTTCTGAGGCAAACGCGCTACCGCCACCTGAATCAACTCGCAAGACAATGGCTTTAACCTCATCGTCATTACGTGCTTGACGAATTAATGCCGCGGTAGAGTCGCCGCCAATAGTGCCGGCTGGCTGACTTCCATCGAGAATCGTGCCGCGCGCCACAACAACTGCGACCTTATCGCCCTTCGATTGGCGACCGAAGCGATCGGCTTTTATGGTTTTAAGATAGTCATTGAAACCAATCGCATTATAGGAGTGAGTTTGTTTATCTTCGCCGACCAGACTAATAAGGTATTCTCTAATCTCTACGCGAGTTAGAGCCTTATCGACCAGACCATAGTCAAGCGCCGCCTTAGCAGAATCACCATTGGCCTCGGCCATTAAGCGTGGTGTTTGTTGCGCATAGATGTCGATGGCTTCAGGCTTGACGCCTCTGGCAGTAGCGACATCTTGCAAATAGATTTGCCAAAGATCGCCTAACCATTCTTCATTGGCCTCTTTCGCGACTTCAGACATATCATCGCGAAGAAACGGTTCTACCGCTGACTTGAAAGTCCCAACTTTGAAAATGTGGACATCCACACCTAATTTGTCGAGGCCTTCTTTGTAGTACATACGATAACGCCCAAAGCCCTCAAGTACCACACCACCCATTTTATGCAGAATTACTTCATCAGCTTGAGCAGCCAGGTAGTAGGAATCTTGGGTATAAAAGTCAGCCAGCGCAACCACCTTTTTGCCGCTGGCTTTAAAATCAGTAATCGCATTTGCTAGGTCTTGTAGCTTGGTTAGCCTGGCGCCACCAAAAGAAGAAAAATTTAGAACCAAGACCTCAACTCGATCATCATCCTTAGCTGAGCTGATTGCATCGGTCAGGTCTTTAAGTAGGGTTTCTACTATTTGCACCCCACGAGCTTCATCCAACATTTGATCAAATGACTTTGCTGTTAGTTGCTCTACCAGCTGCCCTTGAGGGTTAATAACAAGCGCTGTGGTATTAGCGACTTTTGGAGCATTGCTGCTAAACGCGAGGCTTAGCAAAACCATGACAATCAATAGAAATAGTAGGTTTACAAAAACTTTTCGGGTTTTATCAAGGATGCTCCAAGCACCTGAAATAAATTTCTTAAGAGGGTTAATTGTTTTGTTCATCAATGAATCTCTGTGGCTAGAAAATAAGCAGTAGGAAAAATCGAAGAGATCGTATCACATGCCGCATGAGCATTACGAAGAAACCAATTACGAGTTTCTGTAGACAAGCTCAAAGGTCTCGCAGACAACCAACATATCTTCCGTTGGAGTAGTGCCGTACTCGACAAACTCTCTAGTGTAGAAATCCCAATGCACTCGACGCCAATAGGCAAGGCTTTTATCTCCTTCACCCTCAGTCTCAGCATAGTCTTCGCTCACCTCAATAAAAGGCACAATAGCAACACTTGTGGTTCTAATTATGCAGTGCGCCACACCAGCCCAATCGGTTACAACATTTAGATCGCCAGTTTCAGGCAATGGTGTATTACTTTTTTGGTACCACAACAAGGAAGAGGTCGTGGCTTTTTTAATTTCTTGCAAGGTCAGCTCAAGACACTCGTTTGCATCTTTTTGATTATCACAAAAATACCATGCCTCTAATTCCCTAGGCTCAGAACCTATCGACTTGAAATAGTCTCGACAAATTAGTTCAACTGACGGATGCATGATAATTTATCAGGGCACAGGCTCTGCTGAGAACCCTACTTATAATTGACTAAGTGCTAAAAATTGCTCGCATAAGCCGCTCGAAAGCAAATATAAAAAATGGCGACTGAAGTGAATGCAATCAGCCCGCCCCACATCCAATGAGAGCCACCCAAACTATTCGCTATCAGCTCAGTATCGGAGTGTCGCACCTGCTCCGCGACAATAACAGACCCTTTGAATAAATATCTCATGGTGTCGGTTAGCGTATCCACCAGCATGTGAATCGCAAAAAGTTGTACTAACACTTGCAACAGGCTACGACCGGACTTGATGCCCAGATACATAAAGAAAGTGCCCAAACCACCAATCAAGGTAAAGCCAAAGAGAGTGCGAATCCAAAAGGCACAGCTAATTATCATCAAAAGTGCGAAACCGATGAAAACAAACGAAGCAATTCGATCCGACCGCCCGGCTAAGATAAATAGACCACCGGCGACCGCCGGCGCAAGCAAACCGGATGCAGCAACCAGTGCTATGCCCCACCCTGGTTGTAAATGACTCACCGGTGCCAGGCCGCTACCATTGGCGTAAATCTTTAGTTCCAGAAACTTGCCACCCTGAACCAAGGCACCCAAACCGTGCCCAAGCTCATGAATGTAAGTGCTTAACAATTGAAATGGCCGAACAATTACATCCCCATAAGGAAGCAATGGCATAAACCAAAAGATCAGAGCTGCCGCTATTAAACTGAGCGCCGCTTTGGATTTATTAGTCATACTTGAATCTCATTTAGCAGTCTAAGAAAAAAGTCAAAGGCCAAACAAATTCTCGCACAGGAGTAACTATAAATTTTTCATTAAGTTCACGCATACAATACTTGTTGTCAAAAACAGGAACTAGCTAAGCGCTTTTTCTTGCAAACAATATCTGGCTCGGGTTCTTATCGTTTTTCCACTCGTGGGGAGTATCAGGGGAGAAATTTATAAAGTCTCCTTGCTGAAAGCGAACCGAATCAGTTTGTTCGCCTGAATCTAAGCTGCTATAAAGTGTGTCTGCGCCTTCTACAACGCGGGCGAGCCAGTGATTATCATCACTGTGAATCGAGAACTCATCGGCATCGGTATCTATGTTCAAGATAGAGAAACTCAAGCCAACGCTGATCGCGGCGG
>CAYVYS010000087.1:0-3666 GCA_964455815.1 uncultured Gammaproteobacteria bacterium
GTACGCCTCGAATAAAGAGCCCTCAGCTCGGGCGTACAAGTACGCCTCGAATAAAGAGCCTTCAGCGCGGGCCTGCTAGCAGGTCGATTGCGTATACAATCTCCGCGAATATAAAGCACTGGAGGCTCGAACCGGAGTCGAACCGGTGTACACGGCTTTGCAGGCCGCTGCATAACCACTCTGCCATCGAGCCATCACAAGCTTTTCGAAAGTATAAAACCCAAGGCTGTTATCGCCAAGACAAATACTCCCAATGAAGTAAATAAACCAGCTCTAAGCTCAGGCGTACTAGTACGCTCATACTAGAAAACAAAACGGGAAAAGCCTAGCTTTTCCCGTTTCGGAATTCTGGAGCGGGAAACGAGATTCGAACTCGCGACCCCAACCTTGGCAAGGTTGTGCTCTACCACTGAGCTATTCCCGCTTGCGAGCGCGTATTATATTCATGTTAGTGGCTCGGTCAATCCGAACTTAGAGATTTATTCCAAAAAGCCTGATACTCACGCTGTGGATTTGACTGTGTGATAGGCTGCCATCAAATAGATGCTCATAGACCAAATGGTAAGTAAGGCCGCGACATATAAGGCCAGCTCTCCGATTTGCAATGTCGGCAAGCCAAGTAATGGTTTAGCAAATATCAGGCAGCCCAATGCAGTCATTTGAAAACCGGTTTTATATTTGCCGACTGTCGATACCGCTACGTTGCTGCGCTGCCCGATTTCGGCCATCCACTCTCGCAATGCCGAGACGGTTATCTCACGCCCAATAATGACAATCACAGCAAGTTTAAAGGTGATTGGGCACATCACTTGCGCTAGTACCTCCACGTTGCTGACCACAATGAGCAACATCACAGATACCAGCAATTTGTCGGCTACCGGATCTAAAAAAGCGCCCATTTTAGAGGTTTGATTCCAGCGACGCGCCAGATAGCCGTCTAAGCCGTCAGTAATTCCAGCCAAGGCAAAAAGAATTCCTGCAATCCAATGTCGATACTCAAGGCCAGAATAATAGGCGAGCAGGATCAGCGGAATCGCGGCGACTCTAAAGATTGTGAGGCAATTTGGAATAGTAAACTGCATAGCAATTAGTGTTCCCGTGCGTGATATCGAGAAGTGTAACGGAATTCATATCCTGATGGCAGCGATGAGCCAAATAGTTTTGCCTATTTAACGCTTCAGAAAATGATAGATTTTTTTAGCCAGTTCGTCGTTAATTCCTGCGACTTTACTAATATCTTTCACGCCAGCTTGCTGAATACCCTGCAAGCCACCAAAATGCTTTAGCAAGGCCTGGCGCCTTTTGGCGCCAACTCCGGGAATATCCTGTAACACTGATTGGGTTTGCGCTTTAGCACGGCGTGCACGGTGGCCAGTGATCGCGAAACGGTGTGCTTCGTCACGAATTTGCTGCACTAAATGCATGGCTACCGAATTCGCTGCCAATTTGATACCTACTGACTGCCCTTCAATAAACAGTGTCTCTAAACCTGGCTTGCGGCCTTTGCCCTTGGCGACACCAACCAACATCACATTACTAATTTGTAGCTCCCGCATAACTTCGGTGGCAGAAGACAGCTGCCCTTTACCCCCGTCAATGAGCAGCACATCTGGTAGTTTGCCCTCTTCTTTTAAGACTCGCTGATAACGACGCTCGATTGCCTGGCGCATCGCGGCATAATCATCGCCTGGCGTAATTCCCTTGATGTTGTAGCGTCGGTAGTCCGATTTAGTTAGCCCAGCGTCGGTAAAGACCACGCAACTAGCAACCGTTTGCTGGCCTTGGGTATGGCTGATATCAAAACATTCAATACGGCTAATAGTTTGTTCCAGGTCAAAAACCTGGCTTAGAGATTCCAGACGATTTTGCACGCTTTGTGCTTCGGCCAAATTGCGCTTTAGTCGCTCCGTGACATTCAATTGCGCCATATTTAACCAGTCGCGACGATGACCGCGGACTGAATATATCACTCTCACTTTATGGTTACTTTGATCACTCAACCATTGTTCTATAAAAGCAGATTCAGCAAGCTTTTGCCCAACAATGATTTCTTTGGGAGCTGGCCGTTTGTGGTAATACTGCGTGATAAATGCCGACAAAATTTCGGCTTCAGTATAATCCAAAGACACCTTTGGGTAGTGACCATTGCTGCCGCTATGTCGCCCGCCACGAATGAAAGTAACCTCCACACAGACCTTGCCATGCAAACTAGCAACGGTGATTAGGTCAATATCGCTATGACCAGCAGTGATGGATTGATGCGACTGAACTCGTCTTAAAGCATTTATGCGGTCGCGCCAACCTGCGGCCTCTTCAAAGTTTAATTCTTCGGAAGCAGCCATCATATTCTTTTGTAACTGCTCGGTGATCGATTCGTCTTTGCCCTGTAAAAACAAAGCCGCTAGCTCAATGTCTTTGGCGTAATTTTCTTTGCTTACCAATCCAACACAGGGCGCGCTGCAGCGTTTGATTTGATGTTGCAAACAAGGGCGTGAACGATTGCTGTAGAAGTTATCGTCGCATTGGCGAACGGGTAGTACTTTTTGCAATAAAGCCAATGTTTCGCGGATAGCAGTAACGCCCGGATAAGGGCCAAAATATCGGCCTGCCTCCGAGCGGTCGCCGCGATAAAAACTCAAGCGCGGGAAGTCATGCGAATCATCAATATGAATAAAGGGGTAGCTTTTACTATCGCGCAACAAAATGTTGTAGCGCGGCTTATGATCTTTAATAAGGTTTGATTCGAGAATTAGCGCTTCGTTTTCGGTATGGGTAACCACCACCTGCACATCGACGACTTTACGCATCATGCTCTGGGTTTTGATCGGCAAACCAGTCTTGCGAAAATAGCTCGATAGCCTGGCCTTCAAGTTTTTTGCCTTGCCCACATAGAGCAGAGTTTGATTATCATCAAACATTTGATAGATACCAGGGCTGGTACCCACGTTCTTAAGAAATGTTTTGTGATCGAAACTCATAATTTATTGCTCTCGGCTCTTTGGTGATTATAGCGCGAGCGCAACTAGTATTGATCGCCAAGCTTCCCCTATAATTGCGCTTTTCGACCACCATAGTATTTCATGGCCATGGCTAAAATTTCTGCAAACGAAATCCGTATTGGCGGATTGATTGAACATCAGGGCAAGCTTTGGCGCGTGCTCAAAAAAAGCCATGTAAAACCCGGCAAAGGCGGCGCGTTCGTGCAAGCCGAGCTAAAAGATATTGTTAATGGCACCAAGCTTAATGAACGTTTTCGTTCGACCGATAAAGTCGAAAAACCGCATGTTGAGCCTCGCAAAATGCAATATTTATATGCCGATGGTGACCAGCATATTTTTATGGATTCTGAAACCTTTGATCAAATCACACTAGGCGAAGACGATCTTGCTGAAACAGCCGGATTTCTACTTCCCAATACGGATGTACAAATCAACTTCTATGAAGATACGGCAATTGGTGTAGACCTGCCCGCGAACGTGATTCTTGAAGTCACCGATACCGAAGGAGTGGTAAAGGGCCAAACTGCCGCGGGCGGTGGCAAGCCCGCCACTTTAGAAACCGGTATACGCATTACTGTTCCCACCTTTATTAACGTTGGTGAAAAGGTCAAAGTGAACACCGATACCGGCGAATACGTCGAGCGTGCAAACGACTAAACAACGACTA
>CAYVYS010000088.1:0-3355 GCA_964455815.1 uncultured Gammaproteobacteria bacterium
ATTACTCCAGCATCAATTCGCGTGTTTCTTTGTCGATTTCATGCTGTGGTTTAAACGAATGTTGGCCCTCTGGAGTTCTGCCGCAATAGCGCCACTCCCCGTTGATTTGAACCTTGCCGTGTTTGCTGTTTCTGCAGATATAGCCAACGTGAACTGATTCAGGTATCGCAGCGCCTACCTTAATTGGACTAAAGCTGCACGCAGAGAGCATCCAGGCAGATGCAACTATTACTATTATTCTCATTGGATATCACCCAAGCGCAGATAGTTAATCTCACTCTGATTAAGCGCTCCATTTGTGGCCGGTTCGTCTTGCCATCCGACATTCAGAAAGTCGGTCGGTCTGTCATAGTTGGCGTACTTGGCTAGAATCGCATTTCGCTCAACCTCAATATCGTGCATTTGCTTTACCTGCCTCATCATCAGCGACTGAAAAGGCGTGCTTTGAATTTCGTTCGCCAGCTCCGTTAGAATGAGCATTCGTTTCTGATCGATCAATTCATCCTCGGTTAATTCAAATCCGATAGCTTGCGGCTGTGGCTGTACCTGTTGAGCCACTGGCCATCGTTGGACAATCGGCAATTGCTGCTGAATGGCAGGCTGTTGAATAACCACTGGCTGTGGCGCTTGACGTTCGACAAATCTCTGTCGAGTATCAAGTAATGGCGAACGAACCACGCAGCCGCCAGCGAGTAAAGATACGCCCAATGCTGTAATTAATTTGTTCATTGTCTCGTGCCCCTGTTATGCGGCCAACACCGCTTTTGCGTATTTTGAATAAAGTGTTTTGCTTTGACCTACCTGCACTAAATGCTTGCTCTTTTTAAGGTCGATCTTTGCGTCAGCGAATCGCTTATTAGTCAATTTGTAGCGTTTGGCTACCGTTGCCGTGAACTTGTCGAACCACATCTTGTCGTCTGGCTTGTCTTTGCAGCGCTCTATATCTGCCCTGACCTTTTCCAGCTTTGCTAGATACTCTTTGTCATACCGCTTGCTGGTTCCTTTCCTGCTAGCGGCGTTTCCTATTGGCGTTTTTTTAGGCGTTGCTTTGGCCTTGACCTTAGCTTTTGACTTAGGCTTAGAATTCAGTTTCGCTTGAGTCTTTTTAACCAGCGCGGCTAGTTCAGGATTAATTACCTTTCTCTTTGCAGTCGTTTTTGATTTCGCCGCTGTTTTAACTGGCTCAGACCACTGGATAACGGAATCATTTTGGCTCTTGATGCTACCGGGTTTGTTCTGGGTTCGTTCGCTAGGCTTTACGATCTCAACCTGCTCCAGAACCCCCCGGTCTTTTTTCCTGTATCTCCTGTACCAGATTCTGAGCCTTTCCCGCGAAAACTCACGAATGCGTGCCCAGCCAGGAGGCCCAACAAAAACAATGTGACTGCCGGTATTGCATCCATAAGAGCAGCAGCAACGAGAGCAAGCATGCCCTTAGTGATGCCGAATTGAGCCATCCATGCGAAGCTACCATGCACACTTGAGCTTTCTTTCGATTCGTGCGCACCTTTTATAGTGCTTCGCAGTTCTTTGTTTTCAGCGTTCAGCTTTGCGATATCATCTTCCCAGCCACTACGCATACCAGCCCACCTAACCGGATCACGTCCGTTGATCTGCTGACGTAATGACGCAATAGAGTCCTTATTAATCTTGAGCTGATCACGAGACTCAACCACATCGTCACTTTCGTTGACTTGCTCTTTGATCTTGTTGTCGGCTGCTTTTAGCAATGACATGGTAGTCGTAGAAGTGCTGAAGAAAATACAAGTAAAAATCACCAACATTGTGGCACCGGCTGATTTCTTGTAACCCAGTTTATAAGCGAGACCAGACATCACGGCTAGAAGCGGAGCGCCACCGATTATTGCTGTGCTCATGCCGCGTAGCACGCCTGCAGAGTGGCCAGTCCCCAATGATTGCAGGAACTCTCCGCCCATCATGATTGACACGAAAATCGGCACGACAACGCACAATGGCCAAATCAGGCCGTATTTCATGAGTGGATTAACGCCCTGATTTGGTTTTGTGTCGTCAGTTGTAGTGCTCATGACCGCACCTCCTTAGCCCAGTTGCTAGCAACCAGAGAAAAAGCAATCAACACACAGTAGGTATAAAGCGCTTCCGATGGCATTGGGAAAGTGTCCACCACGACACCAAAAGTAATAGCCGAGCAAAGCGCTCCAATGCTGGTGCCTAACACCCTGTATGGCCAATAAGTGAACAAGGCCATAAACAAATAGATGTTGGTAATCGCCAAGCCTTTCCACAGGATGGTCCCCTCCCAACCAGCTACGCCGGCCAAAACGAACCAGAGCGACATCGCGAACATGATCACGCATGGAATGGCGGAAAATAAGAAAGGCCCGACCTGATCACCAGACCACTCATTAATACCTGCGTAGCTATTGGGATCGCTGGCCGGAACGCCAACTGTTCGAAATTCAAGATCTGCGTCAGCAAACGCACTTCCCCCCGAATTGGGGGTATTATTCTGGCGGGACATTAGTAGACTCCTATCGTCTATTGGTGTGTCCGATCGTTGGCGCGATCGGAATTTGGGCGGCTTTTGTCGCCCTTACCCTTCTCTCTCAGGTTTGTTCAAACTAACATCAAATACACCTAAAGTCATACTTTTTTTTGAATCTATCAAAAATAAAAGCGTTTTTATGTTACATCGCAAAATCGCAAAAACGTACACACCTTTTCACTCAACCACCCAAAATATGCATGGCTGCAGGCGTCAAAACGTACACAGTCAAAACGTACACAGTTTTACAGAATATACACAGCTAAAAACGTACACAGCTAAAATTTCAACACGAGATAAGCTTGTACCTACAACGTTAAGCTATGTATGGAATATTTGAAACTGCAATAACATGCATATTTTAAGATCGCTAAAAACGCGTGTATATTTTGGCGCTCCGAGGCCTTAAATGGTGTGTAAATCGATTAAATTCACGACCAGAATAAACGCGATTTAAGGCATGTTTTATTAAATTCAGGTGTTAAATAAAAACGAAAGAATTGCGCCAAATGGCCGTAAAATAAGTGCTACTCTGATAAGGTGCTGATATGGCTGAAATTAAAATAAAAATATCGATTTCTATCGACAGCGATGACCACGAACACGCCACAGAAATTGCTAAATATCTAGCCAAAAATAAGAGCACCGGGAAAAGCTCTGTCAGCGAATATATTGGCTTGTTGATTAAGCATGACCGAGTTAACCCAGTGACTGATGCGCTGGTGAAATTACTTGAGACTCAGAAGGGTGACGCGGATGAGAGCGACGATACAAAAGGGTAAAGGCAAATAGCAGGGGCAGACGTGCTTAGATTCTTCTTCAGACAAC
>CAYVYS010000089.1:0-3238 GCA_964455815.1 uncultured Gammaproteobacteria bacterium
ATTTCAATACGCTGCACTTCAAGCTTCTCCCCGACGCCTTGATTCAGAACAAATCATCAGCGCTCAGATCTCCTACGAGATGTTAAAAAAATATAGTTGAAGAGCTAGAACTGTTTCGGGGCTAATCTTCAGCGCTTAAATCTCGATTAAGAGATTAATAAACAAAGACGAAGCTAAGGTTTAACTATGAGCGTCGAAAATCAGAAAATTCGTATTCGATTGAAAGCGTTTGATCATCGCATGATTGATCGTTCTGCCCAGGAAATCGTTGACACTGCCAAGCGCACTGGCGCGATGGTTTGTGGGCCGATTCCCTTACCAACACGGGTAGAGCGTTTAACGTTATTGCGTTCTCCGCACGTTAACAAGAAAGCGCGTGATCAATTTGAAGTGCGTACACATAAGCGCATTGTTGACATCGTTGAACCTACTGACAAAACCGTTGACGCTCTGATGCGTTTGGATTTGGCAGCTGGCGTCGATGTTGAAATTAAAGTGAATTAGTTACGGTTTCCCTGTTCTACAGAAACCCTCTAACTTCAACGAACAAGAGATAGAATCATGTCACTTGGATTAATTGGACAAAAAATTGGGATGACGCGCGTCTTTCAGGAAGACGGCAAGTCAGTTCCAGTTACGGTGGTCGGCATATCGACCAATCGTGTCACACAGGTAAAAACGGTGGACACTGATGGCTACGAAGCTGTGCAAGTAGCATCAGGTGAGCGACGCGCTAATCGCGTGACCAAAGCAATGAAGGGTCACTATGCGAAAGCCAATGTCGTACCAGGAACTCGCCTCGCTGAGTTTCGTGTTAATGCCGCTGATTCAGAGCTAGAAGTAGGCTCTGAGATCAATGCCGATTTATTTGAAGAAGGCCAAAAAGTTGATGTGCAGGGCACCACAATCGGTAAAGGTTTTGCCGGTGGTATCAAGCGCTGGGGCTTTGGCGGTTTACGTGCAACCCACGGGGTATCAATTTCTCACCGCTCACTGGGTTCGACGGGTCAGTGTCAAGACCCAGGCAAAGTCTTCAAGGGCAAGAAAATGGGTGGCCACATGGGTGCGCGAAAACGCACTCAACAAGGCTTAGAAATAGTTCGAGTTGATACTGAACGTAATGTGCTTTTAGTCAAAGGCAGTGTGCCTGGCTCAAAGGGCGGTAGCGTGCTTATCAAACCGTCGGTTAAAGCGAAGAAATAGGGCAGCATCATGGAACTAAAACAAGTAAATGGTTCTGCAGTTAAAGCGTCCGACGCGGTATTTGGTGCAGACTACAACGAAGCGTTGATTCACCAGGCGGTAGTTGCTTTTCAAGCAGGCGCCAGACAAGGCACTAAAGCACAAAAGAATCGCTCAGCCGTATCGGGTGGTGGTGCTAAGCCATGGCGACAAAAAGGTACCGGCCGTGCTCGCGCGGGGACAACTCGCACTAACATTTGGCGTGGCGGTGGTATGGCGTTTCCCGGCACCACTCGCGATTTTTCTCAAAAGATGAATAAGAAAGCCTATCGTGCTGCGATGCGCTCAATTTTGTCTGAACTAGTGCGTCAAGATCGTTTGATCGTCTCAGATGACCTAACGGTTAGTGAGCCAAAGACCAAACAGCTAGTGGCTAAATTAAAAGACATGCAGCTCGATGACGTCTTGCTGATTACGCATGACCTTGATGAAAACTTGGCGCTGGCGCAACGGAACCTTTATCACGTTGTCGTGATGGAGTCGCAAGAAATTAATCCGTTGAGTTTGATCGGTTTCGATAAGGTTGTATTGACGTCCGAAGCTGTTAAACAAGTAGAAGAGGTCTTGTCATGAGTACTTCAAAATTAAGCGAAGATCGCTTGTATCAAGTGCTGATCGCGCCAGTGGTGACTGAAAAGAGTACTCGAGCTGCGGAACTTGATGGTCAGGCCGTGTTCTACGTTGCTAACGATGCAACTCGCAATGATGTTAAAGCAGCGATTGAGCAAGCGTTTGATGTCGAAGTTGAATCAGTTCGCGTGCTAAATGCAAAAGGCAAAACCAAACGTTTTGGCCGCAGCATTGGTCGTCGTAGTGATCGTAAGAAAGCGTATATACGTTTGAAAGAAGGTAGTGACATAGACTTCGCTGGCTTCCAGGCTTAGATGAGGCAACTGAGTATTTGCCCTCACTCCTCGTTGTTGTTGTGCTCGAATGGTCACGTACTTAAAGTACGCTCACATTCTCCGCGCGACAACGCCTAGATTGAGAACAAATCCTCAACCGCTTAAGTACAGAAACAGTATTTAGAAAGAATTTTTAATCAGGTAATTTGAAATGGCATTGGTAAAGTTAAAACCTACCTCTCCCGGTCGCCGCGGAACTGTCCGTGTGGTGTCGCCTGAATTGCACAAAGGTGAGCCTTATAAGCCTTTGTTGGAATCCAAGCGCGCGATTAATGGGCGAAATAATGTAGGTCGCATCACTGTCCGTCATCGTGGTGGCGGTCATAAGCGCAAATATCGTGTTGTTGATTTTCGTCGTAACAAAGATGCAATTCCTGCATCGGTAGAACGACTTGAATACGACCCCAATCGAAGCGCTCATTTGGCATTGTTGTGTTATGCCGATGGCGAGCGTCGTTATATCCTGGCGCCTAAAGGCTTGCGTGCCGGAGATAAAGTGATCTCAGGTACTGAGGCGCCGATTGCGGCTGGCAATTGTTTGCCGCTGCGCAATATTCCAGTTGGTTCGGTAATCCATAATGTGGAACTTAAGCCAGGCAAAGGCGGCCAGTTGGCGCGCTCAGCTGGTACTTCTATCCAATACGTTGGTAAAGAAGGCAAGTACGCACAGATCCGGTTACGTTCTGGTGAAATGCGCAAAGTACTTTTGGACTGTCGCGCAACTCTTGGCGAAGTCGGTAACTCAGAACACTCTTTGCGTAAATTAGGTAAAGCTGGTGCTAAGCGCTGGCGCGGAATTCGCCCAACCGTTCGCGGGGTGGCGATGAACCCGGTAGACCATCCACATGGTGGTGGTGAAGGCCGTACTTCTGGTGGTCGTCATCCAGTATCACCAACTGGTGTGCCTACCAAAGGTTTCCGTACTCGTTCGAACAAACGCAGCGATTCGATGATTATTCGTCGACGCAAGAAATAGGGGTAGCTAGATGGCACGTTCTATTAAAAAAGGCCCTTTTGTTGATCACCACTTGTGGGCAAAAGTTGAAAAAGCGATTGCTGAAAGCGATCGCAAGCCAATTAAAACCTGGTCT
>CAYVYS010000090.1:0-2893 GCA_964455815.1 uncultured Gammaproteobacteria bacterium
CTATCGCTATAGTTTTTGTGCAGCGGTATCAGCGCCTCAGAAACTCGCAATTCAACTTCGCGCTCTTGATATCTTTCTATTTCGCCTTCAAGGGTCTTTTTTTCTTTAGACAATTTATTGTTTATCACTTGGTTTTTTTCGAGATCTATCATTAGAGTCTGGTGTGTTTTCTTGGCTTCGGCTAAATCTTTCTTGAGCATTTCGATTGTCTCATTTGCCCGTACCAGACTATCCCTATCTTTGAGTAGGTCGTTAATGGCTTCAATCTCAAGCTCTCCTAGATTGTCTTTAATGGCGTCTATTACACGTTCGGTTAAATTGTTCAATTTCTTAGTCTCTTTGGGTGGGTTGGGCGGTCATAAAAACCTTCCGATTGCATCTTGTCGCAACGCGGCAAAACGGCGTATTATGATGATATATAAAGCAATTGAATCGGAAGTGATTAAGCAGAAAACTGCTTTATAATTAGCGGTTTGTGCGATTTTAAATACCTGGCTTCGAACCAGGTATTCTATTGGTTTAATCATGCCGCATCCTTTTTGGGGAAGTTCAGCATAGCGTCATCGCCTCGGTGTTTTATTGCAGCTTCATCGAAAGCCCTTGCCGCCTCTTCTTCTGTGTTGAACATTCCAAGATGTATCAGCTTCTTTTTTACATTTATTCTTGCATCGAACTTGTTGCCGCGCGCGTAAACCCCTCTGTACTTTCTGCCCTTCGTTAGACTTCGGTTGATAGCATTTTGACGTGAATTTGAATGCCGCAAATTAAGACGTTGGTTGTCTAGCCTGTTGCGGTTTTTATGGTCAACTATTACACCGTCAGGTGCATCGGCCACAATTCTGTGCATTCGTCTAACGTAAGACTTTCCGTCTATTTCAATAGTTCGAATAGCGTAACCGTTCGAAGACTTGCGCCATAACCACTGATTAAGAAAATCAAAATCGGCGTCATCTACAAGGGCATAACCACCATTAGTTAACGCTATTTTCTTCAATATAATTCCCCATTATTCGCGAATTGAAAGCGCCTCGATAGGGGAAAGCTACTGAATTTTAAGGTGTATTGAGTGCCGGCCCCGGGCAATCTTATTGTACCAAATAACGCGCAACAAAGCGTAACAAGGGGCTTTTGTGGTAATTTTCCATCAACGAAAAGCAACCAACCGCGAATATTTGCGCACGGAATACGCATGGCCAAACCCCGAAAACACGGCAAACGGTGGCGAATTGATATCTGCGTTCGTGGAACCCGGGAATCAAAAATATTCGACACCAAAGACCAGTGTGTCAAATGGTCAATACTTCGATCTGCCGAGCTAGGCGACGGCAAAATGGTCAAAGGGGTTCGATTTACTGATGCAATCGAACGATATGCTCGGGAAGTATCACCCAATAAAAAAGGCTGGCGATGGGAGCTGGTTCGGCTCAACAAGTTCAAAAAATACCCAATTGCAAGTTTACCAGTATCTGCGATTAATCTAGACGACGCTGAAAACCTCAAAACCGAGTTACTAAAAACACTCAAGCCGGACTCAGTAATTCGAGAATTCAACATACTAAAGCGTGTTTTACGGCTTTGTGTTAAATGGAAGTACATATCAGTCTATCCGTGGACCGGCTTGGAAATGCCCCGGGCTGGAGCAAGTCGAGACAGGATATTCACAACACCGGAAATCAATCGAATTGTAAAGGCGTCTGGTGCCGATAAGCGGCCAATTATCACACGCACACAAGAAACCGGGATTATGTTTTTATTCGCTTGTGAGACCGCTATGAGGCTCTCAGAGATAGCATCGCAGCAATGGGATAATATTGATTTAGAGAGCAGAACCAGTTTTTTGCCTGATACCAAAAACGGCGAATCCAGAACCGTTCCACTTTCAACCCGGGCGGCTGAGCTTATACGCCTGATGCCCCGGGAAAGACTAAGGCCATTTACTATTAGCCCGGGCACTGTATCAACATTGTTTAAGCGTATTTGCAAAGAGGCCAAAGTAGAGGGCGCAAGATTCCATGATTCACGACACCACGCGACAACCAAACTCGCAGAAAAACTAGGCGACCAACTAACCCTAGCCCGGGTAACAGGCCATACAGACCCGCGAATGTTGCTTAGATATTTCAATAAACCAGCCTCAGAGATAGCTAAGATGCTCGACTAAGCCGACGATATTCAGGTCGCTTGCTAAACTCAATCACTTCGTCTGCAAAGTACCGAGGGTGGCTAACCGATTCTTCGCCAACCGGAAATTCAGCAGGTGTGGGAAATTTAGGGTTTGCAGATATTCGTCTGAATTGAGCCTCTGAGACTTTTAGGTATTTCATACAATCGCCTCTATCCCACATTTTATGAGGTAAGGGCGTTGTATCTTGACGCAGCTTTTGAAGCTCATTTAATACATCTTCTAATGTCGGTTCACTCATAATTAACCCCCCAATACCCCGATCAGTCCCAGTACACCCCATGCTATTAGTGCAATTATCGACATTAATTTTTATGACTCTGTTTTGCTCGTAGAACGCTGTGCATTAACCCGACTTGGACGCATCTGAATTAGCTTACCCTTAAGCAGCGTTATCGATTCGTTTAATGCTTTATCGGGGTTATGTTTGTTTTTCACTGCTTCCAAGTTTGATTTAGCTTCTTTTTCAGTTCGAGCTAACATGGTGCCAAGCATCGCACCCATCATCATGTCTTTGCCTTCGATTTGCTCTAAAGCGTCCAAAGATTTCAGAAGCATGTCTATTTCAGTGTCGTCTAGTTGCATTGTTATTCCTTAATGTGCTCATCGATTTTTAGCGAGGGGACTGTCTGCTTTAGCTGGCAGTTGTTTACACGTCACCATGAAGCTCAGATTCCAAAGCAGCCGCTTCACGGTCACTTTGCTCAATGT
>CAYVYS010000091.1:0-2857 GCA_964455815.1 uncultured Gammaproteobacteria bacterium
CGTGGCTAGGAGTTCGTACTCAAGGCTTAAGCTTGTCGCAACCAGAGCAAATTGGTGGCGAAATGGTGACCGTAGACACGGCTCAGATTCGAGTCAAATTAGTGCCATTATTGAGTAAAAAAGTGGAAGTGGACACAGTAGTGTTAGAAACACCTATTGTTCGTTTAGTGACTTTAGCTAATGGCGTTGGAAGCTTTGATGGCCTGAGCGGCGACGGCGCTAGCGATGATGAGGGTGGCAGTGAAGCTAACCCGGCTAGCGCGGCGGCTGTTGTCATACAAGGTCTTGCGCTGACCGATGGTAATCTCACGTACGATAATCGCCAAGAAGGTCAACTCTATGAAGTTAAAGAGTTGAACCTCGTGACCGGTAATTTGATTGGTAATTCCTTGGCGGATATAAAAGCCTCGGGCATTTTGATTGATTCGGAAAACCCAGATAACACCGTATTCAGCCTCGATGGAAAAGCCAAGATTGATGTTGATAGTTTTACCGTGCGCGCAGAGCAATTTAGAGCACAAGCTACTCGCGGAGAACAATCAATTGATGCGCGTTTTGCTGAACTTGATTTCTCACAAAAAAGTAGCGAGATTTCGATTCTAGACCTTACGGCCGAGGTGGCAGCAGCACGACCTATAAACGCAAAAATGGATAGCTTAAGAGTTAATATGGACTCACAAGCGGCTACGGTTAATAGACTAGCTCTAAATTCTGGAAATGCCGAAGCCGTCATTTCGGATTTTATTGCGAGTAAGATTTTTGATGCGCCCAGCGCCCGTGGACGGCTTGATATTGCCCCATTTAACGCCGCTGAACTGGTGCGCGAGTTTGTCCCAGATTTTGACCCCAGCGATTCTCAAGCGCTTAAATCGTTCGCCTTGAGTGGCGATTTTACTGGCAGCTTGGATAGTGCTGGCGTGCAGAACCTTAAACTTAACTTAGACGAAAGCGAGTTACTTGGTTCGCTCGGAGTCAAGAATTTTGAAAACCCGAGCGTGACCTTCGATCTAAACCTAGACCAAATGAATTTGGATAGTTATCTGCCTGAATCAGAAGAGGAAGGAGAGGAGGTATCAGCCTCTAATGCGTCTGCATTAGCCGTACCCATGGCCGCTTTTAGAGACATTAACGCCAACGGTAGTTTTAAAGCCAAGCAACTGATATCAGGTGGTTTAGAACTTAATAATGTTGACGTGGTTGTTAAATCCACGCCTGGAAACGTCACCATCACGCCGCGTGCTAGCCTCTATGATGGTTCTTTAGATGGCCAAATTGTCTATAGCGAAGCGAACGGCGGTGCCAAGCTTAAGGTCAATAACGAAGTGGATCTCGTGTCGATAGCCAAATTGTTTAATGCCGCCGATATTTCTGATCAGTTATCGGGTATCGGTAGTTTAGTAATTGATATGGTGGTTACTGAAACAAACGGCGTGCAAAATAATGAAGGTACCTTTAAGTTGTTGGCAAAAAATGGTGCAATTAAAGGAGTTGATATAAAGGGTATGGTTGATAAAGCCTATGCCAGCTATCAACAACTTACCGGCCAGCCTGAACAAGAGCAAGAAGGCACCAATAAGGAAAGCGATGAAACTAAGTTTGCCGAATTGCTAGGAACCTTTAACTTAAAGAACAATATAGTTTCCAATAATGACTTTTTAATGAAAGCACCGCTGTTTCGAGTGAGTGGTGAAGGAGATATGGACCTAGACGCACAAACGGTGAACTATCTACTCAATGTGGCAATTGTGAATAGCTCTTCAGGACAAGGTGGTGAAGCGCTTGATAAATTAAAAGGTATTACGTTGCCCATTCGTTTAAGTGGCGATATAAGTTCGCCCAAGTATTCCTTAGACATGAAGGCTTTATACAGATCTTTGGTTAAAGCCAAGGTCGATGAGAAAAAAACTGAGTTCCTAAAAGAGAAATTGGGCATTGAAGGTGGCGACAAACTCTCTACCAAAGACCTATTAAAACAAGGCTTACTGCAAAGACTTAACAAGGATAAAGAGCCCGCCAATGATGAACCTACGCCGGTGTATGATCCACAAAGTAGCGGAGACGCGGTGGCTCCCGATGTGAAAGCTAACCCTGACGTGCAAACTGCAGAAGAGCAACCAGTAGAAGACAATCGCACTGGTAAAGAAAAGCGTAAAGACGCTGCCAAGGAGCTACTTAGGGGTTTGTTTGATTAGCTTATTGGGTTGTTGAAATTGCGTTTCTTTTGAGGATTGCCCCTCGGCAGTTGCTCCTGCACTGCTCTAAGTAAGTTGCATACCCCAAGGGCACCTAGAAGAAACATGCCGCATATGGCGGCCCTACGGGTTCCCAAGACTTATCCTAAATATAGCAGCGCTGCAGACAAAACTGTCGGGAGCAGTTTTGAACAAGCCGAAGGCTTGCCCGTAGGGTGAGCATCATGGATGGTGCGAATAAACTCGGCCTTCCGCCTCAGACAGTACCCCAAGGGCAGCTACTCCTCGCGACAACCCTGCTAAATTTAAGATCAGTCTCGGGCACTCATTTTTTACGCGGCCTACTAAGACACACATCTTACATTTGCTAATTGTTAAATCTAATTCTCTAAATTAGTTTTGTTCAATCTTGTCGCGGTGTAAAATTGTCACCCCTATTTTTTAGGTTGCGAGTTCTATCATGAGCTCGATCACATCCAATAACGTATTAGATTGCAATGTCCGATAGTAATAAACTCAATAAACACAGCGCCACTATTACCCAAGCCAAGTCTCAGGGCGCTAGTCAAGCCATGCTCTATGGCACGGGCCTCAGTCATGATGATATGCATAAGGCACAGATTGGTATTGCCAGTGTTTGGTGGGAGGGTAACACCTGTAATATG
>CAYVYS010000092.1:0-2818 GCA_964455815.1 uncultured Gammaproteobacteria bacterium
TCTGCTACTTTTCGCTAGCTAATAGCGACTGCATAAACATCACGACCGCTTGTTGATATACATCGCGATTTTCCTTTTTGCGATAGCCATGGCCTTCGTTGAGCGCATTCATATACCAAACCTGATTACCTTGTTTTCTTAGTGCCGCAACAATTTGTTCCGCTTCCGATACCGGCACGCGTGGGTCATTGTTGCCTTGCACTACAAACATTGGAATAGTAATTTTGTCGACATTATTGCTCGGGCTAATGGCCTGCAGGTGCTCATACATTTTCGGATCGCGTTCATCGCCATATTCAACACGCCTTAGATCGCGGCGGTAATCTTTAGTGTTTTGTAAAAAAGTCACGAAGTTGCTAATGCCAACAATATCAACCGCTCCCAGTAATCGATCGCTGTAGTGAACCGCGCTCGCCAGCACCATATAGCCGCCATAACTGCCACCGATTAGAATCACACGATCCTGATCAAGGTCGTCCTGTTTTGCGATCCAATCGAGCAGTGCGCCGATATCTTTTACCGAACCCTCGCGCTTAAAGCCATTATCTAGTTTTAGAAATTCTGTGCCGTAGCCAGAAGAGCCACGCACATTCGGGGCAATAACCGCTGCACCTAATTGCTTCATCCACATTTGCACCGAACTACTAAAACGCGGGCGGTATTGCGACTCCGGCCCGCCATGGATTGAAACGATAACCGGCACTGGGCCAGCTTGTGATTTTGGTCGATAGATAAATGCCGGAATTTGTCGTGCCGCACCGTTTAGCTGATCAAAACTATCGTATTGAATCAGTTCCGGGGCACTGAACTCGCCGGTATCTAACCCACCTACTTCGCTATAAGTCCAGCGAGTTAAATCACCATGACTTTGCTTATTAGATTTTAGCGCTAATACAAATGTATCGCTCGGGCTAGTCGCTGTATTTAAGGTAAGCGCTAGATTTTTATCATCCGGGCTAAAACCCAAACCACCGGCGGTGCCGATGGGCAAGTCACGCACGGCACTATATTGCTGGCGTCGGCTATCCATCAAATAGACCTCGCTGACCCCGCCGGCGTTTACGCTGAAGGCGAGCTGATCTCGCCGATTGTTAAGACTGACATTTTCAATATTCCAGTCTATATCGGCGGTGAGAAATGTAGCGCTACTCGAATCGAGTTGCGCGTGTGCCAGCTCAGTAAAATCGCCATTTTGATCGCTAGTAAAATAATAACCTTGCCCAGATCGATCAAACCCAACTGCGTAGTTCACACTTGGCTTCTGCTCAGAACCTTGCAATAAAGTTAACTCCTTACTCTGCAAATCCAATAAATGAATTCTCGAATCCGTTACACTGACATATTGCTGCACTAAAACCGATTGATTGTCAGTTGACCAATCCACCGCGCCCCACCAACTTCCATCACTCGCTTCTAGCACCAATGATGCTTCAGCTGGCGCGCCCATCTTTACCATCCACAAATCATTAGCCGCGCCATTGCGTCGGGTACTTTGATAAATAAGAGCTGACCCATCTCGATTCCAGCTCAATACACCATAGCGTGACTCGCCATCGCTAATCATGGTGCTCTCACCTGACTCGGTATCGAGCAGAAACACTTGCGCATTTTCACTGCCACCGGCGTCCATAGTAAAAGCGATTAAATCGCCGCCAGGTTGCGCTGTGACCGAGCCGATGGGTTCATCAAAGAAAGTAATCTGTCGGCGAGCACCGCCTGGTTGATCGAGCCTATGTAATTGCGAGACATCACCAAACCGAGTCGAAACATAGAGCGACTTGCTGTTTGACGACCAGGTGCGAAAAGCGGCCGCTCGAGTGTTTTGATAACGATTGAGTTGAGTGACAATCTGATTTGGAATTTCCGGGATATCCTCAAGAACAAGATTCCCGTTATTGAGTGTACGTTGGCTAACCTCCCTGGCTTGAATTGAATTGTTCAAAATCAGAGTGGCGCAAATCGCCAGAAGAAATTTAAACAGGGTTTTCATACTTAGTCTCCAGATTAAGGGGCTTCTGATTAATTTTTGTTGCTAGGGTAAAGTTCAGCCAGTGATTTAGATTTGCCATTGGTAACCACAACACGCGCATGTTCACGTTGCAGATCACGCGGGCGCTTCACTCCGCAAGAATTGGCAATAATACGAATCTCCTTCTCTAAATTTTTAAGGTAATTAGCGACCCGCTTTTGTTTGTCTTCGACTACTAAACCGCGTTGCAGGTCTTCGTCATGCGTCGTAATGCCAGTTGGGCAAGTATTCTTATTGCATTGCAAAGCTTGAATACAACCAAGTGCAAACATTGCGCCACGGGCAGTCGAAACAAAATCTGTGCCTACACACATCGCCCAAGCAACTTCTGTTGGATTAATTAGCTTGCCGGCAACATTCACTTTAATACGATCTCTTAAACCATGTTCAATTAATTTATCAATCAGCATCGGCAGGCTCTCTCTAATTGGCAAACCCATGTCGTCCATTAGTGACATCGGCGCGGCACCAGTACCTCCATCGGCGCTATCTACTGAAATGAAATCAGGTGCGCTATCTAAACCTCGCTGATTGATAAGCGTGAACAAATCATCCAACCATTCTGGGCTCGATATAACGGCTTTAAAGCCAGTGGGCTTACCTGACACATTCCTAACCCGAACTATCATATCGAGCAAATCATCATTGTTGTTTAACTCATGATGACGGTTAGGACTATTCGCCGCGTGACCTTCGCTTAGTCCACGAATTTCTGCAATTTCGGCAGTGACTTTGTCAGCCGGTAACATGCCCCCTTTACCTGGTTTAGCTCCCTGGCTGAGTTTAATC
>CAYVYS010000093.1:0-2798 GCA_964455815.1 uncultured Gammaproteobacteria bacterium
GCACGGCTTTGCCGTTCAACTTAAATTCGAACATCGTATTCCTCGCTTATGGTTTTGTTGGCGTTGGAAAGTTTAGTACATGATGCCTCGAGACGCCAATTCTTCGCGCTCAAAGGCCGATGATTTCTTAATTTCGCTCTAACATTCGCTAATTCATTACATACATTTTTAGTATATAGACCCCATGAACCCATAAGATCAGCGAATGACGCAAGGTTTTGAATGATCAATATTTAAGCACTATCTATAGCGATTTTAGATCGCGCAGGGATTCGATATACTAAATTGCCGTCCTTACAGCTTAAGCACTATTGTTGTAACGCGCTATCAAAGAAACCGCCAAAAGGTGGTTTCATAAGTATAATAGGAGAGTTGTTTAAACCTTTGTATCTGTTTGCTAGCACTTATATTGTTAAACTTTAAGATTTACCTATCTCATTCTCAATTTCAAAGAGTATCACTGGGTCATCGATCGTTGTCGGTACCTTATAGTCAGTGCCATCGACAATGCTTCTAAGTGTGCTGCGTAAGATCTTGCCGGATCGGCTTTTAGGTAGCCGTTTCACTTATTTGAACCCCATTTATTTGTGCAACAATCACAACCTCATCATTCGCAGACGAGCCTTTGGGGAATAGAGCATTCGCATCATAAACCAGGTTGCCGAGCGCCGAACTGATCAGCGACCAACTAATGAGCAAGCCCAGCAGCAGCGCTACAACTCGTTTTTGTTAAGTTTATTGTTTGGCCTTGCTATCTTGGCACTATGTGGAAAGCAAGGCGCTCAGCTACTCATAATGTTGCTTATAAATCAAACACGTCATTCGTCTATTAGAATTTCGCTCCAAGCACCAAACCATGAACAGGGCTAAACGCCGTCTAATACGTTTACTCAAAACTAAAACACTTGAATATTGCCTAACAAACATCCCAGCGCTATGTTGCCATTACTGGCGACGATCGGCACGCATAATCCGTTAGCGGGAGTAGACAATGAATTAGCTGGCCGATAGAGAAGTAAGAATCTTACAATAGCGAGTTCAATACCTTAACGGCTCTAACAGATTTGCGGTTTAATATAGAGTCATAATAATTAAATTCAATCGCACGAATATTTACAATGCGAAGAGGATATCCATGAGTTCGAATCAAAAACACCTTATTATTATCGGAGGTGGATTTGCAGGCGTAAAGTTAGCACGAAAACTGGAACGAAAAATGCCTAAGGAATGGGATATTTTTCTGCTCAGCAAAACCAACTTCATAACATACAATCCTTTACTTCCGGAAGTCGTGGGTGCTTCGGTCTTGCCCGGTCACGTACAAGCCCCAGTGCGCCTCATGCTAAAGCGGACACGTATTCGCATGGTAAACGTTGATCGAATAGATTATCAGGAGCAGCAGATTTACTATCATAACAACGAGCCGGGTCAATTGAGATTTGATCAACTAGTACTAGCTGGAGGCGTCGCTGCAAATACTCAGATGCTCCCAGGTCAAGCTGAACACAGCCTACCGCTAAAGACCGTCGGCGATGCATTAGCTATTCGTAACCAGGTTGTAGAGAGGCTTGAACAGGCTACGATTCACCCTAATTCAGAGCGTCGCGAAAAATTAACTACTTTTGCCATACTGGGTGGGGGGTTTAGTGGCGTCGAAACGGCGGGTGAGTTGGAAGATTTTCTTAGCTCAGCTCAGCGCTACTATAAAAACGTAGAAAAGCAACACTGCAGGGTGATCTGTATTCATAGTGGAGACAGATTATTACCTGAGCTTTCTGAGCGGTTAAGCGCTCGAGTATTAAAGAATTTCAAAAAGCGAGGCATAGAAGTTCTGCTCAATGAACGAGCTGAAAGAATCGACGAAGAAACGATAGTGCTGAAGTCAGGTAAGCAGGTAGAGGCGGCGACAATTGTTTGCACGATTGGTACAACCCCCCACACATTTGTTGCAGACCCTAGCTTACCCATTGAGCGCGGGAAGGTCGTTGCGCAATCAGATATGTCGGTATTGAATGTACAGAATGGAAATTGGGAAGGCGTGTGGGCACTTGGCGATTGTGCGATGGTGCCGAATGAAAAATCAGGCTCGAATTCTCCACCAACGGCACAATTTGCTGATCGCCAGGCTAAGTTATTGGCTAGAAATATCATCTCGCGATTGCACAATCGACCAACCACACCATTTAGTTATAAACCCCAGGGTATGTTAGCGTCTATAGGTCACAACAAGGCGGTTGCTGAAGTGTTTGGAATTCCATTCTCTGGTTTGATTGGGTTCATGATGTGGCGAGGAGTTTATCTTCTGAAAATTCCCACGCTGGCGCGCAAGATAAGATTGTTTCTTGAATGGAACTGGGCCATGTTTTTTCCTCCTGATATTGCGCATCTTGGGTATCGTCGTTCAGGAGACGACAATCAGTCCTAAGGCATGCTAAATACAAAACAAGACAATGCTCTAATCTGGGATTTGCCCTTGAGAATCTTCCATTGGTCATTAGTTCTGGCAATTAGTTGGTCTTGGTTCTCAGTCGAAATTCTAGAAGAGGTGCTGCAGCATTTTTAGGCAGGTTGTGCCGTGCTTACATTACTTTTGTTTCGAATAATGCGGGGGGATAGTAGGCGCTTTTTACAGTCGATTTGCTCGGCTGCTATTTCGTCCAGTTGAATTACTTAGCTACGCGCGGTCACTATTTTCAAAAAACCATGCAAGCCATAAGCCTTGCTGATGCTCTAGGCGGGCTCGATCCAGGTCACGGCTCAACGTGTCTGACCACAAATGAACTTTACCGTTTTTGGTT
>CAYVYS010000094.1:0-2478 GCA_964455815.1 uncultured Gammaproteobacteria bacterium
TAACATTTTGTAGCTGTCTGACATTGCCAGGCCAGTCGTAATCGACTAGTAGCCGCATGGCCTGATTGTTGATCGTTGGGGCCTCTAACTGGTTTTTGCCGGCAATATTTTGAATAAACAATTCGATTAGCTCAGGTAAGTCTTTACGGCGCTGGCGCAACGCAGGCACCTGAATTGGAATCACATTAAGTCGGTAATAGAGGTCTTCACGAAACAAGCCGTCTTTGACCGCTTGTTGAGGATTGCCACTGGTGGTGACAATCACACGCACATCTAGTTCGATATAGTCCTGTCCACCAAGTCTCAAAAATTGTCTTTCTTGTAGAGCGCTTATCAGCATGTTTTGTGTTTCTAAATTGAGGTCAAGTACCTCATTAATAAACAAAGTTCCGCCTTTCGCTTGCTCAAAGCTGCCGGTTAGAATTCTGCCATTGCTTTCACTACCAAACAACGCCTGTGAGACCGCGTCGCTAGGCATGGCCGCAAGGTTTAGTTCTACAAACTCAGCTTCGGCGCGCGCGCTATTTTCGTGCACCTTTTGAGCAACTAGATGCTTACCAGTTCCTGATTCACCGGTTAAAAATACCCAACTATCGGTCGGCCCAAGTAGTTGAATATGTCGCATCAGTTCGCGACTTGAGTCGCTATTGGATACCATTGGTGAGTCATTGCGTAAGCGAGATTTGAGACGCTTGTTTTCTTCCCGCAGTGAAGCATTTTCTAAGCCACGTTCAACGCTAAGTAACAATTTGCCGGTTGATAACGGTTTTTCCAGAAAATCGTAGGCGCCTAATTTGACTGCCTCTACTGCATTTTCTACTGTCCCATGCCCTGAAATCATGACCACGGGTGTGCTGCCCAATTGCGCGTTGTCTACCCAACTTTTAAGCACCGATATGCCGTCTTCCTTAGGCATCCAAATATCCAATAGTACTAAGCTGGGTTGTTTTTCTTTAAAACGTATACGCGCCTGTTCAGCATTTTCAGCAACGCTAACATCGTAACCTTCGTCTTGAAGAATATCTTGCAAGATTTGTCGTATATCTGGTTCGTCATCAACTACCAGTATGTGCGATTTTTGTTCAGGCATGTCTAACGTTGTGTAGGCAGAGTATGAGGCATGTCGATAGCTTAACTATTGTTTGTTTCAGATGCCGTTGTTGTATCTGAATGTAATGTATTTTTGGTACGATTGCCACGATAGGTTTGCATAGCGTTGATCGGCAGTCGAAGATGCATAGCCGTGCCGCTAACAGCGCTGTTTTTTTGCGTCAATACACCTTCTCGGGCCCATACTGAGCCACTGTGCTCTTCGACGATACGTTTGACAATCGCTAAGCCTAGTCCGGAGCCTTTGGCTTTGCTGCTTACATAGGGGTCGAACAGCGAATCTCTAATATCGATAGGGATACCAGGGCCATTATCCTCAACTACGATATCGATATAACGCCCAGTTACCTTGGCCGCTATATAAGAGCGAATTGAAAGTTTGCCATCGGCAACGTCGTCAAGAGCATGAGATGCGTTAATTATTAGATTATTCAGGACTTGGCGCAGTGCGGATGCGTTTGCTTTTATCTCAGGTAAGTTTTGATCAAGTATTAGTTTGACATCAATATTGCGTAATGTGGAGTTGTGTAACTCCATGACGTCGCGAATCAGGTCGTTGATATTCAGCGGAAGCAACTGCGCACGCACAGGTTGAGCGTAACTTGAGAAAGCATTCACCATTTCTTTCATTGATTCTACTTGTTGCACGATAGTTCTAGTGCTTCGATTCAAGGTCTCGAGTAGTTCACCATCAACTTTGTTTGAGAGTTTATGTTTGATTCGTTCAGCCGAGAGCTGAATCGGGGTAAGCGGGTTTTTGATTTCATGCGCCAAACGTCTGGCCACTTCGCCCCAAGCCGCATCGCGTTGCGCTTGAATCAGGTTGGTTACGTCATCAAATACGACTACGTAATTTTTTTCTTTGCTGCCAGATCCTATCTCTGCTTCGCCAAAAGTTTGTGACTCACTCGCGCGATGCAATAGTGTGCCACGCATCATAAGCATTTGTCGGCCATGTTCGCCCAGTAAGGTGATCTCGTCTTGCCAATTGGCTTCACCTGAACTAATGCCATTGTTGATTAGACTGAAGAACTTCTTTGCCTGCTGGTTTTGTGTGGCTAGTTCTAAGGCGGTTTTACCGATCGTTTGTTTTAAATCAAGCCCTAGTATTTCAGCCGCTGCACTATTGCAAATCTGCAATGATTTATCTTGGTCGAACGAGAATACGCCTGAAGAGAGATTTGTCAGCACAGCTTCTAAGTAACCTTTCTGCTGTTCGGTCTCTTGTTGGCTCAGAAATGCGACTTTCTGGGCGTTCTCGATTTTTCTGCTCATATTATTGAATGAGTCAGTCAAAATCCCGAGTTCATCAGCCGTGGTAACGGGTAGGTGAGTACCGTAGTCGCCCTCAGCAATCTTTTGTGTGCC
>CAYVYS010000095.1:0-2338 GCA_964455815.1 uncultured Gammaproteobacteria bacterium
GTTGTGGTCATAGACGAACGTCAAGATGGTGTTTATCCGACGGCGGTAGGCGAAGCCGCTGGTAGTGATACAGTTTATGTTGGTCGTATTCGCGAAGATATATCGCACCCTCGTGGGCTTAATTTATGGGTGGTTTCGGATAATGTGAGAAAGGGTGCAGCAACCAATAGCGTTCAGATTGCAGAATGCCTTATTAGAGATTATTTGAAGTAGCGCCTTCTGGACAGGGGATATTGGGCGAATTAGATTAATTAAAGATTTGCCTAAAACTTATGTAACTTGTTACAATTCGCTGGTAACTAGTTAAAAAATAATATAAAAATACGAAATAAGACTATGGTTTTGAGGTCTTTAATGGCATTATTTGGTTACACTGTTGTATAAAAACATTAATGATTTAAACAGTTACCTCTAAGAAGTTTAATGAAAAACGCCTTGTACACAGTGTATTACACAACTCATGAGCCTATAAAAATAAGAGAATATTGTTGGATTTTCTAACCCAAGACCGAGGTTCTTGGCCTTAACTGGGCCAGTAAACTGCGGTATGCCAGTCCAATAAATGCGAAAAAAGATGCTAAAACTAAAATATAAAAACGCAATAGTGCCCCAGATAACAGAATTGACGGGCTATCGGGGTCTCACAAAAGCGGCAGTCGGCCTTTGTTTGATATTTGGCTTTTCCGGTCAAGCAGCTGCTCTGGGCTTAGGTAATCTAGATATTCAATCTAACCTCGAGCAACCACTGAACGGCGTTATTGAGTTAAATGTGGCTGCAAGCGATGACGCTTCTAGCATTGAAGCTCAGATTGCCTCGCAGGACGAATTCATTAGTATTGGAATAGATTACCCCGAATACTTAAAAGATATTTCAGTCAAAGTTGAAGGTACAGGTGATGATCTAGTGCTGCGTTTAAGCAGTAATGAGGTCATTATCAAAGAACCATTTCTACAAATATTGGTTAAAGTAGATTGGTCAGGAGGTAGTTTTTTACGTGAATATACTGCTCTCATTGATCCGCCAATTTACGCCGCGGGAACGCCAAACCCTATTTCCGAACCAAAATCGGTCGGCTCAGACCAGTCTTATCGCGTCAACGATGATGTTATAAGCTCAGAACCTCTCGAAGATAGCGAAATTATTGAAGACTCGTTTACTGAGCCCGAAGTCGTTCAAGATAATACTTTTACCAGCAATACCGTCGTTGACGGTAAGATCGTAAGAGACCCCGTCGTCAATGAAAGCGACGATGATAGTTTTTATCAACCTGAAGCCTTTGCGAATTCGGCAACATCGAGCAATGACGTGCTTAGTGGTCTGGAAGACGCAAAATATGGGCCAGTAACCAGTGGTGAGTCACTCAGTGTTATTGCTCAGGAATTGCAGCAACAGTTCCCTGATTTGAGTATCTATCAAATAATGAAGGTATTGTTTGAAGAAAATCCAGACTCTTTTATCAACAACAACATCAACGGTTTAATTCGCGGTTCTATTCTAAAGATCGGGGATTTACAAGCCATTCGAGCCGTAGATTTGGCCGAAGCCAAGCAGTTTTTTGGTGAACAAATCAATGCTTGGAATCAGAATATCAATGTTGGTGATAGTGATCCTATCAGTGTAGCTCAAGACACTTACGATTCAGGCGATGATTTTTTCGCACCCGGTGCGGCTGATGAACCTGCCATTAGCCAGGATGATTCTTTAGGTGGAAGCGATGTTTTGGAAGATAGTTTCAGAGTAGGTTCCAGCGACGATACTACAAGTTTCGTGTCAAGCTCTCAATCAAGTGATCCTGATGGCGAAGTCATCGCACTGCGAGAAGAAATACTCGAACTCGAGAGTGAACTTACCTCTAGCGAGTTAGAAAACCGTGAATTAACTGAGCGGATTTCCATACTCGAAGGTCAGCTGGCGGATTTAAATCGGTTGGTTAGTTTGGATGTTGAAGACGCTGAATTGGCGACGCTAGAATCTACCTTAGCGGCACAAAATAATGCCGCCGATGACTTAGCCGAAGGCGCTTTATCGGTCGAAGACTCTTTAGTAGACAGCGTTGATGACTCTTTAGTAGACAGCGTTGATGACTCTTTGTTAGTTGAAGACTCTTTAGTGGACACCGTCGAAGACTCTTTGCTAGCTGAAGACTCTTTGCTAGTTGATGACTCCTTGTCAGAGACCGTTGAAGACTCTTTGTCAGAGACCGTTGAAGACTCCTTATTGACTGAAGATTCTATAGAACTAGCTGATGGCTCTCTAGAACTAGCTGATGGCTCTACCGATGATTTGGCTGAAGAAATCGAACCTACTCCAGCGCCAATTGCAGTGAAGGATACCAAA
>CAYVYS010000096.1:0-2211 GCA_964455815.1 uncultured Gammaproteobacteria bacterium
TCTGCTTCTTGGAATACTGCACTTTGAGGACCTTCAATCACCTCAGCGCTAACTTCCATGCCTCGAAAAGCGGGCAAGCAATGTAAAAATACAGCGTCGTTGTTGGCTAAGCTCATTAATGGGCTGTCCACACAAAAGCCTGCAAATGCCTTCGCGCGATCTGATTTCTCGTCTTCCTGCCCCATGCTGGCCCACGTGTCAGTCACCACTACATCAGCATTTTCTGCCGCGGCTTTTGGGTCTGTGCTTAGGGAAACAAAATCTGCATTCTTTTCAATAACGGCGGTGGAGGGCTCAAAGCCAACAGGAGTAGCGATATTCAATTTGAAATTAAACAAGCGTGCGGCGTTCATCCAAGAATGACAAACGTTATTGCCATCGCCCACCCAAGCTACGGTAGCGCCAGTTGGCTTAGTGCGTAATTCCTGTATTGTTTGTATGTCAGCTAATAATTGACAAGGATGAAAATCATCGGTTAATCCATTAATCACTGGAACACCAGAGTATTCTGCAAAGGTGGTTACCTTGTTATGAGCATCGGTGCGTATCATTACTCCGTCAACCATGCTGGAGATCACTCGCGCGGTATCTTCAATAGGTTCACCGCGGCTGATTTGTGTATCACTGGGGCTTAGATTGAGACTACTGCCACCCAATTGGCGCATCCCCACTTCAAACGATACTCGCGTGCGAGTAGATGATTTGCTAAAAATCATCGCTAAACACTTATTTTTTAACGGCTCATAAATCGCACCCTGCTTGGTTTCGGCTTTAAGCTCGATTGCTCGGTCTATTAAACTCTGAAGGGTGCTGGCAGACAGGTCATCTAAGGTTAAGAAGTGTTGAATAGACATTTTTAAAAATTGAGTTTGGGGCTAAAAGTTTGAAATCAGGGCTTTGAATTTGGCGGTTTGAAAAATCAACCAACAAAATTTTCTGAAAATTTACAGGCTTGCGATATGGTCTGCGATGATTTTCGCCACCTGTTTGACCTGAGCTTCGGTCATTACTACCGCTGGCAGTAGTCGAATTACCTTACCACCAGCGGTGGTATTGACAACTAAGCCGAGATCTAACAATTGTTGGGCAAGATCGGGATAAACTTGGTCCAGTTCAACGCCCAGCATTAAGCCGTGTCCGCGAATATCGATAACTTTGTCAGAAGTCCCTAATTTTTGCTGTAACTGACTTTTTAGTAACTTACCTATTTCTGCAGCACGGTCGAGTAATCCGTCTTCTTCGATGATATCAATAACAGTTGATGCAACGAGGCTGGCAAATGGATTACCACCAAAGGTGGTGCCATGTTTGCCGACACTAATTAACTCGGCGGCCGATCCTCGCGCAGCGCAAGCGCCAATCGGTATTCCATTACCCAGCGCCTTAGCACTGGCAATCACATCAGGACGAATATCTTCATGCTGATGAGCAAACCATTTTCCAGTGCGACCCATGCCCGACTGAATTTCGTCCAACATGAGTAACCAGCCGTTTTGGTCACAGAGTTCACGTAGCCCGGTTAAATAGCCCTCGTCTGGAACAATAATGCCTGCTTCTCCTTGTACCGGTTCGATTAACAACGCTACCACATTAGGATTATCAGAATGTTCTTTGGCGGCGTCTAAATCATTGTAGGTAACATGAACAAATTCGCTCAGCAGCGGTTCAAAGCCCGCTTTAATGGCGTTATTGCCGGTCGCTGATAGGGCCGCCATAGTGCGACCATGAAATGAATGGTTTGCAGTAAGAATCACTGGTGATTCAATATTTTTACTGCGCGCATACAGCCGTGAAATTTTTATTGCCGCTTCGATGGCTTCTACGCCAGAATTACCGAAAAATACCTTATCCATTCCGGCAATGCGGCAAAACTTTTCGCCAAGAGTCGCCTGTTCCTGAATATGGAATAGGTTGCTCACGTGCAACAATTTTGATCCCTGTATGGAAATAGCTTCGTTGATACGCGGGTGACAATGGCCCAAAAACGTGACAGCAATCCCGCCTAGGGCATCCAGATACTCATTGCCTTGCGCATCCCACAGTTTGCAGCCTTCACCGCGCACAAAGCTGACCGGTAGGCGGGCATACGAATTCATCAAAGCAGGTGCGGCAAATTGCTGTTTCGAATCTTTGCGAAATTTGTCTAAAAAATTCTGTAACATCTTGATAATCGTTATAAGCGACGTAAAAATCGCGTGCCTGTTGAACAAA
>CAYVYS010000097.1:0-2208 GCA_964455815.1 uncultured Gammaproteobacteria bacterium
ATTTTGAATTCCTCACCAGTAACTACTGACACTGGCGTTACCGACGATAAGTCTACGCGCTTAATACGCGAGCCGGTAACAATGGTTTCTTCAATTTCTTGTAATTCTTCTTCTTGTGCGAGAGCCTGTGCGCTGATTCCGCCAGCTAGTACCGTCGCGGAACTCACTGCCAGAGCCAGGGCTCTCTTTTTGAATGGTTGGTAATACTTCATTCTCTCTTTACCTCTAGATATTTTGAGTTTATGAACGTTCAATAAGGTTGCAACCTGAATCGAAAGCCCCTACTTCTTCTTATTTCAAAAGACTCTTGTTACTAAATCTTTACTCTGATTTGTAATAACAACTCCCTTTACTCGTTCTTATTTATTGACTGAGAAATACTTCAAGAGTTGAGCTGAGTCTCTTTTTGAATTTTTGGATCTTTAATCACCTAATAAATGGTCGAGGTGACGTAGAGCATTTAATTCGTTAGTTGCAGCCAACAGGTCAGTACTACACGAGCCAGCCTGCTGGTTTGTTACCAGTGTATTACAAGCAGGACACTTTGAAAAATATCTTCGGAGCAATTTGCTCTCAATCCATGATCTTAGTGTATTTTTAGCTTAAAAACCGCAGAAAATTCGGTTTTTAAGCTTCTATCGATCAACTGTGAAAAAACTTAATAAATCCAGTCACTTAAGACACTCAGGCCCGACCTATGAGACACTTAGACCCGACCTTTAAATAGTCAGTCTTTACTACAAAAAGGTCTATGACGAGTTTTTTCGAGCTGCTTCATTTAATGACCTTAGCTGCTCTAATTTGGCTTTAATTTTTATCTCCAAACCGCGTTCAACTGGTTGATAAAAAACACTATTTTCTAGTTCTTCTGGTAAATAAACTTCGCCTGCCGCAAAACCATCGGCTTCATCGTGCGCATAGCGATACCCATCACCATGCGCCAAATCGCGCATTAATTTGGTCGGTGCATTACGAATATGCATTGGCACCTCATAAGAATCGCTGGATTTCGCTTCGCGCATAGCAGCCTTAAACGCGGTGTAAACGGCATTACTTTTTGCGGCTACGGCCAGATATATAACCGCTTGCGCCAAGGCCAACTCCCCTTCTGGACTGCCCAGGCGTTCCTGAGCTTCCCAGGCGTCTAGGCAGAGGCGCAAGGCTCTGGGGTCAGCGTTGCCAATGTCCTCACTGGCGATTCGCAATAGCCGCCTTGCCAAATAGCGCGGCTCGGCACCGCCATCGAGCATACGACATAACCAATAAAGGGCAGCATCTGGGTCAGAACCACGCACCGATTTATGCAAAGCAGATATTTGGTCGTAGAACGCGTCTCCACCTTTATCAAAACGACGAGTGTCGCCTCCTGCCAATACTTCAGCGATGTGACTTTGCTTGATGGTTCTATCCTCACTAAGATCAGCTGCGACTTCTAATAAGGTTAGTGCACGACGCGCATCACCGTCGGCTTTCGCGGCCAGTAAGGAGATCGCCTGTTCATCTACATTGAGGTCAAACGAACCGAGACCACGCTCAGAGTCAACAATCGCTCGTTTCAATAGACTGGCGATAGCGCTCTGATCAAGGGCTTTGAGCACATAAACTCGCACTCTCGACAACAAGGCATTGTTTAATTCGAATGATGGATTCTCTGTTGTGGCTCCAACGAAGATGATGGTGCCATCTTCAATATGCGGCAAGAACGCATCTTGCTGAGCCTTATTAAATCGATGCACCTCATCAACAAACAATACTGAAGTGCCAAGCCCTGCTTGCTGGCGTATCTGCGCCGTTTCGACAGCTTGTCGAATGTCTTTAACACCAGATAGCACAGCCGAAAGAGAAGTGAATTCGGCATCAGCCGTTTGCGCAAGCAAGCGAGCCAAAGTGGTTTTACCAGTGCCTGGCGGGCCCCAAAATACCATTGAGTGAAGCTTGCCCTGCGATAACGCCTGAAAAAGTGGCTTGTCAGCTGCGAGCAAATGTAACTGACCTGCAACCTCGTCTAAACTTTGAGGTCGCATCCGATCTGCGAGTGGAATTTGAAAATTGGATTTAATAGTGACTAAGGCGTGAGCTGATGTTCGCGCAGGATTTTCCAAACGTCGTCTTCTTTTTTCAAAACCAATTGTTTGCGCACCTCGTCACGATAACTACCCGACTGATATTCCTGATCGAATGCCACCGTCGCCTCACCTAACTCTTCTC
>CAYVYS010000098.1:0-2184 GCA_964455815.1 uncultured Gammaproteobacteria bacterium
GGCATTCAGGAGCCCTCAGCGGGCATTCAAGAGCCCTCAGCGGGCATTCAAGAGCCCTCAGCGGACATTCAAGAGCCTTCAGCGAACGCTAATAGGTCTTCCGCTTATTTAGAAGTAGATTTTTACACCACTTTTGTGCCGGATAGTCTTCGTGGTCAAGGAGTAGCCGCGCAATTAGTGGAAAGTGGCTTTGCTTGGGCAGATGAGCAAGGTTTGGAAATTAAATCATCTTGCTGGTATGCAGCCAAAAAACTGGAACGACGGCTTGCAGGGCGATAGAGATAATTAGCTTAAATCAACAGATAGAGTCATCGCCTTTTTTAACTCGAATAGAGGGGCGCTTGAGCGATGATGTCGCAAGCCTGATTGATTTCGAATGCAAAACACAGTGGATACCCAAACTCGAGGACATTTGTCGGCACTTAGAGCGCTATGAACTGGTAAAAACGACTGAACTGAAGAAAAACGTCGAGTTAGATTTAGAAAATGCGGAACAATTTCTGATACAAGCAAAAACGGATTTTGCTTTTATTTGGTCACTGGTAGAACTGAATTCTATAGAAGATCATCAACAACGAGGTCGATTACAAACTCGGTTTTCTGAGGCTACTATTAAATTGGCATTGCGTATTGCATGGTGCAGCGTCATTGACAAACATCGAGAGCTCAGAAAAGTACCACAGTTTGTCGATGGCACAGTAACTGGTCTGTTTATTTTTGGCATGGGTAAGCTGGGAGGCTATGACTTAAATTTCTCCAGCGATGTAGATCTGGTTGCCTACTATGACCCCGAGCTGCTGCCAGTGCCTGAATTATTAGGCAGGAGCTATATTTGTCAGCAGATATTGCTCAATCTAACCCAAGTATTGGGGCAAGGAGGGCGCTCAAATTTTATTTGGAGAGTGGATTGGCGCTTACGCCCAAATGCTTCAGCCAACACGCTGGCAATGTCAACGGAAGCTGCGACAGAATATTATTTTTATCAAGCCTCACCGTGGCATCGGGTGGCGCTCATGAAAGCCAGGGTGGTGGCAGGTGATGTACAATGCGGCGCCGAATTCTTGAACCAGCTTCACCCTTTCATATGGCGACAGAACTTAGATTATAGGGCACTTGATGAGTTGGCGGAAATAAAACAGCGTATCAATCTAGAGCACCCGGCGTTACGAACACAACGTCAATGGCGTGAACCTATTAATGATGATGTGAATGGTTTTAATGTCAAATTGGGAAGCGGAGGCATTCGAGAAATTGAATTTATAGTTAACGCCTTACAGTTAATTTGGGGAGGTCGGATCACTCAATTGCGCAACCCAAATACGGTTGATGCACTGGCCGCATTAGCGACCACTGATAGCTTGCCGAAGGATGTATGTGAAAGATTGGCTGACTGTTATCGTTTCTTGCGCCGATTAGAAAACGCCATTCAAATTCAAGATAATCAGCATACGCATCTGATTCCTGAATCAGAAAGTAAAATGCAGAAGCTATTGCATCTATTAGGTGTAGCAACGTGGCCAGAGCTAGTAACGCAGCTCAATGAAGTTCGGTCTTTTGTAAATGAACGTTTTGAAGATTTATTTGCTGAGCGAGCAGCCGCTAACGAGACCCCGCCAGTTTGGCCAAAAGATTTGAGTGACGCAGCAAATGACGTTATTAACATCTGGGAGGATGGCTATCATACCTATGGTGTTTCTAATCAAGTGCGCCACCGATTAGTGCCATTGACTCGCGCGATAGCTGATTACCTAAGTAGTTTCAATGGTGATGATGCTAATGATGTGGTTATTCGCTTGCATGATTTTTTTCGGTCCTTGCCCATCGGAGAACAGTATTTTAGGCTGCTTGCAGAATCGCCCCAACTCCTTAACAATATTATTGCTCCGTTGATGTACTCGCCGCCAATGACGGTTTTGCTAAAACAGTCACCACATATTATCGATTGCTTTGTTCGTGATGAGTGGCAGTATCCAGAACCGTTTGATAGTAGCTATGTCGTTGAAGCAGAGCAATACGATGAGCAACTCGAACGCTTGCGCCGATTCGTCAATGAACATTTGTATCAGCTGTATTTAAGTTTCATACAAGGACTTATGGCAGTAGATCAGTTTCAATCGGCATTAACGGAATTAGCGGAACATACTTTAGACTTGGCGTTGAAACTTGTGGCCAACCATCTAGAAT
>CAYVYS010000099.1:0-2079 GCA_964455815.1 uncultured Gammaproteobacteria bacterium
GACGACAAGTCATTATCAACTTAACCATGCCGCCGCCAGATTCGCCGGTAACTTCAATATTGGCTAATTCCTCTTGTGCCTTTTGCATATTCTCTTGCATGGCCTGCGCCTGCTTCATTATATTGCCAAGTCCACCTTTCATAATATTCACCTTTAATACAACTATGTCGTGTTACTTTTCGAGCTCTTAGACCGCTAAAAGAGAGAGTTAAACAGGTTTAATCGATTCTTCGTTTATAGTGGCACCGAACTCAGATATCAAGGCTTTAACACCAGGATCATTGTGTAGATTCTTCTTTGTTTGATCAAGCTGCTCAAAGCCTAAACGACTAAGGCATTCGGCCGGTGTCTCACGATCTGATTCTTCTATTTCTAATGCTATGACTAACTCAGAGTTAGCGACGGTTCTAAGGCCTTTTTGAATATCGGCTAAACGTTCATCTTTAAACAAATGCTGCAGATTAGGCGACAAAGTTAAAGAAATTTTATCGTCTTCTAAGTGCTCACAAGCACAATTCATAGCCAACTCCTTCGCCATCCCAGACAAATTAGTTTGTTCGAGTAATTCTCCCCATTTATTATTACCTGCCAAAGTTACCGCAATCGTACTCGGCTGTGGCACAGGCTCCGCTTGGGGTTCGAGTTGCGGTTTATTTGTTTGCACCTCGCCAATCGTATTCGCAAGACTTGATGGGATAGGTTCTTGATGCGGCGGTTTAGTGGCGTTTAAATTTAACGCTGGGTTACTCACACTCGCCGCTGCAACCGCATCTGCCGCCTGGGTTTTATCCTCGACCTTAAGCGGAGCAGGCGCCGCACTGCTCTCGCCATCAGTGGGCTCAAAGGCCAGCATCCTTAGTAACGCCATCTCAAAACCAACACGCAAACTAGGTGCTAAAGCAATATCTCGCTTACCAATTAAACCAATTTGGTAGTACAGCTGAACCGTCTCGGGTGACAACTGTTTGGCAAGAGTATTAATCAAATTTGCGTTAGCGTCTATTGCTGTCAAGGCGTTAGGCGCTAGCTGAGCTAGTGAAAGATAGTACAGCTGAATCAGCACGTCGTCCAAGGCAACCGAAAAATCTACCGCGCTATCTGCCATATCGGCGATTACCGCTAACACTTTGTCAACTTCTTGGGTCGCCAATGCAGTTAAAATATCTTCACTGTGCTCAGCCTTGATGGTGCCGAGCATGCTTTCGACGTCCTCAATGCGCACCGAACCTCCGCCTTGAGCGATGGCTTGATCAAGCAAACTTAATCCGTCGCGCATACTTCCATCCGCTGCTTTCGCAATAGCATGCAACGCGGCCTGATCAAACTCTATAGCCTCATTGTCTAAAATCTTAACCAGCTGATTTTCAACTTGTTCAGGGCGCATTGCGCGCAGATTAAACTGTAAGCAACGCGACAAGACGGTGACTGGTAATTTTTGCGGATCAGTAGTCGCAAATAGAAATTTCACGTGCTCCGGCGGTTCCTCTAAGGTTTTGAGCAAAGCATTGAAGCTATGACCAGACAGCATGTGCACCTCGTCAATTAAATAGACCTTAAATTTCCCCGAGGTTGGCGCATATTGAACACTTTCGAGTAATTCACGCGTATCGTCAACTTTAGTACGAGATGCTGCGTCAATCTCGATTAAATCGACGAAACGACCTTCATCGACAGACAGACAAGCACTGCATTGTTGGCAAGGCTCAGCACTGGTCCCCTCTTCACAGTTTAACGATTTAGCAAAAATTCTTGCCAATGTTGTTTTACCAACACCCCGCGTGCCGGTAAATAGAAAAGCATGATGAACTCGACCACTGTCTAGCGCATTCGAAAGCGCCTTCACCACATGTCCTTGCCCAACTACTTCGGTAAACGCCTTAGGTCGCCATTTTCGTGCAAGAGCTAAATATGCCATACCGTCATTTTATGCCATGGTTGTAATCAATCAACCGCTAAATAAGCAATCAATCTAAAAATCAAAATTCGTCAAACCCTAGAAACTAAAAAGCCCTGAGCCAGAAGCGAACGGCGCTTCGAAACTAAAAAGCCCTGAGCCAGAAGCGCACGGCGCTTCGAAAC
>CAYVYS010000100.1:0-1752 GCA_964455815.1 uncultured Gammaproteobacteria bacterium
ATAGCGCAATCTCTGGCGGCGGCTTCAAAACTTTGGCAGAAGGCCAAAAGGTTGAGTTCGAAGTTAAGCAAGGCGATAAAGGCCCACAAGCCGAAAACATCGTATTGCTATAATTAACTCTTGAGCTAAATTAAGCTTTTGCAAAAAGCCTTGCTAGAGAACTAGTAAGGCTTTTTTTTGGCATATGATTAGTGGTATTCATACGCCCTCTACTCAATCATGACTGTAACAATATTTATTTTCTATCCAAACTTCGAAAACTTATCGCTTCTGATAAATGATTTTTTCTGATTGTCGTCTCGCCCGACATATCAGCGATAGTACGAGCGAGTTTTAAAATACGATGGTAGGCCCTAGCTGACATATTCAGTTTTTCGCATATAGCTTCAAGAAAGCTAAGATGTTCATCACTAAGCTCACAACAATGTTCTAACTCTTTACTTGAGAGCTGACTATTGAGCTTATTTTGCCTCTCAATTTGAAGCTGCCTTGCTTCAACAACTCTATCTTTAATAACTTTAGAGGTTTCACCACTTGCTTCTTTACTTTGCAACGTTTTCATATCAACACGCGGCAAATGCAAGTGCATATCGATTCTGTCGAGCATTGGACCTGATAGTTTTGAACGATAGTTTTCGATGCTCACTGCGCTGCATTGGCAGCGATCTGTCCCATCACCCAAAAACCCACATTTGCATGGATTGCAGGCCGTGACTAACTGAAAATTTGCCGGATATTGAACTGACTGACTCGCACGCGCAATATTAATTTTCCCCGTCTCTAATGGCTCTCTAAGTTGTTCTAAAGCTGAACGTGAGAACTCGGTGAGTTCATCCAAGAATAGTACCCCATTATGGGCTAAGGATATCTCACCCGGGCGAGGGTAGGAACCGCCACCAACCAAGGCAACTGATGACGCAGAATGATGCGGGCTTCTAAATGGCCGTTGCAACCATTGATAAGTACTAAATTCGCCTTCAGCCACTGACTGAATAGCGGCCGTTTCAAGTGCTTCGTCAAGCGTAAGCTTCGGTAAAACACTAGGTAATCGAGACGCAAGCATACTTTTACCGGTCCCCGGCGGACCTATAAATAAGAGGCTATGCCCACCTGCTGCAACGATTTCCAAACCTCGCTTCGCCCTCTCCTGCCCTTTAACGTCAGATAAATCCAAATAACTCACCGATTCTGATGCAACAGGTCCCGAGGCTATGCAACGCGCCATCTCACCTCGGCCAACAAGGTGCTGACAAACGGTTAGCAAATGGTCAGCCTGCCAGGTCGTGGTGGTCTCCGCGAGGCTCGCTTCGAATGTGTTTTCTTCTGGCACTATGAGCTCTCGACTCGCCTCCCCACAACATAACGCGGTCGGCAATACACCCGATACTTTTCTCAAGTGGCCGTCTAGTGCAAGTTCTCCGATCATCTCAAATTGATCGACGTTTGTGTTTTTTAATTGGCCTGAGGCTATCAAGATTCCAATGGCAATAGGCAAGTCAAAACGGCCGCCAGTCTTAGGCAAATCAGCAGGCGCGAGGTTCACCGTAATACGTTTTGCTGGAAAATCAAACCCTGAGTTAATAATCGCGCCGCGTACACGATCTTTACTTTCCTTCACTGCGGTCTCTGGCAACCCTACTGTAGAAAATGAAGGCAGCCCGTTTGCGAGGTGTACTTCGACAACTACCGGCACCGCAGAAACACCGACCACAGTTCTGGTTCGTATCATCGCTAGTGATTTAATCGAATTTG
>CAYVYS010000101.1:0-1559 GCA_964455815.1 uncultured Gammaproteobacteria bacterium
GAGCGCATTTGATTTTTTTCATATTTCTTCCCTCATTATTTCGCTATAATTATTTTAATAGTTCGCAGTGATATATAGCGTCTAACGCATTCTATCATCATGCCCGACTTGCTTCGGGCCAACTAGAATAAATTTAGCAAGTTTTCACGAATTTAACTGTCAATCAGACGACAGTCACTCTAATCAGCGGTGTGATAATCTGAATTTTATGGGGATCGATTTGCGTCCGGATTGTCTGCCTTAGGACGTAAGCTTGTTCAAAAAAAACATAGAGAATAAGGGTTAAATCGAATGAAGAAACTGGTTAATAACCTCAAGCAAAAGTTGGCCAACGGGTCTCCGGTAATTGGTACGGCCGTTACCAACCCGAGTCCCCACCTGATGCGAGCGTTGATTGAGTGTGGCTTTGATTGGTTGATGGTTGATCTAGAACACGGTCCGATCGGGCCAGAATCCACCCAAGCGATGATTGCTGCGACCCAAGGGTCAAGTTGCGTGCCGCTGGTGAGATTGGCAGCGGGCGAGAAGTGGTTGGCCAAAATGCCTTTGGATATGGGCGCTTTGGGGCTGTTTTTTCCGTTAATTATGAATGCCAATGAGGCTAAGTGTGCGGTTCAATCGGCACTCTACCCGCCATTGGGCAACAGAGGGTTTGGGCCTATTCATGCGGGTTATCGTTGGCAAAGAAGCATGGTCGAATACGCTATTGACGCAGATGAGGCAATCCTGAAGATAATCATGATCGAGCATATTGATGCGATTAAAGAGCTGGATGAAATTTTGAAAGTAGATGGCGTTGATGTTGTGTTTGTTGCGCCTTACGATCTTTCTCAAAGTTTAGGTTTTCCCGGCGAGTTTGATCACCCAATGGTTCGACAGGCAGTTAAACAGATTGAAGATGCGGTGCTGGCTAAGGGCGTTGATTTGGGTGGATATGCAGGCTCTCTCGAGAGGGGGCAGGAATTACTGCAGCGTGGTTACAAGTTGATAATGTTAGCTTACGATAATTTTTTAATCGAAAATGCGATTACTCCCATGGTTAGTAAATTGCGTCTATAGACAATCGACGCTTGGTTTCGTCCGTGGGTGATATGACTCCGACGACCTGTTTTCTTGTGTTCCTTATACTAAGTTCCTAGGTGTCTTAGGCTTTTTTTAGTAGTATTAAACGCACTAAGCCGTAAGGCCCAACCGAATAGAGCGAGCGATATGTCTGAAAACAAGAAAAATGAACTGGCTCAAAGTGCACCTGCACCCAATAGCAGCGAGAACCCCTACGAATCTTCCAGAGCGTCCTATTACGCACTCTTTGTGTTGACTCTTGTCTATTGTTTTAGCTTCATTGATCGACAGCTGCTCGCCATTCTACAGGAATCGATTAAGGCCGACCTTGGTTTATCAGACAAGCAATTGGGGCTGCTAACCGGTTTTACGTTTGCTTTATTCTATGTGTCCTTTGGACTGCCGATTGCGCGATGGGCCGACAGTGGAAATCGTCGCAATATTGTGTCGTTAGCCATTTTTATCTGGAGCTTTATGACCGCGATCAGCGGCTTAGC
>CAYVYS010000102.1:0-1501 GCA_964455815.1 uncultured Gammaproteobacteria bacterium
ACTGCTTTATAATTAGCGGTTTGTGCGATTTTAAATACCTGGCTTCGAACCAGGTTGTCGGAGGTTCGAGTCCTTCCGGGCGCACCATTTTTAAAGGGTTGTAGAGAACAGTTAAGCTCTACAACTTCCGATACTTTTATTCTTCTCCGATTCATTTCCGCAATTTTGGTGTTTTGATAACCGTTGGCTTGCGTCGATAATGCTTCTCTGTAACCGCTGGTGACGAATGGCCTAACATCTCTTGTGCCTCGATTGTGGTTTTTGCATCAGAGCCAACCTTTGCTCGTATGTCCTTTTCTTGGAACCGCTCATCAACTTCGGTATCAGTAATTACGCGCTGTACAAATCGACGCCAAACACTATCAAACCCATTAGCACGACCGTCACTGGTTATGTATGGCATACCCTTGCGATTAACAAATAGCGGAGCATCACCTATCCGTCGTGGTGGAATAGCCTGTATGTCGCGCACAACGGCTCTAAGGTCGTCATTCCAGAGAAACACTAGGCGCTTACCGCTGGTTCCTCTGGTCTTGTGTGGCTGTACGTGTATGCCGTCATCCTTGAGATCGGATAACTTCAAACGAAGCAAATCACCACGCCTCAATCCAGTCATTAGCTTGAGCTTCACGTATGGCAGTAACAACTCAGTACCGCGTGAATTGTTAGCGCTGGGCTTGAGTTTCAATATTTCTTGAATCTCCCAATCTTGGATATATCGCTCACGTTTACCGGCTGATTCAAACCGCATACCAAGCAGGGGGTTGGTACTAATGGCTCCCCATTCAGCCGCCTTACTCATCATAGTTTTAAGAACGCTGATAGTTGATTTTGCGGTTGCTACTGATTTTTGGCGAACTAAAGCGGCGTGAAATGTTTTGGCAACTTCTTGGGTCATTAACGATACATCGGTAGGGCCATAAACCACACGTATGCGCGTAACAGCTAGCTGATAGGACTCTTGCGCCTTTGGCGATAGTGATGGTATGTGCTCAAGCACAAAACGATCACAGAGCTGTGTGAACGTCTTAATGGTTCCGCGATCTTGTTCACCCAGGCGAATAGCCCACGTTTTATAGGCTTCTGATAATGAGCCACCGAGTGGAAATTCTGTTTTATTGTCCCAGTGTTGACGCGCTGATTTTGGCACCATGTAATAAAGTCGTTTACCACGCCAGCGCCAACCGGTCGGTAGTCCTTTATTGATTTTTTTACGTTTTCTAGGCGACATCGTTCAAAGCGTCATAATCCGGTGCTGATTGTTTCTTTGCTTTAGTATTCGGCTCTATTGTATGCCTATACACCGCAATAGTCCCATCAGGTCTAGTTGTGTAGTCAATGCCCATAGTGTTTAGAGCGCGAGACTGCGCTGATGGACGAACCTTGCCGGTTAGTTCTTGCAACTCATCTTTGGTTAAGCAAATGCTCATAATTTACCTACCATTAACCCCATTATTAAAATCTAAAGCGCAGCGCGAACAGCGCAGTCTTTGGCCTCTAA